>NZ_CP047159.1:682533-1365067 GCF_019551475.1 Prevotella sp. Rep29
TCCCCAGTGCCTCATTACACAAACCAATAATATAGTATTCATCTGAACCGGACCTTCCCTTAGTTTTAGTAATTTGAGAGCCAGGTTTAGTTGCATCACTAACCTTGATAACGGCTTTATCAACTAAGCGTTGTAGATTCTGTACTGTATATGACTTTCCACTAGCGACCTCGCTCCAATACAAGCCAATACGCCGTATCTTACCACGAATACTCTTCTGTTTGTCTGCTGGGGCCTTCTCAAGCTGACGGACAAGTATCTCTATCTGTTCAAACTCCGCCGTCGTAAAAATAGTTCTTGCGTTATCTCTACTCATAGTTGTAATATCTGTAATTGTTTATATATTATTTTGTTTGATACTTCATTACAATATCTCTCTTGCTATCCATGCACATGCCTCTGCGTCGGCAAGGGCATTATGATGGTTCTCTAAGCAGTAACCACATTCGGCTGCAACAGTCTGGAGTTGGTGGTTCTCAAGATAGCGGAAGGCTCTGCGTGAGGCTGCCAGCGTATCGTAGAACTCATAGTCAGGGTAGTCCATCTGATAAACACGGAACACGGCTTTTAGACAACCCTCGTCGAAAGGCTTATTGTGGGCTACCAGTGGAAGACCTTCTATCAATGGTTCTATCTGCTCCCACACCTTAGGGAATATAGGAGCATCATCCGTATCATGACAACAAAGGCCATGAACCTGACTGCACCAATAATTATAATAGTTCGGCTCTGGCTGGATAAGAGAGTAGAACGAATCTACAATCTCACCGTTACGAACAATGACGATTCCTACAGAACATACGCTGCTGCGCTCATTGTTAGCCGTCTCAAAATCTATAGCTGCAAAATCTCGCATTTTCAATCCTCCTTATATTTCAATAAATATAACTTGCTCTCGACAAAAATCAAATAAGTTTGTCTTCGTTCGTGATCTATCATCATTCAACGATTTTTGTGCAAATATACAACAAACTTGCGCCAATCTGCAGCAGAGGTTTGAAAAAAGAGCGATTTTTTATTGTCGTTTTCAAATATAATTGTATTTTTGTGCACGATTTTAAATGAAAATCCAAAGTTATACTTGTGATTTTAAATGAAAATCCAAAGTTGTACTTGTGATTTTAAATGAATAATCTCTACTGAAAACAGAAAGGGAAAATATTATGTTAACGCGTATTTACCAATTAAATCATGAATTAGAAGGAAGTGTTTTTTTATTTGGGGCACGTCAAACTGGGAAGACAACATTGCTCAGGCAACAATTCCCTCATGCCATTTTTATAGATTTGCTTAACACTGAAATGAAAAGAAGACTTCAACGTCATCCTTTCCTGCTCTATGAAATGCTTAAAGATAAAGCAGAAAACACATTGGTTATCATTGACGAGATTCCTGAAATTCCAGAGCTTCTTAATGAGGTTCATCGGCTGATGTCTCAGCATCACCTGCGTTTTATTCTTTGCGGTTCAAGTGCCAGAAAGCTAAAGCGGAAGGGGCATAATACATTGGGCGGACGTGCCTTTCCTGCTTATCTCTTCCCTTTGGTAAGTGCCGAAATTCCTAATTTCGATATTGACAGGGCTGTCACTGTGGGAATGTTGCCTCCTCACTATCTGGCTACAAATAATCCGTCACGTTTACTCTCTGGTTATATAGACATCTATCTCAAAGAAGAAATCAAGGAAGAAGCTTTGGTACGCAACCTCAATGCTTTTCAACGTTTCTTGGAAGTGGCAGCACTTACGAATGGTGAAGTGGTTAATTACAATAACATAGCTCAAGAATGTGGAGTCAGTGCCACTACGGTAAACGCATATTTTGATATTCTTGAAGATACACTTGTCGGGAGACGTATTCCTGCTTATACGAAGGTCATGAAGCGTCGATTAGTACAATCTCCCCGTTTCTATTTCTTTGACGTTGGTATAATGAATCATCTCTTGCATCGCAAAGATCTTAAACGAGGAACTCCTGAATATGGACATGCCTTTGAGCATCTCATTGTTCAAGAACTGGTGGCTTATATGCATTATTTCCATTGTGATGAGAAACTTAGCTATTGGCGCACATATACTGGTGTTGAAGTGGATCTTATAGTGGGAGAGGCACGCATTGCCATAGAGATAAAATCAGTGGAGGAAGTATTGAACAAGCATTTAAAGAATTTGAAATCGTTTGCCGCTGAATATCCCGATAGCCGCCGAATCATAGTGTCTCTCGATATTTTCAATCGTACAATAGACAATATAGAATGTCTATATGCAATGGATTTCCTGCATCAGTTGTGGGAAGGAGATATTGTGTAGATGGCTGAGAGATTATAGATGATTAAACAACAAGAGTCACCTTTTTCCGGGTGGCTCTTGTTGATGATAATAGGGCATTAGTCAAACACCCATTCACTTTGCCCTCACTTAATCACGATTTTGAAGTTAGGTCCAAAATCTCACAATAGTGACTCGGAATTTAAAATTTCAGGCCTATATTCAAAATGCATAGTGTCAAAGTGATACCACCTACCTCCCCAAATAAAACCATACTTCTCGAATACCCTAACTATTTCATGTGGGATATGGTTTTCATATTTTAGTTTGTCTTTTTCGGAACTTTTAGGATTAGACCACAACCAATAATTTGAATATTGAGTATTTATGTCTATTGCAATTCCATAGCTATGTGCACTTTGTCTATTTGTACCTTTTATTTTTCTCCAATAAAAAGAAGAAGCGTTTTTGAGATATTTATGAAACTCAGGGTGTTGTGATAATTCTGATGCAACCTTCCCTAACTTGTCAGCAGCACCATTGATTTTCGTAAATGGCACTTTCTGACCAAACCAATCAACGGGAACTAAATTCTTACGAACTGCCGCTTCATTATTGCCATACATCTTTTTGAAAAAAGCTTCACACCGTCCTCTTCCACAATCATTTAGATACAATGGTTCTGAACGTTCGACGTCATAGGTCATTGAAAACATATCCTCTATGTCACAGTTATCCAATTTCTCAATAAAACTCTTATCTTTACCATCGTCATATATGATTTTAGTTCCATCAGAAAAAATAAGAGAATTATCTAAATACTTGATATCAAAGTCAAGATAAGCTTTAATAATCTTTTTTGCAAACAATGGTATCGTATCAGTATTAACAACAATACTATTTTCTGAAACATCAATAGTATCAGAAGACAATATTGAATATATTTGCTTGTCTGACATGTTGTCAAAAAAGATGAGCAATAAACAAGAAAAAATCAAGAATATTCGCATTGTTTTATTCATGTTTCTTGATAAAATCAACGTTGTATTTCTCTATGGCAGACATTGAATTATATACGGCTGACACGTCGCTTGTCGTTGGCTTATACCAAGAATACTGCGAGAAATGGCTAAACAAATCATCACGCTTAAATC
Source organism: Prevotella sp. Rep29 (assembly GCF_019551475.1). NCBI lineage: Bacteria > Pseudomonadati > Bacteroidota > Bacteroidia > Bacteroidales > Prevotellaceae > Prevotella > Prevotella sp. Rep29. The sequence continues at coordinate 685,952 of NZ_CP047159.1, forward strand.
TGTAGCCATGACGAGCATAGATACTATTTCTCATTATCTCAAGTTCTTTTGTCGTCTTATTACTCAAGTCAGAATAAGATAATTTTCTTTTGGACAACACGCTTTCATAGCCGTTTGCACTGCTCTCTTCCGATACATCCATTGAATATGCACCAGCATCTGGAGTCAATGAGAACGATTTAGAGTTTTCAACTACGTTTTTTTTACTATAAGTCCCGTCAAAAATCTGTATCAAAGGAATCTTTAAATTCCTTTCATCATAACAAGTAAGGAAAGGAATAGCATCGTCACCATAACCTTCTTTACCTATCATCCAATGCCGTCCTCCTATTACATAATGAAACGATAAATCATTAACATCAATGAGAAAGACGTCAATCGGTTCTTGACTAAATGGTCGCGAATAATCATCATTTATTTCCGCAGAGTTCTTATTTGTTGATAATAATAGCATCTTGTTATCTGCTGCATAAGAGCCCAATAACAAATTAACTTTAACAGTATGACCATCCATCGTTGCAGGAATTTTTAAATCATTCACTTCCCCAGTCTTGATATCTTTGCATTTTATCGGGAGCAAACGCATATGACCTTCTTCATAGTTTATTGTCAATCCCTTCTTAATATAAAATACAGAATGATTTTTTTTATCTATAAAAGTTCCTAAAACATCATAACCTATTGAGCGAATTGAGTCTGCAAAACTCTTTGCTTGAGACTTCAACAACTCTATTTGTTGCTCGTTGCTAAGCGATTTATCATAACTAAGACCTTGACTTTTCGAACTGCTAGTTCCTTGACATGCAGTAAAGATGTATACAGCAATATATATAAATGCTATTTCTTTTATCTTTCTCATATTTCAAACTTATTTTAACGATTCATACATTTGCCAATAATCGAGAATGTCATTTATGCTATTGCTATTTTCAATAAATTGTATTTCACTATGTATTTTATCTTTTTCGGTTATACAGCAGATGGCATACGCTTCATTTGCTATGTTGTACAACACATTATGCCGCTTATAGCCAGAGACTTTCTCGTTGACAACTTTCTCCACTTTTACATGCTCTGCAAGAGCTTTTCTCAAATCATCCACAGAACCGATAATTTTAAGAACATTCTCAACATACAAATCTGGATGAGATTTTAGATTAGCCATAACGATTTCATCTTCTATCGTTATAGAACCTATATAATTCTGAATCTTTTCTGGCAAGTTTTCTTCACCTCTTAAATCCAATTTACGTTTACAAAACTCTTTAGCTATCTCTAAATATGCAGACTGATATTCATTTGGTGTTTTTACCAAAGAATTAAATCTTTCGTCCAAATAATCATCTATGACATCGCAAGCTTTAGAATACGCGAACTTCTTAAAAACAGTTGGTTTCCAATACTCCTGACTTCATCACTTTTTTGCGCCATCATATAGCGCACAATGATAATCAGCGAGTTACGTAAAATTATTGGGTGGTTTGGGTGGCGCAAGCGAAAAACGTGTACCTTTGCACCATGTATGTACGCAAGAAACACAATCGTTCCGGCTCTACAAGTGTGGTAGTGGTCAGTAAAGCGAGTGGAAAGTATAAAGAAATAAAATCGTTTGGCTCCTCTACATCCGAAGAGGAAATACATTCATTATGCGATAAGGCTGCTGCATGGATACGTTCATTTGGCGGTCAGCAAGAACTTGACTTTGATGACCGCAAGGGAAAGGAAGTCGAGGAGACAGAGCGTTTCCTTAGCAATATTGACAACGTGTTGATAAACGGTACTCGGCTTCTGCTTGATCAAGTCTATGACAGCATCGGCTTCAACCGGATTCCCGATGAGATTCTGCGTCATTTGGTAATCGCAAGGGTGTCGCAGCCCAGAAGCAAACTTGCCACAGTAGATTACCTGAAGTCATATTATGATGAAGATGTTGACCTCAACCACATCTATCGCTACATGGACAAGCTCTACAATACCCAGATGGAGCTTGCGCAGCAGATTAGCGTAGAGCACACCCGGAAACTGTTCGGAGGCAAGATTGGATTGATGTTCTACGACGTGACGACGCTCTACTTTGAGACAGCACAGACGGACGTATTGCGTGAACCGGGGTTTTCAAAGGATGGAAAGACGGCAGAGTCACAGGTTATACTCGGTCTGCTTGTATCAGAAGGAGGCTACCCGCTTTCATACTCTCTGTTCAACGGCAGCCAGTATGAGGGCTTCACCATGATACCAATGATAGATGACTTCAAGCAGCGTTTCAATCTGGGGAAAGATTTTGTTGTGGTGGCAGACTCAGGCTTGATGAACAAGAACAATGTCACTTTGCTGCAGGAGGCTGGCTACAACTACATACTTGGAGCCCGCATCAAGAGCGAGAGCGCAAGCGTGAAGCAATGGATTCTCTCTTTAGAGAAGGTTGATAAAGCCTGTTACGACTACAAACGTGAGAATGGGGAAAGACTTATCGTCAGTTATTCCGACAAGCGTGCAAAGAAGGATGCCTACAACCGTGACCGCGGAATTGTCCGATTGAGAAAAGCCTATAAGACCGGACGCATCACGAAGAGTCAGGTGAACAAGCGTGGCTACAACAAGTTTCTTGAAATCAGCAAGGACATAGAAGTCGTCATCAGCGAAGAGAAGATTGCAGAGGACTGCCAGTGGGACGGACTCAAGGGCTACATCACCAATACAGACCTTGACGCCGAGCGTGTCATTGCCGAGTATCATGGACTCTGGGTGGTGGAACGTGCATTCCGTATTTCAAAAGGAACTCTGGAAATGCGTCCGATGTTTCATTTTACAGAACGTAGGATAGAGGCACATGTCTGCATTTGCTTCATCGCCTATAAGGTATATAAGGAACTGGAGCGACTCATTGCCATTAACAAGATTGGGATGAGTGTCGATAAGGTGCTTGAGGCAGCCAAAACTATCACGACAATCAGGGTAAGGATGCCTAAAAACGGGACTTACTTCACTAAGACACTCTTCTTGACGGAGAAGCACCTCGCAGTGAAACCACTTTTCGACATATCTGGCAACAAATCTTAATTTGGGTGGCGCATTGACGAAGTCAGGAAAGAATTAAATCTTTCGTCCAAATAATCATCTATGACATCGCAAGCTTTAGAATACGCGAACTTCTTAAAAACAGTTGGTTTCCAATACTCTACAGAATTATTGGACTGACTGCATGAATAATTTAATAGTACAGTAACAACAAATATTATCACTGAAATTGTTCTTAAAATCTTTGTTTTCATGTTTTTTCTTTTTTTAAGTTATTTTTATATTACGAATGTTTTTAGAAATATTGACAGTGGCATTAAGCATATATTTTTCTACGAATCCACACGCCGCAATAAGGACATTGTTTTGTTTCTCCGTTCATAATTCTCCTCCTATTATTTTATCAATTAAACTTATAACAACTTCAGCATTAGCTTGATGGAATATATCTAATATATCATCTTTCTCTATTTCATATCCATAAATTGGAGAAATCCATTTAATGGAATATTCATATTGTTCTGCTAATGCATCTACGTTGCCTACAGTGTCCCCTTTTGTGCGGGATGCGGTGACAATAATATCACATTGTTTCTTCAGCAAATCTTCAAGCCATTCTTTTTGATCGGAATCTGGATCTCCAAGGCTTTCACATCCAATCTTAATGTCTCCACGCATGACAACGTCGGAGATTTCATAACTCGACTCGAGGACTTCTTTTTTTCCACCGAGAAGTTCATAAACTTTTCTGATGGTGCTCGTTTTCCCTTTGTTTGCAGGTGCATACAAGCAAATGATTACTTTCTTTCTCATAACTCTAATATTTAAATTAAATAATATTGTTGTTTATATCGTCTTTTTTCGTTAGAGCCAATCTTATTACATTGTAAACATAGATTTCTACTACCATTAAGATAAATTCTCCCGCTAAAAGAACAGATAAATAATGCTTGGTAGATTCAAAAATAGTTTTTTCTCCAAGTTCTTCAAGAATACCATCTATAGTTATAGCACTCATAGCAAATGACATCCAGCCAATCGCTGTACCAAAAGAAAATGCGTATAGTAAAAAAGCCATACCAGTCTTTTTTATCCTCTTTGTGTAATTTAGCATGAGTTCAATACCAATGAAAGCACAAAGTAAGGTATCAATTAAAAATGGGATAATAAAGTCTATATCATCAATAAAAAGATAAAGGATTGTAGTTCCTACTAATATATATATGTAGATGTCAATTCTTTTGTTTGTGCCCATAACTTCATTTATTTTTTGAATAGCATTGGCTAAAGAAATAAGTAAATACACACAACCTGTTGTGTTTAGAAAGGCACCTAAAACAGACAGAGCACAACTATCGTCTATGTCATTTTCAAATTCGTAGGCAGTACCCAAGAAGGATAAAATGCTGCCAACAACAACGAGAACAAAAGCTATGTTGGCATATTTCCATGGGTTAAATTGATACAATTCCATTACTCGATTTGTGCCAGTCTCAGACTCATTTGAAGCCATATTTGTAGAATTGGACGCATGGGGAGTTTCAGTGGATGATTCTGAAGTTTCCATCCATTTGCCACAGTATCTACACTTCTTGGCTATTGCCTTGATTTCTTCGCCACAATATGGACACTTTTTTGTTTCCTCCATAGTTCGAATATTTTAAAATTAAAAATGTTATAGTTCGATTTCACCACTATGCACAAAAGGTAAGGACATGAATAATGGCGCAGCCATTCTTATGCACTTAACCTGAGGGGCAGACCTCGGATTGGAACCCCTACTCACAAATAAGAATGTACTACGCCAAAGCGTGTGCATAGTTACGTTTGTGAGTAGGAAAAAATCCCACATAGGTTTCCCCTTGTTATTATATCGAACTATTCCAAACAGATTTCCGAGGTCTTTTCGGTTAAGTGCGAAATAATAAGCTTATGCATTTTTGCTCAGGATTTTCATGCGATGGCAAGTGCCACGATTCCCCCCAAGCTGTTTGCAAATATAAAAAGATTTGTTGGAAAATGCAAAACAAAGGTGTATTTATTTTGCGTGATAGGCAAAGTTTCTGTATTTTTGTATCCATCTAAAAATGAGGGAGGAATGAAATACGTGTATGAAATAGAGCAGCGGACGTTTCATTTCCGTGAGCCGGCGGGCACTTCGCGCGGTGTCTATCGGACGCGGCGGTCGTGGCTGGTGCGGCTGACGGACGAGGAAGGGCGCATGGGAGTGGGCGAGTGTGCACCGCTTCCGCAGCTCTCATGCGATGATTTGCCGGATTATGAGAAGATGCTGGCGGATGCCTGTGAAGTGGTGGCACGCTCCGGACAGACGGATTTTGACGAGTTGCGCCCGTTCCCATCGATGGTCTTCGGTCTGGAAACGGCTGTCCTTCATGCGCAAAGAGGCTCTTTGGCGTTGTTCAACACGCCGTTTAGTCGTGGTGAAGAGGGCATTCCTATCAATGGCTTGGTGTGGATGGGCAACTACGACGAGATGTTGCAGCGCATGGAAGAGAAGCTCCGCCAGGGCTTCCGCTGTGTGAAGATAAAGATTGGCGCTATCGGTTGGGACGAGGAAATGGCGTTGCTGCGGCTGATTCGTAGTCGTTTCTCCCGTCAGGATGTGGAGTTGCGCGTCGATGCCAACGGCGCTTTTTCTGTGGACGAGGCTCCGAAGAAGCTGGAAGCGTTGGCACGGTTCGATGTGCATTCCATCGAGCAGCCTGTCCGCGCAGGACAGTGGGAGGCGTTGGCGCGGCTTTGCAGGGAGGCGCCCGTGCCGATAGCCCTCGACGAGGAGCTGATAGGTGCCAACCGTCTGCGGGAGAAACAAGAGTTGTTGGATGCCGTTCAGCCGCAGTATATCGTGCTCAAACCATCGTTACACGGCGGCATTCGAGGTACGCAAGAGTGGATTTCGGAAGCTCAGAAGCGCGGCATCGGCTCGTGGATAACGAGTGCGTTGGAGAGCAACGTCGGTCTGAATGCCGTTGCCCAGCTTGCCGCCCATGTCTATGGTCCTGATATCCAGTTTCCGCAGGGGCTCGGGACGGGGCAGCTGTTTGTGGATAACATCCCCTTGCCGCTCGAAATCCGTGGCGATGAGCTGTGGGTGGTAGAAGGGAGCCCCACCCTAACCCTCCCCTAAATGGAGAGGGAGCGCCTAACGGAAGATATATATGCGGAATCTGCGGTAAAATGCAAAATTCAGTTTTTTTTCAGATTGTCATGCTATTTTTGCCGTGAGATAATGAAGAAAGAACATCTGTTTAGAACGATGAAAGTATGAAAATATTGGTGATAGAGGATAATCGTGAGTTTCGCGAACTGCTGGTTCATTCGCTCCGCTCGGAGCGCTATGTGGTGGAGACGGCAGAAGACTATTCGTCGGCATGCTCGAAAGTTTTTATCTATGAATACGACTGCATTCTGCTCGACATCATGCTGCCCGACGGCAACGGGCTCGACCTGCTGCGCGAGGCATCGCGGCGAGGGCTGCGCCTGAACGTGATTATACTCTCTGCCAAGGATTCGGTGGAGGACAAGGTGGCGGGCTTGCAGTTGGGGGCTGACGACTATTTGCCGAAGCCTTTCCATCTCTCGGAGCTGCATGCGCGCATCAGGAGTCTTCTCCGGCGGGTCAACCAGCAGGTGGACAACACGATGCAGATAGCCAATCTCTCCATCGATACGGCTTCCTATACCGTCTCCGTTGACGGTCAGGCGATAGAATTGGGACGCAAGGAATACGACATTCTGATGTTTCTCATCAATCGTCAGGGGCGGCTCGTAGAGAAGCAGACGCTGGCAGAGGCTGTCTGGGGGGATTTTATCGACCAGGCAGACAACTTCGACTTCATCTATGCGCAGATGAAAAACCTTCGCAAACGGCTCAAAGAGGCTGGTGCGCAGGTTGAGATAAAGACGGTTTACGGATTCGGATATAAACTGGTTGTGCCATGAGACTGCTCCACGTCATCACACTTCGCCTGTCGCTGCTGGCAACACTGATTCTGTTTTGCTGGTCGGTGTTCTTTTATTATACGATTATGAACGAAGTAAACGATGAGGTGGACGATTCGCTGGAAGACTATGCCGAAATGATTATCATCCGCTCGGTGCGCAACGAAGCCCTCCCAACGGCGTCGAGCGGCTCCAACAACCAGTTCTTTCTGCGCGAGATAACGCCGCAGTATGCGGCACAGACACCACACGTGCGCTACGAAGACCGTGACGTGTTCATCGAAGAGAAAGACGAGTTTGAGCCGGCACGCGTGCTGACCTACATCTTCCAGAATGACGACGGGAAGTTTTTTGAGCTCGAAGTATCTACGCCACATATTGACAAGAAAGACCTGCGCGGAGCCATTTTCTACTGGATTGTCTTTCTTTTCCTTGCCATCCTCCTTTGCATCTTGCTCCTGAACCTGTGGACCATCGGTCATTCGATGCGCCCGTTGCGCAAGTTGCTGCGATGGCTGGACAGATACCGTGTGGGAGAAGACAACCGGCCGCTGGACAATCCGACCAGGATTTACGAGTTCAGGAAGCTCAATGAGGTGGTGAAAGAGAGCATCGAGCGGACGGAAGTGGCATACGAACAGCAAAAAATGTTCATCGGCAACGCCTCGCACGAGATGCAGACACCGCTCGCCATCTGCAGCAGCCGCCTGGAGATGCTGCTCGAAGACCCGTCGCTCACCGAACGGCAGATGGAAGAAATCGTCAAGACGCGGCAGACTCTGGAGCAGTTGTCGCGCATGAACCGTTCGCTCCTGTTGCTCACAAAAATCGACAACGGGCAGTTTGCCGACGTGGCGGATGTGAATTTCACGGAGTCGATACAGCGGTTGCTGCCCGATTACGAGATGGTCTATGCCTCGAAAAACATCCGTCTGCAGACCGAATTGCAGGGCGATTTCATCGTCAGCATGGACGAATCGCTGGCGCAGACGCTGCTCTCCAACCTGCTGAAAAACGCTTTTGTGCACAACCACGAGGGCGGGGAAATCACGATAAAGGCAACGACCGACTCGCTGCTGTTCGAAAACACAGGCGCACCGGAAAGCCTGAACAAGGACTATATTTTCGAGCGCTTCTATCATTCCTCGGACAACCGCCAGTCGTTAGGACTCGGCTTGGCAGTCGTGAAAGCCATCTGCCAGCGTTATGGACTGAGGATAGACTATGCTTTCAACAACGGAAAACATGCGTTCACGATAGTCAAAAACTGACGCTTTCCCGGCGATGTATATTTATTCATTTTGAGGGGGTGAAACTATCGTTTTCCAAAAGTGGCACTTTTAGCTCGCAAAAGGGGAACTTTTAGACTGCGAAAGTGGCACTTTTAGGACGCGAAAGTGGCACTTTTGGAAACGTATTCGCAACCCGTTGATTATCTGAATGTTACAAAACTGCATAACGTATGCATGTTTTGCATGAATATACAAAAACGGAGGGCTGTCCGCATGCGCATTCTTTTTTTTGCGAAAAAACTCATTTTTTTCCGGGATATTCAGATTGTTTTCAGATTTGGTTCGGATATTTGCATCACATTATTAAATATATAATAGAAGAAAGGATAGAAAAATGAGAACGAAAAAACTGATATTGACCGTTGTCTTTGCCTTTGCCTGTCTGTCGGTATTGCACGCCGGGCACGACAAACCGATTACGTACAGTCAGCTTCCGGTAGCGGCACAGCAATTCATCAAGAAATATTTCCCCCGTCACAAGATAGCGTTGGCGAAAATGGAAAGAGAGGTTATCGGAAGGAGCTATGACGTGATTTTCACAAGTGGCGACAAGGTGGAATTCAGCAGGAGCGGCGAATGGACGGAAATCGACTGTAAGTCGGCACCCGTTCCTGCCGGTATCGTTCCCGCGCCCATCGTCAACTATGTGAGAAAGAACTACCATGGGGCGCAGATTATGGAGATAGGGCGAAAGGATAACTATTATGAAGTCAATCTGTCGAATCGGCTTGAAATCAAGTTCAACAAGAAGTTTCAGGTGATAGAAATCGACAGTTGATAAGGAATGAGTGAGTTTATATGAAATGTTATTAGCTAAAAAAAGATGAAAATGAAAGTAAGATTATTAGTGATTGCAGCGATTGCCTTTTTGGGAATGGGACTGCAAAGTTGTACAAATGAAGAAAATGATGTGCTGACAGATGATGTTCAGCAGGAAGTAACTGTTCCGGAAGCGGTACAGACCTTGTTTGAAGCCAGTTTCCCTGCGGCTCAGAATGTGACGTGGGAGAAGAAAAGTGAGCTTTTGGAAGCCGAGTTTTCTGTGGAAAATGCTGCATATAACGCATGGTTTGAAAAGGAAGGAACGTGGAAACTGACGCGTACGGGAATGAACCTCGGCAAGCAGGGCAGTGGATTGCCACAGGCGATTCAGGACTACATCGCAACGAATTATCCGGCATGGGCGATTGATGACATTGACTTCATCAAGACATCTAAGGATGAGTATTATGAGATAGAGCTTGAAAAGCGTGGCGAGCCAGAAGTGACCTTGTTTATCCGTGCCGACGGAACGCTGATCAACTCGTTTGTGAAAAACGTAAATACGACGGGAACGGATGTGAATTCATCAGCCATCCCTGCCGCAGTGGTCAATGCATTCAATGAGCGCTACCCGAAAGCGTTGCGTACGAAGTGGGAGCGTGAAGGCAGCCAATATGAGGCGGAGTTTATCCTCGACAATGCCAAGAGCGAAGCATTCTTCCGGGCAGACGGCACCTGGTTGCGCACAGAGACGGAAATCAATCTCCGGACCGCTACGCTTCCGCAAGCCATTAAGGAATATCTCTCTGCAAACTACGCTGACTGGAGCATCGACGATGCTGACTTCATCCAAACACCCACCGATGAGTATTATGATTTGGACTTGGAGAAACGCAATGAGCAGGATGTGACGTTGCAAATCCGTGCCGACGGAACGCTGCTCAACACCGTGAATAATAATGGCACCAGCCACAACAACGACAACGATTTGAATGCGAATTCTGTTCCGACGGCAGTGCGCGATGCGTTCTCTGGACGCTATCCCGGTGCACAGCAGGTGGAGTGGGAGCGAAACGCTCACTTGTATGAAGCAGAGTTTGTATTGAACGGCGTTGAGTATGAAGCATGGTTCCAGGCTGACGGAACTTGGGTTCGGACAAAGTCGGAAATCAATCTCCGGACCGCCACGCTCCCGCAGGCAGTCAAGAACTATGTCGCAGCCAACTATTCAGGCTGGAGCATCGACGATGCTGATTTCATCCAGACACCGACCGATGAGTATTATGAGTTGGAGCTGGAGAAGAAAGGACAACAGGATGTGAAGTTGAGAATCCGTCCCGATGGTACGGTCATCAACTCCTGACTGAAGAAACCCCGTCTGTGAAGATAGGTATTTTTACTTACTAACTTTACTAATTGGTTGGCGGAACAGTAGAGACAGAGGTCTTGAGCTGTTCCGCTTTTTTGTGATGCTTTTTACAAATGTTTGTGCAAAAAGATTTATCTTTGCATCGAAAAGCATGAATCAAAAAAATGACTTTATCTGAGTTTTCTGCCGAATGGCATGATGAGAGCGACCGCATCTTGGTTCATACCAGCGGCTCGACCGGCACTCCGAAACCGTTGTGGGTGGAGAAGCGGCGCATGGAAACATCGGCGCGGATGACCTGCGATTTCCTCGGTTTGCGCGAGGGCGACACGGCGCTGCTCTGCATGCCGCTCGATTTTATTGCAGGAAAGATGATGGCTGTTCGGGCGTGGGTGCGCGGACTGCGGCTGACTGCTGTCGAGCCATCCTCCCATCCCCTGTGCGGGTTCATCGGAAAAGAAGAGGGATTCGACTTTGTGGCGATGGTTCCCTATCAGGTGGCTTGTTCGCTACAGGTGGAAGAGGAGCGCGAACAGTTGCGGCGCATTCGTCATCTCATCATAGGCGGAGGGGCTGTTGATGAAGCGTTGGAGCGCGAGTTGCGCTCGTTTCCAAATGCTGTTTGGAGCACGTATGGCATGACCGAAACGCTGTCGCACGTCGCACTTCGCAGACTCAGCGGCACCGAGGCGAGCGACTGGTACACACCGATGGAGGGCGTGAGTGTGTCGCTCGGCGACGAGGAATGTCTGCGCATCGATGCACCGGCGTTATGTGGGGAAGCGTTGCAGACGAACGATATCGCTGTGCTTCATCCGGATGGGCGCCGTTTCCGCATTCTCGGCAGGCGGGATAACGTCATTTGTTCTGGGGGAATCAAAATCCAGATAGAAGAAGTGGAGCGCCTCTTGCGCCCGCATCTGAACACACCTTATTTAATAACACGCGCGCGTGAGAGCCGGTTGGGCGAGACGGTCGTCTTGCTGACGGAAAGTCGCGACCTGGCTCTTGTTGAAAGTGTGTGTGAGCGTGTATTGCCTAAATATTGGAAGCCCCGTCATTTCATAACGGTGGATGAGATTCCACTGACGGCAACGGGTAAGCCCGACCGCAGGGGAGCCGAAGAACTTGCCTCACAATCTGTCCTCTGAGATGGGTTATCCCTCCCGCGCAAAATCGAGTGCCTCGAAAATTTCTTCTTTTGACGGAGTCTGATTGGTCTTGATGTCTCCGAAACCGGCAAGCAAGGTCAGCATGATGTTGTCGCCCTTATTCTTTTTATCGTGTAGCATGAGCGCATAGAGTTGCTCATAATCATCGCAATAGATGGCTGGTCTGCCGTAGTGTTCGCGGATGAAAGAGACCGTCTGGTGCATACGTTCCGTCGGAAATCCGGTTTTCAGCGCACTGAGATATAGTGCGCAAACCATTCCGTGTGCTACGGCGTGCCCATGGAGCAGCTTTCCGTTGCTGAACGCCTCGAAGGCATGACCGAAAGTATGTCCGAAGTTGAGTGCCTTGCGGATGCCTTTCTCGTGTGGGTCCGAGTCCACAAACTTCTCTTTGATGCGCACCGAAGTCTCTACCATGCGTTGCAGTTGTGTGAGGTCGGGCTTGTCAATGTCGAATGTCAGTATGTCGCTCCACGTCTGTTCTTTGTCGAGCAGCGCATGCTTGAGCATCTCTGCAAAGCCGGAGAGCAGTTCGGAGTAGGGGAGTGTCTGAAGGAAAGGTGTGTGAATCAGCGTGAATCGGGGTTGTGCAAACGTACCGACCTCATTTTTCAGTCCGTTGAAATCGATGCCGTTCTTTCCTCCTACGGAAGCATCGACCATGCCGAGCAGCGTCGTGGGAATATTGATGAAGTTGATTCCCCGTTTGAACGTAGAGGCAGCGAAATCGCCGACGTCGGTCACCGTTCCGCCACCGAGACTGATGAGCAGTGAGTGGCGTGTGGCACAGCCGTTGCTCAGTGCGCTCCAGATATGTGTCAGCGCATTGACGTTCTTGTTCTTTTCGCCTGCAGGGATACGGATAATGGTGGCTTCTTTCAGGCTGAAGAAGCTTATGATGAGTGGCAGACAATGTGTTTCGGTGTTTTCATCGACCAGTAGGAAAATCCTGTCGTGTTCGCATTCAGAGATGGTGAGTGCCAAGTCATGCTTCAACTGTGTGGAATAAACGATATTTCTCATAAGCAATTCCTCCTTGTTTTGTTTCTGAACAGCAGCAAAGATAGGAAAAAAGGAAAAATGACCGTCATGATTTCTGAATTTTAACATTCCGTCAAAAGAATATTTTTCTTTGCTTTTCGAGTGCAAAGGAAAGAGATGTTTCGTCATCCGGTTTTGCTCTATACTAAGGAAATGGGTAGATTTAAAAGTGAATCGGAATTAAACTTTTTTCCTAACTTTGCATCCAAAAGAGAAACGAATTAAAGTTAGGCTATGAAGCGTGTATTATTGTTATGTGCAGTGATGACTACATCACTCCTTTTATATGCTCAGGAACGTAAAATTTCGGGTACGATAGTGGATAATGATACCAAGGAAGAGATGGTGCAGACATCGGTCCAACTGCTGAAAAAAGACAGTACGTTTGTCGGAGGTGCTATTTCTGATGACGTGGGAAAATTCACTCTGACGGCTCCGGAGAACGGGCAATATATCGTTCGTCTGACGAGTGTCGGCTATAAGGACGTCACCCGCAATGTGGCGATTGCCGATGATAAGGATGTCGATTTGGGTACGATTGTCATGGCTTCAGACGCCATCATGCTGAAAGGCGTGACGGCAACCGGTCATGCGGCGAAGGTCGTACTCAAAGAAGATACGTTCCAATACAACGCCTCGGCTTATCGTGTGCCGGAAGGCTCGGCGGTAGAGGAACTGGTGAAGAAGATTCCCGGTGCAGAGGTGACTGAAGACGGAAAGATAACGGTGAACGGACGTACGGTGGACAAGATAAAAGTGGGCGGAAAGGAATTTATGACGGGCGACACGCAGACCGCCCTGAAGAACCTTCCCGCTTCCATCGTTGACAATATAAAGGCGTATGACGAGAAGAGCGACCTGGCACGTGTAACAGGTATCGATGACGGCAATGAGCAGATGGTGCTCGACTTCGGTATCAAGCCAGGCATGAATAAAGGCTTTATGAGCAATATCGACCTTGCCATCGGTACGAAGCACCGCTACGCAGAGCGTTTGATGGGAGGCTATTTCAATGATAAATACCGTTTCATGCTTTTCGGGAATGCCAATAATACGAACGATATGGGCTTCCCGGGCGGTGGCGGACGAGGACGCTTCGGTGGCAACCGCAATGGTTTGAACACCTCGAAAATGATAGGAGCGAACTTCAATTACGATGATAGCAAACACCTGAAGTTGGATGCCAGCCTACGTTGGAACCATCGTAATGGCGACATCTGGTCACGCAGTGCTACAGAGAACTTTGTGAGCACGGTCGGTTCATTCTCAAACAGCATATCCCAGAACTATACGCGCAGCAATTCGTGGAACGGAAACATGCGTGTGGAATGGACTCCCGACTCGATGACCAATATCATGTTCCGCCCGAGCTTCAGTTTCTCGACCAGCGATGGAAATCGTGTGGAGCGCACGGCTTCTTATAAGGAAGACCCCTATCTGTATGTGTTGGACCCACTGTCGCCGGAAGATATTGAGAAGTTGGCTGACGATGACTTGATGGTGAACAGCCAGAACACGATGAATCTGAGCTATGGCAAGTCGAACAGTGCCAACGCGATGCTGCAATTTAATCGCAAACTGAACACGAAAGGAAGAAACCTGACACTCCGTACCGACTGGTCGTTTGGAAATAATGACAACACGAGCCTGTCCACAAATGACGTGCATCTTTACATGATTAAGACGGCTTTGGGATTGGATTCCACCTATCAGACCAACCGATACAATGTGACACCGACCCGCAACTGGAGCTATGCCCTGCAATTCACGTACAGTGAGCCGATTGCCAAGGCGATGTTTCTGCAATTCAGCTACAGATACCAGTATCGTTTCAACAAGAGTGACCGCTCAACGTATGATTTCAGCGAAATGGGGCGTGCATTCTTTGATGGCATCACACCGGAATATCGCAACTGGAATGCCTATCTGTCGCGTGTGGCAGGTCCAATCAGCGACTATCTGGATACTGACCTGAGCCGCTATTCTGAGTATCGGAACTATATACACGAGGCGCAGTTGATGTATCGCTGGATTCAGCCGAAGTTCCAGTTGAATGCCGGTATCATGATTCAACCGCAGAAATCGAAATACATGCAAGACTATCAGGGCATACACGTTGATACAACCCGCACGGTGACCAACTGGAGCCCGACGATAGAGTTCCGTTACCGCTTCTCGCGTGTCAGCAATCTGCGAATCAACTATCGCGGAACGTCCTCGCAACCGAGTATGACCGACCTGCTTGATATCACCGATGACAGCGACCCGCTCAATGTCACGAAAGGTAATCCGGGTCTGAAACCTTCGTTTACGAACAATTTCCGACTCTTCTACAATAATTATATACAGAGCCATCAGCGTGCGATTATGACTTTCATCAACTATTCGAATACACGCAACAGCATCAGTAGCAAGGTGACATACGACGAACGGACTGGTGGACGCACCACGCAACCCGAAAACATCAACGGCAACTGGAACACGATGGCTGCTTTTATGTTTAATACTGCTATCGACTCTGCGGGCTATTGGAACGTCAATACGTTCACGAACTTCAACTACAATCACTATGTGGGCTATCTGAGCCTCGACCGAATGTCTGATTCCCAGAAGAACACCACTCGCACGATGACCATCGGCGAACGCCTCTCTCTGAGTTATCGTAACAGTTGGATAGAAATCGAGCCCAATGCTTCTGTGAACTACACCCATGCCCGCAACAAACTCCAGAGCCAGAGCGATCTCGACACATGGGAGTTCTCGTATGGTCTGAATGTCAACCTGATGGCTCCTTGGGGAATGACGGTCTCTACGGGATTAAACAATAACTCCCGTCGCGGTTACAGCGATAAGTCGATGAATACGAACGAATTGATATGGAATGCGCAATTCAGTCAGAGTTTCCTCAAAGGAAAGCCATTGTCGGTAACGCTGCAATTCTATGACATTCTGCACAACCAGAGCAATCTCAGTCGTATGATCAATGAGCGTCTGCGTCGTGATACGGAATATAATAGCATCAACTCCTATGCCATGTTGCATCTGATTTATCGATTCAATGCCTTTGGCGGCAGAGATGCACGTGGCGGAAATGGCGGAGGTTATCAGCGTGGTCCTGGCGGCACACGTGGCGGCTTTGGTGGTCGTCCAGGTGGCTTCGGTGGCGGTCGCCCTGGTGGATTCTGATGACGATGTTTTGTGGGAATGGAAAAAACAAAAAAGGAGCGGTTTCGCTCCTTTTTTTGTTTGTATAAAGTTGAGGCAGCTGCGTATTTAGTCCTTCAAACCTAGTATGGTTTTCTCAATGACTTTCGGGAAGTGTTCCATTTCGAGCAGATGTTCTTTGTGCGCAATGTCGTCAGGGGTATCGTCAGGCGATAGGGGTGTGGAGAATTGTGCGATGATTTCCCCGCCGTCGCACACGTCGCTCACCCAGTGGACGGTCATTCCTGTCTCAGTGTCGCCGGCTGCCTTTACCGCTTCATGTACGTGGTGACCGTACATCCCCTTTCCCCCGTGTTTGGGCAGTAGGGCAGGGTGTATGTTGAGCATGCGGTGGTCGTATCGGCGGATGAGAAATGACGGCACCATGAGGAGGAATCCGGCAAGTACGATGAAGTCGATATGGTATGAGTCTAACAGGGAGTTCATTTTCTTTTCATCGTTGAATTCGCTCTTGCTGACGACGGCAGTCGGTACTCCCAGTCGTTGCGCCCTGACGAGGGCATAAGCATCCGCCCGGTTGCTCAGCACCAATGCGATGTTGACCTGCTGGTGGCCGCTGAAATGTCGGATGATGTTTTCACAATTTGTTCCGCTTCCGGAAACGAAAATGGCAATATTTTTCATGGCTGGTTGTTGTTTCGTTATGTCGTTATAACGTAATTTCGTTATTCCGTGATTTCGTCGAAGAAATCATCATCGTCTTCGAATCCGAACATGGCGGGCTCCACGAAAGCCTCGATCGAACGCCGGTCTTTTTTTGTAGGGCGTCCTGTTCCTCTCGCCCGGTTGATGAATCCGCTGATGCGACTCATCTCGAGGATTTCATATTGTTTCGGGTCCGTCACGTTTTCGTAGATTTCAGGCAAGAGTTTGGCGCCTACTCGTTGTTCAATACATTTGAGCACGCGGAAAGAGTAGGTGACTGGTGGTTTCTTGACACTGACTACCTCGCCCTCTTTGAGCGGTCTTGACGGTTTGACGTTGACGCCATTGATCGTCACACGTCCGTTTTTACAGGCGTCTGCGGCGATGGAGCGTGTCTTGAAGATGCGTGCAGCCCACAGCCATTTGTCAATTCTTGCTTCGTTCATGTTCTTACTCGCTGATGTTGCCTGTCGGTTGTTGCTCGGCTTTCTTTTCTTCAGTAGCTTTCTTTTCCTGCTTACCTTTTTTGTTGAACTGGTTCATGGTGATATTGACACCTGCAAGAACGAAGCTTTTGATGGCTTCAACGGCAGTGTCGATAGCTGGTTGCAGGACTTTTTTTTCTTCTTCGTCGAATGTTCCGAGGACCCAGTTGATTTGTCCTCCGATGGGGAAGTCGTTTCCGATTCCCATTCTCATTCGAGGATATTGGGCACCGATGAGTTGTTGGATGTGTCCCAGTCCGTTGTGTCCTCCGTCGCTTCCCCCTGCTTTTATCCTGATGCTTCCCAGTGGCAATGCCACGTCATCGACCACGACGAGCATTCGTTCCTGTTCGATGTTTTCTTTGTTGAGCCAATATCTGACAGCGTTTCCGCTGAGGTTCATGAAGGTGGTTGGTTTGAGCAGGAAGATTTTCCTTCCCCGCAGGGATGTTTCGGCAACGAATCCGTATCGTTTGTCCTCAAAAACAGTATTGGACGCTTTTGCGAAAGCGTCCAATACCATAAATCCAGTGTTGTGGCGGGTGTCGGCATATTCGGTGCCGGGGTTCCCCAGTCCCACGATGAGATATTTATCCATATTGTTTTATCTCTGCTCCGATTGTTCGGTTGGACAAATGAGAGCTTTGTTATTCTGCAGCGGGTGCAGCTTCTTCTGCGGGTGCTTCTCCCTCTTCAGGAGCCTCTTCAGTGGCAGCGGCTGCGGCGGCAGATGTAGCGGCACGTGTCATCTTCACTGAGCATACCACCACCTCTTTGCTGGTAGCGAGTTCAAGACCTGGGAAGTTGAGTTCTCCGACCTTGATGCTCTTGCCGATGGTCATGTGTGTTACGTCGATATCGAGATGCTCGGGAATCTGCTGATAAGGAGCGGTTACGTCAATCTTACGAACAACGAGGTTCATACGTCCACCGTCACGCACACCTTGTGCCAGTCCGTTGAGTTTCACAGGGATACCAATAGTGATAGGCTTCTGGTCGTTCACCTCATAGAAGTCGATGTGGAGCAGTGTGTCTGTCACCGGGTGGAACTGCAGTTCCTTCAGGATGGCTGTGTGGTGCTCTCCGTCGATGTTGAGGTTGATGACGTAGATGTGCGGTGTGTAAACCACCTTGCGGAGTTCCGTCATGGGAATTGCGAGCGGCATAGACTTCGGGAGTCCGTTCTCGTCTTTAGCTTCTCCGTAGAGGTTACAGGGGATGAGTCCCTCTTTTCTCAGCAGCTTGGCTGCTTTCTTGCCAGTGTCGTTACGTTTCTGACCTTTTACTTCAATTTCTTTCATTTGTGTTACTCTAAATTAAGTTGTTAATAAATGACATGCTTAATTCGCCATCACACGATAACTTTCTTCGGTGTTTTTGAAAAAGCGGTGCAAAGGTAATGCTTTTTAATGAGAATAGCGAATTTTCTGAAGACTTTTTCTTGAAAAGCTTCAGCCATCGGGTGTTTTGTTGCCTTGCGGACCTTACTGTTCGGTTTCTTCGCTTTCTTCCTGCTCTTCTTCCTTAAAGTCTGTGATGCCGTTGTTGACAAGGATGTCATACCAGGAGAGCAGTTTGCGGATGTCGTTGTCGTGCACGCGGTCACGGTCGAATTCCGGCAGCACTTCAGCAAAATACTTACGCAGTTCTTTGCTGTCGATTTTCTTGTAGGCGATGGAACAGGGTTTTCCGTTCTCCTTCTCGAGGATGGAAGCGAACACGTCGGTCAGTGGCACGTCTTCCATCTCTGTGTAGATAGCGACGTCGCCGAGGCTTGTCACGCGGTCGGTGGCAAATGCCGGCAGGCGTTTTTTTGTTTCGTCCAATGTCTCGACAATGAGGTTTCCTTTTCCTCTTGACACCAGTTTGTAGAGCCCTGGTTTTCCGGCTATTGAAAGAATGGTTTCTTGCATAGTGTTTTTATCTTTTTTGTTAATCAGTTTTTGCCGGGATGTTCCAGCTGTTGATCATGTTTTCTATTTGTTTTTCCAGTCCATGTTTTTCATCGTTGATGATGATGTACTGGCTTCGCTGTCGCACTTCTCGCTGCGGCATCTGTCGGTGTATCCACATCAATGCCTGGGCGAGTGATATGCCGTCGCGTTGCATGATGCGCCGTATGCGTGTGGCTAAGGGCGCGGTGACGCAGACGATGAGGTCGAACTTCACTCTTTTGTCGAACCCGCTTTCAAAGAGGATGGCGCTTTCGAGCCACTCCATTCCCGATTTCTCGAAGTCTTCTGCCACGGCGGGGTGGACGATGCTGTTGACCTTCAGTTTGTTTTCTTCGGATGCAAGGAGGAATTGTGCCAACTTGTTTTTGTTGAGTTGTCCGTCGGCGTACACTTCTTTACCCACCGTCTGTTGCAATTCCCTGCGGATAGTTTCCGATGTGTGCATCAGCCGTTTGGCAGCCGCATCGCAGTCATAGACGTTGATACCTCTCTCCTCCAGCCGTTTGCAGACGAACGACTTGCCGCTTCCGATGCCTCCGGTGACTGCTGCTTTTCTCATTGTTCTATAAGGTAGTCCACCTCGCTGACTTCCAGTCTGGCGTTCGAGACTTTCTCGGATACGGCAACCAGGCGGATGACGCACTTTTCGCCCACTGCTCCTGTCAGTGAGTTGTAGTCGGCAACAATCTTGAAGTCATCTTCCGTGATGTTCTTGAACTGGCTTGCTCCGACGGTGCATTTGATGTTGATGCGTGAAGGGAAGATGCGCAGCTTCTTTCCGTCGGGCACGTTGATGGTTTCGACCGGCACTTCCACCGTTTTTTCCGTGAGCCTGTCGGCACATATTTCGATTCTCACCTGGTCGGGCACGGTTTTCACGCCTTTCATCCGTTGCAGTTTGATGTCTTTCCGTACCGTGTCGGTGATGCTGCTCATGTTGAACAGTCCGATGGGAATGCTCTGCAGGCTGTCCAGAATCTTTTGTGGTGCATAGACCGTCACGTTTTTCGGTGTGATGTTGATGGCGGTGATGGTATGGTTTCGCTCGGCGTGCACATTTCCGGCAAACCTTACGGGGACGCTTTTCTGTGAGTTGTGGTTCACGAAATAGTATTCCAGTCTGTCGGGTTTGATGTTGATGACTTGCGATGAGCCGTAAATCCGTTGAAGCACCATTTTCTGCAGTTCAGCCTGTGAGACGCTGGCATGCTCGTCGCTCTTGATGTATGAGGGAAGGCTGACAACAATCGGCTTGATGTGGTCTGTGTAGAAGTAGGTTGCCAGTGTGTATCCCTTGTCGCGTACGGTGATGCGCACCGTGTCGTTGCCGTCGCTCATGATGACCATGTTCTTGGGAACGTTGGTCAGTATGACGGGTATCGTGACCTCTTTTTCCATCGTCTCGTTGAGGGTTGTAATCAGCCAGAATACACCACTGATGACGAGGAAAAACAGGAAGACGAGGAACTTCCTGTTCACAAACCTGAACAAGAAGTTCTTGACGGCTTGAAAGCTGCGTGCCACCGTGCTTCCCATGTGCTTATTTCTCTGCCTTGGTGTTTTGCATCTGTGATGCGTTCACGTCGGCGTAAACGAACGATTTGTCAACGGTGATGACTACGCCTTTGGAGATTTCCACGTCGATTTTTCCCGTTGCATGGTCGATGCGTTTCACTGTTCCGTAGATGCCGCCGCCGGTCACCACGCTGGTGCCTTCGGTCAGTGCGTTTTGGAAGTTGCGAATCTCTTTCTGTTTCTTTTGCTGCGGGCGAATCATGAAGAACCACATGATGGCGAAGATTGCTACCATCATAATCAGGAATCCCATTCCGCCGCCCTGTCCGTTGGCAGCCTGTAATAAAATAGATGTGTTCATAGTGCTTTGTTTATTTTAATGATTAGTTTGATTCTTGTTCCTGTTCTTGTCCCTCTTCGGCTGCGTCGTCTTTGTCTGTTGCCATGGGCTTGAACATCTTTCCTGTCTTGATGAGATGCCGCGCGATGGCGTCGAGCATGCCGTTGATGTATCCTCCGCTTTTGAGTGTGGAGTAGAGTTTGGCAAGTTCCACATATTCGTTGATTGTCACGCTGACTGGAATGTTGGGGAAGGTCATCATCTCGGCGATGGCGATTTGCATGATGATGATGTCCATGTATGCCAGTCGTGAGAAATCCCAGTTCCGTGACGTCTCGCTCATGTATCGCTGATACTGGTCGGCATTGAGGATGGCAGCCCTGAACAGTTTGCGTGCAAACTCGCGGTCTTCTTCGTCTTTGTATTCGGGCAGCAGTTCTTGCTTTGCCTTTGCCTTTGGGTCGAAGCGCTTGATGGTTTTCAGCACGAACGTGTCCACCACCGTCTTGTCGTCGTTCCAGTAGAGGCTTTTCTCCTCGAGCAGACTTTCCAGGTCGTTGTTGTCCTGTATGAGTGCTTTGTATAGTTTGCGCCACACCTCGCGGTCTGCTTCGTAGGAGTCTTCCTCGTCAGCCATATAGTCTTTGTAGATTTGGCTTTGCTCGATGTTGATGCAAAGCCGTTTGATGAATTCCACGTCGTTGTCCCACGTCAGTTTCTGACTTTCCAGAATCTCTTTCAGGGGTTTGTTGATTTCCAGTTGTTCGGCAAATTTGTTGTTGATGAATTTCTCCGACGGCATTTCCGTTCCCTCGCGTTCGGCACGGTTTGCCATGATTTCTGTGCGATGGCGCATCTCTTTGGTGATGGCAACAATCAGGGCGAGTAACAGTATATAAAGGTCGTATGCTTTGGAGAGGCTGAACATCAATTCTTTTTCCGCATTGTCCATGTTGCGGCTCCCGTTTTGGTAATAGGCATAAGTCAGCTGGACAATCTTGATGCGAATCAATTCCCTGTTAATCATGTGTTTTAGTATTTTTGATAAATGTTATGTCGCTACAATTCTTTTCAATGTCGTGCAAAAGTAGTATTTTTTTTTTACTCGTGCAAGAAAAATAATTGATAATTGAAAATTTTACAATGGATAAATATGGTTGGAGGTTCCTAATCACAATTCTTAATTTTTAATTCTTAATTCTTAATTCTTTAAAACTCTAACCATATTTATCAATTATCAACTATCAATTATCAATTATAACCTTCACATACCTCACTCGTTCGCGTCGCCAGGTGTAGGTGATATGGATGGTGCCGTCGTGCCCTTCGATGACGGCGGGGTAGGAATATTCGCTGATGTGGCTGTCTTCGAGGGTGAGGAGGGGTTGCCAGTGCGCCCCGTCATCGTCGCTGACGGCTACGATGAGCGGTGTGCGCGGTGCGTTATGCTCGCCGGGCTGCGTGGCGTTGGGGTTATAGACGAGCAACTGTCTGCCGTCGCGCAGCGTTACGGCATCGGTTCCTGAATTGTTGTTGGGCAGCGTGGTCAGTGTGACGGGTGTCCACGAGCGGCCTCCGTCGCTGCTGCAGCTCGTTGCCAGCCGTCCGTTCTGTGTGCGGCAGAGCACCGCCAGTCTGCCGTCTTTCAGTCGCAGGATGGAGGGTTGGATGCATCCGATGGGCGACAGCGTGCCCTGTTCGAATGTCTTCTCTGCCTTCTCCGCTGCCACCGGACCGACCATCGTGGCGCTGCCTGTCAGCTTTTTGCCGTCGGGAAAGTGCCCGCCAGCGTCCAGCTCATACCGTTCGAAATGTATCTTCCACCCGCCTTTCTCCGTGCTCGATGGGCAGAGCAGGCTGCCGTCCAGCACGATGGGCTTGTTCTTCACCGGTCCGAGAAACCCTTCCGGCAGCGGCTCCTTTGCCGACCAAGTGCGTCCGTTGTCCTTCGAGCGCACCAGCCAGCCCGTCCAGTCCTGCACGAAGCGCCCAATCTTGTAGAACAGCACCACTTCGCCGTCGGGCATCTGGCAGAGCACGGGGTTGTAACATGCTTTTCGCCCGTGGTCGGTGGAGTCAATCCCTGCCATGCGTGCCAGTTCCCGTTCGGACGGCGATGAGGTGGGAAATGTGCCGTCGGCAGCCACCACAGGCGTCGTCCATGTCAGCGCCCCTTTCTCCCGCCGTGCGGTCCATATCTTCACGTCGGGGTGACCTTCATACGCCCCGGCAAACCATGCGGCAAGCAGGTCGCCGTTCTGCAGCTCCACAATCGTCGAGGCGTGTACGGAGGGCGGAAAGGCTGGCGACTTCTCCTTGTCGGAGGATTTATCGACGGCGGGTGTGATAAACTGGAAGGTGGCTGTAATGCGTGTCGTGTCTCCCTTGCTGTCACGCGTGTCGCTGGCGTGTGTGGGACTGGCAATCATGCCCATGCCGGCAATCAGCACGGCAATCGGAAGGCGGCGGTATATCGGATTTCTCATTATTATATATAAGACTTTTTGTTACATGTGCTCTGGTCGGAGCAAAACACATACAAAGATACGCATTTTTCCTCGTTCGGACAAATTTAATGATTGAGAAAAGCGGGAGTCCCGTCTTAATTTCCAGTCCCCCAAATGACGTGAACCCATCCCAGTCTCTCCCGAAGGGAGGAATGGAGAAGGGGTGGGGCTTAGCTTGTGTGAGGTCCCCTGTTTACATTTCTTTACAAAAATTAACGCGCTGTATTGATGTATATTTAAGTCGGTGGACTGTTGGGAGGGCGGAAGCATTTTATGCGCTCCTGCGAAAAGTTTTCTGAAAATCAGTGAGTTAGAAAGTGGATTTTTGGGTTTTATGCTGAATATATGCGGCGTCGCGTTGTGAAAGTTCAACTTTCAGTGTGCGAAAGTTGAACTTTCGCATTCCAAGAGTTCCCCTTTTGAAGTGCAAAAGTTGAGCTTTTGGGCGCAATTTTCATCATTTTTCGGGTGAAAACGGGCACGTTTTGCATGATTATGCAGAAACTCTTGTATGTTTATTCAAAAACTTCCGTCTTTCGTGTAAAAATTTTTCGGGTGAAATCTTTACATTTTAACATTTGCGGAAAGGGGAGAAACGGGTGACGAAAAGTAAAATGATGGCAATCCATACGTGTTACGTCGAATGGGTTGGAAGTCGGAAAAATGTCACTTTCTCCTCCGAAAAACAGAATAAAGGTAAGTGTTTTATGCAAAATTAGGGACATTTTGTCACTTACTATGGACAATTTTTCCCGAACGAGAAAAAAGTTGTTGGAAGATAGCGAAATAAATACTATATTTGATGCGTCGTTCTTAGCAAAACAAAGACTATTATTCACTTAAAACATAACGATTATGAGAAAACATTTACGCTTTTTGATGATGGCAGCAGCCATCCTGTTTGTGAACGTGGCGAAAGCAGCTGACGACGTGACCGTGGGCGACTTCACGTTCAACTTCTACACAAGTGGTAATGCATACGTGACGAGCTATCTCGGCAGCGAGACGACAGTCAACATTCCTGCTACCATTACCTACAACAAGGAAGGCAAAGACACGACCGTCAACGTGACAGGATTCGGGCCCAGTGCTTTTGAGGACAATACAACCATTCAGAAGATTGTGCTTGGCAGGAACAACAGTTACACCTTTGGTCCTAAGGCATTCAAGGGTTGTACGGCCTTGAAGTTCTTTTCATGGGCACCATCTTCAGGTGCAACGGGCAACTATATTACCGACCGCTTCTATATAACGACGAGTGGTGTCGTTCCGGAAAGTTGTTTCGAAGGCTGTTCTGCAGTGACCTATGTCTATGCGCGCTGGTCAAACAAATTGACGGTTGGCAATTGCGCATTTAAAGGCATGAGCAGTATGACCAATATCCAACTTTACGCCACTACCATCGGCAGTAATGCCTTTGAAGGCTGTGATGCACTGACTAATCTCCTCCTGTATGTGACGCCTACCGTAACGCCGACGACCTTTGCGGGAATTGCAGCAGGAACAAGGATTATGATGTACAACCCGGAACAGGTTACGTGGGAGTTTATGAATCAAGTCGGTGACTATGCATCCCAGGTAAAAGCATATGTTCTTTTCAGTACAAGTGCAACGCGAGGATATAAGCGAGTGGTCAGCACTCAGGTGCCTTATAAGTTGACAGGTAACGGACTAAACGTGTATTATGTGTCAGGTGTAACAGAAACGAGTGCTGGCATCACGGTGGATTTGGAAGAATTGACAGGAGAAGATAGGGTGCTGGCAGCTGGCAATGCACTCATAATACAATATACTGGGACCGGTACCAGTCCTTATTGGGTAATGAGTTTCTTGACGGAGAATCCGGAAGTGACTTATACGAACTATCTGACGGGCGCATCGACAGCACCCGTTACGCTCCCCGCTTCTGATGGCACGACCAACTACTACACTTTTGCTCCTGTAACTACGAAGGGCAGCGAAGGCACTTGGTCTAAAGTCACTGAAGAGACTACCATTAATATAGGTTCGGGCTATATTGAAATGAAAAACGGTAATGCCGTTTCTGGCATCACCACCATCTCTGCCGACGATGCTCTCAATGGCAACGACGCATGGTACACCATCGACGGCAAGCGCCTGCAGGCAGAGCCGACCACGAAGGGCATCTACGTTCGTGGTGGTAAGAAAATCGTGGTTAAGTGAGCGCAGAGAAAGAGTCACACTCTTTCTTTGCCGAACGTGAACGATTTCGGCGAAGCCAAAGGTAGTGGTTAAGTAATAACCCACCCTTAGTCCCTCCCCCAGTGGGGGGAGGTTGGAGGGGGCTTCCCCCACCGTTCTGTCGGATTTGCAATCCGTCAGCCAATAAGATATCAGGATTTACAATCCGCTTAATGTGCTCCTTATCGGATTACAAATCCTTATAATAATTGCGTCTGGATTGCAAATCCAGACGAACGGGGACGCTCCACTAATCGACAACTCAAGTTTCACTTGTACTAAACATCTGAAAATGAGTGTCACTCCGTGACAGAAATCTCACAAATCCTTTCAAATCTTTCAAAATAGATTTGTTTGATTTGTACAGATTTGAAAGATTTCTCGCCACAGGCGACTGAGACGCTCCGCTAATTGACAATTGACAAAGAGTAGCCCCTCCCTGACCCTCCCCCAAATGGGGAGGGAACGCCTGACGGGAGCGGATTGTAAATTCAGCAGGACGGAGAATGAACTGCGGGCGGATCGGTGTATCCGCCCGAACGAGGACAGGTGTCTGGCAGCAGAAAGCCTCCCCCAATGGGGGGAGGTTGGAGGGGGCTTCCCTTTGTGTTTTATTCAATATATATGCCAATATGGATATAAAATGTTAGGAAAACGGCAAAAAACGTGTCAAAAGTTTGGTTCGTTCGTAGAAAATAGTTACATTTACATGTCGGAATATATAATAATGTGTCCGCACACGACATAGATTTAACATTAATAACAATAATAAAATGACAATTATGAGAAAAACTTACACTTTAATTGTAATGCTCGCCATGCTGTTCGTGGGAGCAAATAGCGTGAGCGCACAGACTTCTTATACCGATGATCAAGGAGTTGTGTATTCTATAGATGGAACATCTGCAATAATTACTGGTTATACAGGTTCAGCTACAGAGTTGACAATTAGTCAGAAATTTAAATATGGTGAAGATTCCATAACAGTAACAGGTTTTGGTGATTACGCATTTGAAAACAAGACGAGTATTACAAAAATTGTATTAGCTCCTGCAAGTTTTAAGCCAGTATTAGGCGAGGGGACTTTTAAAGGCTGTACAGGACTGAAAACTTTAAAATGGGTGGAAGGCACCTATTCTACAGAAAATATAGTGCATTTACTTAACAATGTAATTCCTAAATATTGTTTCCAAGGTTGTACAGGAATAACTTCGATTAAAAGTCGATATGCAAATACAACTTTACAAGGGAGTTGTTTCAAGGGGTGTGATTATGTGACATCAGCAGAATTGGGAAGATCTTGTGTGAGTATTGCCTCTTCGGCTTT
This sequence comes from Prevotella sp. Rep29, assembly GCF_019551475.1. Classification (NCBI taxonomy): domain Bacteria; kingdom Pseudomonadati; phylum Bacteroidota; class Bacteroidia; order Bacteroidales; family Prevotellaceae; genus Prevotella; species Prevotella sp. Rep29. The sequence continues at coordinate 712,770 of NZ_CP047159.1, forward strand.
TAGTAGTTGTCGGAGATTAACAACTGTAACTTTTGGTGGATATGACCCTTCTATTACAGAGATTCCAGATTCTGCCTTTTTTAATTGTCAATCTCTTACGAGAGTAGGAAAAACGGCTAATATTATAGCTCTACCTCAAGTTACGTCGATAGGACTGCGCGCATTCTTTAATAGTACTTCTATGACGACGATTCAACTTCCTTTAATCGAATCTATTGGAGAAAGAGCTTTCTATAATAACTTAACAACTTATAAATTACACACAGTTACAGGGTGTGAAAATCTTACGTCTTTAGGAAATTTTGCTTTTTACAAATGTACTAAACTTAAAACAATCGGCAGTACAGAAAATGTAGTTTCGTTGCCAAAAGTTTATCTGGCTCGTGCTTATGCATTTTATAATTGCGAAAGTATAGAAACGGTAAAAATGAATCAATCAACAGGATATTATACTTATTTCTACCAAGATGCTTTTAATGGGTGTACAAGTTTACAAAGGGTGATTACCAAATATAATGTTAAAGAAGTTGGCATAAGGGCTTTCTCTGGAGCATCTTCATTGGTAGGAATTGGTTCAAGTGATACTCAGTCTTATGTATATCTTCCAAAAGTGACATTACTTACCACGAGCGCTTTTGAAAATTGTACATCAATGACGGCAGTCTATCTTAATGATGCTAATACAACATTGGAAACAATCGGTGCTAATGCATTTAAAGGATGTACAAATCTTGAAACTGTTATTCTTCAAAATATGACCCCATCTGCATTAGGAGCAGACGCATTTAGTGGAATTAAATCGACTGCAGCGTTTCTTCTCTATCCGACCAATAGTTATACAAAGGCAAGCAACTATGCTAACAATGATAGTTGGAAAGTTTTGTTTGATGGTACTAATGCAAATTATATGCTTATTGCATACGTGAATAAACCCAATCAATATGGTACGGTGTCTTGTGATGTGCCTTTACATTTCATATATACGAGCACACCTGCTATCTACAAAGTGACTGCAACAAACGATGCTTCTGCTCAGTTGGAGGAAATCAGTAGCAAAAAGCTGCCAGCCAATACTGGTGCTGTGATGGAAAAAGATGTAAGTTTTGCAGGTGTACAAGTTCAAGTTCTCTTCGACGGTTCAGAGAGTGCAGATGAATTCACAGACAACCTCCTCGTTGCTAACGTAACAGAGAATACCAATTTCAAAGGTCAGGAAGGAAACACATGGAACTTACTTTTGAGTAATGGTAAGTTCGTGAAGGCTAATGACGGTACGCTGGCTGCTGGTTTGGCTTATCTGCCTAGAACATTCGAAGGTGGTGAAGCTAAAGAACTGTCACTCACTTTTGATGACTTGACAAGCATTCGTACTATTGATAACGTAGAAAATACCGTTGATAACGGTGCTTGGTACACCATCGACGGTACACGCCTGCAGGGCGAACCGACCATGAAGGGTATCTACGTTCGTGGTGGTAAAAAGGTGGTTGTGAAGTAAAGCCCAGCACTAAAGCCCCTCAACCCACCCTTAATCCCTCCCAAAGGGAGGGAGTTAGATAGGGGGGAGAAAGGCTTGTTTGAGAGATAAAAATAGAAAACAGATAAAGATATGAAGAGAGAAAAGAAAGTGTACGCAGCCCCGCTCATTAAGAAGCTGGGCATAGAGACAGAGAACGACATCGCTGTGTCGCTGCCGGTAGATCCGACCGTGCCGCCGGTTGACCCAGGAACGGCTGAAAGTCCAGGATTCCCCAAAGGACCAAACGTGTGGGACGATGAGTTGGAGTAGCCCCCTCCTGACCTCCCCCCAAATGGGGGAGGAATAAGCCTGGCGGGAGACAGCCTTAGAAACTAAGCAGCGGGATGTGCATGGTGTGCGCATCCCGCTGACTTTTTGGAGGGCTGGGAGGAGTGGGAGGACTGGGAATTCTGGGAGCCCTGGGAATCCCTAACCATATTTGTCTAATCGTCTCTGACGCTTTTACCAAGCGTAGCGACTAAAAGAATTGTCAATTATCAATTAAGTTTCGCAAGTATGCGAAATACTAATATTAGCTCTCCCTTCGGTCGCTGATTTTCAATTCAGTCGCCTGTGGCGAGAAATCTTTCAAATCTGTACAAATCAAACAAATCTATTTTGAAAGATTTGAAAGGATTTGTGAGATTTCTGTCACGAAGTGACACTCATTTTCAGATGTTTAGTACAAGTGAAACTTGAGTTGTCGATTAGCGGAGCGTCCCCGTTCGTCTGGATTTGCAATCCAGACGCATTTGCCATAAGGATTTGCAATCCGATAAAACAAAAAAACGTATTAAGCGGATTGTAAATCCTGATATCTTATTTACTGTCGGATTGCAAATCCGACAGAACGGTGAGAGGGGAAGGGGGCGGCTGCCCGCCATTCAGCGGTAAAATTAGGGTAATTAAGTAATAAGCATTCCGAAAAAAACTAAAACGACGAAAAAGGCGAAAACTTTTATTTTCGGACGCATTCGATGTTTTCGGACATTTTCGGGATAAAAACACTCGTTCCCCCGACAGACAGCTCCGTTCTGCTGAATTTGCAATTTGCTCCCGTCAGGCATTCCCTCCCCATTTGGGGGAGGGTCAGGGAGGGGCTACTCTTTGTCAATTGTCAATTAGCGGAGCGTCTCAGTCGCCTGTGGCGAGAAATCTTTCAAATCTGTACAAATCAAACAAATCTATTTTGAAAGATTTGAAAGGATTTGTGTGATTTCTGTCACGAAGTGACACTCATTTTCAGATGTTTTTCAGTCGCCTGTGGCGAGAAATCTTTCAAATCTGTACAAATCAAACAAATCTATTTTGAAAGATTTGAAAGGATTTGTGAGATTTCTGTCACGAAGTGACACTCATTTTCAGATGTTTAGTACAAGTGAAACTTGAGTTGTCGATTAGCGGAGCGTCTCTTCGCGCAACGCTGCAACAAAGTTTTTTGTTACTTGGAAAGAGTTTTCCGCGATGGTTTCCCAGAAATTGTGGTATTGTGATGCGTTGGTGTCGCGCAGGGGAATGTCGCTGATGATGCGGAAAGAGATGAACGGCACATTGTGGATGTAGCAGGTCTGAGCAATAGCGCACGACTCCATATCCACTGCCTTTGCCTCGGGGAACTTCCCGACGATTTCACGCATCTTCTCACGCGTGTCAACAAACCAGTCGCCAGTGACGATAAGCCCCTGATGAATCTTGAGCGTTGACTGGGTAGTTGCAATTTGCTGCGCTTTTTCCAGCAGCCAGGGGTCAGCCTTGAAGCGCGGCGGCATGCCTTGCACCTGACCGTCTTGCGTCGTGTGGTCGATGGCAGTGCCGCAATGCACGTCGTGATAGCACAGTTCGGAACTGACTATCACGTCCTGAATGTTGAGTTCGTCACCGTTTCCGCCCGCACATCCTGAGGAGATGAGTACATCGGGACGGAACTCGTTAATCATCCGCTGGGCACCGAGTGCTGCATTCACTTTGCCGATTCCGCACTTCTCTACCAATATTTCTTTGCTGTCGAAAAGCGACTTGAGCTGCGTGAGCTCCTTATCCATCGCTACAATGATACCGATTTTCATGTTGATGTTCTGTTTAATTGGACTACAAAATTACAAAATATATCGGAGAATTTCGATTTATTTCGTAATTTTGTGGCGAGAATATGAAAGCTGTTTATATTAAAGGTTCAAGTTTCGCTTGTGCTAAACATCTGAAAATGAGTGTCACTCCGTGACAGAAATCTCACAAATCCTTTCAAATCTTTCAAAATAGATTTGTACAGATTTGAACGATTTCTCGCCGTAGGCGACTGAAAAACATCTGAAAATGAGTGTCACTCCGTGACAGAAATCTCACAAATCCTTTCAAATCTTTCAAAATAGATTTGTACAGATTTGAACGATTTCTCGCCGTAGGCGACTGAATATTGGTTGTTTTAACACTTCCGGAACTAAAATTAAAGGAATAATCAGATAAAGATGAAGACATTGAATAACTGGAAACTGTGGCTGCCAGACGTGTTGGTGGTCGTGATTTTTGCATTGATTTCTTTCGCTTATTTCTTCCCTGCCGACATCGAGGGGCGCATCTTGTATCAGCATGATGCCTCTGCCGGTCGCGGCGCGGGGCAGGAAGCGGCGGAATATTATGAGCGTACGGGAGAGCGTACGCGCTGGACGAATGCGCTGTTCAGCGGCATGCCGACCTATCAGACGGCTCCTTCGTACAACAGTACGGCGGTGCTGAATCAGGCGGTGAAGGCTTATCACCTGTGGCTGCCCGAGAATGTGTGGTATGTTTTCGTCTATCTGTTGGGCTTCTACATCCTGCTGCGTGCGTTCAATTTCCGCCAGTGGCTGGCAGCGCTGGGAGCCATCGTGTGGGCATTCTCCTCCTATTTCTTTATTATCATTGCCGCCGGGCACATCTGGAAGGTGATGGCGCTGGCATATCTGCCGCCGATGATTGGCGGAATGGTGCTTGCCTATCGCGGCAAATACCTGTGGGGCTTCATCGTGACGGCAATATTTGCCGCCTTTGAAGTGAGCGCCAACCACGTTCAGATGACCTACTACTATCTGCTGATTATCCTGCTGATGGTGGTGGCATTCCTCGTTCAAGCCGTTCGGGAGAAACAGTTGGCACGTTTCTGGAAGGCTACGGCAGTGTGTGCGGTGGCTGCACTGATTGCCATCGGCATGAATATATCGAATCTGTATCACACGTGGGAATATCAGAAAGAGTCGATGCGTGGCAAGAGCGAGTTGGTGAAGAAGGATGCCGATGCGTCGAACCAGACTTCGAGCGGCTTGGAGCGCGACTATATCACGCAGTGGTCGTATGGCATCGGTGAGACATGGACACTGTTGGTGCCCAACGCAAAGGGCGGTTCGCACAACAACCAGTTGGCGGAGAGTCGGGAGGCGATGAGCAAGTGCGACCCGCAGTTCTCCGATTTCCTTGGTCAGTGGTATCAATATTGGGGCGAGCAGCCGTTCACGGCAGGTCCCGTCTATGTGGGAGCGTTCGTGCTGATGCTGTTCATCTTGGGACTGTTTATCGTCAAGGGTCCGATGAAGTGGGCACTGCTTGGCGCCACCATTCTTTCGATATTGCTCTCATGGGGTAAGAACTTCATGCCTTTTACAGACTTTTTCATCGACTATGTGCCGATGTATGCCAAGTTCCGCACGGTGTCTTCGATATTGGTCATTGCCGAATTTACCATTCCGTTGCTGGCGATGCTGGCATTGAAGCGCATCGTGGACGAGCCCGAGCTGCTCAAGAAGCAAGCCAAATATCTCTATGTGAGTTTTGGTCTGACGGCAGGCATTGCGCTGCTGTTCGCCCTGCTGCCCACGACTTTCTTCAGTTTTGTGTCGCAAGGTGATACTGACAGGCTGTCGCAGTATGTTCCGCAGGAATATCTGGCTTCCGTGTTGGCAAGTCTTGAGTCGATGCGCATCCCCATTTTCACCGCCGACTGCTGGCGCACGGTCATCGTTATCGTCATTGGCACGCTGCTGTTGCTGCTCTATCGTGCCGGCAAGTTGAAGGCCGTTCCGATGATTGGCTGCATCGCCGTGCTGTGTCTGGTGGATATGTGGATGGTGAACAAGCGCTATCTGAACGACAAGATGTTTGTGAGCAAGAGCGTTCGCGAGCAGCCGCAGGAGATGACGGCTGCCGATAAGAAGATTCTGGAGGACAAGACCCTCAACTATCGTGTCATGAATCTCACCGACTCGCAGGGACCATTCAACGAAAACAACACCTCGTTCTATCATAAGAGCATTGGCGGTTATCATGCTGCCAAACTGCGCCGCTATCAAGAACTTATCGATGCACACATCGCTCCTGAGCTGCAGGGGCTCTCGAAGGCGCAGTTCGTGCCGGGCGAGATGGTGACGGTGGCAGACAACGACAGCATCTTCCCCGTGCTGAATATGCTCAATGCCCGCTATCTCATCGTTCCTCTGCAGGGCGGTGCGACGCCCGTCTTGAACCAGTCAGCCTTCGGCAACGGCTGGTTTGTCAACAAGGTGACGTACGTAGCCAATGCCAATGAAGAACTGGACGGAGTTGGCACGACCGACCTGCGCCACGAGGCGGTGGCAGATGCCCGCTTCAAGGATGTGCTGGGCGAGAGCCAGCCGCAAGACAGTACGGCGCAAGTGACGCTCACTGCCTACGAGCCCAACCAACTGACCTACAAGTTGAGTTCGGCGACGGGCGGCGTGGTGGTCTTCTCAGAGATATACTATCCTGGTTGGACGGCGACCATCGATGGTCAGGAAGCCGAACTGGGACGTGTGAACTATGTGCTTCGTGCGCTGAAAGTGCCTGCCGGCGAGCATGAAGTGGTGCTCAGCTTCTTCCCCAAGACGGTGAAGGAGACCGAGACCATTGCCTATATAGCCCTTTGCCTGTTGCTGTTGGGCTTTGCATATGCGATATGGAGTGCTGTCAGAACAACCAAAAAGACTGAGGAATGATGAAGAAATTGCTGTCTCTGCCACCGCATGTGGTAGATTGTTTTCACGATATCACCGGACTTCCCGGGCGGGAATGGTTCTGCACGAGTGACCCCGTCGATAGGAAACTGGGGTCGGGCGGTGGCACGGCGTGGCTGTTGAAAGAGGCTTTCAATGCAGAAAAAGGTGCTGGCGCTGACAGCGATTTTATGCAGTGGCTGGGCGGTGAGCAGCGAATCCTGCTCCATGCCGGCGGTCAAAGCCGGCGGCTGCCCTCGTATGCGCCGTCGGGAAAGATACTGACCCCGATGCCGGTGTTCCGTTGGGAGCGCGGACAGCAGTTGTCGCAAAACCTGCTCTCGCTGCAGTTGCCGCTCTATGAGCAGATGATGGCAGCTGCTCCGAAGTCGTTGCACACGATGATTGTCAGCGGCGATGTCTATATCCGTGCCACCGAGCCGCTGTTACCGATACCCGATGCCGATGTGGTGTGCTATGGGTTGTGGCTTGACAGCACCATTGCCAGTCACCACGGAGTGTTCGTCTGCGACCGTCGGCGTCCCAACGAACTGAAGTGCATGCTTCAGAAACCTACCGTGCAGACACTGGGCGAGCTGCAGAAAGACCATTTCTATCTGACCGATATTGGGGTGTGGCTGCTCAGCGACCGTGCCGTGGAGGTGCTGATGCGGAAGAGCAGGAAGGGAGACGAAATTGATTTCTATGACCTTTATACCGATTTCGGCGGTGCGTTAGGCGCTTGTCCTACGTTGAAAGATGCCGACGTGAATCCGTTGCGCGTGGCGGTCGTGCCATTGCAGGGCGGCGAGTTCTATCATTTCGGTACGTCGCGCGAACTGATTTCCTCGATGCTTGCCGTGCAGAATCTGACCAACGACCAGCGGCGGGTGCTCCATCACTCGCTCAAACCCCATCCTGCCATGTTTGTGCAGAATGCCGAAACGTGGGTCACCATCACCGAAAAGAACCACCATCTGTGGGTGGAGAACAGTTGTGTGAGTGAGAAGTGGACACTGGAACACGACCACGTGATTACCGGTGTGCCCGACAATGCCTGGCAGATAGAACTGACAGCCGGGCAGTGTGTGGATATCGTGCCGATAGGCGAGACGCAATATGCCGTCCGTCCGTATGGCATGGATGATACTTTCCGCGGTGCCGTCACGTCGATGGACACCACGTTCATCGGCAAACCCTTCCCCACATGGGCGGAAGAGCGGCGGATAGACCTTACAGCCATTGAGCAGGGCGATGACTTACAGCGGGCACGCATCTTCCCAGTGGTGAACAATGAGAGCGATGCCGGACTGGTGCTCCGGTGGATGCTCAACGAGCCGTTCCAAGACGGTGGACGGATGATTTGGAACATGTCGTCCCGACTGAGTGCCGACGAGATTGCCGCACAAGCCAACCTCAGGCGATTGAACGACCAGCGGCGGGAGAATCGTGGCAAGTGTCTGCCCTTCCTCGCGAAGAACCACCGCCACAACATTTTCTATCAGCTCGACCTCGAGGACACGGCGCGGCAGTTCGTGGAGCACAACGTAGCTGTTCCACACCCGCTGAGCGACGATGAGCCGCTGATGACGCGCATCCACGACGCGATGTTCCGCTCGGAGATGACAAGACTGAAAGGAACGGGCGGCGAAGACGACGAGCGGAAAGCCTTCTCGCTGCTGAGCGAGGGACTGACCTCTGCCGTTGCGATGGCAAGACAGGCACCGCGCCTGTCTGTCTGCTCCGACCAGATTGTGTGGGGACGCTCACCCGTGCGCATCGACCTTGCCGGCGGATGGACCGATACGCCCCCGTTCTGCCTGATGGAAGGCGGCAGCGTGGTCAATATCGCCATCGAACTCAACGGGCAACCGCCCCTGCAAGCCTACGTACGCCCTTCTGCCGAGCGGAAGATTGTGTTGCGCAGTATCGATATGGGAGCCATGGAGCAAGTGACGACCTATGAACAACTGGCTGATTTCCAGAAGGTGGGTAGCCCGTTCTCCATCCCGAAGGCAGCACTGGCGCTCGCCGGGTTCCTTCCCGCCTATTCGGAAGAACATTTCAGCAGTCTCGACGAGCAGTTGAACGCCTTCGGAGCCGGTATCGAGGTGACTCTCCTGTCGGCTATCCCCGCAGGCAGCGGACTCGGAACCAGCAGTCTGCTGGCATCCACCGTGCTCGGGGCACTGAACGACTTTTGCGGTCTGGGATGGGACAAAAACGAGATTGGCAGGCAGACCCTTGTCTTGGAACAACTGCTGACGACCGGCGGTGGATGGCAAGACCAGTTCGGCGGACTGCTGCACGGCGTGAAGCTGTTGCAGACCGAACAGGGATTCGAGCAGAGTCCGGTGGTGCACTGGCTGCCCGACACGCTGTTTACCAATCCTGAATACCGCCATCTGCATCTTCTATATTATACGGGCATCACGCGGACAGCCAAGAAAATACTTGCTGAAATCGTTCGGAAAATGTTCCTCAACCAGCATGCCGAACTGGCACTGCTGCGCGAGATGAAGGCACACGCCCATTGTCTGTATGAGGCGTTGCAGCGCAATCAGTTTGAGGAATTGGGACGACTGGTGCGGAAAACGTGGCAGCAGAACCAACTCTTGGACAGCGGAACGAATCCCGAGAATGTGCAGCAGCTCACGGCGATGGTCGATGACCTGTGCTTGGGCTATAAGTTGCCCGGTGCCGGCGGTGGCGGTTATCTCTACATGATAGCCAAAGACGATGAGGCGGCAGCCCGTATCCGCCAGCTGCTCACCGACCATCCGCTGAACAGCAACGCCCGCTTCGTGGATATGGCGCTGAGTAACAGTGGGTTGCAAGTGAGCAGGAGTTGATGTCCTTTTAAGATTGTCTATCCCATACAGCCTGTCTGTCGTGTCTTTATTCTTTGCGAAAATCCACTTTGCCTCACTGCATAAATATACACTTGGCGGCGGTATCGTGGGGTAGTTTTTATCGTATTGATAATCAATGGATTAGGGTGTGCTTTCCAAAAGTTCAACTTTTAGCGTGCAAAAGTTGAACTTTCAGGAGGTAAAAGTTAAACTTTTAGGAGCCAAAAGTTCAACTTTCAGAAAACGGAAGTTTTACTATCGCTTTTTTGTATGAATATACGGGTGTTTTCGTATATTCATGCAGGCGTTTTCTTCGTTTTACTTCTGCATCTGTGCTCCCTGCGCGAACACCAGGCAGTCGGCAGTCACGGCAGGATGCGGATAGCGATAGGTGTAGCCCTCTCCCGATGCCTTCTCTTTTGTTGTCATAGGTCCTTTATATATAATAATGTGTAATAAACTCATGAGAAAGATCAACAAATCCGCCCGATTTCGGCTGTTTTTGCCGAAAAAGACGTATTTTTGCATCAAATAGCCAAATGTTATGGATTTCAGAACCATTGTCAAGATAGCGCAGGCAGACTTCGCCATAGAGCCGTTTGAGCAGATGCTGTTCGTAGGCTCGTGCTTTGCCGACAGCATCGGGAAACGCTTTCAGGAAGAGCATTTCCGGGTAACGGTCAATCCTTTCGGAGTGATGTATAACCCCGTCAGCATCCTCCACACCATCGAGCGGGTGGGAGACGGGCAGACGCGGTGGCGCGTGGCAGTGCTGACGCTGGGCACGAATCATGTGTATGTGGAAAAGGCAACAGGAGAGGTGGTGGACAACTGCGGCAAGCGTCCTGCCCATCTGTTTGAGGAGCGGGAACTGACGGTCGGCGAATGTGTGGACCATCTCTCCCGGGCGATAGACATACTGCGTGAACGCGATGGGGTGGAGAAGGTGATTGTGACGGTCAGTCCCATCCGTTATGCGAAGTATGGGTTTCATGGCAGTCAGTTGTCGAAAGCCGTCCTCTTGCTTGCAACCGATGAACTGGCGAAGAAATATCCCGACGTGGTGACCTATTTCCCGGCTTATGAGATTGTGAACGACGAACTGCGCGACTATCGTTTCTATGCTTCCGACATGCTGCACCCTTCCGAGCAGGCGGTGGAATACATCTGGGAGCGACTCTCCAATACCTATTTTAGTGCAAAAACCCGCCATTTCATCGAGGAATACCGCCCCGTAAAAGCGGCTTTGGCGCACCGTCCGTTCCATCCCGAATCGGCAGAATATCAGCAGTTCATGACAAAGACACAAGAGAAACTGGATGCGTTAAAGAAGAAATATCCAGAAATGGACGCTTAATAAATGAAAATCATTGTTGCGATAGACTCATTTAAAGGTTGCCTGTCATCGGCAGAAGCCAATGCGGCTGCTCAGTCAGGTGTTCTTGCTGCCTGTCCCGATGCGGAGGTGGTGGACATTCCCGTGAGTGATGGGGGTGAAGGATGGCTGGATGCTTACCGTATTGCCGTCGGCGGGGAAATGGTGAGCGTCCGGGTGTGCGACCCGTTGATGCGGCAGACAGATTGTTGCTATCTGCGGAAAGACGACCTGGCTGTGATAGAAACGGCACGTGCTATCGGTCTGACCTTGCTCAAGGCGGAGGAGCGCAACCCGTTGACTGCCACCAGTTACGGAGTGGGACAACTGGTTGCCGATGCTATCCGCAGAGGCTGTCGCCGTTTTGTCATCGGACTGGGAGGCAGCGGCACGAGCGATGCGGGAAAGGGCATGCTTCAAGCCCTTTCAGATGCTTTCGGGAGAGAAGATTTGTATTGTGTTTCGGCGCTGAAAGACCTGCAGTTCACCCTTGCTACGGACGTGACGAATCCGCTTTGCGGTCCGCAAGGTGCAGCCCATGTCTTTGGTCCGCAGAAAGGTGCAACGCCTGAGATGGTGGTCGAGCTCGACCGACGGGCAGCGGCTTTCGCTGAACAGTCGGCAAAGCATTGCGGTCACGACTGTTCGTTAGCTGCCGGTGCTGGTGCTGCCGGCGGTTTGGGTTATGCGTTCATGCAATATTTGCGTGCCGGGTGTCGGTCGGGTATCGACTTGTTGCTCGATGCCGTAGGGTTTGATAAACAGGTGGAGGGCGCCAATCTGGTGGTTACCGGTGAGGGGCGTGCCGACGGACAGACGCTGATGGGAAAACTGCCGCACGGAATCATGTTGCGGGCATCGCGATATCACGTTCCAACACTATTGATTGCCGGAAAGGTCACCGACCGTCAAATGTTGCTTGATGCAGGCTTTGCCTACGTGGAGAGCATCAATCCACCCACACTTTCCTTAGAAGAAGCGATGGAAAAAGCGGTGGCGGCGCAAAATATCCGTAAGTTGATGGAGCGTTTTTTCAGGCTGAGATCATAAGCCGGCTTTTCTAGCCGATATAGCCAATCTAGCCTTACCAGTCAAGTTAGTTCGAACTCAAAAAAGTTACCCCTAACCATATTTATCATTTATCAATTGACAATTATCAATTATTCAAGACCCATTGACGCCTCGCGGTATTCTGCGGGCGACATGCCCGTCTGGGCTTTGAAGCAGCGGCGGAAGTTGCGTGTGGTGGAAAATCCGCTGTCTGCAGCGATGGCATCAATCGTCATTTGCGGGTGTTCGCGGAGCAGTTGACAAGCAAAGGTGACGCGTTTACTGTTGATATATTCCGAGAGGTTGGGAGCGTCGCCGAGCACTTCGTTCAGAATCGGCGAGAGACTGTTTTTGCTGATGCCCATCAGTGTCTGTAGCTTGTCGCGACTGAAGTCGGGCTGCAAGAAAGCCTGTTCTTCCTCTATCAGCTGGTGGAATTTTCGTATCTGCATCATGCGTCTCTTGTTGACAGCAGAGACGGGAGCCTCCTCGTCCTGTGCTATCTCCTGCTTTTCTTCCGTGTCGTCGGTTTCCGTCAGGTCTTCCACCTCATCCTCTACCTCATCTTCCACGTCTTCCTCTGTTGTGGTGACAGTTGTTTGCTGGATTTTCTTTTGGTATTCGTTGATGGTGTCAAGCTGTCGGAGCAGCATTCGGTTTTTCTCCCGGGTCTTTTTGTGTTGCTGGTGTCTATAGAATGCGAAGGCGCAGACGAGCGTCAGCAGGATGAGCGCAGTAATACCGAGAATGAGATATCGCTGGGCGTCGGCACGTTCCTTTGCCAATGCAATTTCCTTGTCGTGTGTCTGGTAGATGGCAGCAAAGCGGAGCCCCTCGTTTAAAGCCTCCCGCACGAGCATGCTGTCCTTGATGTTGAACTGCCGTGTGCGGAGGTCGAATGCCTGTCTGAGCATTCCCTCTTTTGCGTAGGCTTTGGTCAGCATTCCCAGCACACTTGCATATCGGTTGCAGAACGAGTCTTTGTGCTCCCAATAAGGAAGTGATTTCTGGTACGTCTCGCAAATCATGGGGAAGTCGTGGATGGTGCAGTAGTAGTCGAGGATGAGCTGATGTCCGCGTGCAGTTTTCGACAATTCCGTTTGTTTGAACTTATCTGCGTATAGGCGTGCTTGTTCTTTGTCGTTCTTCAGCGCATAGAAGTCAGCCATTTTTGAGAAAGTCAGTCCTCTCCGGGTATCGAAAAATGCTTTCGGAATATCAGGCATGTCGGTCTCCATCTTGTCGAGCAGAGCCTCGCGTTTTTTTCCTCTCAGGATTGCGGCATCCGTATCGTCCACCCATAATGCGAGCATCAGCTGTCCGTAGCAGAAAGAAAGCGTTCTCAGATTGCGTTCATCAGTTTTCTTCTCAAGAATGCTTTCTGCCCGCAGCATATATTCAAGTCCTTTCTTTTTCTCTTTCATGAAATACATGCTGTAGCCGGCGTTGATCATCAGTTGGCAGGCACTGTTGTCATCGTTGAGTTCCTCTGCCAGTTTCATGCCTTCGTCGCTGAAACGTATGCACTCGGAGAAACGTCCCAGACTGACTTCAATCTGCGAGATGAGCGTCAGCATGTTCAGGTGGCGCTGCGGATTGGAGACCACCTCGTCATAGGTGAGTGTGCGCAGTGCATATTCAATGCTCTTGTTGAGGTCATAGAAATCGTCCAGACAGATTTTTGCGCGCAGGCTGTCCGCCTGCCATGCTTCCAACTGCTTTTTCTCTTCCGCAATGCGAATGAGTTCAAATGCCTTCGGACGATCTTTCCCATAAACGCTGCTGATATGTGAAACGGAATAGATGCTGTCGGGTGTTGCCTGTTGAGTAGTGGCACTCTTCTGCTGACATGCTGAAAGTAATATGGCTAACAAGCCTAACTGAAATATGAGTAGTTTTTTCATGACTTCATGCTGATTGATTATCTCCTTTACTGCAAAGATACATCTTTTTATGGGAATAACTATCAAGAAAGCAAGGAAAAACGACAAAGTTGATGGACATTTTCTCCCATTTAGCAAAAAAGACGGGATAATTTATCCCAACGAGAATAAAAAACTTGCAGCGTACAACTTTAATCTCTATATTTGCACAATCAGATTTTTCAGATTTTAATGTATTAGTAAACCACGAAAAAATGAAAAGAAACGTTATCGCAGTTCTCATGCTGTTCGGTATAGCACTGACTGCTTTACCATGTACGACAGCCATTGTCAGTGGCAAATATACCGTTGACGGCAGACCGTTGATGTTGAAAAACCGTGACCGTTCGGGTAGTGACAATGTCTTTGTGACGGGAAATAGCGGGAAGTATGCGTGGACGGCAGTCGTGCCCATCAGCGATAAGAGCGACCGGGGAGTGATGTACGGTCAGAATGAGGTGGGACTGGTTGTGATGAATTCCACGTCATATAACTTGGAGCAGAAAACCACCAATGAGCTCAAGCGCGGGAATATCATGTGCTGGGCACTGGAGCGTTGCGCCACGGTCGATGAGTTTGAGGCGATGATTGCCGAGATGAAATATTTCTCTTACGGCAGTAATTACGGTGTGATGGATGCACAGGGACACGTGGCATATTTCGAGTGTGGACACCTCGGCTATAAGAAGTTTGATGCCGACGACCCAACTGTTGCTCCGCACGGCTATATCATCAGAAGTAATTTCGGTATGACGGGCGACATCAAAGAAGGAAAAGGCTTTGCCCGCTATCAGAAAGCTACCGACATCATGGAAAAGGCATATCAACAGAAGAACATCAGTTGGAAGACGCTGCTCAGCATGGCTCGTTGTCTGGAACATGGCATGACGAAAGTGAACCTCTATGACCAGATGCCCGCTGACGAGAATGATGAGTTGGTGGTCAGTTTTGCAGACTTCATTCCCCGCTATTCAACAATGTCAACCTACATGGTACAAGGAGTGAAGGCAGGTGAGAATCCGTCGTTGACAACAGGTTGGACCTGCATCTCATGCCCGATTGTATCTGTTGCCATTCCGATTTGGTGGACGAAGGAAAGTCTCTTTCCGCAGGTGGTGCGTCGCGACGAGAACGGCAGGTGCCTGCTCGTTGACTGGGCGAACACTTTCAAGAGCTACATCTGGCCATGGGAATACAGCGACGGTCAGAGTTACATCCGTCTGGGACGACTTATCAATAAATCGGGAACGGGCATCATGCAGCAGATTCTCCCCGTGGAAGAGGAAATCCTGAAGCGTGGCGAAAAGCTTCAGGCACAGTTTTATAAGAAAAAACATGTTGATGCCGACAAACTGAAATCTTACTACGAGTGGGTGGATGAGTTTGTGGCAAAAGAATATCAGAAAATAGGAGATAGTCATCATTTAAAAAAGAACTAATATGCGGAACAGTAAGATATTGTTTTATTCGTTTTTGATGCTTCTCGTGTGGGGTGTCATACCCAAGGCAGAAGCATGTACGTCGGTCATCGTGTCGGGAAAGATGACGAAGGATGGTCGTCCGATTCTTTTCAAGAACCGCGATACCAGTCGTACCAATAACGTAGCCGTCTTGGTGCAGGGTGAACGCTATAGATATATCGGTATCGTAGCTGCTGACGACATGAAGCCTCAGGCTGCTTGGGGCGGGCACAACGAGACGGGGTTTGCCATCATCAATACTGCCGCCTATAACCTGAATGGTTGTGAAGGAAAAGACTCTAACGGTGACGGCGAGTTCATACGGCGTGCGTTGGAAATATGTAGTTCGCTGGAAGACTTCGAGCATCTGTTGGACACCTTGCCCAAGCCGATGGATATCAACTCCAACTTCGGCGTGATGGATGCAAAAGGTGGCTGCGCCTATTATGAGACCGGTAGCAATAGCTATGTGAAGTTCGATGTGAATGACCCTTCTGTTGCCCCAGATGGATACCTGATGCGTACCAACCACGGCATGACGGGTTGTCGCAGTATAGATATCGGTGTGGAACGCTATATGGCAATCACCGATTTCATGGCAGACACATACAAAGCAGGAAAGATAGACATGGAGCATATTTTGACGGTGGTTCCACGCTATCTGACGCACGGACTGACGAAAATCAATCTCTACGACATCATGCCGAAAAACTATGACGATACGAAGATGTTTGCTTTTCGCGACTATATTACCCGTTGGAGCACAGCTTCTGCCATTCTGATTCAAGGAGTCAAGACCGGAGAATCGCCACTGATGACCGTCAGTTGGACCAATATCGGATGGCCTGCGGCATCGGTGGCAATACCATTGTTGATTACTCCTTCAGGTGTGATGCCAACAATTGTCGGACATGGTGCAGACGGAAGTTCATGGCTCTGCCAGAAAGCATTTGCGCAGAAAGAAAAGGTGTTCAACGCAGCATCGGGAAACGTGCACGACTATATTGATATCTCCAAGCTCATCAATCAGGCTGGTACAGGTATCTTGCAGCGAGTGCTCCCTATAGAAGAAAAGATAATAGAAAGTGGAAAAACAATGATTGAGCAGATGAGGAAAGGCAAGAAGGCGGATAAGTTGGCGGGCGAGTATTACCGCTGGGTGGACGCTTATGTGCAGGAAGTCTATCCTCAATAAGCAAACTGAATAAACTTTCCTTGATCCGTGCAGCAAGAGTCAATGTGCTTTTGTTGCACGGATTGTTTTTATTTCATGCAGAGAAGAAAACTTTTCCAAAGCAACTGCCGGTTACTTCAATAGTTTTCATTATCTTTGCAGAAGATAAAAAGAAGGGAAAATGATATATACAATAGACAAAATAGCAGAAGTGATTCACGGGCAACGGGTAGGAACAGCTTTCACGCACGTTGCTTTCCTGTTGACGGACAGCCGCTCGCTCGGTTTTCCTGAAGAAACATTGTTCTTCGCTCTAAAGACGGAACGCAACGATGGACATCGTTACATCCCTGAGCTCTATCAGCGCGGCGTGCGCAGTTTCGTGGTGGAGGAGGCTCCGAGTGATTGGGCTGAGTCCTATCCTGAAGCGAACTTCCTCGTGGTGGATAGTTCGTTCAAGGCATTGCAGACGCTGGCACGCTGGCATCGTGAGTGCATATCCGTTCCAGTGGTGGGCATTACCGGAAGTAATGGAAAGACGGTGGTGAAAGAATGGCTCTTCCAGTTGCTCTCACCGCAGATGAACATCACGCGTTCACCGCGAAGCTACAACTCGCAGGTGGGTGTGCCTCTTTCGCTTTGGCTGTTGAACGAGCAGACCCAGTTGGGGGTGATAGAGGCAGGCATCAGTCAGCCTGGCGAGATGGAGGCTTTGCAACAGATGATACAGCCGACCGTCGGAGTGCTGACAAGCATTGGCGGTGCCCATCAGGAGAATTTCTCGTCGCTGGAAGAGAAGTGTCGCGAGAAACTCCGTCTGTTTGCTTCTTCGAGAGCCATTATTTACTGTGCCGACGACGAGTTGGCTGCGCGCCTCATCCGAGAGACCTATGCTGACAGGCAGTTGGTGGCGTGGTCAATGAAATCAGCGGCGTGTCCTTTATATATAAATAAGGTGGAGAAGCGGGCGAGCGAGACGATTATTGAGTTCGTGTATCAAGGCGCAGCGGGCAGCTACACGTTGCCGTTGATTGACGATGCTTCGGTGCAGAACTCCATTCACTGCATCGCCGTGGCTTTGTATTTGCAAGTTGGCGTCGATGAGATATGTGCGCAGATGGCTCGTCTGGAGCCTGTTGCCATGCGCCTTGAGGTAAAGGAAGGGCAGCACGGGTGTACGCTCATCAATGATTCTTATAACTCTGACATCCACTCTCTGGACATTGCGCTCGACTTTATGAACCGCCGTCCCGACCACGACGGGCGGAAGCGGACGCTCATTTTGAGCGACATTCAGCAGACGGGGATGGACGATGCGACGCTCTATTGCAAGGTTTCCGACTTGATTTCGACGCGCGGAGTGCAGAAATTCATCGGTATCGGACCGCATATTAAGGCGCAGTCGGCGCTCTTCGGTGTGGCTGAGCGTTTCTTTTTCGATAGCTGTGAGGAGTTGATCAGGGCTCCGGAGTTTGCGCAGCTTCGCAACGAAGTGATTCTCCTGAAGGGTGCCCGCTCGTTCGGTTTTGATCAGTTGACGGAGCTGTTGGTGAAGAAAGTGCACGAGACGATTCTCGAAGTGAACCTCAGTGCGCTGGTCAGCAATCTGAACTATTACCGTTCGTTCCTCCATCCGACGACCAAACTGGTTTGTATGATTAAGGCTGACGGCTATGGCGCGGGTGCCGTGGAGGTGGCAAAGACGCTGCAAGACCACCGCGTGGACTATCTGGCGGTGGCAGTGGCTGATGAGGGAGTGGCGCTTCGGAACAACGGTATCACGGCGAATATTATGGTGATGAATCCGGAGATGTCGTCGTTCAAGACGCTGTTTGACTATCGTCTGGAGCCGGAAGTGTATTCTTTCCGCCTGCTGGATGCGCTGGTCAGGGCGGCGCGGCACCACGGTGTGGCTGGCTTCCCCGTACATGTGAAACTTGATACGGGTATGCACCGGCTCGGATTCCATCCCGTTGCGGACATGGATGAGCTGATTAGCCGTCTGCAGGGGCAGAGGGCGTTGATTCCGCGGTCGGTGTTCTCGCACTTCGCGGGTGCCGACAGCGATGAGCTTGATGCGTTCTCTGACGAGCAGTTTGCGCTCTTTGCGCAGGGCAGTGAGCGTCTTCAGGCGGCGTTCTCGCATAAAATCCTGCGGCATATATGCAACTCTGCGGGCATAGAGCACTTCCCTGAGCGTCAGATGGATATGTGTAGGCTCGGGCTTGGCTTGTACGGTGTGTCGCCGAGGGATAACCGCGTGTTGGCGAATGTATGTACGTTGAAGACCACAATCTTGCAAATGCGCGAGGTGCCGGCGACGGAAACGGTGGGCTACGGTCGTCGCGGCGTGCTCGGGCGAGACAGTGTGATTGCCGCTGTGCCCATCGGTTATGCCGACGGTCTTTCACGGAAGTTGGGCAACGGGCGCTCGTTTGCCTTGGTGAACGGGAAGGAAGCGCCTTACGTTGGTAATATTTGCATGGACGTTGCGATGCTGGACGTGACTGGAATCGACTGCGAAGAGGGCGACAGTGTTGAGATTTTCGGCGACCATCTGCCTGTCACGCGGCTTTCAGACGTGATGGATACGATTCCGTACGAGGTGCTCACGGGCATCAGCAATCGGGTGAAGCGGGTTTATTTTCAGGATTAAGCGCATGGCGCGGAACAACTAAACACTTTCGTCGATATGATAGCAGTATATGTAATAATAGGTGTGGCAGCCGGTTTCTTTATCGGTTTCTTCTTCATGAAACAGCGTGCACTCACTGCAGAGAGCAACGTGAGGCAGCAGTTGAACGACCAGCGCGCGGAGTCGGAGCGGCAGTTGGCGGCAAGTTTTCAGCAACAGTTGCAGGAGCTCTCGGCTGCGAAGGGCGAGGCAGAGCGGCTCCGTGCGGTGGCTGAGACGCAGCTGAGCGAGCAGCAGCGGCATGCGGAGGACATGCGTTCGGAGATTCTTGCTCAGGCAGAGACGCGCAATCGCCTCATGCAGGAAGAGGTTAAGAACATGGCGGAGCGAATGCTCAAGGACAGTCGGCACGAGCTGACGACCGCCGACAAGGAGCGTCTGGACGCGTTGCTTACGCCGTTGCGGCAGCAACTCGACACCTTTGCGAAGGCTGTGAGCGAAAACAGCCGCCACAGCGAAGCCCACAAGACGGAGATAAAGACGGCGTTTGAGGAGGCGATGAAGAAGCTGCACGACGAGCAGGAGCGAACGGTGCGCGAGCTTCGGGAGCAGACCGAGCGTATCGGCAACGATGCGGCGAGCCTCACACAGGCGCTCAAAGGTGATTCAAAGGCACAGGGAGACTGGGGCGAAATGATATTGGACAAGACGCTTGAGGACTGCGGTCTCATCAAGGGCGAGCAATACTCGCTGCAGGAAACTTATCGCGACGGGGAGGGGAACATCTTCCGTCCGGATGCCGTGGTCAACTTCCCGAACGGCGAGCGAATAGTGATTGACGCGAAAGTGTCGCTCACTGCCTATCTCGAGGCTGCGCGGTGCGACGACCAGCAGAAGCGGGAAGCCCTGCTTCGGGAGCACGTTGCTTCGGTGCGCCGCCATGTGGATGAGCTCACGGTGAAGAACTATGACCGTCTCGTCGAGGGCAGTATCGGCTACGTGCTGATGTTCCTGCCCTACGAAAGCGGCTACGCTGCGGCGCTGCGCACCGACCCGTCCGTCTTGCAGTATGCCTACAAGCGGAAGGTCATCATCATCTCTCCGGCTAACCTGCTCATGACGCTGCAGCTCACACATACGATGTGGCAGAACTATCGGATGAACCGCAACGTGGAGGAAATCATGCGCCAGTCGAGCGATTTGTACGACAAATTCGTCACGTTCGCAGAGACTTTCCTCCGCATCGACCGCGACATTGAGACGCTGCGCCAGCACTTCGAGACGGCGCGCGGGCAGCTGAGCGAGGGCAAGGGCAACGTCGTCCGCCGATTGGAGAATATGAAGCAGCTCGGCGTCAGCCCCAAGAAGTCGCTGCCCGACGACATGAAGGGAGGCGAGGCATAGCGCGACGCACATACACATTATTATATACATAGGGGCAGATTTCTCTGCAAAGCGGAATAATTTTTACACATTCAAAAAAAGCGTTAACTATAATTAACGCTTTTTTTTTTTAGTTAACTCTATTATTCGTACTTTTGCAGCGAAAATTCAAAAAATGTATAATTATAACATTCAATTTCAATTATGGCAATATTCTACAGGCTGTATCAGAACAACTGTGAAGGCCCCGCGTTAAATAACAACGCACAGCGCACTCTCAGTTTGTCGCTGAAAACTACTTAAGAAATATTATTTAATCAGTAATAAAATGTATTTAAACAAAGAGTGAAATGAAAATGACAAAAGAACAAGACGCAAAACGTGAGTATGTGCGTCCCGAGGAACGGGCGAGTCTGCAGTCCATATATCCCTTGACTGTTGGCAAGGCGAAAGAAGCCAAGGTTTCTTATGCGGAGTGCGTCCAAACGGTCTGCCTTGGTTTAAATAAGATGATTCATGAGAAAACTGAAAGTACATTATTCAATATTTAATTAATTAGCATTATGAAAGTAGATTTAAGGAAGTATGTTCCCCCATTCATTGAGAGTAAAGAGTGCGAGTTTCAACACATCATGACCACTTCTCTCGGCGGGCATGCCGGCGATGGTAACGACGACGGTACGATAACTGGCGCCAAAGAGATTGTCTTTTGGGACGACAGCGATAAGCTGGAGATGGATAAAAAAGAAGACAAAGTATGGAAATTTAAACCTTGGGAGGATTATTTGTGGTAATAACTGGCATGAACCCATATACTACATATAATCGATCAGGCATTTCAATAACAAACAATTTAAAATATGAAAAAGTTTTTATACCATTCCATGGTGCTTGTGGCTGCAATCGTTACATGTAGCACCATCGTTAGCTGTAGCAACGACGTTTTGGAACCAGAAGACCACCAAAACAACGAAAACAACGAAATAGAGGTAACGAAAGGACAAACATTATTCTCGTCTGGCGACAACACGCGTACGTCAATGGATGCTAACCGCAAGTTCTACTGGTCGGAAGGCGACCAAATCTATGTGAACACTACTGGAACTACCTACCAGAAAACGTCTTCCAGCACGCTTGCAGAAGACAAACGAACAGCAAGCTTCCTGCTTGAAGGTGTCAGTCTGGAAGAACCCACATGTTCCGTGATGTATATCGGCAACGGCACGAATACCGCAAGTACGACAACCGATGACATGGAAGTAACCATACTAAATTCTCAGACACAGACAGAATGGGACAATGGTGACCATGTTGGTCCGTCTGGCGACTGCGGTTTGGACATAGCCACAAGAAACGAAACGTCTGGAAAATACACGTTCAAGCTCAATCACAAAGCAGCCTATTTAGTATTCCAGCCCTACAAGATAGCAGATGTAACGAAAAAATGGACGCTGATGAAAATAGAAATCATCACAGACGGCACGACAAATGTTGCAGGAACCTATCCTTTCGGCACAGGACAACTTGACGTTGACAACGCCACAAATACTTCTAACACGGTGACACTCACCTGCGGAACGGCTGGTTTCGACCTTGACTTCAAACCTGAATCTTCTGCTCCGGGAAAAAGCTGTTTTGCGGTCATCCAACCAGGCACACACACGATAACCATTCGCTACACCATTAAACCAGAAATAATGGTGAACGGCGTTGAAGGTGCAACATTCACCATCGAAAAAACGATTGCTTTACGCACCTACAATATTGGCGGTGTGACAACCATCAAACATCAGTTGGGCGCAGAAATGTATTCTCCATATCTGTTCCATCTGTGGGATGCCGAGCAACCCTGTTGGAAGGATCAAGCGGTTGAAAATGTACCCTATTATGTCAATCATAAAAACCCAGCAGCCAACTACCCAACAAGTGCTGAAGCAGCCCCCGACCGTTGGTATAACACTGAGACTAATGCTCCCGAACAAGCTAAGAATTCTTGTAAAGAACTACCCAATGTTAATGCCATGACTTGGTACGTATTGAAAGGTGACCCGCGTTGGGAGACGAACTATCCTTGGTTCATAACTGGCTCTGGTGGTGCCCATATTTATACTTACGGGGCATGGTTCTTGCAATGGGATAATATTCCGGACAAACCTACTGAATACACGAAACGCGACTGCCCACAGACCCCCTTAGGTGAGGATGGTCATTACTCACAGCTTTCAGCCGATAAATACATAGTTTCAACCAACGACTACAAGACCAAGGGTCGCCCGAGCAATACAGAGATCGAAAACTATTTCTTCCTTCCTGCTATTCCTCATATCCTTTCTGACGGAAGGTTGGGAGAAGGAAGAGATGATATTCACGGCTGCTACTGGTCATCTTCTCCGCGCCCAGGTGTAGGCGATAAAGAATCTTACTCTCTGGGATTCACCAGTAATTCTGTAAACCCCCTCAATCGCAACGGTCGTAATCAAGGACGTATGGTTGTTCCCTCTTGGTTTAAGTAGCGACCTTTTCCGCATTAGTAGAAATTCATAATCAACAGAAAATATAGAAGAAACCATTGGGGAGAATGCTTTTCGCAGTTTGTTGTGAAACAGACATCTTCTCCCGCTATATAGACTTTATTTACATCATTTTATTATTATCTACTTTATTATTTAGTTTGTAAAAACTCCCCAACGTTGCGAAACGCTGGGGATTTTTTCTTACAAGAATCCTTGTCGCTTTAGTGTTTCGATGAGTCCTTTCGACATGCTCTCGTTATCGCGTTTGGTGTAGCGGCAGTCGGTGAATACTTGTGCCAATGTTTCCTTATGATTGATGCGCACAAACTCCTTGTTTTCCGGTAGTGCCTCCTTCTCTCCATAAATGGCATCAATGCGTTGTGGCGTATAAGACCGATAAACTTCATCATGTATGATTGCATCGACGGGCAGACGGTCGGTGAGTGGCGGCTGCTCATCGGGCCATCCGAGGGTGATGGTTGCAACGGGCATGGTGAGTGGTGGCAGTTCGAGCGTGTCGATGATGAGTTGCGGCATATAAACGGTTGTCCCTAAATAGCAGAGCCCGAGTCCTTCTTCCTCGGCAAGGTTGCAGAATGTCTGACAGTAGAGCAGACAGTCGGTTGCCGCATTGATAAACGAGAGGAAATTATCGTAACCTGGCGTTGCGTTCCGTTGTTCACACCAGTCTGTCGTGCGTCGGAAGTCGGCACAGAATGTGAGCAGGACGGGCGCCTGTGTTACCATCGTTTGATTGAAATGGGCTGGTGCAAGACGCTGTTTCATCTTCTCGTCGCGCGTCACCACCACGCTATATAGCTGCAGGTTGCCCATCGTCTGCGTGCGGCTGGCTTGTGAAAGAAGTTTTTGGAGCAGTTCTTCGCTAACCTCCTGTGATGTGTACCGTCGTATGGTGCGTCGGGTTTCAATGTTTTTCATCTCTCTTTCCTTATTTGAATGTGTTTAATATGCGGATAACAGTGGCTGCCTCCTCGTCGGTCATGGCAGGATGGCAGGGGAGTGACAGTTCTTCCCGATGAATGCGTTCTGTGACGGGCAGTTGCAGATGTTTCCATTCGCTATAACATGTCTGTTGGTGAGGTGCCACGGGGTAGTGAATGCTTGTCTGTACGCCGTTCTCTTCCAAGTATTTTTGTAATCGGTCGCGTTCGGATAAGAGGATAGGGAAGACGTGGAAGACGTGGTCTCTGTCTCCATGAGCGAACGGAACTTTAATTAGCGGATTGTCAATATGTTGATGATAGGATTGCGCGATTTCCTTCCGTCGTTCATTCTCCGTATCAAGATACTTCAATTTTACCGACAAAACGGCTGCTTGCAACTCATCCATGCGACTGTTCCGTCCTTTGAAGTCGAATACATGTTTTTGCGGAGAGCCGTAGTTTGCCAATGCCCGTATGGTTGTTGCCAATTGTCTGTCGTCAGTGGTCACTGCTCCCGCGTCGCCAAGTGCCCCGAGATTTTTGGTGGGATAGAAACTATGTCCTGCAGCATCGCCTATGCTGCCGGTTCTCCTGTTATTATAGGTGCATCCGTGTGCCTGTGCATTGTCTTCGATAAGTTTTAGCTGGTAGCGTCGGCAGATGTCACCTATGGTGTCAGTGTATGCGCATTGTCCATAGAGATGTACGAGCATGATGGCTTTTGTTTGCGGAGTGATGGCACGTTCAATCAACGTGTCGTCTATCTCTAACGTTTGCACGTCGGGCTCTACGAGGACCGGAGTGAGTTGGTTTTCGGTAATGGCAAGAATGGATGCAATATAGGTATTGGCAGGAACAATCACCTCATCGCCTTTGCTCATGATTCCTAATTCGATATAAGCCCGCAGGATGAGTGTCAAGGCATCCAGTCCGTTGGCACATGATACGCAATAGTCGGTACCGATGTATGAAGCATATTGTTCTTCAAATGTCTTGACCGCCTTGCCTTGCAAATACCATCCGTCGTCCACCACTTGGGAGACGGTTTGATGGATTTCGTCAGCATGCAACGCTGTAATCCTGTTCAGGGGAAGGTAGTCTATCATAGTGTCCATTCGTAAGTGTCGTACGTAACAGTTCTCCCGCCATATCCCTCCTTATGACTGATGAGCCCTTCGTTGAGAATTTTTCCGCCGTCTTCGTTGGATGTTCCGAAATCGAGATATTGGAAATCCTTGAAATCGTGATACATCACTTGTTCGTAGATGGCTTCCATCGCACCGGTGCGTTTCCCGATGTCATTGGTAGCACTGTACTGACCGTGCAAGACGTTGCCCATGACATAGAAGGTGATGCCACCGACAATAACGTCGTCTTGATAGGCATTATACTGAATGATTTTATCCGGGAAGCGCGACTTGAGCAGTTCCATCTCCTGTAAAGTGTGCACAGGGCTGGCATCGAACCGCTGTTTAAGATTCTCCTCCAAGATTTCCCAAAACTCAGCCATGCTTCCGTTGCGCACCACTTGCAGGCGAGCTTCATGGGCATCATTCAGTCTGCGACGATGGTCCTTTCGCCAGGGAAGGTTCTCTTGCATGAATATCACCGTTCCTGCCATTCGCCGTTTCAGACGGGCACCACATTTCCAGAAAATGGCATACAGGTCTTCCTCTGCAGGTAGGCGGTGGAATATCCAGGGTATGGTGCGGTAAACCACTTGTGTGAATCCCTGTTTGCGCAGATAATCGTTCAGTTCGGTAAAGAGTGTCAGCACTCCGCTCGTCGTCACTTCTTGATTCATCAGCAGTCCGCCATACGTGAGTCCGAGGTGTGAACAAAAAGAGGTGCCTTCCTCGTGAGCAGGGAGAATGGAGTGTAGTCGGCTGCCAACGAAAAACATCAGTGAATGGTCGTGAAATCGTTCAGCATGATAATCCATATAGCGGCGATAGAACAGGAATGTAGCGTTTTTTGACGAGGCTACATATCGGTCCCATGCTTCTTGCTGCTCAGGTGAATATCGTTTTATCTCGAACATCCGACGTATTTCAAGAAGTCATCGTAATCATAAATGTAATCACTTTCCTCAAATGGTTCTGAGGCGAGCACTAAACACACAGCACCGCTCGAGAAATCCTCCAACGTCCGCCAGATGCCCGTTTCGATTAGCAATCCTTGCCACGGGTGGTTCAAGAGGTGCGTCTCCCTTTCCCTTCCGTTGTCCAGCGTGACGTGAAAAGCCCCACCGACCGGCACCAACAATTCCCTGCACTGCCGGTGAGCGTGCCCCCCACGACTCTCACCGCCGGGAACGTCATACACCCAATATGCCCGTTTGATGTCGAACGGGATATGCAGTGCACCTTCAGCGACGGTCAGATTGCCGCGCGGGTCCGTAATCTTTGGAAGTTCAATGAGTTTGCCTATCATCACCTCTGTCGGTTGAAGCGTTCGTCTTCATGCGGACCTTATCTGTCCTTATACATGTTTTCGTAATACTTCTGATAGTCACCGCTCGTCACGTTGTCAAGCCATTCCTGGTTGTCCAGATACCAGCGCACGGTCTTTTCGATGCCCTCCTCGAATTGCAGTGACGGTTCCCATCCGAGTTCACGCTGCAGTTTCGACGAGTCTATCGCATAGCGCAGGTCGTGTCCGGCGCGGTCGGTGACGAAGGTGATGAGGTCCATGTCCTCGCCCTCTTTGCGTCCGAGCAGGCGGTCAACTGTGTTGATGAGCACATGGATGATGTCGATGTTCTTCCATTCGTTGAAACCGCCGATGTTATAGGTCTCGGCAATCTTGCCTTTGTGGAAGATGAGATCAATGGCACGGGCGTGGTCTTCAACGAACAGCCAGTCGCGCACATTCTCTCCCTTGCCATATACAGGCAGTGGCTTGCGATGGCGGATGTTGTTGATGAAGAGTGGAATCAGTTTTTCCGGGAACTGGTAAGGACCATAGTTGTTCGAGCAGTTGGTCACGATGACAGGCATTCCGTAGGTGTCGTGATAGGCACGCACGAAGTGGTCGCTCGATGCTTTGGCTGCTGAATAGGGTGAATGCGGATTATACTTGGTCGTTTCCAGGAAGAACTGGTCGCCGTACGCCAGATGGTGCTCGCTCGACGATGCTTTCGTCGTGAACGGCGGCTCGATGCCCTCGGGGTGTGTCAGTTCCAGAGCGCCGTACACCTCGTCGGTAGAGATGTGGTAGAAGCGCTTGCCTTCATACTTCTCGGGCAGTGACTCCCAATAGAGTTTGGCTGCCTGAAGGAGCGAGAGCGTACCCATGACGTTGGTCTTTGCAAACGTGAACGGGTCTTTGATGCTGCGGTCAACGTGGCTCTCGGCAGCAAGGTGTATGATGCCGTCCACCTTCTTGTCCTGCATGAGCTGGTAGAAGGTGTCGAAGTCGCAGATGTCCATCTTTACAAACTCGTAATTGGGCTTGTCCTCAATGTCTTTCAGGTTGGCAAGGTTGCCCGCATAAGTCAGACTGTCGAGGTTGATGATGTGATACTCGGGATACTTGTTCACGAAAAGGCGAACGACATGGCTTCCAATAAAGCCGGCTCCGCCGGTGATGACGATTGTTTTCATATCTTATTATTGTTTTTTGATTATTGATTAGTCTTTTTTATCACGAAAAAGAGCGCCGAAGATGTGAGCACAGCTACCAGCAGCAGAAATGCGATGAATGCTTTCAGCGGTATGACTGCTGTGAAAAACAGCATGGTGATGATAGCGAAAAGTATCATCTCGATGATTGCAATGAGCAGAATGCCTTTTTTCCGATTCATTTGTTTTTCTCTTTTTTTTGTTAGCCAAATGTTTCCTATCCTAATGTAATAACTTCACAATCAGTGAATTTATTGCCTTCGATGGTCAATCTTATCAGTGTTCTCTCTTTCTGCCATCCCTGAATGCCTGCGGCTCCGGGATTGATGTGGAGGAGGTTGAGCGTTTTGTCGTACTGCACTTTCAGTATGTGCGAGTGTCCGCTGATGAAGAGTTGTGGCGGTCGTTCGTACAGTTGCTGGCGGACAGACGGGTCGTAGCGTCCCGGATAGCCTCCGATGTGTTTCATGAGCACATCCACGTCCTCGCATTTCCACCGGAGAATCTCCGGGAACATGCGTCTCAGGTCGCCACCGTCGCAGTTGCCACACACGGCTCGCACGGGTCGGAATGCCTGGAACCGCTCAATGAGTTCGGTGGAACAGATATCTCCGGCGTGCCATATCTCGTCGCAGGGTTCGAAATAGTGCAGGTATTTCTCATCCCAGAACGAGTGTGTGTCGCTGATGATGCCGATGCGTTTCATTTCCTGTTGATGGTTTTTAGGGCGAAATCCATGATATAGTCGGCAGTGCCTTCCAGTCCGAGCAGCGACGAGTTGATGCAGAGGTCGTAACTCTCTGACGAGCCCCATCGCTTTCCGGTATAGAAATTATAGAACGATGCCCGCTGACTTTCCTTGTCTTTGATGATTTTCTGTGCCTTTTCCCTGCTGCACTGATGGCGTTCGGCGATGCAGTTGATGCGCTCGTCGAGGTCGGCGGTGATAAAGACATTGACTGCGTTCGCATAGTCGCGCAGGATATAGTCGGCGGCACGTCCCACAAAGATGCAACTTCCTTCTTCTGCCGCCTTCCGGATGGCATTGCTCTGGAATTTGAACAGGCTCTCTTGCGAGAAGTTGTTGGTATAGTAATTGCTGCCTCCGCTTCCGATATATGGCGCGCGGAGATGGAACAGGGAGCGGAGGAATCCTTTGTTTTCGTCATTTTGCTCAAAGAATTTCTCGCTGAATCCACTCTCCTTTGCTGCGAGATTGAGAATCTCTTTGTCGTAGAACTTGCAGTCCAGCCGTTCTGCCAGTATGCGGGCAATGGCAAGTCCGCCGCTACCGAGTTGTCGTCCGATGTTGATGATTATTTTCTTGTCGTCCATATCTCACACGTCTTGATGTTGTTGCTTAAATTGTTTCATATATCTCATCATGATAATGAGCGCCGTGAAAAATGCGAGTGCATCGCTGATGGGCAGTGACCACCACACGCCGTCCACGCCCATGAATGGGGGGAGGATGATGAGTAGCGGCAGCAGATAGATGAGCTGTCGTGAGAGTGACAGGAATATGCTCACTTTCGCCTTGCCGATGCTTTGGAAGAAGTTGGTCACAACCGCCTGATAGCCAATCAGTGGGAAGGCAATGGCGTTGATGCGAATGCCATGTTCGGCTATCCGTATCAGCTCTTCGTCGCTGGTGAAGAGGCGCACGCAGGGGTAGGGAAGCAGTTCGCATACGAGCCAGCCTACGGTCAGCACCGAGACACCTGCGATAATCGACAGTTTCAGCACTTGGAGCATGCGGTCGAATTTCTGGGCACCGTAGTTGTAGCCGGCAATGGGTTGCATGCCTTGGTTGATTCCCATCACGACCATGAAGAACAGGAATACGAGGCGGTTGGTAATGCCGAACGCCCCGACGGACAGGTCGCCTCCATGGCGGACGAGCGCCGTGTTGATGAGTATGACTATCAGACAGGCACAGGCGTTCATCGAGAATGGTGAGAGACCGATGGCTATGATGTTTTTCACGATTTGCTTCTGCAGCCGGTAGCAGCCGCTTGTGAAATGGAGCATTTGCCGCTTGTCGCTGAAAATACGGAACTGCCAGCAGAGGGCTGTCGCCTGCGAGAGTATCGTGGCCAGCGCTGCCCCCTGGATGCCCATGCCGAATGTCCAGATGAAAATAGGGTCGAGAACCGTGTTCAGTATGACGGTGAAAATCGTGGCGTACATCGCCTCGCGAGGCTTGCTCGCAGCACGGAGCACGCCGTTGAGCCCGAAGTATTGATGGGTGATGACGTTTCCAAGCAAGATAATCGTCATATAGTCGCGGGCATAGGGAATGGTGTTCTCCGTCGCTCCGAAGAAATAGAGTATCGGGTCGAGAAACAGCAGTGCAATGGTTGCGAAGGCGATGCCGATAATGAGGTTCAGGCTCACCGTGTTGCCGAGAATATGCTGCGCCGTCTGATAGTCTTTCTGTCCCAGTTTGACCGACAGGCAAGTGCTGGCACCCACGCCAATCGCTGCTCCGAAGGCTGCCGAGATGTTCATGAACGGGAAGGTGATGGCAAGTCCCGAGATGGCAAGTGCTCCCACACCGCGCCCGATGAAAATCGAATCGACCATGTTGTAGAGCGACGAGGCGGTCATCGCAATAATAGCCGGCAGGGCATACTGCAGCAGCAGTTTGCTCACCGGTCGTGTGCCTAATTCGAGTGTTGCTTGTTTGTTGTCTGTCATCACCAACTGATATAGTGCTGCAAATGTACGAATTATTTTTCATTTTCCGAGTAATTCGCCCATAATCATTTCCATTTATCTTTTAATCCGTATCGGTCATTTTTGTGGTCTGATGACCGTTTTTTGTTAATCTTCTTCTTCACGGCAGCACATAATTGTCAAATTCCGTTTTGTATATTTATGCGCAACGGGCGTCACTGAGAGGTGCTTTGTAAGCCGTTGGTTTTCAGGATATTATAGAATACTTTCCAAAAGTGCCACTTTCGCATTCCAAAAGTGGCACTTTTAGGAGCCAAAAGGGGAACTTTTGGAATGCGAAAGTTGGACTTTTGGAATGTGAAAGTTCAACTGTATATTTATACGCCCTTTCCTGTATGTTTATGCAGGGTGGGTGAAGGCAAAATCATGGCTTCGTTTTCTCCAGGAATCTATCCCGCCAGGATAGCCTGGAAAGTCTATATAATCTATAGCCTCTATATAGTCTGGCGCGCCTAAAAAGTCCGGTTGGTTAAACAAAAAACCGTATGCCGCCTTGACAGCGGCATACGGAGATTCTGTTATTAGCTTCGACTATCGTATTGATAGTGCGGTTTATACGTATTCTTTCGCTTCGCGCTCTCCGCGCAACACGGAAAGGGCGTTGAACGAAAGGGCTTCCAGCTCATCCTCGCCGGGATAGCGATAGGTGGGCGCGAGATAGTCAACGCGGCGGCAGAGCTCATCCACCACATATTTCCAGTGGGCAATGCCGCCGGTGAAGAGGATGGCATCGACCTTTCCACAGAGCACGGCTCCTTTGGAGGCAATCTCTTTAGCTACGTGGTAAATCATCGCATCGACGAGGAACTTGGCTTTTTCATTGCCTTCGTTCACCCATTGCTCGATGAGGCGCATGTCGTTGGTGCCGAGATGAGCGGCGAGTCCGCCTTGTCCGGCAATCATCTTCTCAATCTGTGCCTGTGTGTATTTGCCGCTGAAGCAGAGGTGCACGAGGTCGCCTGCGGGGAGCGTACCGGCGCGTTCGGGAGAGAATGGTCCCTCGCCGTCGAGCGCATTGCTTACGTCAACGGCGCGTCCGTGTTGATGGACGGCAACGGAGATACCGCCTCCGAGGTGGCATACGATGATGTCCATCTCCTCGTAGCGCTTGCCTTGGTCTTTTGCGAAGCGGCGGGCAATGGCTTTCTGGTTGAGTGCGTGCCAGATGGGTTTGCGCGGCATGAGCGGCGAACCACTGACGCGTGCATAGTCGCACAGCTCGTCAACGAGCACGGGGTTGGCGATGAAGCTGCGGCATCCGATTTCTTTTGCAATCTCAAACGAGATGATGCAGCCGAGGTTGCAGGCGTGGTGATGGAGTGTGGCACGGGTGTCGTCAATCATCCGCTGATTGATTTCATAGACACCGCCCTCAACGGGTTTTGCCAATCCGCCACGTCCGATGACGGCATCGAACTTGAAAGGGATACCGGCTTCGTTTACTTCTTTTACAACCAGGTTTTTGCGGAATTCATACTGATCGATAATGTTTTCGTAGGCGCTCAGTTCCTCGATAGAGTGCGAGATGTTCTTTTTCAGAATCTGCTTCTCGTCTTCATAGACGGCAATCTTCGTGGACGTAGAGCCGGGATTGATAACTAATATTAGCATAAGATTTCAGAGTATTTTTGATTAAGGTTATGCACTGATGATTGCCAGGGCGAGGCTATAGAACTTTGATTTGATGCTGTCGCCCCTGGATGTCAGTACGACTGGAGCGAGCGGCCCTTTCAGCGTGGCTGCGGTTTCGGCTCCGCAGAACAGGGTGACGGTCTTGTAGAAGACGTTGCCTGCCTCAATGTCGGGGAAGATGAGTGCGTCAGCCTCTCCGGCGATGGGCGATTCGATGCCTTTGGTCTGCATGGCTTCGAGGTCGCATGAGGTCTTTACGTCGAGCGGTCCGTCAACGATACATTTTCCGAACGTGCCTTTCTTTGCCTCGTCAATGATGTCTTTGTAGCCGATGGTGAACGGGAAGAATTTCTCGTTGGGCTTCTCTGTGCAGTGAATCAGCGACAGGCGCGGCTCCTCGATGCCGAACGAATGGCAGAGGTCGGCGACGTAGCGCACTTGTTCCATGCGCTGTTCCTGTGTGGGATAGGGTATGACAGCCGGGTCGGTAAAGAAAATCAGTTTCGGATAGGTGGGGATTTCCGTTGCCGTCACGTGTGTGAGGACTCTTCCCTTGGGCAGGATGCCAGTCTCTTTGTTCAGCACGGCGTGCAGCAGGTTGTCGGTGTTGATGAGACCTTTCATCAAAACGTCTGCCTTTCCCTCGCGCACCAATGCGACGGCTTTTGCCGCAGCATCGTCCTTGTCGTCGGAGTCGATAATGGTGAAGTGGTCGGCGTAGGGACGGAGCAGGTCGCTGCTCTCAATCTCTTTTCTTGCACCAACGAACAATGCTTCTACGAAGCCGCCTTTCAGTCCTTCGGCAACGGCTTCCTGTGTGTGGTCGTCAGATGCCCAGACGATGGCAACCCGTTTTCTTTCACCCTTTTGTGAGAGGTGAGCAATCAAGTCATCAAAGTTTTTAATTGTTTCCATAGCTTACGCTTTTCTTTTTGTATTAAGATGTATAGATTATGTTTTTCGTGGTGCAAAGGTAAGCATTTCATTTTAATTATTGCACACTTTAGTAGAAAAAGTGCAAAAAAACTCCTTCCGTTTCACAACAGAAGGAGTTTCCTAATAATAAAATAATAAAAGTAAAATATAAAGTCATTTAGAATGACCCTATTCGTTTTTGTCAAAGTCATCGAAACTGTTTGAAGCGCTCCATGAAGTGAAGCTATGCCAGCCTCCGTCTCCTTCGTCTTCAAAGATGTTCTCTTTGCCTTCAATCTCACTTGAGTCAACCGTATTGGAGCCCACAGGCAGGTTGTCTTCCGTAATGTTTTCACTAACGTTTAGGCGAACGACTTCCGCCATGGGTTGTATATATTCTTTGCGTATCATCTGATAATCTCCTTTTTGCCGTTATGAATGTAAATACCTTTTTCTGTTGGTGTGCCGTAGAGGCGCTGTCCGCTGATGGTGTACCAGTGGTCGCTCTCTGTATTTTCGACATTGTTGTTGCCGACGTTTTTGATGCCAGTTGTTTCGTTGTCATCGTCCACAAAGCTCATGGCGATTTTTGCATTCTGTCCACCCTTTCCAGTCATGCTGTCTGTCTCGCTGGCGGTTGGTTTCAGATAAGCGCGGTTGTAAGGTGTCAGTTTTCCTGTGTTTACAATGCGCTGCCATTTGCCGCTGGAGAGTCCCCATGTTTGTAGTCCGTCTTCAGTGCCTTGCACATGACTGTTGACTACTACGCCCACCAATCGGTTGGCTGTGGTTTCCACGTTGGCGTCCGATGCGTCTTTGAATGCCACCTGTGGGCTGTCGCTGTTATAGTCGTTCTCACCGATGCGGTAGGTAACTACAGCAGAGGGGTCTTCCATGCGGATGATGACACCATGATATTCGTCATTTTCTGTTCCTGTTCTCGAAGGCACATAGTTCACCTTCTGCATTTTGTAACCACCTGCTCCTTCGTTGACAGAAGCATCATAGCTTGTAGCGATGTATGCGGAAACGCCTGTAGCGTTCGAGAAGTCCATATCGAAGTCGCGGCACATGGAAGAAACCTTGTTTTCTCCCACCTGCGCATCGCGGAGGGGAATTTCTGCAGAAAAGGTTTTGGCTTTTGATTTCAGATCAGTAAATTTAGCATCGTCTATCAAACTCGGCTTTACATAAATTGCCAAGTCATCGTTCGTGAGATTGTATTTCCAGTTATCGGTCCTCATAGTAATATTAGAACCATTTGATTGCATTGTCTTAACTTCTGTAAGGGCAATCGTTGGGGCGCCCATGAAGAAAATATTTTTTATAAATGTCCTCTTATTTATTCCATATGTCTGTAAAAAAGCAGAAGCATGTACACTACTCACTTTCGCAGGAATGGTCAATTCTCTTAGTTTATAGTATTCTGTAGCAATGGTTTCAAGGTTACTTCCTTTAGGAGCCAGTGATGATGATTGATCCCTATAAAAAGCCAATTCTTCTATTGTCTGTAATTCAGAAGACAATACCAGACTCTCTATGTAATGCTCACCCATACTTCCAGCGCAGATTTTCTTAACAGAGTTAGGTATAATCCATTGTTTAATCATCGTCTTGTTGTCGGCACCTATTTTGTTCTTTGGAATAAAGAACACCAATTCGTCCATTTCTCCATTGCTTCCTGAGTTGCCATAGAGCACACCCTTGTCGAGTTTTCCGCCATCGTTATCGAGCGTATAGCGTTTGTTGTTTGAATCAACGGTAATTGTTTCCAGATTAGGACATGCTGTGAAAATACCCTTTCCAATTTTGTTCAAACTGGTT
Organism: Prevotella sp. Rep29; assembly: GCF_019551475.1. Lineage (NCBI taxonomy): Bacteria > Pseudomonadati > Bacteroidota > Bacteroidia > Bacteroidales > Prevotellaceae > Prevotella > Prevotella sp. Rep29. The sequence goes on from NZ_CP047159.1 coordinate 747,309, forward strand.
GGGATGTTGATGGATGTCATATTGGTATTAAACATGAAAGTATAGTTCCATATCGTCTCTAACGTTGAAGGTAACGTTAAATTCGGCAACATCGTACAGCCTGCTATTGCAAATGACCCTATTGATTTTAGACCTTCAGGCAAAGTCATGGAAGTCATTTTGGGAGTATCCATGAAAGCAGATTCCGATATGGTTTCCGTTCCAGGATTCAAAACAACACTTTCCATTTCTTTACAATGTGAAAAAGTACTTATTTGGATGGTTTTCACGCCACCAGGTACATTAACTGAAGCAAGTCCCGAATAATTAAATCCATACGCACCTATATAAGTCAGAGTTGATGGTAATGATATGTTTCTTAAACTTTTTGTATCTCGGAAAGCAGAATTTCCGATATGGGTAAAACCTTCTGGGAAATTGATATCATTAAGTTTTTCATTGAAGGCGAAAGCATAATCATCTATTTTTTTATCGTAGAGGGCAAAACGACTTTCTCAAGAAAATCGACATGTGATTGAGAACTTCTCGTGAAGGCAGCATGCTCTATTTCCTCTACACCCTCAGGCACGGTGTATGATGTTCGTGTATTTGTTGTGGGATACAACAATAACTTTTTACCATCTTCTGTAAAAATAACATCGTCCACTTTTTCTAAATAGGGATTATCGGCATCTATAATTATTTCAACTTGTTTAGGAAAATCGCTATTGCCCCTATTATATAAGATATTGCAGCTATTTTCAGAAAGAGATGTTTTGTTTCCTCCAGTTGTCCAATAATAACCTGCAGTTGTGATATCTTTAACTGTTTTGGGGATAATTAGTCTCTCCAACTTTTTCATATAATAAAATGGTGTCATGAATTGTTGAAGCTGACTTACGCCATTCATTTCCTTTTGGGCATCAGTTGGGTTTGATGCCACCAATTTACTACTCTTCCCTGATGCAGTAGTCACACTACGATAATTCGTAGCGATTGATGCTACTGTAAATGTTTTCCCGTCAGGGTGAGTAACTGTTTCTGGAATCGTGTATTCCGTAACATCATTTTGATTCAGTACACCAGTTAACATCACTTCGGTTTCGCTAATAATTAGATAATAGCAGCCTTGTGCGTCTTTGAACATGTAACCTTCAGTGTCTTTATCCGCCATTGCCGTTGCCGACATCAGCGCTACACTGATTAATAGTAAAAATTTTCTCATGATTTTATTATTATTAAAATTATTATTCTACTTTTTTTATTTGCTTGCTGTTTAGCTGGTCAGACATGCTATGGTCCGTTGAACCTATTGCGTTACTTTTAACCTATTCCTATCGTCCTATTGAGCCTCAAAAGCGCAAATCGCCTGCAAAGGTAGTCATTTCATTTTAATTATTGCACACTTTTATAGAAAAAGTGCATATTTTTATTTGATTATTTTGCAAGATTATTTTGTGGCGTGCCAACCCTTTTCAATTTTGGGATGAGAAGTGGTTCGGCGTTGGGGTGATTCCGTTCCCGTGGCGGTTTTTAATTCTAAAATAAATATAAATTATGAGCGGAATTGCACGTATTCGGAATAAAAAGATTACTTTTGCACCTCGGAAACGCCAAGGAGAGATGCTCGAGTGGCTGAAGAGGCACGCCTGGAAAGCGTGTAAACGGCGAAACCGTTTCGGGGGTTCGAATCCCCCTCTCTCCGCAGGCAGAGTGGGATTCAAATCTTTTCTTCGAAAAAGGTTTGCCTCTCTCCGCAGGCAGAGTGGGATTCAAAGCTTTTCTTCGAAAGGTTTGTCGCTCTCCGCAGGTAGAGTGGGATTCAAAGCTTTTCTTCGAAAAGGTTGCCTCTCTCCGCAGGCAGAGCCAAAGATGGTAAGTCATATACATTATTATATATATAGCCAGAATTTAGATTTATCATGAAAAAGATATTCTTTTATACTATACTGACAGCGTTCTTGTTGACTTGCACGTCCGTAGTCGTGTTTGCACAAGATTCGCTTTCTAACGCACAGCCTACTGAGGTGGTGGACGACGATTCCATATCTGTCGCATCGGCGGACGATGAAGGCGTGGTTGTGGCGCCAGTAGAGAGCGCCGGTCTCTTTAAGTCGTTGAAAACCAAGTTTATTGAAGGGACGCCGGGCTTTATGTCGCTGGTGGCGTTGGCGTTGGTGCTGGGACTCGCTTTTTGCATTGAACGGATCATCTACCTGACCCTTTCCGAAATAGATTCCCGGAAATTCATGGAGGATGTGGATGCAAAAATCGCGGCAGACGATATTGAGGGTGCAAAGGAGTTGTGCCGAACAACGCGCGGTCCCGTTGCTTCAATCTGTTATCAGGGATTGTTACGGATAGACGAGAATATCGGCGACATAGAGCGTTCGGTGGCATCCTACGGCTCGGTACAGGCAGCCAACCTTGAGAAAGGTTGCTCATGGATTACGCTTTTCATTGCGATGGCACCTTCGCTGGGTTTCCTTGGTACGGTTATCGGCATGGTCATGGCGTTCGATCAGATTCAGAACGCCGGTGACATCAGTCCGACTATTGTCGCTGCAGGAATGAAGGTGGCGCTTATCACGACCATATTCGGTATTATTGTGGCACTGATTCTGCAGGTGTTCTACAACTATATCTTGACAAAGATAGAACGGCTGACGGCAGAAATGGAGGATAGTGCCATCTCGCTGCTTGATGCCATTGTGAAATATAAACAGCATAGATAATGGCTTTTTTGACAGGGAAGTCGGTAGGAACGTCCAAGCGTGTTTTTTATGCGCTGATTGCCCTCACGCTTGTGGTGTTCGGGGCATTCTTTCTCGTGGGCTATCATCGTCCGTATGAGGAGAATCCGGCATTTTCCGCCCCAGCGTTGACAGACGCACTCCTCGTGTTCATGCTGTTGCTCGTTTTTGTTGCTGTCGTGGTAACCTTATGGTCGGTGGCAAAGCATGTGCGTTGCCGCAGCGATGTAGGTACGGAAAATCTGGTTCCGGTGCGGAAAACGGCTTTCCTGGTCATCGCCGGGACGGTTGTTCTGCTTTTGGGAGCATTCCTGTTGGCTCCGTCGTCAGCAATAAGAATCAACGCAGAGAATTATGAAAACGCATTTTGGTTGAAAGTGGCAGGCATGTTTGTCGCGGCATCCATCGTGATGATACTCGTCGCCCTGTGTGCCATTTTCTACGATTACGTGAAGCACCGTCGGTAATACGTTAAACGCAGTCTGATATGATTATTCGCCGTGAGAAAAGAAAACTTCCTTTGCTGAACACGACTTCTACAGCCGATATCTCGTTCATGCTGTTGATTTTCTTTTTGGTGACCACCTCAATGGATATGGACAAAGGACTTTCGCGGCAGTTGCCACCGATAGAACCGACCGAAGAGATGGTGACGGAACGGCAGGTGAGTGCACGGAATGTGTTGAGAATCCATGTCTTAGCGAACAATCAGGTGGCAGTGAACGACGAGCTGACAGACATCAGCGCGCTCAAAAGTAAGGTGGAAACTTTTGTGGAGAATGCGCAAAACAGCGCCCAGCTGCCCGAAAAACATGAGCGGACCATCGCCTTGCTCGGCAAATGTATGGTGACCGACAAGCATATTATCCAGGTGAAAGCAGAAAGAACATCATCATACGACACCTATTTTTCGGTTCAGAACGAAATCGTAGCAGCCTATCAAACGTTACGCAACCGCTTGGCACGGCAGCGTTTCGGGCGTTCCTATGTCGAATGTTCGGAGAAAGAGCAGGAGGCTTTGCGTGAATATTATCCGCAACGCATATCAGAGGAATACGTCAAGGAGGAAGGAGGTGCCCGATGAACATTTATCGCCGTGCTTCCCATCAGGTGCCGGGTCTGAACACGGCAGCGCTGCCCGACCTGATATTCACCGTGCTGTTCTTCTTTATGATAGTCACCCACATGCGCAAAGTGGAACTGAAAGTGAAATATCAAGTCCCTGCAGGAACGGAGTTATCCCGTCTGACGAAGAAATCCACCGTCACCTATATTTATATAGGGCGCGGAGTGGGAGGCTCCGATACGAAAATGCGCGTCCAGCTGAACGACAAGCTGTCGGAAGTGTCTGATATTGTTGATTATATCGTTGAGGAACGTAAGCGGATGTCGCCTGAAGATGTGGGGAAAATGACGGTCTCCATCAAGGCTGACCGACAGGCAGATATGGGGCTTATCACCGATGTCAAGCAGGCTTTGCGACAGGCGAATGCGCTGCGAATCAATTATTCCGCTGTGTCAGAAAAAAGATGATTTTAGTTAAAATTTGTACATCTTTTGAAGATTAAATAGTGAGAATGTTGCAAACTTCAAATATTTTTTATATTTTTGTGCCAAGTTATAAGAAATATTATGGCACAACATTATTTAGATTCGTTGGATAAAAAGATCCTTCGCATGATTGCTGATGACGCTCGGGTTCCTTTTTTGGAGGTGGCAAGGGCGTGTAACGTAAGTGGAGCTGCAATTCATCAGCGCATTCAGAAGTTAACTGCTCTTGGTGTTTTAAAAGGTTCGCAGTATTTGATTGACCCGGCAAAGGTGGGTTATGAGACTTGTGCGTACATGGGTTTGTTCTTGAAGAATCCCGAGAATTTCAAGGATGCCGTAGATGGATTGAAGAAAATTCCTGAAGTGGTGGAATGTCATTTCACGACAGGTGACTATGACATGTTTATCAAGATCTACGCAGAAGACAATTTGCATCTGCTTAAGATTCTTCACGAGAAGATTCAGCCGTTGGGATTGGCTCGCACAGAGACGATTATCTCGTACGACACAGTTTTCTCACGCATGTTGCCCGTCAGTGAAATGAAGAGCAACAAACTGCTTCGGGTGGAAAAGAAATAGTCACCTGCCGCTTCTAAGTTTCCGGGAAAGTTTTAGCTTTGAGGGGTAAGGGCAAACGATGATTTTGCGGAATATAATCCCATGCTGCTATTTTCGTATGGCAGCATCTCCATCATGTCGCCCCTACTCATTCGGTTTCATTTCGTCTTGATTGTGGGGAGCAATGACTGGCGATGAAGGTCAGGAGTGGCTTCAGTCTTCTTTTACGATAGGGTAGAGTTCAATGAATTCGCCCTGATGCTTTTTCCCGTCGTTGATGAGTTCAGCCGTTTTTTTGCCCACGGTGTCAATATCGTGGAATCCGGGCAGGCTCATATTGCCATTAAGGTCGGTGGTCGTTGGTCCGGGATGTACTGAAAAGATTTCTAGGTTTTTGTCTTTTTGCTGGCATTCGATTGCCATGACACCCATCATTGCGTTTTGTGCCGCTTTGCTTGTGACGTAAGCCAATGGGTGCCAATAGGGACTGATTTCAGAAGGTACTGTGATGTTGATGATTCTTCCGTTATTTTTCTCCAGCAGCGGCATCATGGCTTTTGTAAGCAGGAATGTGCCGACAAAGTTTACCTGAAGGGTCTCTTCGATGTCGCTGAGCTGCGTCTGCTGACTGTCAACGCTCATGTCGCCGGGTATGCCTGCGTTGTTTATCAGCAGCGAGAGTTGCGGATGTTTTTTGTTGATGTCGTCGGCAGCTCTTTTGATGCTTTCTCCATCTTTGAGTTCAATGTTTACCCAGCCCGCGACGTCAATGTCGAGCGCTTTAAGTTGGTCGATGGCTTGTTCTGCCCGTTCTTGGTCTCGTGCTCCGATGATGATGGTCCATCCACTCAGCCCTAAATGTTTGGCTATTCCAAATCCGATGCCCTTGTTGGCACCAGTAATCAATGCTGTTTTGTTCATGCTATTTTTTGAGTTACTTTTTGTGATTTGTTTATTATTGGTTTCACGCGGACAAAGATACACATTTTTCTGATTATTATCGCCGAACTGTAAAAATTGTTGACAGGATCAGCGGTAATAGGTAACGGTATCTGCCGAGGTGTGCGGCTTCCTATTGTTTCTCTTCTTTGCGTATGTAGTCCACGAAAGCATATCGGTACTGGTGTTTCTCGTCAGTATCGTGTGCTTCGCGTGTCACTTCCTTCCAGTCCTCGTAAGGAGGGAAGAAGGCGTCAGCGTTTTCCGGTTCGTCGTCGATTTCCGTCAGCAGCAGCCTGTCGGCATGTTTCATGGCTTGTTCATACACACTTTGTCCGCCGATGATATAGATTTCTTCATCGTCGGCGCAATGATTCAACGCGATTTTGAGCGACGGATAGCAGTCGCATCCCGGCAACTCTTTGACCGTGCGGCTGAGCACGATGTTGCGTCGGTTGGGCAGTGCGCCCTTTGGCAGTGATTCGAACGTGCGCCGTCCCATCACGATGGTATGTCCGCTGGTCAGTTCCTTGAAGCGTTTGAGGTCGTTGGGCAGCCAGTAAATGAGTTTGTTCTGGAAACCGATGGCACGATTGCGTGCAACGGCGGCGATGATGTTGATTTTCATAGGGCAGTCGGTTTGTGTTTATACGGCAACCTCTCCTGCGATATGCGGATAGGGGTCGTAGTTTTCCAGTGAGAAATCTTCGTAGCGGAAGTCGAACAGCGACTTCACGTCAGGGTTGATTCGCATCGTGGGCAGCGGTCGCGGTGTGCGTGTGAGCTGCAGCTTCACCTGTTCCATGTGGTTCAGGTAGAGATGGGTGTCGCCCGTCGTGTGGATGAAGTCTCCGGGTTTGAGCCCGGTCACTTGCGCCATCATCATGAGCAGCAGGGCGTATGATGCGATGTTGAACGGCACGCCGAGAAACGTGTCGGCGCTTCTTTGGTAGAGTTGCAGGCTCAACCGTCCGTCAGCCACATAGAACTGAAACATCGTGTGGCACGGTGGGAGCGCCATTTTCTCCACTTCAGCCACGTTCCATGCACTCACAATCATCCTTCGCGAGTCGGGATGGTTTTTTATCAGGTCCAGCACGTTCTGTATCTGGTCGATGGTGCCGCCCTGATAGTCGGGCCATGAGCGCCATTGATGCCCATAGACGGGTCCCAGTTCGCCGTTCTCGTCAGCCCATTCGTTCCATATCCTCACGCCGTGTTCCTGCAGGTACTTCACGTTGGTGTCTCCCTGTAGGAACCAGAGCAGTTCGTAGATGATGCTTTTCAGGTGCAGCTTTTTGGTCGTGAGCAGCGGAAAGCCGTCATCCAGATGAAATCTCATTTGGTGTCCGAACACGCTCTTCGTGCCGGTGCCCGTGCGGTCGGTCTTCTCGATGCCTTCCGTCATGATGCGGTTCAATAGGTCTAAATACTGTTTCATATCAGTTGAGTGATTGTTTTTTCGTCAGGTATGTGCGTACTTCTTATTCTCCATTCCTGCGGATAGAGGTTGTTGGCTCGCCGCCCGATGTTTTTTGCGAATCCGATGGGGTGCCCGCCGTAGGTTAGCAGCACGATTCCGCAGGGCGTGTCGGGTGGGAGTGTTACCGCTTCTTTCCGCAGATAGCCGATGGCTTCGGCATAGTCCAGGCTCACGTTCGGAAACGCTTCGCGGTCGAGTGCGCAGGAGAGTGCCAGCGACTGGTCGGGCACCATGTCCTTTCCCTTGAGCGTTCCCACCTTGATACCGGCATGCATCACTTTCAGCAGTCGGCTTGCCGTGTCGTATTCGTTTCGCCATGCAGCGGGAATGGCATAAATGTCGTTTCCCCGTTGTGTGATGTCGAAGTCCTCTTTCCTCAGTATGGGAATGTTGTGGGCGGGCAAGTCGCCGTTCTTCCCCTTCTGTTTTCCTTGTTTTTTCTTGTTCCCTTGTTCCTGCTTTTCGTGTGTTGCGGCTCCTTTTCTGAGCACAGCCATGAACAGCCCTTCCCCCCTTGTCCATCCGGGTATGAATCGGTAAACCGGTTTGTCGAACCCTTTGAGCAGCGAGCCGGTGATGTTCCAGCCGTCTTCGGTCTGTACCGGCAGGACTTCAGCGCCCGTTTCGCTGCATATCCACCGGATGTTTTCCTCGTTTTCTCGGGTGTTGAACGTGCAGGTGGAGTAGATGAGCAGTCCGTTTTCAGCCAGACATTCCCATGCGTCGCCGACGATTTCCCGTTGCAGCCGCTGGCAGTTGTCCGTCTTCTGAAGGCTCCATTCCGCCACAGCCCCCTCGTCCTTGCGGAACATCCCTTCTCCGGAGCAAGGCACGTCGCAGAGAATGATGTCGAACGTGATGCCCGCCTTGCGGTAGTCCTTCGGATAGTTGTTGGTGACGATGACGTCCGTTGCACCGAATTTCTGTATGTTCTCAACGAGAATCTGTGCCCGGTTGTGCATCGGTTCGTTGCAGAAAAGCAGGCTTCCGGCGGGCAGTGCCGCCCGTGCGGCGGTTGACTTTCCTCCCGGTGCGGCACACAGGTCGAGCATTGTCAGTGGCTTGTTGGCGTATTGGCGCAGCACCTGGTCGATAAACATCGACGACGCCTCCTGCACATAGTAGCAGCCGGCATGCAGCAGCGGGTCGAATGTGAAGTTCGGGCGTTCATTCAGATACACGCCGTTCGGGCACCAAGGCACCGTCTCTTCCCCGTCCCTCCCGTTTGTCGTAGTCTTCAGAGGGTTTCGCCGTATGCTGACAGGCGGCATCTGTCCCAGCGCATCCTTAAACGTCTCATAGCGCTGGGTTCCGAGCAAATCCTGCATCTGCCTTTCAAAATCCTCCGGGAGTTTCATCTTTTCGCCACAAAGTTACGATTAAGCGAGAACAATACAAAATAAAAGCTTGATTTTATTTTTATTGTCGAGCGTGAGTAACTTATGGAAAGTTAGTGCAAGTTGAGAGAAGAACACGATTTTGTCCTTAATCGGACAAAATCTTCAGAATTCATTTATTTTTTCTTTCATAAGAAAAGCTGCACTCGGCAAATTGAAAGTAAACTTTCTTTGCCCTCGTTTGCATTTTCTTTCCGAGACGCTGCCTAACTTGGACGCCAGTCAAAGTTACGATTAAGCAGAACACGAGTTGTTGAGCGACAGCGAAAAATACAAAATAAAAGCCTGATTTTATTTTTATTGTCGAGCGTGAGTAAGTTATCCAGATGAACGGCTTCATGACCATCGCCTTTAGGCTTCTTCAACCAAATTCAGTGAATTTGGTCACCAATTTCACTGAATTTGATGAGTAAATTCACTGAATTTGCTTTCGAAGAGTTGAACTTCATCATTTCTTTTCTTTCCGTATTTGTTGGATTTGCGCCAACTTTCAAGTTGAGAGAAGCCACAAATTTCTTTGATTTTTACCGTAAGAGCGGTGTTTTTTCAATAATTTTGTGTAGCTTTGCAGATGTTATCGGGAGGAGAAATTCCCGATAAAGAAAAAGCATTCGCTATTATTTCGCGTTCAGCCAAGAAAGCCTAGGAAACTTCAATTGGAATAACAAGCACGGAATAATATGTGACAGGTGAGCCATTTGGCATCTCTGTACAATCATAATAGCATAGCAACACGTGAAAAGCGTGATGTTTCTTGTGATTGTCAGAGGTTCCAATATTCCTAGGCCCACCTCTTGCTGAACGCAATAAGAGCATCACGCCCTTTTTGCGTCTTGGCGTGATTGATAGTTGGATGCGTAGTATTAACAACTATCAATTTTTTATGAACAAGAGTAAACAACGGGCTAAAAGAAACAGGACTTTGATGATTTTACCACATGAAAGACCTGTATTGGAAACATTTATCAAAAGTATTAATGATTTACAAAGAGGATTTGAAGATGATTCTATTGTAAATGCAGATATTTTTGAAAGTATTGATTATATACCCAATAATTATTTTGACCTTATTATTATAGACCCTCCCTATAATCTTGATAAAGATTTTCATGGTTGCAAATTTACTTCTATGAAATCTTCTGATTATGAAGATTATTTACGAAGTTGGTTTTATAAGATTTGTGATAAATTGAAAGATGATGGAACCCTTTATATGTGTGGGGATTGGAAATGTACATCATCTATGCAACGCATTATTGAAGAAAAATTAACTGTTATAAATAGAATAACATGGCAAAGGGAAAAAGGTAGAGGGGCTAAGAGTAATTGGAAAAATGGGATGGAAGATATATGGTTTGCCGTAAAAAATCCCAAAAAGTATTATTTTGATGTAGCTTCAGTAATGATGAAGCGTAAAGTTATTGCTCCGTATAAAGAAAACGGAAAACCAAAAGATTGGGAACAAACATGTTCGGGAAATTTTCGTTTGACTTATCCATCTAATTTTTGGGATGATATTAGTATTCCATTTTGGTCAATGCCAGAGAACACTGATCATCCAACTCAAAAGCCAGAAAAACTTTATGCAAAGTTGATTTTAGCATCATCAAAAAAAGGAGATAAGATTTTTGATCCTTTTTTGGGAAGTGGAACTACTGCAGTTGTAGCTCGAAAATTAGAACGCCATTTCTTTGGTATAGAGATTAATCGCGAGTATTGCCTTTGGACAATAAAGAGATTGATTAATTCTCTAAAAAATCCATCAATACAAGGCTATTTTGATGGTGTGTTTTGGGAGAGAAACTCTTTGAATGAACAGAAAAAGACTCAAAATGATGAGATGTTAAAAATAAAATTTGAAAACGATGAATACGGTGTGTAAAGATTTCGTGCATTTTATTGTAAAAGAAGCACCCAAGCATGACAAAATGATAGTTGAAAATGCTGCGAATCGGAAATATAATTTTGTTAAAGATAGAAAAGTATATCATAATCAATATTTTGCTGTTAGATTTAGTTACTCTAAATCTGCTTCAGATTCTTTCTCAAATACAGTACTTTCATTATCGGCATTAGAAAAATATGACAAGATTCCTTTTTTTGTAGTGTTGGTACGACGAGATGCAGATAACTTAATATTATTGGCAAACACAACATTTTTAAAGAAAATTAGTCATAGTTCACATGAACTTAGTATGACTAATATAAGAGGGAGTTTTAATGGTTCTGATATAATGAGAGAATTCGATGGAACAATAAATGCACCCGACAATTTTGATTATTTGTTTGCCGTACATCAAGGTCTTGATTGGGAAGACAATTTAAGGCGTTTGGTTGATGCTACGTCGGATATAAAAGGAGTTGGTAAAAAATTCACACCAACATATTCAGAAGAATGTATTATTTATGATTCCATAAAAAGAGCTAAAATTTTTGTACAATCAGCAAACTATAAAATTCTTGAAGATGATCTAAATAATCGTTGTAACAAGTGTCGTAATGAAATATTAATAGCATCACATATTGAGAATACGAATATACGAGGACGTTTGATAGAAAGTCTAATAACTTCAAATGATGAGGAAAGAATATTCTTGATAAAAAATCTGAAAGAATTAGAAAATGCTTTACCTTCATATGATACAAAGAATGGTTTGGGTGATTATCATGTTGAATTTAGTAATGCAGATACATATACAGATATAAAAACAAAAGTTATTTATTTAAATTCTAATCCTAAAGCATACAATATAGATAAGTTCTTAAAACAAATGGCAGATTCACGAAGTGTTTTCATGTTCTTTTTTATTGGTATAGACGAACATCAAATATTCAAAACTTTACTTTGTTCCGTTTATCATAAAGAGCTTATAGATAGTACAATATTACAATATCATTGGGCAGGAAGGGAAAGCCGAGGGGTGTCACAGTTTCAAGGAACGGCAATAGATAAAATGCTTAAAATTACCGATTTCAAAAATAAAATAGATATAAAAGTGGCAATGGAATTTATAAAAAAATTGTTAAGTCGATAAAACAGTAATCTTACATTTCAAAAGTCGAAGTAGATGTCTTCTTCTTCGAGGTTTTCCTTTTGTTTGGTCTTGGGTTTCGGTGGGTTTTTCAGTTTACCGTCTTTGTCGAACAGTCCGTAGGTCGTTCTGAGGACGGAGAATTCTGTCCGTCGGTTGATTTGGTTGGCTATCTCCTGCTTGTCGGCATCCAGATTGCTGATGTATTCCTGCGTGAGGATGTCGCCTTCTTTGAGCCACGGGTATCGTGAGGCTTGCTTCTTGCGGATGGTTTTTGGCCGTTCCTTTCCGTAGCCCTTCGGTGTGAGGCGTTCCGGGGCGATGCCTTTTCTGATGAGGTATTGCACGACGCTCTCTGCCCGTCGTTGTGACAGCCGCAGGTTGTATTGCTCGGAGCCCTTGTAGTCGCAATGGGCAGCCAGTTCGATGGTGATGTTCGGATTCTCGTTGAGCAGCTTGACGAGTTGGTCGAGTGCTTCTGTGGATTCGGGTCGCAGTGTCGCTTTGTCGAAATCGTAGAAGATGTTGTCGATGAGCACGGGCACGCCGATGTTTGCAAGCGGGAACTGCAGCACGTATTCCTCCGACTCTTCAGCCGTGTTGACGTGGAGCTGCTGTTGGTGGTTGAGATATCCGCGGCAGGAAGCGAGCAGGATGTAGTCAACGCCGGGCTTGACGGTGTATAGGAACGAGCCGTCGCTGCGCACGCTGAGTTTCGTGTTCGTTCCGTCGTTTCCTACGATATATACCTGTGCGGCGGGCAGTTCGTAGCCTTCCAGCTCATAGACCCACCCTTTGATGGTCTGTATGACTTCGGGGTTTTCAAACGAATAGATGTGTTCCCATCCGCGTCCGTCGTTGCGGTTGGAGCAGAAGAATCCGCGGTTGTACGGTCCGTCGAACGTCATTCCGAAATCGTCGGCAGAGGAGTTGAGCGGATATCCGGGGTGGTCCAGCTGGTAGCGGATGATGACTTTTCCTTCTTCGTCAACGTCCTTCACTGGCGTTGCGATGTAGATGTCGAGTCCGCCCATGCCGGGATGCCCGTTGCTGGAGAAGTAGAGGTCGCCGTTGGGGCGGAACGTCGGGAAACATTCGTCGCCGGTTGTGTTGATGGATGGTCCGAGGTTCTCCACGCCGCCGAGTCCGGCAGGCGTGATTCGTACCCGCCAGATGTCGAGTCCGCCCAGTCCTCCCGGCATGTCGGAGGTGAAATAAAGCCATAGTCCGTCGGGCGATATGGCGGGGTGTGCGTAGCTGGAGAGCGTGTCGCCGGTGATTTTGAGTTCGGTCGGCTTGCCCCATGTGGCATCTGCGCGGTTGGATACGACGATTTCTGCGAAGCGTGGCGATGCGGGATCCGTCTTGCATTGTGTGAGATACATCTCGCGGTTGTCGGTAGAGAAGCAGCATGCCCCCTCGTCGTAGGCGGAGTTCAGTCCGCCAGACACTGCCTGCGGTCTGCTCCACTGCCCTTTGTCGTCTTTTGTGGAGACGAAGATGTCACCGGCTTTTGCTCCGGTGATGAGGCTGTTTTCATCGCCCATGGCATCGTTGCGTGTGGAGGTGAAATAGAGTTGGTCGGCGGGATTGCCTAAGAGCATGGGTGAGTAGTCTGCCCGTCGGGAGTTGAACACCTCCATCCGTTTGACCGTATAGCGTGAGCCATCCTCTTTCCATGTGGCAGCCTGCCGTGCAGACAGCAGTCCGCTTTTAGCCAATGGGTCGTCGGGCATGGAGTCGAGCACGAAGATGAACTCTTTCTCAGCCTCTTTGTAGTTGCCGTTTTTCAGTAGTTGGTGACCGAGCCGCAGGTGTGTTTGCACATCGTCCTTTTTATATCGGATGACGTTGCGATAGGCTGCGATGGCTTTTTGCGTGGCATTGATTTTGTCGTAGCAGAACGCCAGTTTGGCGGCTCGTATGCCCCGGTTGTCGCGCTCCTTGGCAGGAGTCTTTGAGTATGCCTGTTTGAACTGGTTGGCTGCCTCGTGGTATTCGCCGAGTGCCAGATGTTTCTCTCCGTTCCTGAGGTTTTTGTCTATTCCGCAGGAGGCGAGAAGCATCATGATGAGTATGAAATACAAATACCGTTTGCAGCTCTTTTGAAACATCTTTGTCGTAGCGTTTACTTATTCTTAAACGCATGAATCGTCGTTTTATTGTAGGATGTCAGGACGAAGAGGGGGCTAAGACTTGAACGGCACCCGATAGTTGCAGCCTTCTTTCCACCGCGAGCATCCGTAGGCTGTCTTCCCTTTGATGACGGTTCCCTGCTTGCACACTGGACAAGTGGTGCCCTCGACGGGAGCAGCCCCTTCTGTCTTTTTGGCTGTGGCGGCAGTGGCTTTCGTCGTCGTGCGTCGGACTTTTTTCAGTTTTTTCAAGTCCTCGTCGGTCGTGATGGTGATGCGCTTGTCGTTTCTGTCGGTCAGCACCTGTCTGACGATGTCGTTGATTTGTTGTTTGAGTTCGTCGATGAACTGTGCGGCATCATACTTTTTATGTTCAATGTCACGCAGTTTCTTCTCCCAGATGCCCGTCAGTTCAGGGCTTTTGAGCAATTCGTCGCGTATGGTTCCGATGAGTTCGATGCCGGTCGGTGTGGCGATGAGGTTCTTGCGTTCCTTTCGGATGTAGTGACGGCGAAAGAGAGTCTCGATGATGGCAGCCCGGGTCGATGGCCGTCCGATGCCGTTCTCTTTCATGGCAGCGCGCAACTCCTCGTTGTCCACCAGTTTTCCAGCCGTTTCCATCGCCCTGAGCAGTGTCGCTTCGGTGTAGGGTTTGGGCGGTGTGGTCATCTTCTCGGTGAGTGTCGGCTGATGCGGTCCGCTCTCTCCCTTTTCGAATGATGGCAGCGTGCGCTCCTCGTCGTCTTTGTTCTCCTCCTCCGTGTCGCTTTTCTCTGTTTTCTGATAGAGTGCTCTCCATCCCGGGTCGAGTATTTCCTTTCCCGTCACCTTGAACTCCACCTTGTCCACTTTTCCCTGTACGGTGGTCGTTGCGAATTTGCAATCGGGATAGAACACGCTGATGAACCGTCGTGCTATGAGGTCATAGACTTTGCGCTCAAGGTCAGATAGCGCAGTCGGCGGTACGCCTGTGGGGATGATGGCGTGGTGGTCGGTCACCTTGCTGTTGTCGAACACCTTCTTGCTTTTCGGAAGTTTCTTCGCACCGAGGGGCTTGATGAAGGCTGCGTAGGGTGCTTCGCCGGCAAATTTCGCCTGGTACAAGCCGTTGAGGATTGCGGGGCACTTGGCATATACGTCTTCGCTGAGAAACTGTGTATCGACACGCGGATAGGTGGTCAGTTTCCGTTCGTAGAGCGCCTGTATGGTGTTGAGGGTTACTTCGGCACTCATTCCGAACTTGCGGTTGCAGTCCACCTGCAGCGATGTGAGGTCGTAGAGGTGGGGTGGCGCTTCCTTGCCGTTCTTCTTTTCCACCTTCGTGATTTCAAACGGTTTGTCTTTGATGAGTTCAAACGATTTCTCGCCTTCTTCCTTGTTGGTGAATCGTCCTTTTGTTGCGGTGAAGGTGGTGTCGCGGTATATAGTGGAAAGCACCCAGTAGGGCTCCGGTTTGAATTGTTCTATTTCTTGTTGCCGTTTCACGATGAGTGCAAGCGTCGGCGTCTGCACGCGTCCGATGCTCAGCGGGTGTCCCGGTTGCCCGTATTTGATGGTGTAGAGTCGCGTGGCATTGATGCCGAGCAGCCAATCGCCGATAGCGCGTGAGAGTCCTGCCATGTATAGTTGGTGATATTCCTGTTGGTCTTTCAGGTTCTCAAATCCTTCGCGTATGGCTTCGTCGGTCATCGATGATATCCAAAGTCGGCTGACGGGACATTTCGCTCCAGCCTTTTGCATCACCCAGCGTTGGATGAGTTCGCCCTCCTGTCCGGCATCGCCGCAGTTGATGATGCGCTCGGCTTTGCTCATCAGTCGTTGAATCACGTCAAACTGCTTCTTCACACCCTTGTCGTCCTTGAGTCTGATGCCGAAGCGCGGCGGAATCATCGGCAGGTATTCCTGTCGCCATGATTTCCATTGGGGAGCGTAGTCTTCGGGCATTTTCAGTTCACAGAGATGACCGAACGTCCATGTCACCTGAAAGCCGTTGCCCTCCATGTAGCCGTCTTTCGACTGATTGGCTCCGATAATGCGTGCAATATCTTTTGCCACACTGGGCTTTTCTGCAATACAAACAATCATCTTTGAATAACGATTTTTTGAATGAATCAATACCCTAAGTCCTCGCCCACAAGGATGACGACGTGGCGTTTCTCGGGATAGGAGTTGCGTAGGAAGTGCACCTGGTTGCAGATGCTTTGCGGCGAATGGCAGCTGTGACAAATGCCATCTTTCTGGCAAGGCGTGTTGATGTCGAACCGTGCGGCATTGATGGGAGCAGCCGTTGAGCGGGCACGTGTCCATGCTGCGTCAACATCCCTTGCCACCTTGTTCATGCCGACAATGAAAATCACCCGCTTCGGTCCCCATGTGATGGCTGCCACGCGGTTGCCGTTGCCGTCGATGTTGACGATGACGCCATCCTCGCTGATAGCATTCACGCTGGAAAGGTAGAAGTCGCATTCGAAACTCTTGCGATAGATGTTGATTTTCTCCTCTTGTGTCTGCGCATCTTCACGGTCGTAAATCTGATATTCTCCCGACGCTTTCAGTTCCGTAGTGAGACCCGTGTCGCGGATACTCATCGAACCACCCCACGAAATGGAACTCCCTGCAGGTATCAGTGCGCGTACTTTTTCTTTCATCGTCGCCGTGTCCGGGCAATAGTGTGCCTCGAAATGGCGCATCTCAAGATGGCGGATAAGTTGCTCCGCCAACTTCCTGTTGCGAATGTCCTTTGGTTGATTCATCGTTTTTATTTTTGTGCAAAGATAACTAAAATTCCACAAAAATGCCGTGTAGGCGGAGAGAAATATTTTTCTTTCCTTTTTTGCCCGCTCGATATTTTTGTTTACCTTTGTACACAATTGCAGACGAGGTGCCAGAAAGAACAGGACAGGCAACTGGAAGCGGTATGTAGAAGTTACACATTTAATAATATATATAAGTATGAAAAAAGCCATCGTATTTTTGTTTGTTCTCTGTTTGGGAACCGTAGCGCATGCCCAATCGGCAGAAAAACGAGTGAAAGTAGCCATCCCCGGTGGGAAGCATTATCTCTATCGTTTAACCCTGACGGATAAGAAAGGCACTCCGTTCAGTGTGAAGAAGCCACAGGCATTTCTCTCCCAGCGTGCCATCGACCGCCGTAAGCGTCAGCATATCTCGGTGACCGAGAGCGACCTGCCCGTATCGCCGAAATATGTGAAGAAGATTGCTGCCACAGGTGCGGGGATTGTGGGCACGAGCAAGTGGAACAATACGGTCGTGGTCAGCGTGAAAGACACGTTGCAGGCAGAGGAACTGAAGCAGTTGTCGTTTGTGTCGGACGTGAAGAAAATCTGGGCATCGCCCGATTCGATGCGTGCGCAGAAGCGTGAATATGTCGTTCCTGAGTTGAAACGTGCCGAGAAGACACCGGAAAGCGTCTATGGAGTAGGCGAGAAGTCCATTGATATCATCAACGGTAAGCCCCTCCATGAAGCAGGTTTCAGAGGCAAAGGAATGGTGATTGCCATTCTCGACGGCGGCTTTATGAATGCCGATAAGGTGGAAGGTTTCAAAAATACGACGATTTTAGGTTCGTGCGATTGTGGTTATCCGCGTGTGGAATCAATCTTTGCAGAGGGAGACCATGGCACGAAAGTGTTGTCGTGCATGGGCACCAACCTTCCCGATATGTTTATCGGCACAGCACCCGAGGCATCCTATTGGCTTATCCGCAGCGAAGTAGGCTTTTACGAGAGTCTGTGCGAGGAAGATTTCTGGGCGATGGCAGTGGAGTTTGCCGACTCGGTGGGAGCCGATGTCATCAATTCGTCACTCGGATATGTGGGGTATGACGACAAGTCGATGAACCACAAATACCGTGACCTCAACGGAAAGACAGCCCTCATCTCGCGGACGGCATCGATGCTTGCCGACAAAGGGATGGTCTTGGCAAACAGTGCAGGAAACTCGGGAGCGAGCACATGGAAAAAGATTAACTTCCCGTCAGACGCAGACCATATCTTGACGGTTGGCGCACTGACACCGATGAAGAAGAATGCCACGTTCAGTTCCGTAGGCAATACGGCTGACGGACGTGTGAAACCCGATGTGATGTCGCTTGGCAATCCCGCAGCCGTCATCAGCGGACGAGGCATCATCACCACTGCCAGCGGCACTTCTTTTGCTTCGCCCGTGCTCTGCGGAATGGTGGCTTGCCTCTGGCAGGCACTGCCCGACAAGACGGCGCACGAGATAATCGACATCATCCGTCGGAGTGCCGACAACTATGAGACGCCCGACAATATCTTCGGATATGGAATTCCCGACTTCTGGAAGGCATACGAACAGAATAAGAAATAAATGAATCGTGCGCTTTCTCTTTTTGAACTGAACTCATTGGTGCGCGAAGCCATTGAGGAGTATGTGACCGACGAATACTGGGTGGAGGCTGAACTGGCATCTGCACATGAATCGGGTGGACACTGCTACATGGAGTTGATTCAGAAAGAGGACGGTTCGAATACACCGATTGCCCGTGCTTCGGCACGGTGCTGGCGCTCTACATGGGCATTGTTGAAGCCCCATTTTGAGCGTGAGACGGGGCAGACATTACGAGGCGGACTGAAAGTTCTCCTGCAAGTGTATCCCCAGTTTCACGAGAATTTCGGGTTTTCGTGGATTGTGACGGATATTGACCCGACCTACACGCTCGGAGATATGGCGCGTCGTCGGCAGGAAATCATCCGTCGGTTGAAAGAAGAAGGGGTGTTCGACCTCAACAAAGAGCTTGAATTGCCACTTTTTGCACAGCGCATTGCCGTGATATCCAGCGATTCGGCAGCAGGATACGGCGACTTTTGCAAGCAATTGTCGGAAAATAAACAAGGTTTCAAGTTTGCCGTGGAACTATTCTCTGCCGTGATGCAGGGCGAACAGGTGGAGCAGACGGTCATCGCCGCCCTCAATGAAATCAATGAAAGGAGAGAGGATTTCGACTGCGTCGTGATTATCCGAGGTGGCGGTTCCACCAGCGACTTGAGCGGCTTCGATACACTCGCCCTGGCAGAGAATGTTGCCAACTTCCCTTTGCCGGTCATTACGGGTATCGGTCACGACAGGGACGAGAGCGTGCTGGACATGGTTTCCCACACACGAGTGAAGACCCCGACAGCAGCGGCAGCCTTCCTGATAGAACATCTTCAGGATGTGTACAGCCTTATTGTGGAAGCAGAAGATGATGTTATCCGTTGCGTGACCGACCGTCTGCAGAAAGAACGTCTGCGCATAGACCGGCTCATAGAGCTGCTTCCCAAGCAGTTGGCTGCATTCCTGACTGCCCAGCATGCCCGTCTCGGGCGACTCGTCGAGTTGCTCCCCAGGCAGACTGCTGCATGTCTGACCAGTCAGCGCGGCAATCTCGACCTCCTTGCAGCCACTATGCGCGGTGTGCTTGAACGCAGGATGCTGCAAGAGAACCATCGCATGGAGTTGTTGGAACATCGGGTGGATGCCGTGAATCCGGAGAAACTCTTGCAGAGAGGTTATTCCATTACGCGGAGTAACGGGCGTGTCGTGCGAAGTCCGGAACAGTTGAAAGCAGGCGATGAGATAGAGACAACGATGGAAAAAGGAACCATCAAATCAGTAGTAACGAAATCTTAAAAAACAATGAAACAAATGAAATATGAGGAAGCCATGCGGCAATTGGAAGATATTGTCCGCAAGATGGAAAATGATGAGTTGGATATTGATTCGCTGGCAGAACAGTTGAAGAAAGCGCAGGAACTCATCAAGTTATGCAAGGATAAGCTGACAAAGACCGATGAGGAAATCAGGAAACTGCTCGAAGAACAGGGAAAATAGATGTTTATTCAGGTTTTTTATAGAAAAATAGTTGCGAGTTCGCGATAAACTTACTACTTTTGTCTGCTCATACGATGCAATTCGTTTTGAAATAATCTATGATAACACTTAAAAATACAACGAAAAATGAAAAACTTAGATTGGGCTAATCTGCCGTTCGGCTATGTGCAGGCAGATTACAACGTTCGTTGCTATTATCGCAACGGGAAGTGGGGAGAGATTGAAGTCAGCTCAGACCCGAACATCAACATGTCAATTGCAGCCACTTGTCTTCACTACGGACAGGAAGGTTTTGAAGGTTTGAAAGCCTATCGCGGAAAAGACGGGAAAGTGCGCCTGTTCCGTGTAGATGCCAATGCAGAGCGTCTGCAGCAGACAGCACGCGGACTCCTCATGGCAGAAGTTCCTACAGAGCTCTTCGCTGAGATGTGTAAGAAGGTTGTTCTGCTGAACGAAGACTGGATTCCTCCATACGAGACGGGAGCAACGCTCTATCTGCGTCCGCTGCTCATTGGTACGGGAGCTCAGGTGGGCGTGAAGTCTGCCGACGAATTCTGCTTCCTCATCTTCGTCACACCGGTAGGACCTTACTTCAAAGGCGGATTCAAGTGCAACCCATACGTCATCACCCGTCAGTATGACCGTGCGGCACCGTTGGGAACCGGACGTTACAAAGTGGGTGGAAACTACGCCGCTTCGATGCTCGCAAGCAAGTTTGCACACGATAAAGGCTATGCGGCAGAGTTCTATCTGGATGCGAAAGAGAAGAAATATATGGATGAGTGTGGTGCTGCCAACTTCTTTGGTATCAAAGACAATACATACATCACACCTAAGTCTGACTCCATTCTTCCGAGTATCACCAACCGCAGCTTGATGCAGTTGGCAGAGGACTTGGGCATGAAAGTGGAGCGTCGTCCGATTCCCGAAGAAGAACTGTCAACCTTCGAGGAGGCAGGCGCTTGCGGAACGGCAGCAGTCATCAGTCCGATATCCTATATCGACGATTTGGAGAACGACCACCGTTACACCATTTCGAAGACGGGAGAGCCCGGACCTATCTCCAAGAAGCTCTACGACCTGCTCCGTGGCATTCAGTACGGTACTGAAGAGGACAAGCACGGATGGACCACTGTGATTAAAGAGTAATTTTTCAATACATGGATATCCCCTTCACACCAAGTTGTGGAGGGGATATTGTTGACTATAAAGGAGGTTGCCGTCAATAGGTAAATAGTAGTGTGGCAACCGTTTTTTACAAAATTATGGGTAAAGGAAAACTGCAGAAATTCGCTGAGATGGAGACGTTCAGAAACGTCTTTCAGTATCCCTATGCGGTCATTGAGAACACTCCCTTCCCGCTGAAAGGACGATGGCGGGAAGAATATTTCCATAATGACCATCCTGTCGTCCTTGAATTAGGATGCGGAAAGGGCGAATACACGGTGGGACTGGCACGCCTCTTTCCCGATATGAACTTCATCGGGGTTGACATCAAGGGAGCCCGCATGCACAAAGGTGCAAAAGAAGCTTTGGATGAAGGGCTGGAAAATGTGGCGTTCCTCCGCACGAACATCGAATTTATCGACCGCTTCTTCAGCGAGGGGGAGGTGCAGGAAATCTGGCTGACATTCAGTGACCCGCAGATGAAGAATCCCCGCAAACGCCTGTCCAGCACCTACTTCATGGAAAGATACCGCCGTTTCCTGACAGACAACGGTCTGATTCACCTGAAGACCGACAGCGATTTCCTGTTCACCTATACGCAGCTGATGGCAGAAAAGAACCAACTGCCCATCGAAGTCAGCACGAAAGATTTGTATCACGATACGCCGGCAACAATCGTCGGCTCGCCCTTGCTCACCATCCAGACCTACTATGAGCAGCAATGGATTTCGCGAGGGCTGAACATCAAGTACATGCGTTTCCGTTTGCCGCATGTGGGGCGGCTGGAAGAGAGCGACGTGGAGATTCCGCTCGACGATTATCGGAGTTATAAGCGAACGAAACGCAGTTCGTTGGATGTCGCAAAATAGTTGAGACCGTATGAAAAAGAAGTGGAAATATTATTTACTTTTCAGTTTGTTCTGTCCTTCATTGTTGATGGCGCAGACGGAAACGGACAGCGTTGCGCCGATGAAGACCCACGAGTTGGATGACGTGACGGTCGTCTCACGGCGACAGGGAACGCGACGGGTCAGTGGGGCGGTAAACGGACAGCTGATTACCCGTGATGAGTTGTTCAAGGCGGCATGCTGCAACCTGGGCGAAAGTTTCGTGACCAATCCGTCGGTCGATGTCAATTACAGTGATGCCACGACGGGAGCAAAGCAAATCAAACTCTTAGGACTTGCCGGCACCTATGTGCAGATGCTGACGGAAAACATGCCCAACTTCCGCGGAGCAGCCATGCCTTACGCACTCGGATATGTGCCGGGACCCTGGATGAAAAGCATCCAGGTATCGAAAGGATGCTCGTCGGTGAAGAACGGATATGAATCCATCACGGGACAAATCAATGTGCAATACCTGCAACCGGAAGACGAGCAGGGGCTGACCGTCAACCTCTTTGGCAACACTCAGGGGCGTGTGGAAGCCAACATCGACGGCAACTATCATTTCAATAAACATCTGAGTACGGAACTGTTGGGGCACTACGAAAACGAATGGGGAGACCATGACAGCAACCATGATGGGTTGATTGACCAACCGAAAGTGAGGCAGTGGCATCTGCAAAACCGATGGGCGTACATGGGCGACCGCTATATCATGCATGCCGGTGTCGGAATCATGAAGGAAAAGCGCAACGGCGGACAGACGAAGCATCACAACAATCGTTACCGCATCGGCATGGAGACCGACCGCTATGAGGCTTATATGAAACATGCGTTCGTCTTGAACAAGGAGACGGGCGGAAACATTGCCCTAATGGCTTCCGCATCGCAGCATGAACTGGACGCTTCCTATGGGCACAAGCGCTATGATGTCAGGCAGAAAAACGCCTATATGTCGCTGATATATGAGACGAACATTGCTGGACACCACAACTTGTCTTCGGGCATAAGCCTCAATCATGATCATCTGGCACAGCACCTCTACAACCATACGGAGCCGTCTGTGGGTGCGCCGTTGCCGAAAGAAATAGAAACAACGCCCGGAGCCTACGTCCAGTACACCTTCAACGAAGGAACATGGCTGACCCTGATGGCAGGAATACGGGTTGATCACAGCAGTGTTTACGGGACGTTCTGGACTCCCCGCATGCACTTGAAGTATAGTCCGTCGGACTTGTTCAGCCTTCGTCTGAGTGCCGGAAAGGGCTATCGGACGGTTCATGCGTTGGCGGAAAACAACTTCCTTCTGACAAGCGGACGCTCACTGATTATCGACGACCAACTGAAGCAGGAGGAGGCATGGAACTATGGCGTGTCAACGGCATGGAACATCCCGCTGTTCAGCAAGACGCTCAGGTTGAATGCAGAGTATTACTATACGCACTTCATGGAGCAGACACTGATTGATTATGACGAGAATCCGCTGGAACTGTATATTAGGAACAAGGAGGGGAAATCCTATTCACACACGCTTCAGATAGATGCGTCTTACGAACTCTTCAAAGGGATGACCCTCTTGGCGGCTTATCGGCGCAATTTCGTGAAAGCCGTCTATGGCGGGCAGTTGCGTGAAAAGCCGTTGAACAGCCGCTATAAGGCACTTCTCAGCGCATCGTATAAGACACCGTTGGGGCTGTGGCAGGCGGATGTGACCTGCCAGTTGAACGGAGGTGGACGGATGCCGGAGCCATATACGACGGGCAGCGGAGAGCTGTCGTGGAGCCGTTCTTTCGGTGCATACGCAGTCCTGAATGCGCAGGTGACACGCTGGTTCCGCCATTTCTCGGTCTATGTGGGTGGTGAGAACCTGACCAACTTCAAGCAGAAGCATCCCATCATCGGAGCCGCCGACCCCTGGGCGAAGACGTTTGAGCCCACGATGATATGGGGACCGGTCATGGGAGCGATGTTCTATGCGGGCATCAGAGTTAATATTGGGAGATTATAACATTATTATCAAACACATAAAAGAATAAATGATGAAACAGACCATGTTGATAATTGCCATGATGTTCACTGCGACATGCGGTATGGCAAAGGACATAAAGACTGTGGTCTTCACGACGAGTCCGCAGATGCATTGCGAGAGTTGTGAGAACAAGATCAAGGGCAACCTGCGTTTTGAGAAAGGGGTGAAGAACATAGAGACCAATATCGAGAAACAGCAGGTGGTCGTCACCTACGATGCCGACAAGACTTCGGTCGAGAAACTGCAGCGGGGCTTTGAGAAGATAGGCTACGATGCAAAGGAAGTGAAGGCAGTATGTAAGCAGGAGACCGCCTCCGACGCTTCTTGCGAAAAACACGATTGATACACATTATTATATATATCGTATGACACTTTATCCGAAACTGATACTCGATGCGCTCGCAACAGTGACGTATCCGGGCACGAAAAAGAGCCTCATAGAGAGCGAGATGGTGGCAGAAGACCTGCACATCGATGGGATGAAGGTGGAGTTCACGCTCATCTTTCCCCGCGAGACCGACCCGTTTCTCAAGTCAACCATCAAGGCAGCAGAGGCTGCCATCCACTACCATGTGTCTAAAGAGGTGGAGGTGACCATCAAGCAGGAATACAAGTCAAAGCCCCGCCCCGAAGTCGGAAAGCTCTTGCCGCAGGTGAAGAACGTCGTGGCAGTGAGCAGTGGAAAGGGCGGTGTGGGCAAATCGACCGTCGCTGCCAATCTCGCCATCTCGCTCGTAAGGCTCGGCTTCCGCGTGGGACTGTTGGATGCCGACATTTTCGGACCCTCCATGCCGAAGATGTTCGGAGTGGAAGATGCCCGTCCGTGTGCCACCCGCGTCGATGGTCGCGACCTGATAGAGCCCATCGAGAAATATGGCGTGCGGCTGCTGAGCATCGGCTTCTTTGTCAATCCGGAGACGGCGACGCTGTGGCGCGGTGGCATGGCTTCGAACGCGCTCAAGCAGCTCATCGGCGATGCCAACTGGGGCGAGCTGGACTATCTCATCCTGGATACGCCGCCGGGCACGAGCGACATTCATCTGACGCTCCTCCAGACGCTTGCCATCACCGGCGCCGTCATCGTCACCACACCGCAGGAGGTGGCGCTGGCAGATGCCAGGAAGGGCATCGACATGTATCGTAACGAGAAAGTGAACGTGCCGATACTCGGACTGGTGGAGAACATGTCGTGGTTCACGCCGGCAGAGCTACCCGACAACCGCTATTACATCTTTGGAAAGGAGGGCGGCAAGCGGTTGGCAGAGGAGCATCAGATTCCCTTGCTGGCGCAGATTCCCGTCGTGCAGGGCATTTGTGAGCATGCCGACGGCGGCAAGCCGGTGTCGCTGGATGCCGCGGCGCAGGAAGCGCAGATGTATCTGTCGCTGGCGCAGTCGGTCGTGACGATGGTTAATCGACGCAACAAGATGATGAACCCGACGAAGATAGTAGAAGTGAAGCACTGAATATGCGGGCGGATGATGCATCCGCCCGTTATTTTTTATTTATATTGAGTGTCACTTCGTGACAGAAATCTCACAAATCTGTTCAAATCTCACAAATCTTTTTGAGATAGATTTGATGCTCCCGTTAGGCGCTCCCCTCCCTTCTTAGGGGAGGGGCAGGGGTGGGGTGGAAGACAATCTCTAACCACATAATAAAAAATACTCTCTCATGCGGGCGGATACGCCGATCCACCCCTACAATGCGCCGTGTTTGAATTAAGAATTATGATTAGGGTTGTCAGCCTCCCGTAGGGGCGGATCGGTGTATCCGCCCGAAAAGTTTCTCCAACCAAATTCAGTGAATTTGGTGATCAAATCAAGTTGATTTGGTCACCAAATCAACTTGATTTGTTTTTCAACTATCAAACGTTAGGCTGGTTCGGATGATGCTTTCGCCTTCATAATCTTTTCCTTCATCTTGCGTGCACTTTCTGTGGCGTGGAGGCGTGCCTGTATGATTTGGTAGCGATAGACGGCGCAGGTGGCGAAGAAATAGATGGTGGTCTGAATCCATAGTGCCTGGTACTCGAAACGGATGTCGGCGAGGGTGGCTCCCATGGTGTTGAGGCGCACGAATCCCCGTATTCCGAAGGTGGAGGGGAAAAGGGCTGCGATGGCTCGCCATGCGCCCGGGATGTTGCTCTGCGGCCACGAGATGCCCGAGAGGAAAAGTAGGGGGACGGACGTGAAGACGATGATGAGCATGACGTTTTCACGATAGCGGACGACGCACGATATCATCATCCCGAAGAAGATGGTCGATAGGAGGAAGGGCACCATGAGCCCGATGTAGTCGTCCATCTGCACGAGTTGGACGAGGTTGAACATCCGGGGTATGCACAGTGTGACGAATGCTCCCATCACTGCATAGACCATGAAATAGCAGAGCGACTTGCCGAGTACGATTCTGAAGACGCCGTTGTAGTGACGGCTGACGGGAACGAGGTCGCGGTAGCGGTTGTTCTCTCGTGCCGTTCCTGCTGCCATCCCGATGCCGAGCAGGAGTGTCTGGTGGAGGATGAGGATGAGTACGCCGGGCAGGATGAATGCGGCGTATCCTCCTGATGGGTTGAAGATGGGTACGTCTTCATACGCCAGCGGCTGTATGGTGATTTCGTCGTCGCGCTCGGTCATGCCCATGCCGCCTTTCTTCTGTATCTGTTCGCCCATTCCGAGCGATATTTCGGTGGCTGTCTGGTAGATGGCCTTGTAATAGAGCATGATGCTCATGTCGCAGTAGATGCTGACGTGTGCCTGTTTGCCGGTGTTCAGGTTGCTTGCGAAGTCAGACGGGAAATAGATGATGCCGCGTGCTTCCTGTTTGCCGATGAGGGGCTTTGCTTCTTCGATACTGTTGCTGTATGCAGCCACCTTGACGTTGGGCGATGCGTCAAACTGCCGGATGAACTTGCGCGAGAGTTGCGAGTGTGAATGATCGACCACGGCAACGGGTACTTCGTGAACGGTCTCATTGTTGTAGAGCCAGGCATAGAGTATCGGGTAGAGCAGCGGCACGAGGATGAAGAATATGAGTACGCCCTCGTCTTTCACGGTGTTCTTCATCTCGTATGCCCAGATGTGGGACATGTCGTGGATTCCTTCGTTGATTTTATGAAGTAATCCCCTCCAGCCGTTCTGCGTCTCAGCTTTCCGGTTAGTCTGCCTGTTCTCTGTATGCTGTTCTTTCATTGCTCTTTTTCTTTAAGGGATATACACATATTCGAGCATTGCCTTCTTGATGCGCCGGAGCACGATGACCGGCAGAAGGCAGAAGAGAACGAGCGCACCGACGTTCAGCCATGCATGCGAAATAGGGAAGCCGTTGAAGATGCAGGTCTGGTAGATGCGGAAATAGTGGCGCATGGGGAAGAGATTGGCGAGCGCCTGTATCTCGCTGTCCATGGCATCGACGGGGAAGGTGGATCCCATCACCGAGAAACTCAGTGCTGCCCACAGCGAGCAGATGCTCATCGACATGCGCAGCGAGGGAGTCAGTCCGAATGCGAAAACGCCGAAACCTTGTGCGGACAGCACGGAAAGGATATTGAGCAGTATCAATCGCCACATGCCTCCGGAATGCGGGAAATGCAGGATATAGATGACGTAGAACTCGTAGGCGCACATGATGGTGAGGAACACGAGCGTCTGCGGCAGCAGCTTCCCGATGAGCGCGACGATGATATTGTTGTCGGCAGCAGCCAACCATTCCTTTGAGCGGTTGAATTTGAGTTCCGTACCGATGGAGTAGGCTGTAATCAGGAAGATAAACAGGAGGATACATCCGGGAATGAGGGAGGAACTGAGATAGACGTTGTAGTTGATTTGCGGATTGTTGATGGGGTGCGTGTCAATCGTGACGGGTTGCAGGAAGTTGCGTATCTCGGCAGAAGTCTTGCCGAGCGCCGATAGCTTCGCCTTGCCGACGGCTGCCGAGCCGAGTGTGGAGATGGTCTTGAGGTCTCTGAAGAGCAGTGCGCCGGCAGTGAGATAGGCATTGTTGTAGTAGAACGAGATTTTCGGTTGTCGGGAGGCGAGCAGCGCTCCTTCGGTTCCTTCGGGAATATAGAGGAAGGCGTAAATCTTGTTTTTCTGTACTGCGTTGCGTGCCTCGTTGATGGTGGGGTAGTGTGCAACGACTTTCGATGACTGGAACGCATCCAGTTGGCGGATGAGTGCTCTGGACGTGGAAGAGTTGTCGTTGTCGATGACGCCTATCGGCATGTTCTCCGGTTGTCCCTCATCCATGATGGAGGTGAAGAATACCGTGACGGCAATCGGGAAGATAACCATGCAGAATATATATACGGGATTGGACTTCAGAATGCCACATTCCCGAAGTGCAATCCGGTAGATCTGCTTGTATCGACTTCCCTTTTGCATGATTAGCGTGCCAGTCCCTATTCTTTGATGATGAGCGACATGCCCGGGCGCAATCCTTCAATCTTGGTGAGCGGCTTGGCTTTCACCTCAAATGTTTTCAGGTCATACTGCCCGTTGCTCTTGGTCGCTTTCCACACGGCATACGCTCCTTGGTCCTTGATGTAGTACACCTTCATCTGAATCTCTTTGTCAAATGCAGGAACGTAAGCCTTGAACGTGTCGCCGATTTTCATTCCCTTGAGTTGGTCTTCACGGATATTGAACGTTCCCCACATGTTGTTCATGACGGCGATGCTCATGATGGGTGAGCCCGTGCCGACCAGTTCGCCGATTTCGGGATAGACCTCGCTCACTTCCCCGTCCATGGTTGCCACCTGAACCGTCTCGCTGAGGAGCGACTTGAAGACGTCAACTGCGCTCTTTGCTGCCTGTGCCTGTTTCGCAGCAGCCTTCTTCTCTTCCCAGCGTGCACCGTTCTTAGCCATGTCGTATTGGCTCTTGGCAGCATTCACCTGTGCCTCTGTCGCCTGATAGGCAGCCAGTGCCTCGTCGCGTTTCTGCGCACTCATCACGCCGCTGTCGTAGAGATTCTGCACGCGGTTGTATGATTTCTGCGCGATATCCCTTGCGGCAATTGCCTGTTGCCATAGTTGGTATGCCGCCTGTATCTGTTCCTTCCGTGCTCCGTTGTCCGCCATTTCGCTCATGGCGTCGGCAGCTCCTTGAGTTGCTTCGGCAGCCTTCTTCTGTGCATTCACCTCAGGCACTTCGAGAATGGCGAGCGTGTCGCCCGCACGAACCAGGTCACCCTCCTTGACGAGGAGCTTCAGAATGCGCCCGGGCAACTTTGACGATACCCTGTATTCCGTCACTTCCACTTCGCCCTGGATGATGCTGTCCTCTCTCCCGAGCGTGAAAAATCCGATGAGTGCCACAATGGCGATGACTGCCGCAAATCCGATGATTGCAAGTAAGATGTTGTTGTGTTGTGATTTTGCTGACATGATATTCTTTGTTTTTATTATTGTAATCTGCCAAGCGCCTTCAGCAAGTCCACCTGACTGAGTTTCACTTCAATTTCCGCATCAATCTTCTGGGTATGTGCCTGTTGCCAGGCTGTCTGGGCTGCCATCACCTCGGTAATCTGCATCACGCCCTCCTGGAAGCCGAGCTTTGCACAGCGCAGGTTCTCTTCCGCCTGTTCCACGTTTTTGCGTGTCATGGCAAGCTTCTTGTAAGCCTCCTTCACTTTGAAACGATTCTGATTGATTTGCAACTCTATCTTTTCCCGTGCGTCTTCATACTCCAGCTGTGCTATTTGCGTTGCTGCGCGATTGGCGCGTATCTTGTAGCGTCCTTCAAACCAACTCCATATTGGAATCCGGGCTGCCACGCCGATGTGAAACAATCCTTTGAATTTCCGCTCGAAGCCGTTAAACACGCTTGGATTGGAGATGGTGTAGCCGCCGATGGCAGCAATTTGAGGGAGATATGCCGCGCGTGTCAGTTTCGTATTCCATTTCGTCAGATCCACCGTGTTCTGCAGGATTCTCAATTCAGGTCTGTTGTCGGGATTGAGAAGCACGCTGTCGTTCGCCGTTTCCAAAGTCATCCCGGTCGTAGGCTCCAACTCCTCTTTATCCTCGTCGAACAGTGTGATATCCTCATCCATCGGAATGCCGCACAGCTGGCAGAGATACATCTTGGCAAGTACCAATCCGTCCTCCACCTGAATCTTAGTCATTTCCGCCTCGTTCACGCGGACGTCGGTGCGCAATCCGTCAGCCCGTGTGGCAACGCCCTCATCAATCATCTTCTTCACATCATTGTTGAACTGCTCGATGAGTTGCAGATAGCTTTCGGCAAGGCGCCGTTTCTGCTTCAACGAAACGACCAGCCAATAAGCCTGGTCTGTCTCGTGGCGAATCGTCTGTAATTTCAGTTCAACACCGTCCGATGCCATCTCTTCACCTATCTTCGCCATCTTGTTGGCAGCCGTAATGGCACCTCCCATGTAGATGGGTTGCGTGACATTGACCGACCCGACAAACATGTTGCGGGTGTCTGTCCGGAAAGCATTCTTAATGCGTTCGCCCGCATTGTTGAGCATGCTACCGACCGATGCGCCCGCCGTCTCAAGGATGCCTTCGAAGAACTGGGCTTGCTGAATCGAGATAATCCCTTTCTGAACCAAATCGCTGACAATTCCCGTAATCACTTCGCCGGTCTGTGAAGTCAGATGGGTACCCACATTGCTCAGCGCACTTTTCTGTGACGCATTGAGAATCGACACTTCCTTGTCCGAGAACTGGTATGTGCCGATGCCATTCACCTTGGGCAAATATTTTGTCTGGACAGCTTTGCGGGTATTGACTGCCACTTCCCGTTGCAAGCGTGAGATGTGCAACTGCTTATTGTTGCGCAGAGCCATCGACCGGCAACTGTCAAGCGTCAGAACGCGTTGCGCCTTTATTGTGAGAAATCCCACAAGAAAGATGAAAATAATGCCAGTTCGTTTCATGTTATATATATAATAATGTGATGATAACTTTTTTATTGAGGTAAAGGTGATTGGCTATTTGAAGGCAACGCTCCTCGAACCAATCATGTTTCCGTCAGCGAAGATGCTCACTTGATAGGTGCCTGACGATAACGCCTCTGCCACGTCCCAATACATCGTGACAGGCATCTCTTCACCGCTGTATTCAACGGTTCTCTTGATGGAATATTGCAGCGTTTTGTTTTCATACGGGAACGAGCCGCTACCTCCCAGTATGTTTCCGGCAGGAGTCATGATGCGGACATATAGCGTTCGCAGTCCAGTGGTTGCTGTCACGTTCTTTG
Source organism: Prevotella sp. Rep29 (assembly GCF_019551475.1). Taxonomy (NCBI): domain Bacteria; kingdom Pseudomonadati; phylum Bacteroidota; class Bacteroidia; order Bacteroidales; family Prevotellaceae; genus Prevotella; species Prevotella sp. Rep29. The sequence continues at coordinate 778,304 of NZ_CP047159.1, forward strand.
CGATGCGGAAGTTCAGCTGCAATGTTTTGGCTTTGCTGATTTCTTTCGTCGTCTTGCCTCGTTTGTTTTTCGCAGTCAGATTGATATCCGTGGCATCAAGCTGTGCGGCAATCGCCACTTTTTCCGTCAATGAGATTCGTTCGCTGCTCAGTCCCTCAATCTTCCGTGTAGCCTCTTCGTTGCTTACGCGCAACTCCTCGTTGGTCGCTTGCAGTTTCTGGTTCAGTCTGTTCAGAGAATCAATTTCCAGCACATAGCTTCTCAGAACCTCGCGCACGGTGGCGAGCTCTTTTTTCAGGCGGGTAATCTCGCGGGCGTCGTCGCTCTTTACTTTCTTGAGCTCAGCCAGCAGCCGTTGCGTCTTCAGCTGTTCTTCGGTCAGCTGTGCGATGATGGAGTCGTTGTTGATTCTCGTCTTCATCTCGCTATATTGGTCAGCAAACTGCTGGTACTCGTTTTCCATCTCCTTCTTGTCGAGCGCAGCCAGTTCGCGCATGTCCTCATTCGCATCCCGCTCCCGCTTGAGGCTGACACCAAGGAATGCAACCGCCCCGACGAGCAGCACGCCAAGAATCCCTAAAATAATATTGTTTCTCTTCATCGTTTATATTCGCCATTAGTCATTTCTCAATCCGCGATGCTCAATCATACTGATTGAGTATCATGGCGGCAAAGGTAATTATTTTGCCCGAGTTGAGCAAAAAAACAGCATTCAAAAGATTTTATTAATGCAAATTTAAGTGGTTTTAACGCGAAAATAGTTGTTGTTTGTTGTCTCGGTCAATTCGGTTAGCATCCCGCCGCAACCGTATATTTATGCAATAGTAGGGTGATTTGGGTGCGTTTTGCAAACTCCTGAATTTCAATACGTTAGAATGGGCTTTCCAAAAGTGCCACTTTCGCACTCCAAAAGTGGCACTTTTAGGAGCTGAAAGGGGAACTTTTGCAAGCTAAAAGTGGCACTTTTGGAAAGTGAAAGTTCAACTGCATATTTATGCGTCCTCAACTGTATGTTTATGCAGTGTCGGAATGGGGGGTACGAACAGGCGTTCAGGTCGGTTTGGACTTAAGTAAATAGAGGGTAGGAAATTCTCCTTTCATTTTTCTCTTTTTCGGAATTTACAGAAGGTAAACTGCATCTCGGCATAAAAAATAAATGAATTTATTTTGTTCTGCGCTCGATTTGTATTACCTTTGCACCGCGACAACGGTTCACGTTATTGTGATTAATAGGGAATCGGGTGAGAATCCCGTACAGTCCCGCTGCTGTAATCCTCATTTAAGAGGTCTGTTTCATGAATGCCACTGCATGTTGTTGGGAAGGCGAGACAGACTGAGGAAAGTCAGAAGACCTGCCTTGTCGTGTATCATGTTTCTATGCGTCTCGCGGAAAAGATTGCAACGAAAATATCATGAAACCGAAAAAGTTTTTGTTGGCAGCAACATGCCTGTGCATAGCACTCCATGCTCATGCGCAGACCGAAAAGAGCGACACGGTGATAGCTTCCGTCCACGACCTGGATGAGGTGCTCGTGTTGGAGACTCGACAGCGAAAGGTGTTGTCGAGCACAGCCCCATTGCATATCCTCGGACGGGGCGAGTTCCTGTCGGCAGGTGTGACCGATATCGCTGATGCGCTTCATCGGCTTCCGGGCATCACCCTGCGTGATTACGGAGGGGCGGGAGGAATGAAAACCGTCTCCGTGCGTGGATTCGGCTCGAAGCACACGGGGGTAAGCTACGACGGTGTGATGCTCAGTGAGTGTCAGAGTGGCGAGATAGACTTGTCGCGCTATTCATTGGAAAATGTGGATGAGTTGTCGCTCGTCATCGGCGACAACGATGACATTTTCATTCCGGCACGACAGGTAAGCACGACCTCGGTGCTGAACGTCAAGACCATCTCACCACCGACCGCCGACCGCCGACCGCATCTCACCATTCAGCTGAAATTCGGCTCCTTCGGATATGTGAGTCCGTTTGTGCGTTACGAGCAAAGCTTTTCGAAAAACTTCGCCCTCTCACTGACGGGCGAATACACGTATGCCGAAAACGACTATCCGTTTACACTCAGGAATGTCACACTTGTGACAAAAGAGCACCGGACAAACAGCCGGATGAACAGCGGACATGGAGAGGTGGATTTTATTTGGAATCTGAATAAGTGGAACAGGCTGAGCGGAAAACTGTATTATTACGATAACAACCGTCAGTTGCCAGGACAGGTGCGTTATTACACCAACATCAGCAAAGAGCGCCTCCACGACCGCAACTTCTTCGCACAACTGCACTACCTTACACACTGGGCAGACAAATTTTCGTTGAAATGGATTGGCAAGTTCAATTGGGTAGGCTCCGTCTATCGGGATGCATTGATGGCAGGTGGAGTGAACGACGCAGATTATTGGCAGCGAGAGGCATATACCTCTGTCAGCTTTCTATATGCACCCAGAGGAAACTGGGTCTTCGACTATTCAGCAGACTACATATTTAATAATCTTAGTGGTAGTTCATGGCGCACGATTGTCGGCCGCCCTTATCGACACGGAATACTGCAAAGTGCTACAGCAAAGTATGGCGGAAAGCAGTTGACGGTCTTGGCGCGCATTCTCTATTCGCTTTATCTCAACGGCGATCGTAACGGAGGATATCATGCCCGTAATATGCGCAGGTTATCCCCCTCGCTGTCACTCTCTTATAAGCCTTTCGAGAGTGAAGACTTCTTTGTCCGTATCTCCTATAAAAATATCTTCCGAGTGCCGACATTCAACGAAAGTTACTATTATCATTATGGCAGTACAGACCTGCAGGCAGAGTCAACATGGCAGCTGAATCTTGGAGCAACCTACGGCAAACGCATCGGTAAGGGCGATTATGTGCAAGTGTCGGCAGACGGATATTATAATCGCATTAGAGATATGATTGTTGCTGTGCCATATAATATGTTCGTTTGGACATGTGTAAACGTAGATAAAGTCAATGCCTATGGGGTAGACCTTACGCTGAAAGGCATTAAAGAATTAGGAGGTAGCCATCGCCTTTTGCTGTCTGCCAATTACAGTTATCAGCGCGTGAAAAACCAAAACAATCCCTCGTCCTATACCTACGGCTATCAGATTGCATATATGCCAAAGCACTCAGGAAGTGTAGCACTGACTTATGAAAATCCTTGGGTAAACCTTTCATTCCACAGTGTAGGAACAAGTAGCCGCTGGCCCAATAACGAGCACTACGAAGGAACGATGATTAATGGCTATATCGACTGTGCGTTGACAGCTTATCGCAATTTCCGTATAGGACGCACAGTGTTGGAATGCCGTTTCGATCTGAAAAACATGTTCAACAAGCAATATGAGATAGTAGGTCGCTATCCCATGCCAGGAAGAAGTTATCAATTTTCAATCAGTTATAAATTTTAAAAAAAGAAAAAATGAAAAAGTATTTATTATCCTTTGCGGTTCTTCTGATGGGCGCAGCCCTCTTCACCGCTTGTAATGATGACAACGACGGTCCTTACTATCCATTCCCGGTAGTCGTGAGTGATGGCGCTTACGTAATTTGTGGGGGAAACATGGGTAGTAGCATCAATGGTAGCCTGACCTACATTGATTATGCCACACAGACTGCAGCCCAAAATCAGTTCATGAGCAAAAATGGACGTAGTTTGGGAATGACAGTGAACGATGCAATTATCTATGGAAATAAAATGTATATTGCCGTAACAAACGAAAACACCATCGAAGTGGTAGATGCAAAAACGCTGGAAAGTATCAAGCAGATTAAAACTACGGACCTCATGGGTGTGGAGCGAGGCGTCAGCCCTCGTCACCTGACAGCCTCAGAGGGTAAGGTGTATTTCTCTACCTACGGTTCGTCAGTTTCTGACTTTGGTACGGGCACCTCAGGAGGTAACGGCTATGTGGCTGTTCTTGATACGGTGACGTTGGGACTGGCATCAACCTATATTGCAGGTCGCTATCCTGAAGGAGTGGCAGTTGCTAACGGACACCTCTACGTAGCAAATTCAGATTATGGCATGCTTAACGAGCCTTCCATTTCGGTTATTGACCTGAAGACAGGCATTGACAGCCCGATTAAGAGCGACAAAATCGTCAATCCGATGACTGTTGCTGTGGCAGGTAGTGACATCTATGTGCTCGATATGGGTAACTATTCAACAGTAATGGGTGGACTTCGCTTGATTCCAAATAGAATGGGTTCAGAAACCACGACCTTATTCGACTGCACCCACGTAGGATTTGCTGGCACCAATATCTATGCTGTCAACTCTGTGTATGGAACAAATCCTACCGAATTCTTCTCGTATAATATACTCACAGGTGAGAAAACCACCTACCAAGTAGGTTTGGACCGTTTCTTCAATCCGAACGTTATAGCAGCAGATCCCGCCACAGGAAAGATTTACATCGCTTCTTACAACGAGAACCCAAGCCGTCCCGGAAAAGCGGGTTACGCTGTGAATGGTTATGTAGCAGAATACTCTCCGAGCGGTGAGTTACTGAATACGTATGACTGTGGTGTGGGACCGAACGCTATTGTGTTTAACGCCTACTGGAAGTAATTTCAGTTACGAATGAAAAAAACAGGCAAACGAATGAGGACACTTTTGTCCTTCGCATTGATTGTTGTGCTTGCCGCCCTCTCTTCATGTACGGGCGGCAGCACTTCTGTCAACTCTGCAGAAGGCGACACCATTGCGCTGAAATACTCTTCCAACCTCTCCATTGTCCAGCACGACGGCTATACGGAAGTCAAGCTGCGCAACCCGTGGAAGGAAGGGAAGACGCTGCATACCTATATCCTCGTGCCGCAAGCCAATGAGTTGCCCGCCGACCTGCCCGAAGGTACCATCATCCGTACGCCGGTCAAGCGGGCAGTGGTCTTTACGACCGTCCATTGCAGTCTTTTCATGACGCTCGGACAGCAAGACCGCATCGTGGGCGTGGCAGACCTGAAATATATCAAGATTCCTTGGATTCAGGAGCAGTGCAAAAAAGGACTTATCGCCGACTGCGGTGAGGGACTGAGTCCCGTCGTGGAGAAAGTCATCGACATGAATCCCGACGTGATGCTCCTCTCGCCCTTTGAGAACAGTGGCGGCTACGGCAAGCTCGAAGAAATCAACATCCCCATTGTAGAGTGTGCAGAATACATGGAAACCTCACCGCTGGGACGCGCCGAATGGATGAAGTTCTATGGGCTGCTGCTCGGTGAGGAGGCGCAGGCAGAAAAACTCTTCGCTGAAGTCGATAGCAGTTACAATGCGTTGAAAGAGCTGGCAAAGACCTCGAAAGTCTCCCGTTCCGTCATCGTCGATAAGGTGACAGGCAGCGTGTGGTATGTGCCCGGCGGAAGAAGCACCATCGGACAGATGTTGGCAGATGCCGGCGGCGTATATCCCTTCTCCGGCGACACACACAGCGGAAGCCTTTCGCTGCCGTTCGAGTCGGTGTTGGAGAAAGCCGGTGACTGCGATGTGTGGCTCTATCGCTACAACAGCGACCGTTCCATGACCATGAAAGACCTGCTCGCCGAAAAGCAAGGCTACTCACAACTGAAAGCCTTCAATACGGGCGAGGTCTATGGATGCAACGTGGCAAAGACGTTGTTCTACGAGCAGTCGCCTTTCCGTCCCGACTATCTGTTGAGCGATTTCATCCAGATATTCCATCCCGACCTGAAGGGACTGCATCCACTGCGTTATTATTTTAAGATTAACAACTGAGAGCGTGGGCAAAGGACTGAAATATTGCATCGGACTGACAGCGCTGATTATCTTGCTGTTCTGGCTGAATCTCATCATGGGTTCAATCAAGATTCCCGTGCGCGATGTCCTTGCCATTCTTTCAGGCGATGAGACCATCAAGGCAAGCTGGCGCTTCATCGTTCTCCAGTCGCGCCTCCCACAGGCGTTGACTGCCATTCTCTGCGGAGCAGCCCTTGCCGTGAGCGGACTCATGCTGCAAACGGCATTCAAGAATCCGCTCGCCGGTCCCTCCATCTTCGGTATCAATAGCGGAGCCGGGCTCGGAGTGGCACTTGTGATGTTGCTTTTTGGCGGCTCGTTTGGCGTGGGCGTATTCAATGTGTCCGGCTTCGTCGCCATCCTCATCGCAGCCTTCATCGGAGCCATGGCGGTCATGCTGCTCATCTTCTTCTTCTCGACCATCGTGCACAACAATGTCATGCTCCTCATCATCGGAATCATGATAGGCTACATCGCCTCGTCAGCCATCTCACTGCTGAACTTCTTCGCTACCGACGAGGGCGTGAAGTCGTATATGGTGTGGGGAATGGGAAGCTTCGGCGGCGTGCCGATGAGCCACATGCCCTATTTCGCATCCATCACCCTCATTGGGCTCCTCGCATCGGCACTGCTGATCAAACCTTTGAATGCCCTCCTGCTCGGTGAACAATATGCGGAAAATCTGGGCGTGAACACCCTGCGAGTGCGCAACTGGCTTATCATCATCACCGGACTGCTCACCGCTGTGACCACCGCTTTCTGCGGACCGGTAGCCTTCATCGGACTCGCCGTGCCGCATATCGCCCGACTGCTGCTCACCACCGACAACCATCGTTCGCTGCTCCCGGCAACCATGCTCACAGGAGCAGTCATCGCATTGCTCTGCAACCTCATCTGTTTCCTGCCGGGCGAGAACGGTGTCATACCGCTGAACGCCGTCACACCGATTATGGGTGCACCGGTTATTATCTACGTCATCATCTCAAATAAAAAGAAATAAGTATGACCCCAACTCCGGAAACGCACCCTGCCGTCATCAGCGTAGAATGTAAGGAACTCACGATTGGATACAAAGCCAAGCGGACTGGCTTCAGGGAAGTCGCAGCAGGCATCAATGCCGAACTCTGTGGCGGACGGCTGACCAGTCTGATAGGCTCCAACGGAATCGGTAAGTCAACCCTCCTGCGCACACTCTCCGCTTTCCAGCCTCCACTCGCCGGCGACGTGCTAATACAAGGTAAGTCGTTGCGACGATATACCAACAAAGAACTGTCGCGGCTCATAGGCGTCGTGCTCACTGAGCGACCTGCTCTGCAAAACATGTCTGTCCGCGAGCTCGTAGGACTCGGGCGAAGTCCCTACACCGGATTCTGGGGGAAACTGACGGCGGCAGACGAAGAAATCGTCACAGAAGCCATCGTCAATGTGGGAATAGAAAACCTGCAGCACCGCATGATACAGACACTCAGCGACGGTGAACGGCAGAAAGTGATGATTGCAAAAGCACTCGCACAACAGACACCCGTCATCTTTCTCGACGAGCCCACCGCCTTCCTCGACTATCCCAGCAAAGTCGAAGTCATGCAACTTCTGCACCGCCTCACACGGCAATCAGGAAAAACCATTTTCCTTTCTACACACGACATCGAACTGGCACTCCAGCTCTCTGACATCCTTTGGTTGATGAGCAAGACTGATACCGCGCCATCAACTGACGCTTCCCTTTCACAACTTACTATCGGAACACCGCAACAACTTGCGCAGAGCGACGCACTCACCGCTTTCATCGAGCGCAAGGGCATCATGTTCAACCGCGAACATCTCAGCATCCGTGTCGAAAAACAAGGCTAAGCGTTAATCCAATGGTAAACCTCTCTTGAGAATTAAGAATAAAAGGTGGTTAGAGTGTACTTCTTGTAAAAGCCTTTTTGGGAAATTTCGTTATTTGCCGAAATTCATGTATCTTTGCAGGCATGAATGAAAAGCCGTGTAAGAAAGGAGAATTGCGCCCTGTGATGTTTGCGGGGACTGGCAGCGACGTGGGTAAGAGCCTGATTGCTGCTGCGTTCTGCCGCATCTTTCGTCAAGACGGTTATCAACCAGCTCCTTTCAAGGCACAGAACATGGCACTCAACTCGTATGCGACACCTGAAGGATATGAGATTGGTCGGGCACAGGCGGTGCAGGCAGAGGCGGCTGGAATCCTTCCGCACACGGACATGAATCCGATTCTGTTGAAGCCGCAGTCGGATCACACGTCGCAGATTGTGTTAAATGGAAAGCCTTTCGGCACGCAGAAGGCATACGACTATTTCCGGAAAGAGGGGAGAGAGGAACTGCGGGAGCAGGTGCATCGGGCATACGACCGATTGGCAAAACGCTACAGTCCGATAGTGTTGGAGGGAGCAGGCAGCATCAGTGAGATGAACCTGCGAGAGACCGACTTGGTGAATATGCCCATGGCGCGATATGCTGACGCTTCGGTCTTTTTGGTGGCAGACATCGACAGGGGAGGGGTCTTCGCCAGTGTGTATGGAAGTATTTTTCTCCAAACGCCTGAGGATAGGGAGCGCATAAAAGGAGTCATCATCAATAAGTTCAGAGGTGACCTGCGCCTTTTTGAAGAGGGAAAACGTTTGCTTGAGCGCCTGACAGGAGTGCCTGTGTTGGGCGTGGTGCCTTATGTGGATGATATCGTCATCGACGAGGAAGACAGTGTGGCACTCGTTTCAAAGAAAAAGACAGCCGTCGCAGGGAAAACAAATGTCGCCGTCTTATTGCTGAAGCATCTCAGCAACTTCACGGATTTCAGTCGGTTGGAACACGATACGCGTGTGCATCTCTTCTATACGGATGACGTGCAGGAAATAGAGAAAGCGGATGTCATTATCGTTCCTGGCAGCAAGACGGTCGTTGCCGATTTGTGCGAATTGCGCCGTAATGGTTGTGCACAGGCAGTCGTTCGTGCCCATGAGCGAGGAGCGAAAATCTTGGGTATTTGTGGTGGTTACCAAATGATGGGACAGCGCATAAAAGATCCTCATCATACGGAGAGTGATGTGGAGATGATGCCCGGTTTGGGGCTCCTGCCGATAGAGACTACCATGACCAAGGAGAAAATCACCCGCCAGGTGCGCTTTCAGGGAGTGTGGGACAATGTGTCGGCAGATTTGTTGAGCGGTTACGAGATACACATGGGCGAGACCGTCTTTACAGAGCAGGGAGCATCGCCAATGAACCATATCTGTACGGAAGACGGAATGTTGGCGGAAGGATGTATGGCAACAGCAACTTGCATGGGAACCTACATCCACGGCATACTCGACAATGCTGCTTTTATCGACTATCTGATAGGAAAGGGTGGCGACGCAGGCAGCAATGCATGGGATGAAGATTATCAAACCCTTCGTAATCGGCAGTATGACCGTTTGGCAGACCATGTGCGTCAGCATGTTGATATGGAAAGAGTGTATGAAATTTTGCAGGGAAAAAACCGATAAAATATGATAGAAGGACACGGTGATGACATCTATAAATATAGTGACATTCGGATGAATTTCAGTTCGAATATCTATTCCCATGCAGACCTCAGCGGATTGTATGGACATCTGAAGGAGCATCTACATCTGATATCCTCCTACCCGGAGCCGCAGCCTTATAAGTTGCGGAACTGCTTGGCTGCAAGACATGGCGTTGAGCCGGAGTCGGTCTTAGTAACTAACGGAGCCACGGAGGCGATATACCTGATTGCTCAGGCGTTCAGGAATGGGGTGCAGAAGACAGGCAGGGCACCCTCCTTCTACGTGAAGAATCCCACGTTCAGCGAGTATGAAGATGCGATGCGCAATTTCTCTTACGTGGAGGCAGAAATGCCCGTTCCTGCCAGCGGTGAGGAACGCTTGGTGTGGATGTGTAATCCCAACAATCCGACGGGTGAAATAACACCGCAGGAGGAGATAGCCGCTGTTGCCAGTCACGACGGTGTGTTGCTCACAATAGACCAGTCTTATGAACATTACACCAAGGCAAAACTTCTCACGGCAGCGGATGCTGTTAAGATGGGGAACGTCATACTCGTCCATTCGATGACGAAAAATTATGCCATACCAGGTTTGCGCATCGGATATATCGTGGCAACCCCGGAGCTGATTCAGCGAGTGTCCCAATGTCAGCACCCGTGGTCGGTGAACGCATTGGCGATAGAGGCATCGCTTTTTCTCTTGAAAGAGCATGACAACCTGATTCCCGCTTTGGATGACTACCTTCATGAAACGGAACTGCTCCGAACGGCACTGAGCGGGATTGGGGGAATCAGTGTTGCTCCCACGCAGACCAACTTCATGCTCTGCACAATGGACAAAGGGACAGCAGCTCAACTGAAAACATATCTTGCCGAAAAACACCACATACTCATACGCGATGCCTCCAATTTTACAGGACTCTCGGAAAGACACTTCCGTGTGACAACCCAATTGCCTGAAGAGAATAGGGCATTGGTGGCGGCTGTTAAAGAATATATGGCAGATGTATAACTGACACATAACTGAACAAGAGATGATGAACGTTACGATTCCGTTGATTGCCGGATGGCTCCTCGACCGCCTTGTTGGCGACCCGCCATCGCTGCCACATCCTATCGTGCTTTTCGGAAAAGTAATAGCCTTTGGAGAACGACATTTGAACAAGGGACGCTATCGGAAACTCAAAGGCGCACTCATGGCAGCCACACTCATTGTCGTAACCTTTGTTGCAACCTATCTGCTCGTTCATGCAACACCATTTGAAGACACGGTGTGGGGGCTTATTCTGACAGCGATACTCGTTTTCTATTCACTTGCAGGGACGACGCTTGTGAGAGAAGTCAAAGCCGTTTTCAGGGCGGTCAATGTGTCAGTAGAGCAGGGACGTCAGCAATTAGCGCGCATCGTTGGGCGAGACACCAGTCAGTTGTCGCCACAGGAAATACGAACGGCGGCTCTCGAGACATTAGCTGAAAACCTGAGCGACGGAGTGATTGCACCGCTCTTTTGGTATGCTTTGTTCGGAATACCTGGCATGCTGACCTACAAGATGGTCAATACACTCGATTCGATGATTGCCTATCGCACCCCAAGATATCGGCAGTTCGGTGCCTTTGCAGCACATGCGGACGATATCGCCAACTATCTTCCTGCACGCTTGACGGCAGTCCTCATGATTTTTGTTGGCCGAATCGTGGGCAACCAGAATCGGCAACCGCTTTCCACGCAGTTCCGCTTCCTCCGTCAAAATGCACGCAATCATATCAGTCCCAACAGCGGATACCCGGAAGCGGCATTGGCAGCAATACTGAATTGCAGGTTTGGAGGAGGACATGTGTATTTCGGGCAGTATATCGAAAAGCCTTTTATCGGCACCAACGACCGACAGCTCCACGATACTGATATGAAACATTCTGTCCGTATCTGTGTCCTGACGGAGGTGGTCATGCTTGTTCTCGTTCTCGTAGTCAATCTGTTTGTGTTTGGTCTCGGGGCATGAAAGTCATGGGAAAGCAACCTGTTTTTGAGTGAAGTGCGAGAAGAAAACACCCTCAAACTCCCGATAAAACAATAAAAAAGATAAAAAAAACGAAAAGAAGAACATACTTGACTGCTTTTTTACTAACTTTGCAGACTGAAACAAAACGTAATATCGGAAACATGAAAAAAATATATATCACCGCCTGCTTCGTTATGGTAGCATTGGCGACCTACGCACAAAGCGGAACCAACTCACCTTACAGCCAGTATGGATGGGGAGTGCATGCTGATCAGACAAGCGGCTTCAACAGAGGAATGAACGGAGTGGGCATTGCTTTTCAGGAGAATACTCAGGTCAACTATGCCAACCCCGCATCATACGCATACATGGACTCACTCATGTTCCTTTTCGACGCAGGGGCATCGCTCCAGATAGCGAAGTTCAAGGAGAATGGTCAACAGTTGAACGCCAAGAATGCCAACTTCGAATACGCAGTGGCAGGATTCAGAGTGATGCGGCATCTCGGAGTCAGTTTCGGTATATTGCCCTTCACCAACGTGGGATATAACTACGCAACGACCCAAAACGTATCACCGCAAGGAAACACCACATACACCAATACCTATACTGGTTCGGGAGGACTCCGTCAGATTTACGTCGGCGTAGGCTATGAACCCATCCGCGGAATCGCCGTCGGTGCCAACTTCTCATATGTCTGGGGAGGATATGACCGGGCTATCGTCAACTCATACAGCGATGCTTATATCAACACACTGTCCAAATATTATACGGCAGATGTCAATACCTACAAAATCGACCTCGCATTGCAACTTTCACGCCAAATCACCAAAAACGACCGCATAGCGCTCGGACTCACCTACACACCGGGACATAAAATCAGTGCCGACCCGCAGTGCAAAGTCATCTCAACCAACTCACAGACAGGTCTCTCTGATACCACAATTTACAAAATCGGGCAGAAGCTTGAACTTCCGCAGATGTTCGGCGCGGGAATCATGTGGAACCACAAGAACAGAATCAAAATCGGAGTAGATTATACCCTTCAGAAATGGGCATCAGTCTCATTCCCACAATATCAGACAATTGGCAATCAACCGGATTATGTGCTCAACGACCAGTATTTCCTCGACCGTCACAAAGTCAATGTCGGAGCAGAATTCTGTCCCAATACGGCATCAAGAAACTTCTTCCGAAGGATAAGATACCGCGCAGGAGCATCCTACGCCACGCCTTATTTCAAATATAACAACCAAGACGGTCCCAAAGAAATATCCATTTCAGCAGGATTCGGAATTCCCATTGTCAACACTTACAACAACCGTTCCGTGTTGAATATTTCGGCACAATATGTTCAGAGTCAAGCTAAAGGTGCCCTAAAGGAGAACACCATACGCTTCAATATCGGGCTCACATTCAACGAAAAATGGTTCCAAAAATGGAAATTCGAATAAAGCCTGCGGCCAACGACGACATCATCCCTCTTCCTGTTTATTCCCTCCCATTGAGAAGGGCAGGGAGAGGTCATGGTTTCTTTCGAGTCAGTTGTGCTGTTCGGCATTTGACAATCATCATTTTTTGTTTATTGATTAGCGTAGTGACAATATCCTGTTCGCAAGAGAAAGAACACACAGCTCCCGCCATCAATCCGAAAGACTCGGTCGCAGTCATGACAACCTACGGAGTCAATACCCTCATATCCGACTCAGGAGTCATCAAATACAGAATCATCACCGAACAGTGGGAAGTTAACCCCAACACCAACCCTTCCAAATGGCTTTTCACAAAAGGACTGCACCTTCAGCAATTCGACCAAAAACTGCACGTCCAGGCACATATCGAAGCCGATACCGCATACTATTATGATACGAAACGGCTCTGGGAACTCCGGGGACGAGTGCGCATACACACCAAGAATCAACTGCAATTCAAGTCAGAAGAGCTATTCTGGGATGAGAACCAACACCAACTCTATTCCAACAAGTTCTCACAGCTCAACACACCCGAGCGCCAACTGCAAGGAACACACTTCGTGTCCAATGAGCAGATGACAAAATATCACGTCACGAACACCAAGGCAGCATTCGAGAGGGGCGACATCGACAGCAAGCCGGCTGTGCCTGAAGATGGAAGTGCAGAGGAGATGATAAGCCGTCCGCCCAAGCAGCCTATGCCACTCACACGATAGTCCTCGGATGCTCGTTTTTAATAATCAAATGTCCAGTTAAAGATGATTCCACTAATCATAACTCTTCTCTTCTCAGCCTTCTTTTCGGGAATGGAAATCGCATTTGTTGCATCAAACAAGATGATTGCACAAATCAATCAGCAAAAAACAGGCATCACGCAAAAATGCCTCAAACAATTCTATCAGCACCCCGACAACTTTATCTCAACCATGCTCGTCGGTAATAATATCGCACTCGTTATCTACGGAATCATATTCGCATACCTTACCGACCAACTCCTCACGCAACATTTCTCCGCCGATTCCATTAATCCGGCAATCAAACTTGCCATCGACACCATCGTGTCAACACTTATCGTGCTCTTTACTGCAGAATTCCTCCCCAAAAACATCTTCAAAAACAATCCACACAAGTTCCTTAATACACTCGCCATACCCGCCTATATCACATACGTCGTACTCTATCCCATTGCGAAAACCACGACCAACATTGCAAACGCAATTTTAAGACTCACAGGACTCAAATCCTCTGATAAACAGCAGCAACACATATTTACGAAAGACGACCTTGACAATCTCATACAAAATACCATCATCACGACAGACAATGAACCGAGCGCTTATGCCTCCCAGTCTTCACAGAAATCGCAGCCTTCTCAGTCTTCACAGAACACACAGCTCATCAAGAATACCCTTCAGCTCCACGAGAAGAAAGGGCGCGACTGCATGATTCCGCGAACAGAAATCAATGCCCTCCCTGACAATGCTACACCGCAGCAGCTCAAACAAAAATTCATCGAAACAGGAAATTCGAAAATCATCATCTATCAACAAGATATCGATCACATTATCGGCTACATACACGCCGCACAACTCTTTAATACAAAAGAAACAAGCGACAAACTTCCCAGTATCATACCTATTCCTATTGTGCCTGAAACAATTGCGCTCCACAAACTCATGCACACACTCCTGCAAGAGAAAAAATCCATTGCAGCCATTATCGATGAATTCGGTGGAACGGCAGGAATCGTCACACTCGAAGATATCATAGAGGAAATTCTCGGAGAAATCGAGGATGAACACGACAACAAACAGCTTGTCGCAAAGCAGACAGATCCCGACACATATATTATTTCGGCAAGACTCGAAATCAATAAAATTAACAACATGCTCAACATCAACCTGCCGGAAGATGACGAGTACAATACACTTGCGGGACTCATACTGCACTACCACCAGAATTTCCCCAAAATCAATCAAACCATACAAATTCATGACTTCCAATGCAAAGTCATCAAAAAAACAAATACCAAGATACAACTCGTTGAACTGAAGCTCAACCAACCGCAGCCGCCAGAAGACAGCAACGAGTGAAAAAAGTAGCGATGCGGGGGAGGAATACATAGGAAAACGGTCGAAAAACCAACCAATAGCCCCCTTCCAATGCCCACAAACCAATTTTTGCATCTAAAAATTTCATCTATTCCATTTTTTATTTGTAAATTTGTGCGCTTTTTCTAAGATAATAAAAAATAAAACATAATTAAAATATGGCAGCAATAGGAAAAATCAGAAGCTGGGGACCGATACTCGTAGGAGTAATCGGACTCGCACTCTTCGCATTCGTAGCTGGAGACCTCTTCAGAGGATGCGAATCATCTAATGTAGCAACAAAGCAAAGACTTGCAGTAGTTAACGGAGAAAAAATCAATGCTATCGACTATCAGAGATACGTTGAAGAGTACACCGAAGCTATGAAGACGGAATTTGCCATGCAGGGAAGAACTCCTTCAGACGAGGAAATCAGACAAAGCGCATGGCAGGAGTTGCTCAATAACAAAATGATTGAAGCAGAAGCCAAAGAACTGGGTATCACTGTCACAGATGAGGAGATACAGAACATCATCAACCAGGGAACCAACCAAATGCTCCTCTCAATTCCCATTCCACAGTTCCACAATCAGCAGACAGGACGCTTCGATGCAAACGCACTCAAGCAATTCCTCGCATCTTACAAACAGGCGCAGCAGAACAATCCGCAGCTTGCAGAGCAGCTTGCGCCCATTTACAAATATTGGCTTTTCAAGGAGAATCAGCTCAAACAGAACCTGCTCGCACAGAAATACATGGTGCTCTTGCAGGAAAGCGTTCTCTCCAATCCGGCAGAGGCAAAATTTGCGTTCGATGCTGAAAAACAAGAGACCAACGTCGAACTCGCATATATCGAATACAACTCTATCAATGACAATGACGTGAAGGTTTCTGACCAAGAGTTGAAGGCTAAATACGACCAACTCAAAGAGCGTTTCTTCATCCCGCAGGAAATCAGAGAAATCAAATATATCGAGGTGAAGAAAGTTGCTTCGGCAGCCGATAAAGCAGACCTCCGTAAGAAAATGGAACAGTTTGCTGAAGAGCTCCAGACAGCTGAGAACCCGGAGCAGGTGGTTAACAAAAGCCAGTCGCTCATGAAATATGCCGGCGTGCCGGTGACTAGAAACCTCCTGCCGCTTGATGTCGCAGCCAGACTGGACTCAATCGCCGTGGGAACAACGACCAAGGTGACTGAAAACACACAGGACAATACCTTCAATATCATTAAACTGATAGGAAAGAGCAATCTTCCAGACTCTATCCAGTACAGAGCCATCTCTGTCATGGCTGCAACTCCAGCTGAGACAAAGGCAAAGGCAGACAGCGTGCTCACTGCCCTGCAGAATGGAGCGGACTTCGCTGCTATCGCTAAAAAGTACAACCAGACGGGTGAAGCTGAATGGATTACCGGTACACAGCAGTTCCAGGCAGTCAGCCAGTCGAGAGAAAACAAGACTGTCTTCGACGCGATGAATGCGATGGCTGTCAACGAACTCAAAAACATCCACCTGACACAAGGAAACATCATCCTGCAAGTGCTCGACAAGAAAGCAATGAAAGAGAAATATGACGTGGCAGTCATCAAGCGTACGATTGATTTCTCTGATGAGACATCGCAGGAGATTTACAACAAATTCAATCAGTTCGTGGCAAGCAATAGAAACCTCCAAGACCTTGAGAAGAATGCGCCGAAGGCAGGATATATCGTAAGAGAGCTGCCGATGGTAACGACTTCTGCAGGTAACATCGCAGGAATACAAGGAACACGCGATGCCCTCAAGTGGACCTTCGAGGCTAAAGAAGGCGACCTGTCGGACGTGTTCAAGTGTGGAAACAACGACGAGCTGCTGGTAGTAGCACTCACTAAAATCAATCCGAAAGGACACATGGCGCTCTCTCACCAGCAGGTGAACAGCACCGTGAAGGCTGAAGTCATCAAAGACAAGAAAGCGCAGATGATTATCGAAAAGCTCAAAGGCGTGAACTCTATCGCAGCCGCTAAGCAAAAAGGCTGTAAGACAACAACTGTTGAGCAAATCACATTCGCTGCACCGGCAATGGTTCCGGCACTCATGGTGTCAGAGCCTGCACTCAGCGGAGCAGCCACGGCAACAGCCAAAGGCAAATTCTCAGCACGCCCAATCGTAGGAAATGCTGCCGTATATCTCTTCCAAGTGACCGACAAAAAGACACTGCCGGGAAAATTCGAGCAGAAACAATACGGACAGAAGGCGGCAATGGGAGAACTGCAACGGCTCTTCCAGGCGATACAATACGAACTGCAGCGGAAAGCTGACGTGACCGACAACAGATATTTATTTATGTAAGATGATAACAGAAAGAGGGGTCCTGCTTTTGCCAGATCCCTCTTTCTCGTTACAATAACGGTTCATGCTGATGAGCCCCATCAAAAAACACCTAATTTATTTCACGCTTATGAAGCCTATCATCAGTCGCAGCATTCTTATCTTACTTCTCGCACTGCTCCATACTCCTTCGCTGCTCCATGCGCAGACTCCAGTCAAACGTGAGTTCCGGGGAGCATGGATACAATGCGTCAACGGACAGTTTTTGGGTATGTCCACCCAGAAGATGCAACAAACGCTGCTCTATCAGTTGGATGAACTCAAAAAAGACGGTGTCAATGCCATCATTTTCCAAGTCAGACCCGAATGCGACGCACTCTATCAAAGCAATATAGAACCATGGAGCCGGTTCCTCACAGGCAAGCAAGGACAGGCACCACAGCCCTATTGGGACCCGTTGCAGTGGATGATAGAACAATGCCATCAGCGGGGCATGGAGCTTCATGCGTGGATCAATCCCTACCGTGCGAAAACTAAAAACACTACGCAGCTTGCCAACAACCATGTCGCCATCAAGCATCCCGACTGGGTGTTTGCATACGACGGGCTCTTCATCCTCAACCCGGGAATACCGGAGAACAGGAACTACATCTGCCAAGTCGTAGAGGATATTCTCAAGCGGTATGACGTGGATGGTCTCCATATTGACGACTATTTCTATCCTTACCCTGCAGCAGGACAGAACATTCCCGACCAGCGTCAGTTCCAGCAATATAACAACGGATTCAGCAATATCAACGATTGGCGACGCGACAACGTCAACCTCTTTGTGAAGCAACTTGGTGAAACCATACGCAAGACCAAGCCGTGGGTGAAGTTCGGCGTGTCTCCTTTCGGAATCTATAGAAATAAGAAGTCCGACCCACATATCGGAAGCAATACCAACGGGCTGCAGAATTATGACGACCTTTATGCCGACGTCCTTTTGTGGGTCAACAACGGATGGATAGACTATTGTGTTCCGCAAATCTATTGGGAGATAGGTAACAAGGCTGCCGACTATCAGACGCTCATCACCTGGTGGAATAAATATGCCGGAGCCCGCCCGCTCTACATCGGCGAAGATGTGGAAAGAACCGTCAAACATCCCGACCCCAACAATCCGCGCAGCCATCAGCTCGGAATCAAGAGACAGTTGCATGCGCAGATGAAGAATGTCAAGGGAACAGTGCTTTGGTATGCCAAGGCGGTTGTTGACAACACTGGAAACTACGGCACCGCGCTCAGAAACAATTATTGGCGCTATCCCGCACTTCAGCCGCTCATGCCGTTCATCGACAGCAAGGCACCCAAAAAGCCGAAGCGTCTCAAGCCCATCATGACCGAAGACGGCATGGTGCTCTTTTGGACGGCACCATCAGGAAAGAAGTGGGGCGACCAGCCGCATCAATATGTCGTCTATCGGTTTGCGAAGGGCGAGTCTGTCAACATCAATGACCCGAAACACATCGTAGCCGTGACCAAACAGACTTTCTTCCGTCTCCCTGACGCTGGTGGACAGCGGTTTACCTATGTCGTGACGACGCTCGACAGGATGAGCAACGAGAGCAAACCGGCAAAGGCAAAAGTCACGCACTGATGACATTTGTCATTTGCTCACGCCATATTCTGAGCATCTTGTCGGAAAGCTCAGTCCAATTTGTGGGCAGGGATAAATCAAAAACAGCTTCCATACCGCAAAGGTACAGCAGCAGTTTTGTGTGAGGAAAGACAATAATAGCGCCTAATCATCTATTACAGATCCTTCTCCTCCGCATTTGAAGCATATGCCATTTTGGACATGCTTGTATTGTGGTAGATATCCACTGCCACTACATCTATCACAGGGCTTAAGAAGTCCAAGTTGTTCTCCTTCTGAACTATAACATGGAATTGAACCTTGTTCATGACGTTTTTGATGGCAGTCTTTGCATAAAGTAATTAAATGCTCATTAGAGTAATCCCATGGCATTCTTCTCAAAATATAATGCGTGTGATGAATATTTAGGCCTTTTATTTCAGTACATGTACTGGGGAAATAAATTGCTAGATGTCTATACCCGGCGGTTATGCTTGCGACAACACCATAGAAACATAAATTCTCTATAGTTAAAAAAACTTTATCAGATAGTTTCTTTTCAAATTCTACGAAGTATAACCAATCACTAAGGTCTTTATTCTTTTTGTGTCCTACTGCATGCGCGTAACTAAATATTGCATTTGAAGTTTCAATCTCATATTCACATATAATCTTAGACATAGATATGGGCTCAAATATAGCTATATTTAAATCTTTCCGATTTGCTGATTCTAGTACATTAAATTCACATATATAAAGATTTTTGTTTTTCTTTATAACATCTAAATTTGTTTCTTTAACTTCAGTATATTTTTTTAATGGAGGATTTGTAAAAAAAGCAGATGGAGAAAGCCCCATAAGGCTCCATTGTTTAAATATAGAATCTAAATCCTTAATGTCTTCAAGACAAATAATGCTTCCATTGTGAAAACCGAATAAGCCACAGTCTTGACAAATGTAATGGTCTCTAGTTAAGATTTCATCACATTTTTGCGACCATTCATTTTGTTGTAGAAGTTCGGTGTATGTCATTTCTTCTTTTTCGCAAAGTTACAAAAAAAATCAGAACCAGTACCCTCCCGACGACTTTTTGTTTTAAAAAGTTTCGGGATGTACAATTCTTCCATTGCTGAAGCGTGCCATTCGGGGAACACATCGGCATGTTCGCGGATGATGTTCACCAGGTCAAAGAACTGCTGCTGGTGAATATCAATATCCACCAGCAGCATCAGTTCTAAGGATTGAAGTATTCGTATGACTTGTAGCATCAGCGGATGGGAGAGAAGTGCCCGTCCGCGTTAATCCGATATGACGGAGTCTGCTCCCTACATAATCGGTATTTGCAGTTTGACGATGATGTTGCGTCCCATGTTGAATACGCCCCTTCGTCCGGTGACAGGGTTCACGTCCGCATATTTCAACCGGCTGAGATGATGCTGGTAAGCCTTGTTCGTCAGGTTGCTCACTTCCATGAACAGGCTGGCAACCTTCTTTCCGCGCACCGTCAGGTCGCTCCCAGCCGAGAGGTTGAACAGCGTGTAGCCGGGCGTTGCTGTCTCCGTTTGTTCAGCTGCGTAGAAGTGGTTCTGTCGGAAATTGCACGTCATGCCCACAGCGACGAAGGCGTTGTTCAGCAACTGTCCGTCGTGCGTAATCTCGTATTTCACCTCGGCGTTCCATCTTGCTGGGGGCGTGAACGGCAGATACTTGCTCTCGCGCGGTTGGTGGCGCTGTGTGGCGTTGACCATTGAGAAGGTGTTTCCGATGTGCAGGCTGTGGAACGGGTGGAAATCCAGTTCCGCTTCAAGCCCGTAGAGGCGTGCGTCCCCGCTGTCAAATTTGTAAGTGTTGTAGCCTTCCGTCTGCACGCCGTCTATTCTGTGCAGGAAGATGTAGTTGTCGATGGCTGTGGCAAACAGGTTTACTTGTGCGGAAACCCATTTCGAAGAGAAGTCTGCCCCCAAGTCTGCCTGCCAGCTGTATTCCGCTTTCAGTTGGTGGTTGCCCAGTTCGTATCGGATGGTTCCTTCGTGCACGCCGTTCGACCCCAGTTCGCTGATGTTCGGTGCGCGGAATCCCCGTGCAATGTTGGCACGCAGGTTGAGCACTGGCGTGAGATGCCACACCGCCCCGATGCTTCCCGTCACGCCGTTGAAGTGGCGTGAGAACTGCTCGAAGCGCTCCTCCCCGTCGTCGGTCAGTGCCTCGCTGTGGATGTTGCGGCGGTCGAACCGTATGCCGCCGTTCACGCTCCATCGTCCAAATTCCTTTCCCGTCGTCAGGTAGAGTCCGATGTCGAACAGCCTGTATGCCGGAATCAGGTATTCGTCGCCTTTGTTCAGCGAGCGCTGGTACATTCCGTTTGTTCCGATTGCAGTTTTCCAACCTTCGTTCTCGTTGATGGTATAACGGAAATCATAGTTCAGCGTGTGCAGTTGGAAGTAGAGCCCATAGCGGTTGGGGTCGTCCTCTTCTTCGAACTCCTTCCGTTGGTTTTGCTGGTAGCCGACAATGGCTTTCAACCGTCCGTCTCCGATTCGTATGGAGTTGTCCCACACCGCTTTGTAGTGGTACACCTTCTGGTAGGGGAGACCGTGCCCGTAGGTCTTCACCTTTTCGTATGGGCGCTCCAGTTCTCCCGTCTCCTCATCGCGTTCGCCTTCGATGATGCTCGGTGTGGTTTGGAAATAGCTGAGGCGTAAACGCGAAAAGCCCCAGTCGCGGTGGATGCCGAGCAGTGCCGACAGCGCCTGTTCGCTGAATTGCGAGTTGCTCACGTAGCCGTCGTAGCGGTTTTTGTAGGCATGGGCGTGCTTGCCGCTGTAGCGGAGGCTCCATGCCAGTCCTTTCTGGTTACCGCCGATGCGGAGCGAGTAGCCCAGCAGCCCGTTGTTGGACTGGTATTCGCTTGAGAGGCTTCCGCGCACTTCTCCCAGCGGAACAATCGGCTCGCTGTTGAACACCAGTACGCCAGCCATCGCATCGGAGCCGTACATCAAACTTGCCGGACCTTTCAGAATCTCGACGCTGCCGACGTTGTTGCCGTCGATTTCTATGCCGTGCTCGTCGCCCCATTGCTGTCCTTCCTGGCGGATGCCGTCGCTCACGACAATCAGTCGGTTGTAGCCCAGTCCGCGAATGACGGGTTTCGAAATGCCGCTGCCGGTGGTGATTTGCGAAAGTCCCGGCTTGCGGGCGATGGCGTCGATGATGTTCGATGCCGCTGTGTGGTGAAGCTCATCGTTGGTGATGAGCGAAATGGGAGTGGAAGCATTCTTCAGCTTTGTTTCGCCAGCCACACCCGTCACGACCACCTCGCTCAGATTGAGGTGTCGGAAGAAAACGTCCGTAGAATCGGGCGTCTCCTGTGCCGTCGCCATTATACATATATATAATAGTGACAGCAGGAAAAAACTTTTTTTCATCCTGTTGAATTTTTTGTTAGGTGGGTTCTGTCAATTAGCTTTAGATGATGTTTGATTGATTGTTGCGCAGTTTTCCAAAGAACGCTGCCTGAATGAAACAAACATATTAATTGACAGAACACACCGTTAATAAATGCGGTTAAAAAATCTCTACAGGATGACTGGCGGTGCGCGCGATGATTTGTAAGATATGGGTAAATAGGCATACGGACGGTCGTCAGTCCTGCGCATCACAACGCCCAGCATCGTGAGAGCGGCGACGCAAATAGCCGTAGCCTTGATGAAACTGAAGGTGAGGAACTGGCAGAAAATACACTCGATTCCGCACGAAAAACCGCTCGACAGGTGTCCGCTATGCGCCTGATGGTGGACACACGCTTCGCACAACGTCTCCTGCTCGCCAACAACTTCGTGGCGATGCAGCGAGGCGGTCATCATCAGCGGAACGAACAGCCCCAGCAGAATCCAGGCATTGATGCGTTTTCGCAGTTCCATATTAACTCGTTGCAAAGATAATCAATTATTCCGAATACGTGAAATTTATTTCAAAATGTAGATGTCTTTTACCGATTTTCCGTCACTCAACGTGCTTCTTTCACTCACGAACTCCCAGCTTTCACATGAATAATTATACAAAAACAGTCTCGAAACTGCATATTTTGAAGTAAAAAAACGCGACAACGAAAAAATGGAAAAATAGGAAGAAAAAAGTGCTTTTTTAACAATTGAAAATCCGTTTTTGAAGCGTAAAAAAGTGAAAGTGCCACTTTGATGTTGCGAAAGTTGCCCTTTCAGGAGCCCAAAGTTGTCGTTTTGCATCGCAAAAGTTACACTTTTGGAAGCTAAAAGTGGCACTTTCAGGCAGATTTTCGCGACGTTTTTGAGTGTTAAAAAGCAGAAGTCGTTGTGCCATAGTAAGTTGCGCCGATGCGCGAGATTCGCGTATTTGCGACCCAAGTTCAACTCAGTCGGAAAAAACGCAAGCATTTGGCGTTATAACGGCAAAACTACTCCTCTAAATATGCAAAACTGCGTATAAATAAACACCTCCCATCGCCAAAGTTTTTCCGCCTCCTCATCTCATCCCAAGACACCACATCCTTCCCCATAAGTTTGCAGGATTGCGAAAAAATTGCTATATTTGAAGTCGAAATGACAGATGCCAGGTAATGGCTACTTAAAGAAAGGTGTCGCGATTCATGGAATATATATAATCTTGATATGTTCAGGAAAAATAAAAGTAATTCAAATTGCGAACATGGAGTTCGCGTAAATAGTTTATCTTTGCAGCAAAAAGAAAATTATGGCAACAAATAAAAACGCTCTCATACGCTATAAACATTTAGATGTGCTTCTATCAGATCGTCATCATTATTATGATATTAACGACCTGACAGAGATGGTAAATTCCATGCTTTCTAATAATGGTTTTAAGACCGTCACACGTCGTTGCATAGAGAAAGATCTTGTGTCTCTTACGGAAAGTCCTTTCAATGCACCTATCAAGCGTTTCAAGTGGAATGGGAAGAACTGTGTGACCTACAAGAATTCCTCTTTTTCTATCTTCGAACAAGAATTAAGCGGTGAGGAGCGACATCTACTTCACGAGGTGCTCAATACCCTTGGACAATTCGAGGGTTTAGCCCACTTCGAATGGTTGGAGATGTTCAAGATTGGGTTGGGGTTTGAGGAATGTCGACAGATTATCAGCTTCAGCAACAATCCTTATTTGGTAAACTCCAGTCTGTTGGGAACCCTCTTCGACCAGATTTCCAACAAAGTAGTTATTCGCCTTTCGTATCACACTTTTGCTGATACAACTGTTCGCGACATCGTTTTCCATCCCTATTTGTTGAAGCAGTATAATGACCGTTGGTTCCTGCTTGGTGCTACCGATGGTGACAAAAAGATTCTCACTTTCGCCCTTGACAGAATCGACAAGGTCGAACCTCTTCCCGAAAAGAAATATGCTGAGTGTTCGGAAGACTTTTATGAGCGTTTTGAAGATATCGTAGGAGTTACCTATTATGAAGATCGTCCTGTTGAACATATCCTCTGTTGGGTAAGTGATGCCTCTAAGGGATATATCGATACCAAACCCATTCATGGAAGTTATACACCTATAAAAGGAGAAAAAGACCAACAGTTGCATGAACAATATCCCCAACTTCAGGGCGGCTTGTTCTTCACTTTGGACTGCATCAACAATTATGAGCTTATCCGCGAACTATGTTCCTATGGCAAAGAACTCATCGTACTAAGCTCTGACGGAATCGTTGCGGATGAAGTGAAGAAAAGAATTTGCGAGATGAATGAGCAATATAATTGTATTTTAAATAGCAAAAAGTAGAGAATTGATAAAATCGAATGATTGTAAATATGAACGAAATAGTATTCCAAAACAGAAATGAGCAGTTTGCTGAGGTCGTTTCAATGATTCAGCATACAAGGAATGAAGTCGTGAGACTAGCCAATACCTCTCTTATAGACCTCTATTGGAGAATAGGCAAGTACATCTTTGATAAAATTTCCGTTTCAGAATGGGGTGACGGCGTAGTCAAACAACTAGCTGATTATATTGAAAGGAATAGTCCTGAAACAAAAGGCTTTTCTGACAAAAACCTTTGGCGAATGAAGCAGTTCTATGAGACATATAATGGCATGGACGAAAAACTCTCAACACTGTTGAGACAAATTAGTTGGTCGAATAATTTGACAATAATGAGTCGTTGCAAAACCCATGAAGAAAGGGAATTTTATCTGAATCTATGTATTCATGATCATCTTTCATTTCGCCAGTTAAATCGCCAAATCGATAGTGCTCTTTATGAAAGGAATAAAATAGGGGCTCCAAAACTCTCACCAGTGTTGAGAGAAATTGCGCCCCAGGCAGAACAGTTATTCCGAGACCAATATATCATGGAGTTTATCGGAGGAAAGGAGTATCAGCACGAGAACAGCATGAAGGCAGCGCTGGTTAAACAGATGAAGAGGTTTATTCTAGAACTCGGAAAAGACTTCCTGTTCATCGACGAAGAGTACCGTTTACAGGTAGGCAATAGTGATTTCCGTATTGATTTGTTGTTCTATCATAGAGAGCTACAATGCCTTGTGGCTTTCGAACTGAAGACAGAGAAATTCAAGCCAGAGCACCTTGGCCAGTTGAATTTCTATTTGGAGGCTCTTGATAGAGATGTCAGAAAACCGAAGGAGAATCCAAGCATAGGCATACTCCTTTGTAAAGACAAGGATGATACGGTGGTGGAATATGCTTTGAGTCGTAGTCTTTCGCCTACAATGGTAGCGGAATATCAGCTTTGCCTTCCAGATAAGACGCTTTTGCAACAAAAGTTGCATGACATAATAGAACAAGATTCTTGAAATGAATAATATTCCGAAATGCGAACATTAATTTTGTTCAAGTGTAGTTACTTTGTACTAAAAATTTAAAACTTTAAAATATGACATTTACATGGATACCTTTTTATAAAGAGTTTGCTAAAGAACTCTTACTATTTAGAAATGACAGGAAACCGTTGGTAGATTGGATATATGACAACCTGCAAGGTCATATCAACCATCTGAAAGATGCACCTGATGGTAGGCGGGTGCCAGATATAGACCCATTCTCAGTTTTTGCGATCATTAATCGTAGCATTACTTGGCAAAAGAAAAAAGATATCTGTATCAAGTTTAAGAATTTCTTAAATGTTTCTGCGCCAGTTCCTCAAGATTTTATTGGTGTTCCAGAGATGAATGCCCAAAGAACAAACTTTATGGCATTTGAAGATCGTCGTAAAGATGGAGATATAGAAAGATTGTGGAAGCTTTTTGAGGATGCAGTATTAGATAAGAATATTGAAGATTCATATAATGCTCTTAATGGTCAATTTCTAATCAAATACAATATTACTATTGGCTTGTTTTGGATACAACCAGATAAATATCTCGCATTAGATGGTCATAATAGAGATAAATTGACTTCGCTAGGAATTGCATCTTTTGATGGGAATTTTGTCTCTTATAGCGAATATGAAAAAATAATGAAGCGTCTTACTGAAAAGATGAAATCTGGAGAGATTGTTGGTTGTACTAGCTTTGTAGAGTTCTCACACGACGCTTACATAGAAGAAAACGGGACAAAAGATGTGGTGAAAGAGGATAATTTGAGAAAGATAAATACTAGTACACAGTATTGGACCTTTTCACCTGGTGAGAAAGCCTCAAAGTGGTCGCAATGTATAGAAGAAGGAATTATGTGTATTGGTTGGGATGAGATAGGTGATTTGTCACAATACTCATCTCGTGAAGACATGAGGTTAGACGTAAAAAAGCATTATCCTTCTGATGGCAACGCTAAAAATGACTCTTTGGCTCTTTGGCAATTTGCGAATGAAATGAGAATTGGGGATATTGTGTTTGCGAAAAAAGGAATGACGAAAATCATTGGACGAGGCATAGTCGTGTCAGATTACATATATGCCCCCTCGCGCACAACTTACAAGCATATAAGGAAAGTTCAATGGACGCATGTCGGGGAATGGACAACAGATGATAAACATGCGATGAAAACACTGACTAATGTTACAAAATATACTGATTATGTGGAAAGACTAAAAGAAATTGTTGAAGGCGTCATCAACCCAGTCAACAATGATTCATCGACAAAACAATATTGGTGGTTAACAGGTAGTCCGAAATACTGGAGTCCGTCAAAGAATTGGGAATTAGGGGATGATATAGACTATACACTTTATAATGAGAAAGGAAACAAGCGGCGCATTTTCAAACATTTCCATGAGGCAAAGCCTGGCGATATCGTGATTGTATATGAATCAATACCTGTGTTGCAAATTGTTGCAATAGGACGTGTGGTTTCAGAAACAGATGGAGAGGTCCTGTATATTCGTAAGATTGAAGAATTGTTGTCGCCAGTTCCATATTCCGAGATCCTGAACAATCCTATTCTAAAAAAATCGGAGCCAGTTATGAATCGTTGTCAAGGTAGCCTTTTCCGACTTGCCAATGATGAATATGATGAAGTGATGCGACTCATTCGCAAAGAAAATCCAGAGCCGATCATAGAAGAGGAAGAGCAAACAGAAGAATATGCTAATTATACGGATGAAGACTTCTTGGCGGAAGTGTACATGGATGAATATCAGTTGCTGACGTTGAAATCCTTGTTGCTGCGTAAGAAGAATCTGATTCTGCAGGGCGCTCCTGGTGTTGGCAAAACCTTTACAGCCCAACGGCTTGCTTTCGCTATTATGGGTATGAAAGATGAGTCTCGTGTGAAAGTTATCCAGTTCCACCAGAACTATAGCTATGAAGATTTTGTAATGGGCTATAAACCGAATGAAGAAGGTGGCTTTTCTCTCATCAATGGTATTTTCTACGACTTTTGTCAACAAGCAAAATTACATCGCGAAATGCAATATTTCTTGATTATCGACGAAATCAATCGCGGAAATATGAGTAAAATTTTCGGTGAGTTGTTACAACTGATAGAAGCTGACAATCGTGAGCATCCTATCCAGTTGGCTTATAACAGGCAGCGCTTCTCAGTGCCAAGCAACTTGTATATTATTGGTATGATGAATACAGCCGACAGAAGTCTGGCGATGATTGATTATGCTCTGCGTCGTAGGTTCAGTTTCTATGAGATGAAGCCTGGATTTGAAACAAATGCGTTTAATGCGTATATTTCCAAGTGGGATACACCTCAGCTTAGAAAACTGATTAAGGCCATTGTTGAATTGAATAAAGTTATTGAAAACGATGGCTCGCTTGGGGCAGGTTTCTGTATAGGTCATAGCTATCTATGTAATTTAGAAAAAGATTACGATTTGAATAGTATTGTGGAATATGACATTATCCCAATGCTTCGTGAATATTGGTTTGATAATGACAGTAAATTCAATCAAGAAGCGCAGAAATTAAGGAATGCTTTGCTATGACGGAAGATAAAGGCAAACTGATTCATAATATTTACTATATGTTGGCTTATGCTTTTCAAGAGCTTAGGCAGAATAACTATGCGGAGATAGAGGGCGAGACGTTTGATAATATATACGACCTCTTTGCTGAGATATTAGCCAGAGGTATATCCTATCAACTGAAACAGGGACTTCATCGTGAATATGTGGCTAAAAACGAATCGATGCACACTATAAAAGGGAAGATAGATATCAATGGTACTATTGCCAATAGAGTGCGCAACATTCGTCAGGTAGTGTGTGATTATGATGAGTTGTCAGAGAACAATGTGTACAACCAGATACTCTTGACTACGTCAACTATTTTGATAAGACATTCTGATGTAAAAAAAGAAACAAAGGCAAAACTAAAACAAGTAATGCTGTTCTTCCAAAATGTTGAGTCTATAGATCTGCATACTATACGTTGGAACTCCTTGCGATTTGATCGTAATAATAGGAATTATCGCATGTTGATTTATCTTTGCTATTTCATAGTGTGCGAATGGCTTATGACAACAGAAGAAGGAGATTTTAAGATGCGAGAATTCTCAGACGATAATATGTGTCGGCTTTTCGAGAAGTTTGTGTTAGAGTATTATAAGAAACATTATCCAGAATTAAAGCCTTGTGCAGAACAGATAGGTTGGAATGTTGTGAATGAAACTACGGATGTTTCCATATTACCAATAATGCAAACAGATGTTTTGTTATCGTTGGGGCAAAGGACCTTGATTATCGATACAAAATATTATTCAAAGATTATGCAACAGCAATATGGGAAAGAGAGTCTTCGTAATAGTCATCTTTATCAGATACGGACTTATGTAAATGAGTATGACAGGGACCATCTTCATAATGTGGATGGTATGTTGTTATATGCCAAGACTCAAGTAGATGATATTACAGATGCACAAATTTCTCATCGTGATGGCTTTACGCTTTATATTCGTACGTTGGATTTAAACTCCGATTTTGATGAAATAAGAAAACGTTTAGATAGTTTTATTTGTTGTGATACAATAGAATTTCAAAACTCTCAACACTGTTGAGAGAAATTGCGCTTCGCAACCCTGTATTATCTTTGCATCGTGAAACAGAACAACAATCCAACTTCGTACAATAAATCCAGAAGTCGGAATTACTAAAGAAGATTCAGAAAAAGTAATTAATATATTGAATAGATAGAGGAATGAAGAAAGTAATGGTCATCCCCGATGTGCATGGGCGCATCTTTTGGAAAGAACCTGTCAAGAAGTATTTGGATGTTGTTGATAGGGTGGTATTTCTTGGTGACTATCTTGATCCGTACGAGGGTGAAGATGGATTGGCTGATGATATCTTCGAAAATATGATGGAGATTATAGCACTGAAGCAGAGCAACATGGAAAAGGTTGTGCTACTGAAAGGCAATCATGACCAGCATTATATTTCGGAACTATTTGAGATAATGGCTGGTGGCACGCGCATGGATCAGCAGAACTGGAACAAGTATCATCAGACGTTCATGAAATACAAGGATTTGTTCCGAATTGCACATTATGAGCAGGTAGGTAAGATGCCGTATGTATTCTCGCATGCAGGTTTGACACTTTATTGGCTGAAGAAAGTAAATGAAAAAGTGTGGCATCTGTTTGACAGTAAGATTTCCGTGACAGACCCAGAAATTATAGAAAGAATAAACCTATTGGACGATGAGGGGCGCGGACAGGAAATGCTGGCGGTCATTGGAAGTTATCGTTCGGGCTTCGGAGAAAAGACAGGAAGCGTTCTTTGGGCAGATATAGAAGAACATGCTATTCCTAATGCCCCTAAAGCATACGGTCTGAATAAAGTTTTTCAAGTGTTTGGGCACTCAATGCTTATTGAGGGGTGTGACAAAATAGAATATGATAATTTCTGTATGATTGACTCCCAGCAATGTTTCATGATAGATAGTGAAAACAAAAAGAAAATCGTTGCCGTTAAATAGTATTTCAATGCTACGAAATGCAGAAAAAAACAAGCTACCGAGCAAACCTCGGTAGCTTGTTTTTGGGGTAGTATTAATCATCCCCCCTCCTGACTTCATCACTTTTTTGCGCCATCATATAGCGCACAATGATAATCAGCGAGTTACGTAAAATTATTGGGTGGTTTGGGTGGCGCAAGCGAAAAACGTGTACCTTTGCACCATGTATGTACGCAAGAAACACAATCGTTCCGGCTCTACAAGTGTGGTAGTGGTCAGTAAAGCGAGTGGAAAGTATAAAGAAATAAAATCGTTTGGCTCCTCTACATCCGAAGAGGAAATACATTCATTATGCGATAAGGCTGCTGCATGGATACGTTCATTTGGCGGTCAGCAAGAACTTGACTTTGATGACCGCAAGGGAAAGGAAGTCGAGGAGACAGAGCGTTTCCTTAGCAATATTGACAACGTGTTGATAAACGGTACTCGGCTTCTGCTTGATCAAGTCTATGACAGCATCGGCTTCAACCGGATTCCCGATGAGATTCTGCGTCATTTGGTAATCGCAAGGGTGTCGCAGCCCAGAAGCAAACTTGCCACAGTAGATTACCTGAAGTCATATTATGATGAAGATGTTGACCTCAACCACATCTATCGCTACATGGACAAGCTCTACAATACCCAGATGGAGCTTGCGCAGCAGATTAGCGTAGAGCACACCCGGAAACTGTTCGGAGGCAAGATTGGATTGATGTTCTACGACGTGACGACGCTCTACTTTGAGACAGCACAGACGGACGTATTGCGTGAACCGGGGTTTTCAAAGGATGGAAAGACGGCAGAGTCACAGGTTATACTCGGTCTGCTTGTATCAGAAGGAGGCTACCCGCTTTCATACTCTCTGTTCAACGGCAGCCAGTATGAGGGCTTCACCATGATACCAATGATAGATGACTTCAAGCAGCGTTTCAATCTGGGGAAAGATTTTGTTGTGGTGGCAGACTCAGGCTTGATGAACAAGAACAATGTCACTTTGCTGCAGGAGGCTGGCTACAACTACATACTTGGAGCCCGCATCAAGAGCGAGAGCGCAAGCGTGAAGCAATGGATTCTCTCTTTAGAGAAGGTTGATAAAGCCTGTTACGACTACAAACGTGAGAATGGGGAAAGACTTATCGTCAGTTATTCCGACAAGCGTGCAAAGAAGGATGCCTACAACCGTGACCGCGGAATTGTCCGATTGAGAAAAGCCTATAAGACCGGACGCATCACGAAGAGTCAGGTGAACAAGCGTGGCTACAACAAGTTTCTTGAAATCAGCAAGGACATAGAAGTCGTCATCAGCGAAGAGAAGATTGCAGAGGACTGCCAGTGGGACGGACTCAAGGGCTACATCACCAATACAGACCTTGACGCCGAGCGTGTCATTGCCGAGTATCATGGACTCTGGGTGGTGGAACGTGCATTCCGTATTTCAAAAGGAACTCTGGAAATGCGTCCGATGTTTCATTTTACAGAACGTAGGATAGAGGCACATGTCTGCATTTGCTTCATCGCCTATAAGGTATATAAGGAACTGGAGCGACTCATTGCCATTAACAAGATTGGGATGAGTGTCGATAAGGTGCTTGAGGCAGCCAAAACTATCACGACAATCAGGGTAAGGATGCCTAAAAACGGGACTTACTTCACTAAGACACTCTTCTTGACGGAGAAGCACCTCGCAGTGAAACCACTTTTCGACATATCTGGCAACAAATCTTAATTTGGGTGGCGCATTGACGAAGTCAGGAAAAAAACAAGCTACCGAGCAAACCTCGGTAGCTTGTTTTTGGGGTAGTATTAATCATCCCCCCTCTATGTTTGTTGTCTTAATGTAGTAACTATTTCAATTGCGTTCCGTCCTTGAATGCGTTTCCGACTTTTTCGCCGACAACGCGGTAGGCGAGGGCGGCTGAGTCGAACATGATGGGCTGGAGTTTGGAAAGATCAACGTTGCCTTTCTCGTCGAGAATGCACTCGTCAGCACTCATGTTGACCACTTCACCTACGATGCGGATTTCTCCTTCGGGCGTTTCTTCCTCGCGGAGGAAGCGGCATTCGAGGGTCAGTGGCAATTCCTTGAACACTGGAGCGTCAACCTTCTCGGCTTTCTCCGCGTGCCATCCTGCTTTCTCAATCAGTTTCGGCTCTTTCAATCCACTGACAATGCCCACATAGTCGGCTGCCACAACGGTGTCTTTGGTGGCGAAACTGACGGTGAACGCCTTTTTCAGGGCGATATTGTCGCGTGTCTTGCGCACATGTCCGATGTTGATGGCTACGTGATATTCGCTGCATTGTCCGCCCCATGCCACGTTCATGGCGTTGGGTGTGCCGTTTTCGTCATACGTTCCGATAATCAGTACGGGCAGGGGAGTGACGACGGTTTTCTTTGGATCGAAGTTCTTTCTCATGTTTTTCCTTTATTTAAGTTCAATAATCTTATATTTCTTGCTTCCCAAGCCGATTTGCTCAGCGTAGTCCACGATATAGGTACCATGCTGGCGGTTGATGCGTTCAATCAACGGTTGACTATCATTGCCGGCAGACGGCTTGTGGTTGAATATCATATCGAGGCAAGCTTTGTCAAGCGCCACGGGGTCGGTCGATGCAAGGATTCCCATGTCTTTGAGCTGGGGATCGGCTGGATGTGAACTGCAGTCGCAATCAACGGACATGTTGTTCATCACATTAATATATATAATGTTGCCGGAGAACCAGTCGTGCACACTCTGTGCGGCAGCTGCCATCGACTCCAGGAAGAAATCTTGTGCCGGCAGGTTCTGCCATAGTTCTTTCGGGCTTTGCACTTTGCCTGCGGTATGGATATATGCCTTTCCGTCAGACGAGGCAACGCCGATGCTGGCATTCTTCAGCACGCCGCCGAAACCACCCATGGCGTGGCCTTTGAAGTGGGCGAGGTTAATCATGAAGTCGTAGTTGCCGAGATGCTCGCCCACGATGTTGTATTTCAGATGTTTCTTGTCTTTGATAGGAATGCGCAGGTTGCCGTATTCGTCCATGATATCGACGGCGGCGATGCTGTCAAAGCCGTGCGCATGGACGGTCTCCCAGTGTTTCTTTACGTCCTGACGACTGCCGCCGTATGCCGTGCAGCACTCGACAAGCGTGCCGTTCACCTCATCCACCAACTGACGGATGAGTGTCGGTTTCAGATAATTGTTTCCACCGCGCTCGCCCGTACTGATTTTTACAGCCACGCGCCCTTTGGCTTCAACGCCGAGCGCCTTGTAGATTTTAACGAGTGATTCGGGGGTGATTTCTTTCGTGAAATACACTTTCGACTGTGCCGACAAACCAATGGCGAAGGCAGATGCCAATGCCCATAATGCTAATCTTTTCATCATCTTCTTGTGTTTTATAAAGTTGGATTGCAAAGATAACGCAAATCAAGCGCAATCAAGTCAAACTTGAAATTGCTGAGATGCAGCTTATCTTCTGCAAAGATAAGCATTATTTCTCAAATATGAAAATCGGTCGTTATGCTTTCGCCAGCCACCCTTTCATTTTTCCTACGATGAGAACAGCCAGGATTGCCGCCACGCAGATGCCGATGAAGAGCCATCCGAAGCCCGTCATGAATGCCAGTGGGGCGAATGTGACGAGGCATATTTCGACGGGAGCGATGAAGATATAGGCGAGGGCGTAATCCTCGAGACAGCGTGTGCGCTGTTCCGGATCGACCACGCGGAGCAGTGCGATGCCCATTGCCATCGTACCCGTGAACCATCCCCATGAGAACATCGCCTTCTCAAACCAATAGTCGGGCATGATTTTTCGCGCAACGATAAAGATATAGAAGAACGTGCAAGCCAAGCCGGTAATGAGCAGTATCAGCAGCGGAACGATGTTCTGAAGCACGACGGACAGTTTGATGCTGGCGATGCCGCATGCCACGAGGATGTCGGTGAATGTGCCGCTGAGGTGACCGACCGTCTCTTTGCAGACGTATTTCGTCACACCGGTCTTTTTCAGTGCCGCCACGATGATGATACCCACGATGAATGCGCAGCTGAATACGGGCAGTTCGAGTTTCGGAACGAACGCCTGGACCAGCTTGCTCAGTCCGTAACCGCCGAGTGCCACAGCCATCACCATGGCAAAATTGAACGTCAGCGAGTCAATCGAGATAGATGAGGTGGTGTTCTCACCCATAGAAGTGCGTTTCTCTTCCGGCAGCAGTCCCGAACGATATTCGTCGGGCAACTGGCTGAAGTCGCTGAGGAAAGAGGTATGCCCTTTCTTCGTGCCGCGCTTGACGATGAGCAGACCGATAATCACAGAGCCGATAATTCCCACCGTGGCTGCCGTCATGGCGAGCGTGAGCATATCGTCGTAGTGATAGGTCTTGAAGGCAGAGCCAAGCGCCGCTGCCGTCCCGTGTCCGCCGCAATAGCCTGCAGGCATGGCTAATCCGAACGCACTGCTGATGTCAGGCCAGAAGAACTTCAGTATCAGAATGCCCATCAGTCCGCCGAGCGTCCATTGGAGCAACATGCCCATTTGCGAATAGACCCACATGCGTCCGATGTTCTTGTTGGCACCCTTTGCACCGCCCGACGTGAACGGCAGACAGGCGAAGATACAGGCAATGAGGATGCTGGCATAGGTGCCCGTGTTTCCTGAAAGGGGAATAATCCCAAAGCCGTTCGGACCGAACGCCAAGCCCATGAATCCGGCAATCAGCGATGGCGGGATAAAGAGTTGCTGAACCCATTTCACCTTTACGCGAATCCACTTGCCCAGCAAGAGCAACAGACCGATGATGCCGGCATCGATGAAGAGTGTCCACGGAGTGAATGGAGGCGTGCCGCTCTCTTTCACGACGGCTTCCTCGTTACCATTCATGAACTGGTCGATTTTTTCCGAACAGAGGGGCAGCAGTTTGCTGATACGGTCCAGGTTGTCAGCGCTTACACTCTCTTTGGAGAAAGGCACAAACATGGTGGTCAGGTCTTCTGTTCCCGCATCGCGCCCATATTTGAAGTCGTAGTTCAGGTTCCCGTCGGCATCGAGCAGCTCGGCAGGGAGCAGTTTCGATGCAACGGAGATGTAGGGCTCCAGCACTCCCGCTTGTTCGTTGTCGTTCAGGTTGTGGTCGGCGAGCAATGTCTTGTAGCATTCGTAGGCGGTATTGACAGCCGGGTCGATGAATACGCAGTCGTCGGCTATCAATGCAGCATACGGCATGTTTCCGTTCTTGTCCTTATAGCTTTTCAGTTCCTTCAGGTGCTTCTGGAGGGTTTCCAAGTGGAAGGGATAGTGTGTGCAGCCCAGGATAATGGCTCGGAGCGGAGTCTTGATGTGCTGTTTGCGTGCCCGTTCGAGCAGGCTCAGCAGGTTGTAGCGGGCATAGTTCTCCGCAGAATTGATTTGGACGCGGATGACTTTCCCGCTCTTGTCGCGCTCGATGAATGCGCCACCGTTCTTGGTGTCAAAGTTGTAGGCATCCAACAGGCTGGCATCAATGCAGCCGTCATCGGTGTTGCCGATAGCGGGACCTTTGTAGCTGTCGGAAAAGTTCTTGAGCGTTCGGTCAACAAACACCTTCTCGCCATCCACCGCCTCGGCAAAGCCGTCGCCTGTCTCGTTCACAACGGTCAGGGCAAGTGTGCCGGGAGCTAAGGATTTCAGCGTGCGTTCATAGACCCCGCTATTGATGGTGCCCACTGTAGCCAGCACGCCAATCGATGCTTCTTTCCGACCTTTGACAGCTTCCAGCGCACTGGCTGAACCGGCATTCACCACACCAATCACTTTCACGTTGCTCTTGGCGGCTGTCAGGAGGTTTTGGATGTGTTCCAGTCCATAAGCCGTTGCTGTGTTGCAGGCGATGACAATGATTTTGACGGGATTCTTTTTGCCGCTTGGCTGTTGCTCGGAAGCGCTTGTCCAATAGTTGGAACTCATCAGGAACAGGGCATCCTTGACGGTCAGTTCGCGCAGAAAATCCGCTTTCCCCTTTGAGTCATATTGCCCGTAAGGCATGTTGGCTTGGTCTGCCAAATACTCGAAATTCTCGTTGATGAAATCGGGTATGCCGTCGGGTTTCTCCTCACCGGTCTTGTTGTTGAAGCGGTCCTGGGCGAGAATGCGCTCCAAGACGGTGAAACCGCCCGTTCCGCTGTCGAACACGCCGATAGGCAATGTGCGCAATGCCTGCGGATAGTTCTTGAAGTCGAGATAGAAGCGTGAGCGCTTATCGTTGAGTGCTTTCTCACTGACAGGCAGGAGGGCAGTCTGTGCCGTACTGATGAGGCACGCTGCGAAGATGGCTATAAAGGTGGAAATCGTTTTTCTCATAGGTCTGATTGGTGTTTTCTGTCGATTGATATTTGACTTAGTCGATACGGATTTGGTGAGAGCGGGCTATGTTCGTATATTCCTTTTGTATATACTGATCCACCCAGTTGTAGAAAGATTGGTAGGCATCTGTGACTTTTCCTTTCGCACGGAATTGCCTGAGCAGTTCATCGCCTTTCTCCAATATCGGTTCTTCGGCTTTTCTCACTTGTTGCAGAATACCAGTCTCTCGTTTGTTGATCAGGCGGTTCAGTGCAAGATAGTTATAGCATTCTCCGCCTTTATATGCCCAGACGTAGTCTTTCAGCCTCATCGACCAGTCTCCGATTGTGCATCGTCCTTCGCTGTTTCTTCCCACAGAGGCGGGCAGTTGTCCGGAAGGTGTAATCCATAGTGGAATCACGACGGTCATGAGCGGATTGCCCATCGCCAGCCAACTGGTCGTAAGAAGTGGATTCTCATTGGGTTTCACGCCCTGGATGACCACCATTCCGCCAGTCGTGTAGCGGGGAATGAAGTCGGTGAAGTTGATGGGCGTTTCCGTGTTTTCGTCCTGCGGAATCATGTCATACAGGTTCACACCCGTCAGTCCGTGTTCTAAGCACGAGCCGAAGGTGAGCAGTTGGCGATAGGTGACCTTTCCTTTTGCCACGCTCTTTTCCATGAGCTCGGTCGCTTTCTTGAAGCGGGAGACACCTGTTCCCTTGTTGACATCGCCGGAGATGGCATAGTTACTGCGGACGAGGTATCCCTTCGGGGCAACGGCGGGGTCGTTCACGTCGAACTTCTTGTAGCCGTTCGCACCGCATTCGAAGTAGGCTGCATTGCCTGCGGCATCGATGCAACCGTAGTTACTGCCGTAGGCAAAAGGTGAAAGTGTCTTCAGCAGCGCCTCGAACTCGTCAACCGTCGCACAGTTTTCCAGTGCTATGCGAATGATGTTGCCGTAGGTGTAGGTGCCACTCATCGGGGCATCCAGGTCTTTCGCCGTATTGTTGACCATGGCGAAGCCCTTTTCGTTCTGCCCGTAGAAGATGCTGTTCATCGTCGGGAAGTTCAAGCGGGCGCAGCCGATATAGGCATACTTACCCGAATTGTTGTGGATATAGATGTTCGTGCGGAGTGTCTCCGCGGAGCCGTCGGCTGTCTTGAACATCAGCGGGCGCCCGTCGGCTGTCATCTTGCCGGAAACAATGGCTGTCGTGCAGGCAAGACTGACGGCTGCCGACAATAGTGCGCAAAGGGTTAAAAACAGTTTCTTTCTCATCGTCTCGTTTCTTTTTTGTCGTTTGTGTCGGGATTATTTGCGTTTCTTGCTCTTCGAAGCTTTCTCTATGAGGAGGTCGAAGAAGCGTTTTGCAACCATGTCGCCGTTCTTTGCCACGAAGATTTCGGGGTGTGACTGAAGGGCGTAGATGGGATAGTCGGGATAGCCTTCGAGGGATTCGGGTACACCGTCGGGGCTCCATGCCGTGACGCGCAGACCGGGTGCCACGTCCTTGATGCACTGGTGGTGACGGCTGTTGACGCCCAATTCGGTTGTTCCGAACAACTCCGCTGTCAGACTGTTCGGCAATATATTTATAATATGTGCCGGCGTGCGGCTGTCATCCATCTGTCGGTGTTTCAGTTCGCTTTCCGGGAAGTCGGAGGGAATGTCCTGATACAGCGTGCCTCCCATGGCGACATTGATGATTTGCAGCCCGCGACAGATGCCGAAAACCGGCAGCTTGTGCTCAATGGCTTTCTTGATGAGGAGAAATTCGAAAATGTCCCGCGCATCGTTCACCTCTCCCAGGAACTCATGGCGCTCCGCACCGTAATAAGCCGGGTCAACGTCGGGACCGCCCGTCACGAGAACAGCGTCAAGACGGGAAACAATCTCTTCAATCAAAGCAGGGTCGTCCGTGGAGGGAATCAGATAGGGAATGCCTCCTGCCATCTTGACAGACTGCGGACAGTCATAGCCGACGGAGAGGCTGTTGCCCTTCAGTGTCGTCGTAATGCCGATTACGGGTTTCTTGGATTTCTTGACAGGTTTAGCCTGGTCGGCTTTGTCGTAGAGCGACTGAAGCTTGGGAGCTAAAACGGTTCCTTTCTTGACTTGTGCGCTGGCTGCAAATGTGCAGAGGCAGACCAATGCGATAAATAGAATTCTTTTCATAAGTTTAAATAAGATTTTCTGCAAATATAAGGAAAAAAAGTGTATCGTGACGGCATTTTTTCTGATTTTATTTTGAAAGGGATAATGTTTCAGCCTGACGTGAAACATTGTCCTTTTATCTCCGACCGGTCATTGGAATTTATGTCAGGTGGTTGTCTGTTTTTTTTAGATGAGTGCCTCGCTGCTTTTGTATATTTATGCAAGGGGTGCGGTTCGGACGGATGTTTTGCAAACTTCTGAATTTCAAGACATTAAGTAATGCTTTCCAAAAGTTCAACTTTTAGCTTGCAAAAGTTGAACTTTTGGAAAGTGAAAGTTCAACTGTATGTTTATGCACCCTTTTCTGCATGTTTATACGGGTCTGTTTTTGTGGTTATTTTCATCGGATTTGCGATAATTCTAAATAAAAATTTGTCCGTTTCAGAAAAAAAGTGTAACTTTACATCAGTTTTACAAAACCAATATGATTATGATAGAATATCTCTCACAGAATGTATGGTTGATATGGGTGCTTGCCAGCATTATCTGCCTTTTGCTTGAATTGACGTCGGGTGACCTTTTCATCCTCTGTTTCTCCATCGGAGCACTTTGTTCTGCCGTAGCGGCAGCGTTGGGTGTGGGATGGGTGTTGCAGATTCTTATTTTCGCCTTCTTCACGTTGTTGAGCATCTTCTTCGTGCGACCGGTTGCTTTGCGGTGGTTACACCGAAACGAAGATAACCGTCTGAGTAATGCCGATGCACTCATGGGGCGCGTCGGAACCGTGAGCGAGACCATCGAGGAAGGTGGCTACGGACGCGTGGCTATCGATGGAGACGACTGGAAGGCTGTCGCTCTCGACGGGCAGTCGATAGGACAAGGCGAACGGGTGACGGTCGTGGGTCGGGAGAGCATCATCCTGACGGTGGAAAAGTCATGACAAATTAACATTTCCCTGACTCCTACATGACTCCTATGTAACTCCTATATGAGTCCTATACTGAAAAACGATTATTTTAACATTTAAAATCTTTACAAATATGTCAGTAACAACGTATGTTTTAATCGCAGTCGTCATCTTGGTGCTTGTGTTCGCCAAGAAAGCATTGGTAATTATACCGCAGTCGGAAACGCAAATCATTGAGCGCCTGGGTAAGTATTATGCCACGCTCAAGCCGGGCGTCAACCTGATTATCCCCTTCATCGACAGGGCGAAGACCTTCATCACCATGAGTCGCGGACGCTATATCTATTCCAACAGCATCGACCTCCGCGAGCAGGTTTACGACTTCGACCGCCAGAACGTGATTACGAAGGATAATATCCAGATGCAAATCAATGCGCTGCTCTATTTCCAAATCGTGGACCCCTTCAAGGCTGTCTATGAAATCAACAACCTGCCGAACGCGATTGAAAAGCTGACGCAGACCACGCTGCGTAACATTATCGGTGAACTGGAGCTCGATCAGACCCTCACCAGTCGCGACACCATCAACACCAAGCTCCGTGCCGTGCTCGACGATGCCACCAATAAGTGGGGAATCAAGGTCAATCGCGTTGAGCTGCAAGACATTATGCCGCCAGAGAGCG
Organism: Prevotella sp. Rep29; assembly: GCF_019551475.1. Classification (NCBI taxonomy): domain Bacteria; kingdom Pseudomonadati; phylum Bacteroidota; class Bacteroidia; order Bacteroidales; family Prevotellaceae; genus Prevotella; species Prevotella sp. Rep29. The sequence continues at coordinate 818,533 of NZ_CP047159.1, forward strand.
TGCTCACAGCGATGGAAAAACAGATGCAGGCAGAGCGTAATAAGCGTGCAGCCATCCTTACGTCTGAAGGTGACAAGCAGTCGCAGATATTGCAGTCTGAAGGTGACAAGATGGCGATGATCAATCGTGCCGAAGCTGCCAAGCAACAGGAGATTCTCCGCGCGGAAGGTGAAGCACAGGCACGCATCCGGAAAGCCGAAGCCGAAGCCGTGGCAATCGAGAAAATTACCGAAGCCGTCGGAAAGAGTACCAATCCTGCCAACTACCTCCTTGCACAGAAATACATTCAGATGATGGAGGAACTGGCAAAGGGTGATAAGACAAAGACGGTATATCTGCCATACGAAGCAAGCAACCTGCTCGGAAGCATCGGTGGCATCAAAGACTTGTTTAAGGGAGAGTAGTTGATGAATATTTGTATTGTTGCAGGGGCGCGACCGAATTTTATCAAGGTGGCACCCATTATCCGTGCCGTCAACCGTGCCAAGGAACAACACCAAGACATAGGCTATCAACTCGTCTATACAGGGCGGAAGGATGACCCCTCGCTGGAGCAGTCCCTGTTCGAGGACCTGCAGATTCAGCGCCCCGACGTATATCTGGGCGTTGATTGCGCCAGTCTGAACGAGCTGACGGGACGGGTGATGGCAGCGTTTGAAAAACACCTGTTGCAAAATCCGACGGATGTCGTCATCGTCGTGGATGATTTGGCTTCTACGATGGCGGCAGCCATTGTCACGAAAAAGCAAGGCGTACAGCTTGCACATCTTGTAGCTGGGACACGGTCGTTCGATATCAAGATGCCGAAAGAAATCAACCGCCTCGTCATCGATGGATTGTCCGATTTCCTCTTTACGGCAGGCGATGGCGCAAGCAGCATCGTCAGTCGTGAAGGAGCACACCTCTCCAAAGTCTATATGGTAGGAAACATCCTCATGGATACACTCCGCTTCAACCTGCCGCGGCTCAAGCGTCCTGCCGTCTGTGACGAACTGGAACTGAAAGAGGGCTCCTACATCGTGTTTACCCTCAATCGGCGCGCCCTGATAGAAAACGAAGAAAACCTCCGGGAAATGTTGCTTGGAATAGAGAAGGCAGCGGGAGAGATGCCTGTCGTAGCACCGTTGCGGGGAAAAGTGTATGCAGCGGTGGAAAAAATCTGTTCCGATGCCAATCTGTCTGCCATCCAGTTGTTACCCCCACTGAGCTATCTGGAGTTCGGATACCTCACGGCTCACGCCTGCGGCATCATCACCGACTCGGGCAACGTGGCAGAGGAGGCTACCTTCAACGGAGTGCCATGCATCACGCTCAACAGCTATACGGAACATATTGAGACCGTGCGGCAGGGAACTAACGTCCTGGTCGGCGAAGACCCTGAAAAGTTGGAACATGCCGTAAGCGACATGGTAAGCGGCAACTGGAAGAAAGGCAGTCTGCCCGACCGCTGGGACGGGCGCTCGGCAGAACGCATCGTCCAGACACTCTTGTCGTTAAAGAACACATAAGAGACTATAAAAATGGAAAAGAAAACTGTATTGATAACTGGTGCAACCAGTGGAATCGGAGAGGCTTGCGCACAGCGTTTTGCAAAGGAAGGCTGTCGCGTGATTGTCACGGGACGTAATCAGCAGCGTCTGGTGGCGCTGAAGGAAGAATTGGAAAAGGCGGGCGCCGAAGTGCTGACGCTGTGTTTCGATGTGCGTGACAGGGCACAGGCAACGCAAGCTGTTGAAAGTCTGCCGCAGGAGTGGAAGGAAATTGACGTCCTCGTCAATAACGCAGGGCTCGCTTTGGGGCTTGAGCCTGAATACAAAGGCTCGTTCGAGGATTGGGAAACGATGATAGACACGAATATTAAAGGACTCTTGACGATGACCCGCCTCATTGTTCCGGATATGGTCAGACGTGACCACGGGCACGTCATCAACATCGGTTCCATCGCCGGCGATGCTGCCTATGCCAACGGAAATGTGTATTGTGCAACGAAGGCAGCAGTGAAAACCCTTTCAGACGGGTTGCGTATTGATGTGGCAGACACGGCTGTGCGGGTGACAAATGTAAAACCGGGATTGGTGGAGACGAATTTCAGTGTGACACGTTTTCATGGAGACCGGGAGCGGGCAGACAATGTTTATAAAGGAATCAAGCCGCTGACGGGTGACGATATTGCTGACGTGGTGTTCTATGCCGCTTCGGCTCCGGCACACGTGCAGATAGCTGAAGTAACGGTGCTGGCAACTCATCAGGCAAACGGTTCGACCATCGTCCGGAAATAATGAAGAAGACCATCCCTGTCATCGGCATGGCGTGCTCTGCATGTTCTGCCAATGTGGAAAGAAAACTCAACAGCTTAGAAGGTGTCAACGAGGCAACGGTCAGTCTGCCAGGGCGTACTGCCACTGTGGAGTATGACCCTGAAGTGATTTCTCTGGAACAACTGAAAGCAGAAATCAAGTCCATTGGCTATGATTTGGTGATTGAGGAAAACCGCTCGGTGGAAGAGTTGGAGCATCGTGCCTATCAGTTGTTACGGAGAAAGACGATACTCGCTTGGATTTTTGCCGTGCTGGTCATGGCTGTCTCTATGCGTTGGATTTCTTTCGGACGCAACTTAGATGCATCGTTCTCCAATCAGATAGCACTGATTCTGACTTTGGCAGCCATCATCTTGTGCGGACGTTCGTTCTATGTTTCGGCTTTCAGGCAGATGCGGCACGGAACAGCCAGTATGGACACGCTCGTAGCGCTCAGTACGGCTGTGGCTTTTCTGTTCAGCGTTTTCAATACTTTCTTCGGAGACAAGGTATGGACTTCACAGGGCATCGCTTGGCACACCTATTTCGATGCGCCGTGCATGATTATCGCCTTTGTGCTGACCGGTCGCCTGATAGAGGAACGGGCACGCAAGGGCATGACGGGCAATATACGGGCGTTGATGGGATTGCGCCCCAAGACGGCAAGAATCGTCACGCCGGATAATGGGACCATGGACGGCGGCTTCTCCGAAATACCGATAGCCGCCATTGGCGTCGGCGACATGATTGAGGTGCGTGCAGGGGAGAAAGTGCCGGTGGATGGTGCGGTGACGTGGGCGCAGAGTTTCATGACCGATGACGGTGCGTATGTGGACGAGGCGATGATGACGGGCGAACCGACGCCCGTATTGAAACGTTCCGGCTCGGAAGTGCTGTCCGGTACGCTGCTCGTACAGGGAAAACTCCGTTTCCGTGCCCGACAGGTTGGAGAGCAGACGGCACTCGCAAACATGATACGTCTGGTGCAGGAGGCACAGGGCAGCAAAGCGCCCGTTCAGCGGATGGTTGACAAGTGGGCGCGGATATTTGTTCCGGTTGTGATAGGCATTTCTGTATTGACATTCTTCCTGTGGTTGCTGATAGGTGGGATGTCTATGTTCTCACAGGCACTCCTCTCTGCCGTTTCTGTATTGATAATCGCTTGTCCGTGTGCCATGGGATTGGCTACACCGACAGCCATCATGATTGCTGTAGGAAGTGCCGCCCGGAAGAATGTGCTGGTTAAGAACGCAACGGCAATGGAGGTCTTGCGGAAGGTGAATGCGGTTGTCATTGATAAGACGGGAACGCTGACCATTGCAAACCAGCAAATCGATTTTACAAAGGCAGACCATCTCTCTTACGAAGAGCGTGAGACGCTGAAGCCGCATGTGCAGGAGGCAGTGGGTGCCATGCAGGAAGAGGGCATCGATATCCACCTGATGAGTGGCGACAAGGATGAGGCGGTCCGCTTTTGGGCTGACAAGGCGGGCATCTCTCATTACCAGAGTGGTGTGAAGCCGCAGGACAAGGAAAACCTGGTGCGCACCTTGCAACAGGAAGGAAAGACGGTGGCAATGATAGGCGACGGGGTGAATGACTCACAAGCCTTGGCGGTTGCCGACGTGAGCATCGCAATGGGAAGGGGAACCGACGTCGCGATGGACGTGGCGCAGGTGACGCTGATGGGCGACGACTTGCGCCGTATTCCAGATGCAATCAGGTTGTCGCGCCGTACGGTAAGTACGATTCGGCAGAACCTCTTTTGGGCGTTCATCTACAATATTGTCTGCATTCCCTTGGCTGCCGGTGTGCCGCGTCTGTTTGACATGGATTTCCAGATTACACCGGCATGGGCGGCAGCGCTGATGGCTTTTTCAAGTATCAGTGTCGTTTTGAATAGTTTGAGGTTATTGAACCCTAATCGGTCATCAGAACGCCATTAGATTTTTTGTACTGTTTTTCTGCTCTTCGTGCCATAGCATTATTTGCTTTGACATCTGCCTCCAACCTTTCTCTCACCGTAGCCCGCTACGCTTTCGTGAAAGGTTGAAGCCATCTGCACAAAGCAAGCAACGCTCTGAGCACAAAGTCTAATGACCGATTTGGGTTAAAGAGACAATAGGAACGTGACTATCTGTTAGGTACCGGATAGTCATATTGCTTATGATATTCCGTGGTCGGCATCTTCTGTGTCTCGACGGAAACTTCCATGTAGAATGACGGCGTGAAATTATAACGGACGGCGGCTCCGATGCGGTCGCCAAGTGCATGCATGTGATAGAGCGGACGCGGCATGTAGTCGTTTTTGACCAGCGATTTCTGACCATAGATATAGGCGGACCAGCGTTCGTTGAATTGATATCCGAGAATCGCAGAAATGCCGGCATCCTTAAACGAGCGGTGCATCCAGCTGATGTGGTTGAAATAGCCGCCGATGGCAAGGGACAGTCGATTGGTGACGGGCAGTGCATACATGGCACTGATGTTCTGTGAGAACCCTGCACCGTGGTACGCATGTTTGCCGAATTGTGCAAACACAGACGCCCCAAGACTGACGTTCAGACCTTTGTGAAGCTCCCAGCTGTTCCAGCGGTTAAAGGCATAGGGGTAATAGTAATAGTAGCGCGGCGGTATTTGTCCGTATTCATTCAAAACCGGAAGGTGGAGACTGTCATCTGCCTGCAACGTGTGGAGCGGACTCAAGGGCATGGGAGAGAGAGCCGTGGCAGGTGTCTTCGTCCCTTCTTGCTCCTCTGCTCCTATGGAAGTGACATGCTCTTGCGCAAATCCGAGCGCACTGACCGACATGAATATGCAATATAACAAATAGCGTTTCATGGCGACAAAGATAGGTAAAAGTGTCAGAAATCCCAAAAAAGTTAAGAAAAAATAGACGGCATTTTCAGAACTTCCCCATACCAAATTCAGTGAAATTGATGACCAAATTCAGTGAATTTGGTGAGTAAATTCAGTGAATTTGCTTTTCAGAAGTTGCACTTTCATCAAACAAATCAAGTTGATTTGATGAGTAAATCAAGTTGATTTGGTGACCAATTTAAGTTAAACGCGAGTTAGACGTGTGGGCAGTGAGAAGGCGAAAAAACAATGATTATTTTGTTTTTTTGTCACTTTTGCCTATCTTTGTAGAGATTTTTAGACGAATGGCAGCTCCGTGAGGCTGCATGGGGTTAAACTGTTAAAATACGGAATAAATGAGTTTTTTCAAGACGTTGTTCGGAGGAAAAGAGGAAAGCCCAGAGGAGAAAGCCCGTGCTCAGGAGGCACAGGACTTTGATAAGCTGAAATATGGCGGTGTCCGGGCTTTGAAAGTCGGTCAGGTGGACGTGGCTGTCCAGTGTTTCTTGCAGGCACTTGAAATCAAGGACGACCTGGAAATACGCGACCATCTGTCGGTAGCTTATATACATAAGAATGAACTGCAACAGGCTTTCGCCCAGTTGGAGATGCTCGCGAAAGCCGAGCCCCGCAATCAGGGGATATGGCTGCGCATGGCGCGGGTGGCTTATATGATGGAGGATTATCACACGATGGATGACCTGTGCCAACGGGCATTGTCTGTCGATGAAAATAATCCGGAAGTCTATTGTCTGCACGCTCGTGCCTTCATCGGGCAGAATCAGTTGGAAAAGGCAATCGGCATGTTGACGGAAGCCATCGTGCGGAATGACAGCTACGGAGAGGCATATTTGTTGAGAGGCGACACCTATCTGAGAATGGGCAATGCTGAAAAGGCGGATGAGGACGTGACGCATCTGCTGAAACATGTGGAAGACAACGAGGATGTGCTCTTGTTGAAGGCTCGCGTGGAAAGGAAAAAGGGCAACGATGATGAAGCACTCTATTATTATAATAAGGTGGTTGATGCCAATCCGTTCAGCTTGCCGGCATATCAGGAGAGGGCATTGGTGAAGCTGGCGGCTGGAGACAAGGCTGGCGCAGAAGAAGACTTCTTGAAATACAAAGAGTTGGATGAGGACACTCCGACAGATATTTCCGTGGAAGGAATCGAGCAAAAGGTGCTGCAGAAATATCGGGATGTGGACCCTTACGGCATTTTTACGAACTGAGAAAAAGGAAGAAGGTAGGAATATGACTGAAGAACTGTGTTTGGAACCGTTGGGACTGCCTGGTGAGGGCAGGCGACCGCTCGTCGTTGCCGGTCCCTGCTCGGCTGAAACTGAGGAGCAGGTGATGGCGACCGCCCTTCAGCTGAAGGCATTGGGCTACAAGATTTTCCGTGCAGGAATATGGAAGCCGCGAACCCATCCCGGAGGCTTTGAAGGACAAGGAAAGCGCGCATTGCCGTGGCTCAGGCGTGTCAAGGAAGAGACGGGAATGCTCATCGCTACCGAGGTGGCTACTCCCATACATGTGGAGCAAGCGCTGAACAACGGTTTCGACCTGCTGTGGATAGGAGCACGGACGACTGCCAATCCATTTGCGATGCAGGCGGTGGCAGACGAGCTCAGGGGAGTGGACATCCCCGTGCTGGTGAAAAACCCGTTGAATCCGGACATCGAACTCTGGATAGGGGCTTTGCAGCGGCTGAACCATTCGGGAGTGAAACGCTTGGGAGCGATTCATCGGGGCTTTTCGATTTATGAAAGCGAGATGTACAGGAATGCTCCCATGTGGCAGGTCGTTATAGAGTTGCGGCGGCGCATTCCCGAGATTCCTATTTTCTGCGACCCAAGCCATATCGGTGGGCGGCGCGACTTGATTCTCCCGCTCTGCCAGCAGGCAATGGAACTGGGACTCGACGGACTCGTTGTTGAGAGCCATTGCAGCCCGGATGAGGCTTGGAGTGATGCCATGCAGCAAGTGACGCCTGAAGAGCTCCACCGGCTGCTGGCGCAAATCGTCATACGTGACGAGAAAGTGCCGACAGAAAATATCACTGCCCTCAGAAAAGAGATGGAGATAGTTGACGACCAGATGATGGAACTGCTTATTCGGAGAATGAAAATCAGCCGTCAGATGGGAATTTATAAGAAGGAACATAATATGCCTGTACTGCAACTCATGCGCTACAGTGAGATTCTCGATAAGCGTTCGGCACAGGGCGAGAGGTGCGGACTGAGCCCGTCGTTCGTGAAAAGGATTTTCGAGAACATCCACGAGGAATCGGTGCGCCAGCAGATAGATATAGTGAACAGTCAGCAGGAAAACGCATAAACGGAGTTCTGATGATAGGCACGCTGTTGGTCTCGTTTCTCACGCTCGTCCAGCTCAACTGCGAGAACGTGTTCGACTGCCGTCATGACGAGGGGAAGAACGATTATGAGTGGCTCTCGGACGCAGGAAGACACTGGAGTTACAAAAAATATTGGCGCAAGTTGAACAACCTCTCCAAGGAGATTATCTCCTGCGGTGGGGAAGGAGCGGAATGGGCATTGCCCGACCTCGTGGCGCTTTGTGAGATAGAAAATGACTCGGTAATGGTTGACCTTACCCGCAAGTCGCTGCTCAGAAAAGCCGGCTACCACTACGTCATGACGACATCGCCCGACGAGCGCGGCATCGATGTGGCACTGATGTATTCGCCTTATTCTTTTGCGCTTCTTCGTCACCACACACTCCGCGTCGAGCCCGTCGGCAATCGCCATCCTACACGCGACATCCTGTATGCCTCGGGTCGGCTGGTCAGTGGCGACACGCTCCACGTCTATGTAGTGCACGCACCGAGCCGGTCGGGTGGGGAACGTGCGTCGCGTCCCTATCGGTTGAAGGTGGCAGAGCGGCTTTGCCAGTCCATTGACTCCTTGCGACAGACGACGCCGAATCCGCACATCGTTGTTGCCGGCGACTTCAACGACTATTCGGGCGACAGCACCCTTGTCAGACTGGCGCAGCATGGATTGACAGACGTGTCGGAGGGTGTGGAGGGCACGCATGGCGCTAAAGGCACGTACAAGTATCAAGGGAAGTGGGGGAGTCTGGACCATATCTTTGTAAGCAGTAGCTGGAGCAGCCGGTTGGTTGACTGTCGGATTCACGACCTGCCCTTCCTGCTTGAGAAAGACGAGAAGTACGGAGGCATGCAGCCGCGCCGCACCTACGTCGGTTTCCGCTATCATGACGGCTTCAGCGACCACCTGCCACTGGTGGCGCGCTTTCTCCTTCCAGCCACGGAAACAGGCAATGAATAATTCCCTCCTCTTTCCGAATAATTTGCTTTCTGCTTTTATTTTCAAATAAAAACCATCGTTTTTTTGTTTTCAATAAAGAAAATAATTATCTTTGCATCAGTAAATTACGTGATACAGGTTTAAACCTACTTAAATTAAAAAGATGAAAAAGAAAACAATCCTGCTCATGATACTCAGTATCTTGTTTGTTGCAATGCCTGCCTTTGCAGACAGCGCCATCGCGCGACTGCCCGAAACCGCTGTGTTAGCCGCCGAGAACGCTGACCATGCCATCTATTTCGACCAGTTGGCAGCACCTTCCGAAGACGAGGCTGGCGTTGTGACCGTGTGGTACAAGGACAAGCGCACCAACGAGGCGTGCATCCTCTTCTCTACCAACGCCAATGCCGAGCCAGTGTGGGGGAAGATGAAGAACGGCTGCACAGCCGTCGAGCTCAGCAATATTGCCGCTGCCGACAAAGCAGTCTTCATCCCAGGCGCCGACCATCTGGTCATCATCGAGGGATGCCCCGATGCCCGCAACATCTGGACATACATCATCGACCTGAAGAAGCGCACCGCCAAGCAGCTGCATGCAACGGAAGGGCTCCTTGGCATCGATGCCGAGCATCGCCAGATTCGCCTCTCTGACTACCGCTACCACCCCGAAGGCGGCCGCTATTCGGTAGAAAAGGTCTTCACCTATGACGGAACCTTCGTCAGCGAAAAGTATCTGGGGGAAGAATAGTCCCACAACTTTCAACAGTAAAAACTTAACTGATATGAAACGAATGACGATTTTTATCTCAGCACTCCTGATGGCTGTGCTGACAGCGTGCAGCAAGAGTGATGACAATACGATAGCAGACTTGACGGTGCTCACGGAATGGCAGGCAGGAAAGACTGTCTTAGCTGAAGCCGTGGCAGCCTACGGAGGCATCGACAAGTGTTTCGCTGCGGAACCTATCCCCGATGGCGTATGGGCGAGGATGCAGGGAAAGACTTATAAGGAGAATCCGCACATTGGGCGTGGTGACCTGCGCCATATCCGCGCACTGCACTGGGACTATGACAATCAGATGCATGTCGGCGAGATGATTTGCAACAAGGAGATTGCCGACCGCGTGGCACGCATCCTGCGTCAGCTCTTCGATGCGAAATACCCCATCCAGCGGATGGTGCTGCCCGACGTCTATAACGCTGACGACGAGACGCAGATGCGCGACAACAACTCGTCGTGTTTTTGCTACCGCGCCATCGCTGGCTCCACCAAGCTGTCAAAACATGCCCGTGGGCTGGCAGTGGACATCAATACGCTCTATAATCCTTACTACAAGGACAGAGCCGACGGCACTCGCTTCATCCAACCTGCTACGGCTGCTGAATACTGCGACCGCACGAAGTCATTCCCCTATAAGATAGACCACAACGACCTCTGCTTCAAACTTTTCACCGAGGCAGGCTTTGAGTGGGGCGGTGACTGGAGAACGTGTAAGGACTTCCAGCATTTTGAACTGATTGGAGAGTGAGCGGGCGGATTGCATATCCCCCGAACGGAGTTTTTGTAAATTATATAAATTACATAGTTAAATGAAAACAAAAAGAATTTTATTCCTGTTGATGGTGATATTTACCATTTCGTTTGCATATGGACAAGAAGCGGATGAGAAATTGGGAAAGGCAGAAGCCTTGTGTAAGGAAGGTATAGCTCTTCATGATCAGGGAAAATTTGAAGAGGCTATCAAAAAGTATGATGAAGGATTGAAACTGCTTCCTTACAACGCTACGCTGATATACGAGAAAGCATATAGTCTGGAGGCTATGGGCAAGAGGGCAGAGGCTAAGAAACTACTTGGGAAGTTGTATAAGAAAGGAAATACCGGCGAAGATGTGTCGCTCCCTTACATGGCTTATGCAAATCTCCTAGATGATGATGGTGAGGCAATGCAGGCTCTGGAGGTGTATGATAAGGCATTGGAATATGTTTCTCCTTCTGATGTCTCCACCACTCAGCTTATTAATTACAACAAGGCTTTGACTCTCTATAATCTTAAAGATGAGGATAAGGCAAAGATTGAAGATCGTGAGCAGCAGATTTCCGATCATCTTGATAATTCAATAGAATGTAAAGCCACTCATCCTAGTAGTTACTTAATTTATGGGCGACTTATGGCTGATATTGGTGCATATTATAATGCTATCGCCTATTTGGGAATAACCGCCCTGTTGGCAGGTGAAAGGATTGGCGCACTTGAAGCAGCATTAAACGAATGGGAAAATAAGGAACTAGATCCTGATTCCGGACCATTGACCACTCTTTCACTGAACAAAGTGAAGGAAGTGCTAAAGGCTGAGCCATCCGAATTCGGTAGGTTGTATGACATATTTACCACCGTCATTCCTGCAATATGCAGTGACACTCTTGGTGTTCCTGTTCCCTTCTCGTATGCATACGACTTGGTGAATGATGGTATTGTGCATTTCTTTTCCGAGTTGAAGCGACAGGGACTGTTGGAGTGTTTCTTCCATGTGGCTATGAAAAATGCCAAGGTACAGTATATATCTAATGCCAACTGGCTTACAGGTCATAAAAGCGAGGAGGAACGCTTATGGAATACTATAGATGAACTTGGAGTGTTCAAGGGTGACCTGAAATTTGGATATGTTCCCGATTTTGTGGAGTTCAGTACGGCGGAGGAAGCGCGTAGGCATAATATAGACGCTATGGCTGCCTGCAAATTCTTTATGACACATACAATAGACTCAAAGGATATTCCTGATGTAAGGAAATATATACTTGCATGGTCTGTAGCTTCACCTGATGTGCATGTCAATATTGGAGCGAAGGTGATGGATTGGGCAAATACAAACGCTGATTATCTGACAGCTTATTTGGCTGGTTGCTCTTTCTATTCCTTAACTTCACATCAGAAGGAATGGAACAAGGAAATCTTTGAAAGAGGTGTGTTAGAGGTGCTGAAGTTGTACAATTCCAACAAGCATGTTCTTGGTGAAAATGAGAATTTGGAAAAACTGTTGGAGCTATTCATGAGTGAAGGTGATGGCTTTAAGAATTTCATAGAAGAAAACTACAACAAATAATAGCATTATAAGAATCCACGCTTTCTGTATGAGAGTGTGGATTCTTCATTTCTGAAATATTTGGTTTTTATCCTGTTTACCATAGAACCCGTTATAAATGTTGTGCAAGAGACAATAGATGAAATGTGGAAACTGACTATGTGAATAAACATGCAAAAACGGGTGGAAAAGTGAATAAATACACAGGGTTGAACTTTCGTTTTCCAAAAGTTGAAGTTTTGCGCTCTAAAAGTTGAACTTTTACAGCCTGAAAGTTGAACTTTTGCAAGCTAAAAGTTCAACTTTTGGAAAGCACTTCTTAACAGGTTGGGAATCAATGGTTTACGAAATGCATTCCCAAACCTGTGCCTGTGTATAAATATACAATTGCAGCAAGGCGCTGAATGAGTTGTCAGGACGGCAACAAGAATCGTCGGATTTGCGTCGAATCGTGAGATTTGAGTGGTCAAACGCCGAAGTTCGAGAGGTTTTCTCCGAGCGATTCCATATTCTTCAGAGCGTCCATAAGCACTTTCTTCACTTCGTCTTTATCGGCGGTGTAAACCTTTCCGAAGGCACCGATTGTGGCGCGCTTGTTCTCGTCGGTCTTGAGGTTGCAGGTGGAGAATACGAAATAATTGTTGTAGTCCAGCAGTTCGTTGGAGACGTTCTCAATGATTCTCGGCACGACCTTGTCGTAAACAGCGTCAAGTTCAAAGCCAGATGTGTTTTTGGTCTTGAGTGTCTCTTTGATAGCCTCACTCAGAATGCCCGACAGTTCCTTTTGATGCGTTTCCTTCGAGGGATTGGTCAGTGCTGCCGCGCCGACAGCCAGTGCGAGCACTATCAGTGCGATGAGGAGCGTAATCATGCAACCCGATTTCTTTTTCTTCTTGGGAGCAGAAACCTGTGACGGCACTGCCTGTGCTTGCCTGATGAAGGGGCGCAACTCGTCGAGCGAACCTGCCGGTTGCCAGTCAACCATGTTTTCAGTCCACACAAGCGTGTCGGCGGTGATGCCTTTCTGAGCCAGTTCCTCTGTGGTGAAAGGTCCCTGGCGTTCGTTGTTCACTGCGATGTAATATTTCATATTTGTAAAGATTAAATACGGGGCGAAGGTAATAAAAAATCGGGAAATGACAAAATATTGAAATGAATATCGTGAATTCTTCAAAAAAACCATTTCAAAATATGATTATATGTATTTTTTTTATTACTTTTGCATGGGAAAAGCGGAACTCCTTCGGGAACCGCTGAAAAAATGAAAAACCGAAAAGGAAAGAATCAATGTTTGAGAACTTAAGTGACAGACTGGAGCGCTCCTTTAAAATACTTAAGGGAGAAGGAAAGATTACTGAGATAAATGTAGCCGAGACGCTGAAGGACGTGCGTCGGGCGTTGGTGGATGCCGACGTCAACTACAAAGTGGCGCGCGACTTTACCGACCGGGTGAAGGAGAAGGCGCTGGGAATGAACGTGCTGACGGCTGTGAAGCCGGGACAGCTGATGGTGAAACTCGTTCATGACGAGCTTGCCCAGCTGATGGGTGGCGAAGCCGTCGGACTGAAATTGGAGAACCGCCCCGCCATCATCCTGATGTCGGGTCTGCAAGGTTCAGGTAAGACGACATTCTCAGGCAAGCTTGCCAACATGCTCAAGACCAAGCAGCACAAGAAGCCGATGCTCGTGGCGTGTGACGTGTATCGCCCGGCAGCCATCGAGCAGCTGAAAGTGGTGGCAGCGCAAATAGATGTGCCCGTCTATTCGGAAGAAGGAAACAAGAATGTTGTCGAGATAGCCCAGCACGCCATTCAGGAAGCAAAAGCGAAAGCCAACGACATCGTCATCATCGACACTGCCGGACGTCTGGCGATTGACGAGGAGATGATGAACGAGATAGAGACGCTGAAAAAGGCAGTCAATCCCGACGAAACACTGTTCGTGGTCGATTCCATGACCGGACAGGATGCGGTGAATACCGCCAAGGAATTCAACAACCGGCTGGATTTTGACGGCGTCATCCTGACAAAGCTTGACGGCGACACGCGAGGCGGAGCAGCCCTGTCTATCCGCACCGTGGTGACGAAACCCATCAAGTTTGTGGGTACGGGCGAGAAGATGGAAGCCATCGACGTGTTCCATCCCGAACGAATGGCAGACCGAATCCTTGGAATGGGCGACATCGTCTCACTCGTGGAGCGTGCCCAGGAGCAGTACGATGAGGAAGAGGCAAAGCGGCTGGAGAAGAAAATCAAGAAAAACCAGTTTGACTTTGAAGACTTCCTGAAGCAGATTCAGCAAATCAAGAAGATGGGAAGTCTGAAAGACCTGGCAGCGATGATTCCCGGCGTGGGGAAATCCATCAAGGACCTGGACATCGATGACAATGCGTTCAAGGGCATTGAAGCCATCATTCAGAGCATGACACCGCACGAGCGCTCGCATCCCGAGGTGCTCAACCAAAGCCGGAAAATGCGCATCGCCAAAGGCTCGGGGACTGATATCCAGGAAGTGAACCGACTGATTAAGCAGTTCGACCAGACCCGGAAAATGATGAAGATGGTTGCCGGCGGCTCGAAAATGAATATGATGAAAAACATGATGAACATGAAAGGCGGAATGCCGAGAATGTAATACAGAATATGGAACTGATTGACGGAAAAGCAACAGCAGCAGCCATCAAGGCTGAAATCTCTGAGGAGGTGAACAACATCGTGGCAGCAGGCGGCAAGCGCCCGCACCTCGCAGCCATCCTGGTGGGACACGACGGCGGCTCAGAGTCATATATGAAAAATAAGGTAATCGCGTGCGAGGCATGTGGGTTCAAGTCATCGCTCATCCGCTTCGAGGAAGACGTGACCGAAGACGAACTGCTGGCAAAGGTGAACGAACTGAACGAGGATGACGACGTGGACGGATTTATCGTGCAGTTGCCGCTGCCTAAGCATATTGACGAGCAGAAAGTCATCATGGCAATCGACTATCGGAAAGACGTGGATGGATTCCATCCCGTCAATGTAGGGCGAATGGCAATCGGACTCCCTTGTTTCATCTCGGCGACACCGCTCGGCATCATCACCCTTCTGAAGAGATGGGGAATAGAGACGTCGGGAAAGAAATGCGTGATACTCGGACGTTCCAATATCGTAGGAAAGCCGATGGCACAGCTGATGATGCAGAAAAACTACGGCGATGCCACGGTGACGGTTTGCCACAGCCATTCAAAAACGCTCAAGGAAGAGTGCCGGCAGGCAGATATCATCATCGCCGCGATAGGACAACCTGATTTTGTGACAGCAGATATGGTCAAGGAAGGTGCCGTCGTGATTGACGTGGGAACGACCCGCGTGCCGGATGCAACCCGCAAGAGCGGCTTCAGGCTTAATGGCGACGTGAAGTTTGACGAAGTGGCAGAGAAATGCTCATACATCACCCCCGTCCCCGGAGGCGTCGGACCGATGACCATCTGTTCACTGATGAAGAATACGCTCGCAGCAGGCAGAAAGGAGTTCTACGGATGACGGCAGAAGAATATTATATCAAAGGAAACGAGTATCGCCAGAAAGGAAACTATCAAGAGGCGCTGAACCACTATCGGGCAGCGATAGAACTCGATGCGGACAGTCCGGCGGTGCACGCCAAGGAGATGCTCGAGAGCATCATGAACTACTATTGCAAAGATTTTTATAACCCTTAAATAAACCAAGACTGTTCTCGGACAGTCGTAAAACTAAAAAGCATTATGAGTAAAATTAAAGGAGCCATTGTGGTAAACACAGACAGGTGTAAAGGATGCTCGCTCTGCGTCGTTGCTTGCCCTCAGGATGTTATTGCCCTGGCAAACAAGGTGAACGTTCACGGTTATCCGTACGTTGAACCAGTCAAACAAGAGGCTTGTGTGGGATGTGCATCATGCGCGATTGTATGTCCCGACGGCTGTATCACGGTTTATCGTAAAAAAATGGAGGACTAACGAATGGCAGAACAAGAAGTAAAATTGATGAAAGGCAACGAAGCGATAGCTCACGCTGCCATCAGATGCGGTTGCGACGGATATTTCGGTTACCCGATTACACCGCAAAGTGAAGTATTGGAAACACTCGCAGAGCTGAAGCCTTGGGAGACGACGGGAATGGTTGTGCTCCAGGCAGAGAGCGAGACGTCTTCCATCAACATGATTTATGGTGCTGCAGGTGCAGGTAAGCGTGCTTTCACCTCTTCATCAAGTCCCGGTATCGCATTGATGCAGGAAGGTATCGCCTACATGGCAGGTGCAGAATTGCCCGGCGTGTTCGTGAATGTACAGCGTGGCGGTCCCGGTCTGGGAACCATCCAGCCCTCACAGGGTGACTACTTCCAGGCAACCCGTGGCGGTGGTAACGGCGACTACTATGTGATAACCCTCTGCCCGAACTCCGTTCAGGAAATGGCAGACTTCATGGATCTTGCCTTCGAACTTGCCTTCAAGTATCGCAACCCGGCAATGATTCTCTCAGACGGAGTCATCGGACAGATGATGGAAAAAGTGATTCTGCCTCCGCAAAAACCTCGTCGTACCGAAGAAGAAATCAAGAAGGAATGCCCGTGGGCAACATTCGGACGCACAAAAGACCGCGAGCCGAACATCATCACCTCTCTTGAACTTCAGTCAGAGGTAATGGAACAGCGCAACATCCATCTCCAGAAAAAATATCAGATGATTCGTGAGAACGAAGTTCGCTATGAAAC
This sequence comes from Prevotella sp. Rep29, assembly GCF_019551475.1. Lineage (NCBI taxonomy): Bacteria > Pseudomonadati > Bacteroidota > Bacteroidia > Bacteroidales > Prevotellaceae > Prevotella > Prevotella sp. Rep29. The sequence continues at coordinate 834,791 of NZ_CP047159.1, forward strand.
TCAGAACTGCGAAGACGCTGATTACATCATCGTTTCCTTCGGAAGTGCAGCGCGTATTGCAGAAAAAGCTATCGAAAACGCCCGTGCAGAAGGTATCAAGGTCGGTTTGTTCCGTCCGATTACCGTATGGCCGTTCCCGACAAAGGAAATTGCTGCGATGGCACACGGAAAGAAGGGTGTGCTCGTTGCTGAAATCAATGCCGGACAGATGGTGGAGGACGTGCGTCTTGCCATCAACGGTGAAGTACCTGTTGAGCATTTTGGTCGTCTGGGCGGTATGGTGCCAGACCCCGAAGAGATTGTTAATGCATTGAAAACTAAATTGATGAAGTAAAGATGGAAGAGAACAAAATCATAGCACCGGAGAATCTGGTGTACAAGAAGCCGACGCTCATGAACGACGTTCCCATGCACTATTGCCCGGGATGCTCACACGGAGTCGTACATAAGTTGGTAGCGGAAGTAATTGAAGAAATGGGCATGGAAGACAAGTCTGTCGGCGTATCGCCGGTAGGATGCTCGGTATTTGCCTATCGTTATATTGACATCGACTGGCAGGAAGCTGCCCACGGTCGTGCTCCCGCTGTTGCTACAGCTATTAAGCGTCTCTGGCCAGACCGCCTCGTGTTTACCTATCAGGGCGATGGTGACCTCGCATGTATCGGTACGGCAGAGTCTATCCACGCACTCAACCGTGGCGAGAACATCGTCATCATCTTCATCAACAATGCCATCTATGGAATGACAGGTGGACAGATGGCTCCGACCACACTGCTCGGACAGAAGACCGCAACTTGTCCTTACGGTCGTCAGGCAGACTTGCACGGATACCCATTGAAGATTACCGAAATGGCAGCACAGATGGAGGGTACATGCTTCGTTACACGCCAGAGCGTGGAGAGCGTAGCTTCTATCCGCAAGGCAAAGAAGGCGCTTCGCAAAGCTTTCGAAGCCTCTATGGCAGGAAAAGGCTCAAGTCTCGTGGAATTTGTAAGCACTTGTAACAGTGGTTGGAAACTTACTCCTGTGAAAGCCAATGAATGGATGAAGGAGAATATGTTCCCCTTCTATGAGAAGAGTGACCTCAAAGACACAACGGGTATGTAATTAAAACAATAAAACTATGAAAAAAGAAATAATTATTTCAGGATTCGGTGGTCAGGGTGTGCTCTCTATGGGTAAGATTCTGGCTTATTCCGGACTGATGGAAGATAAAGAAGTGACATGGATGCCGGCATATGGACCGGAGCAGCGAGGCGGAACTTGCAATGTGACAGTCATCGTGAGTGACGACCGCGTGTCATCGCCCATCCTCAGTAAGTATGATGTAGCCATCGTGCTCAACCAGCCTTCACTTGACAAGTTCGAGTCGAAGGTGAAGCCCGGCGGTGTACTGATTTACGACAGCAACGGTATCATCAATCCTCCTACACGGAAAGATATCGAGGTTTATCGCATCAGCGCAACCGACAAGGCTGTGGAGATGAAGAATACGAAGGTGTTCAACATGATCGTGCTCGGCGGACTGCTGAAAGTCTGCCCTGTAGTGACACTCAACGGTTTGGAGAAAGCGCTCTACAAGACGCTTCCCGAGCGCCATCACGGCTTGATTCCTCTCAATATGGATGCCGTGGCAGAGGGTCAGAAGATTATGGAAAAGCAATAAACTAAGAGGCTTTACATGGAAGGGGCAGTGCTGAAAACGTTTTTAGTACTGCCCCTTTATACCTTATACCTTATTATAAATAACCACTAAGAATTATGATTCTATCTGATATGAAACTGAAGATTTTTGCCTTGCTGTTGTTCGCACTCCCTGCAAGTGCGCAGAAAAAGCCGCTCGACCATACGGTCTATGACAGTTGGCAGAAGGTGGACACAACCATCATTTCCCCCACCGGAAACTATATCGCCTATATCGTCAGTCCGCAAGAGGGCGACGGAAACCTGTCGATTCGTTCGCGTCAGGGAAAGACAATCGAAATTCCACGCGGCTATCGGCTCACGCTTACGCCCGATGAGCAGTATGCCCTTTGTTTGATAAAACCATTCTTTAAAGACACCCGACAGGCGAAGATAAAGAAGAAAAAGGCTTTCGAGATGCCGAAAGATACGTTGGCTGTCATCACGCTCGCTACGGGAGAAGTGAAAAAATATGCCCATGTGTCTTCCTATAAGATAGGTAAGAAAGCATCTGACGGCTTTGCGTTCCTTTCGTCCGACACAGCATTGATTCCGAAAAAGCAACGCGACAAGAAAGATATCGGTCGTCCGCTCATCGTGTGCCGTTTCTCAACGGAAGATAGAGATACCTTCAAGCATGTGGCGAACTATGCATTTGATAAGTATGGAAAGACTTTGGCACTGATGACACAACCGAAGAAAGACAGTTCGGCGGTGGTTGTTGTTGACATGAAGAGCCGTCACGTGAATACACTGAAAGACAATTATCGTTTCCATACACAGCCGGTATTCAATGAGGAGGGAACACAATTGTTGTATCTCGTGGCGAACGATACGCTGAGCTCAGGCTCTAAGCATTGTGAATTATACACATTCTCGCTGCCGAAATCATCAAAGGATTTTATGTCGGCAAAAGCCCGTCGACTGATTTCCCTCTCTGATTTCGGAAATCTGCCTAAGGGATGGGGACTGAATGAGTATAGCACACCTTATTTCAGCCACGACGGGAAGCGCATATTTGCCGGCGTAGCACAAGAACTGGCACCGAAAGACACCACGCTGGTACCTTTCGAGACTGCCGGACTGGATGTGTGGCGATGGGATGCCCCGGAACTGCCTCCAATGATGAATGTGAACCTGAGACGGGATCAGCGCCGTACCAATCTGGCAGTGTATAACGCGTCTTCCAATCAGATGATACCACTCACGCTGTCGAAATATGATCAGATTCGGTTGTTGAACCGTGGTAATACAGGTTATGCCTTGTCGATAGACCAGACCCGGACGGTGGTTGAAACGCAATGGAACGGACAGAACGAGGAGACGCTGTCTCTCGTCAGTCTGGATAATGGCAGCCGTCGGGCAATAGCTACAGGAGCGTTCTCCAGAGCGTCCGCATCACCCGACGGAAAATATATCGTCTGGTTCGACCTGCGTGAACAGCAGTGGATGATTTATGATGTGGCGGCTGGTCATACCAGAAATCTGACAGCAGCATTAGGCGTGAACTTCTGGGACGAGGACGATGACCATCCTTTGATGCCCGATCCTTACGGTATTGCGGGATGGACGAAAGGCGACCGTGAAGTGATGGTTTACGACCGCTATGATATTTGGAAGATTCCCGCTAACGGAAAGGGAAAGGCTGTTTGTCTGACCGCCGGTGAAGGACGAAAGACCAATCGCGTATTCCGTTATGAAAATAAGAAATATGACGAGGAGGCACGCTTCATTGCTCCGTCTGAGAATATGTTGTTGAGAGTGTTCGACCGCACGACCAAGGAGAATGGCTATGCGATGGTCAATGCCGCCACCGCAGCCGTACCACGGATGCTGACACTTGACGGACATACTTATTCGCAAGTGCGTCGTGCCGAGAAGGCTGATGCCTATATCTATTGCAAAGGCAATTTTGAAAAGCCGATGGATGTGTATGAGACGACCGACCGCTTTGCTACTCAGGAGAAGCTGACAGCCATCAATCCGCAGCAGAAAGACTATAACTGGGGAACGGCGGAGTTGTATCATTGGACCGCCTATGACGGAACTCCTTTGGAGGGCATCTTGTATAAGCCCGAGGATTTTGACCCGAACAAGAAATATCCGGTGATGATTTATTTCTATGAACGGCGTTCGGAAAGTCTGTATAGTTACGTGGCGCCGCAGCCAAGCTGGTCAACGGTCAACCTCGCGTTCTATTGCAGCCGTGGCTATATCGTGTTCGTACCCGATATCCTGTATAAGAAAGACGGTCTTCCCGGCGAGGCTGCCTACAACTGTATCTGCAGTGGCGCGGAGTCGCTCAAGAACCAATATTCTTGGATTGATGGCGACAATATGGCAATACAAGGGCAGTCGTGGGGTGGCTATCAGGTGGCTTACCTCATCACGCGTACCAATATGTTCAAGGCAGCGGGTGCCGGCGCTCCGGTTTCGAACATGACCAGTGCTTATGGCGGTATCCGTTGGGAGAGTGGTATGAGTCGGCAGTTCCAGTATGAGCAGACACAAAGCCGCATCGGAAAGAACCTCTGGGAAGCGCCAGACCTTTACCTGCGCAATTCCTGCTTGTTCACCCTGCCCAATGTGCAGACACCGGTGCTGATTATGCATAATGATGCCGACGGTGCCGTGCCTTGGTATCAGGGAATAGAGATGTTCATGGGACTCCGACGGTTGGGTAAGCCGGCGTGGATGCTTCAATACAACAACGAGGCTCATAACCTGAAGGAGCGTCGCAATCGCAAGGACCTTTCCGTTCGTCTGCAGCAGTTCTTCGACCATTATCTGAAAGGAGCTCCGTGCCCGGCATGGATGAAGGATGGTATTCCGTCGCTCCGCAAAGGACAGTATTTCGGTTTTGAAGAGGCTTCAGAGTAAGTTTCACGAAGATAATCAAGAAAGAGCGGTGCTTCTCATGTTTGAGGAGCACCGCTCTTTTGTTTTTCAGGAGCGAGTGGCTTTTCAGATTTCGATGCGTTCTATGCCGCCATAGTCGGTCAGGTGATTGAAGCAACTGTCCTTGGGAAACAGTCCGCCGTAGATGCCGGCGCAGATGAGCACGCCTCCATGGGCAAAGATGGCTACGCGTCTGAAAGGCTGCCGCTTGAGTTCGTCGAGGAACTGGCTCACTCGTTGATATATCATCGGAAAACTTTCTCCGTGCGGAGTGGGCAGATGGAGGTAGTCCTTGTACCATTCCTGGATGTACGGGTCGGTGATTTCCTCATACTTCTGCATCTCCCAATCGCCCATGTTCATCTCTTTCAGGCGGTCGTCGAGCCTGGCATCCGGATAGCCACAGAAGTCAGCCAACTTGCGTGCACGACTCAGTGGTGAGGAGAATACGGCGTCGAAAGTGCCGAACGTCTCCAACTGCCGTTTCGTGGCAAGGGCTTCGGTTTCAAATGTGTCGGCTAACGGCACGTCGCTCCAGCCGTAGCAGGTGCCTTTTTCTACCCCTACACGGGTATGTCTGATGAGTATGATTTCCATGTTCGTGAAGAGATTTATCCTTGAAAACTGACCGTTGCGACAACGATGTAAAACGTCAGCTCAATCAGCAGGCACAATGCGCCGCAGCAGTCGCCCGTATATCCGCGCAGCCGGTGCCAGATGAGCAGGTAGAGTCCGTACATTGTCAGGCAGGGGATGAAGATGATATATTCCCATCGGATATCGGCTCCGAAGCTATACATGAAAGGAACGAGTGGCAGCAAGCCCTGAAAAGCCAGTACGATGGCTGAAGAGAGCGTGATTTTTCGATAGACGACGTTTGCTTTTGCGCTTTCTTCCGTCCGTGCATAGGGCATCATCTGCACAATCTGTCCGGCAACCATCTTGGCGAACGGGTCGGCAGCAAGGATGGTCAGGGCTGCCATCTTCGGCGACAGGCTGACAAGTGCCGTGAAGAGCAGGGCGAAATATACGATGAGTCCGATGACCCCGTAAGTCCCGATGTGGGAGTCTTTCATGATGTCGAGGATGCGTTGTCGGTCCTTTCCTCCGCCGAAGCCGTCGCAGAAATCTGCCAGTCCGTCTTCGTGCAGGGCGCCCGTCAGCAGCAGTCGCAGCAGGATGGTGAGCAAAACGGCGATAGGATAGGGGAACAGCATACTGCCGAAATAGAGGGTCGCAGCCATGGCACCGCCCGTGAGCCAGCCCACCAGTGGCCAGAACTCCACGACAGCCTTATAACTGTCTTTGGGCGGTTGGTAGATGCGCCAAAGGGGAAGTCGCGTGAAAAACAGCAATGCTGCCCAGGCGTTCTGCCACCATTTAGAAGTATTTAGTGATATTCGCATTTTCAAAATTATTCATTTCGTTCAACATTCGCACGGCACTCTCGATAATCGGGTACGAGCAGAGCGCTCCCGTCCCTTCGCCGAGCCGCATGCCCAGTTGGAGCAAGGGTTCGGCATTCATCAGTTCAAGCATTCGTTTGTGTCCGCTCTCGTCTCCGCAATGTCCGAAGATGGCGTAGTCGAGCACATTCGGCTCCAACTGCGATGCTGCCAGCATACAGGCAGACATGATGAAGCCATCGACCATCACAGCCATTCCTGTTTCTGCCGCCCGTAGCATCGCACCGACGGCAGCCACCATTTCGAATCCGCCGAAGTAGCGGATGATGTCTGCCGGTGCGGGATTCGGATTGGTTGCCTGGAAGTTGTTGACAGCTTGATTCAAGATCTGTTGCTTGTGGTTGACGCCTTCGCTGTCCAGTCCCGAGCCGATACCGATACATTCATTCAAGGGGATGTTTCCGAAGATGCTCATCCAGATGCTGGACGGGGATGTGTTGGCTATGCCCATCTCGCCCATGCAGATGATGTTGCACCCTTCTTTCCTGCAATAATCCACCATCTCGATGCCTGTATCGATGGCTTTTCCAAATTCTTCCTCGCTCATGGCTGCCTCGTAGAGGAAGTTGCGGGTGCCCCGTGCGATTTTCCGGTTGAGAATGCGCGGATTGTCGGATAGGTCGTAATCGACTCCCACGTCGATGATGCGGAGGTGGAAGCCGTGCTGACGGCAAAACATGTTTACGCCGCCGCCACCGCGTGTGAAGTTAATCATCTGCTGCCAGGTCACTTCGCGCGGACTGACGCTGACACCCTCGCGCTCGATGCCGTGGTCGCCGCCGAACAACAGGTGGCAAGGATGTGACAGTGTGGGTGAGAGCGTCTGCTGAATCATGCAGATTTGTTCAGCCAGCGACTCCAGTCTGCCGAGCGAACCTTTCGGCTTGTTCAGGTTGTCTATCTTCTCGCGGATGCTGGCACGCAGTTTCTCTTCGGGTTTCCGTATGTCGAATGCTTTCATCTTTTCTTATTTGTTTCCTTTGATTTTTACGGGTATTCCGCTGACCATCAGCACCACTTCGTCAGCCCTTTCCGCCACATACTGGTTCATCCAGCCCTCCAAGTCGGTGAATTTCCGCTGAATGGCGTTGTCGCTGACCCCGCCACTGCCAATCTCGTTGGTCACGAAGATGAACGTGGCGTCCTGAGCGGTGAATGCGTCGAACTCTTTTTGCAGCGCCTTGAGGGCTTCGTCCACGGTGGGTTGCTCCCAGTCGTTCACCGTCCGGTCGAAGAAGAAGTTGGTACACCACAGCGTGATGCAGTCTATCACGACCACACGTCCTGCTACCGAATGGCGGCTGAGCGCTTTCTCCTCCTCGATGTTGGTCCAGTTGCTGCCGCGCCGCTGCTGGTGGTGTATCACTCTCTGCCGGAACTCGTCGTCCCAGATATGCGCCGTTGCCAGATAGACGGGATTTTCCGACAGGCTCAGTGCGAGCCGTTCGGCATACAGGCTTTTCCCTGAGCGTTGCCCGCCGGTAATCAAAATGATTCGTTTCATATACACATTATTATTAATACGCGCGCGTATGGTTTTGTATCGCTTTTTCTTATGCCTACAAAGGTAGGCTTTTTTGATAAGAATTTACGAAAAAACGTCGGGAAAATGGGCAAATACCCCATAAAATCAACATTTTTACCCCGAAAAACATCATATTTTGTGAAAAATATTTGGTGGTTACAAGTTTTTTTTCTTACTTTGCAGCGAAATAGAAACATTTCTTAACTTATTTATAAATTAAATTCAAATTCAGAAACATGAAAAAGTTAGTTTTATTTTTCGCTGCTGCAGCTATGGCAGTAACGGCTTCTGCACAGGTAACTGTTGAAGGAAGCAAATTCTCAGACAACTGGTCAATCGGTATCCAGGGTGGTCTTGCTACTAAGACAACTCAGAACCGTTGGCTGAGCAACACGAACCCTAACGCAGGTCTTCGTTTGACAAAAGAAATCACTCCGGTTTTCGGTTTGGTGGCTGAAGGTATCGTTTATTTCAACGACCGCGCACAGACAAAATTGATGGATCGTCTCGGACAAACTGCAGATTATGATCTGACAGCTCGCAGCCGTGAGGTTCGTACCAACACTTTTGCTAAGGCTCTGAACGTGAACCTGTTGGCAAAGGTTAACCTGAGCAACCTCTTCGGTGGTTACAAAGGTGAGCCGCGCACATTCGAAGTTAGTGCACTCTACGGTTTCGGCTGGGGCAAAGGCTTCGGTAGATACAACCGTTGGGATCAGGGCGAATCTGGTTTCTATGGTTCAGAACTTGCTGAAGCACAACAAGGCATTTATGATTACAATGATGGTGCTAACGAGCTGAACTCTAAGGCAGCTTTGAACTTCGCGTTCAACCTCGGTGCTGCAAAGGCTGTTCAGATCTTCGTTGAGCCTTCTATCACATTCTCTGGTCTGAAAGACTTCAAATACAACGTTGACCGTTCTACTGTTCAGCTGAACGCAGGTGTTGTTTACAAGTTCAAGAACTCTAACGGTACTCACAACTTCAAACTCGCTCGTCTCTATGATCAGGACGAAATCGACCGTCTGAACGGTATCATCAACGACCTCCGCAACCGCAAGCCGGAAGTGAAGGAAGTGATCAAGGAAGTTGTTAAGGAAGTTCCCGTTGGTAAGGAAGTTCGCGTTGACGACCTCGTATTCGTAACCTTCGCACAGGGCAAATCTACTCTCACCGCTGACGCTAAGAAAGCTCTCGACGGCGTGAAGGAAGGTGCTCACGTACAGATCGTAGGTACAGCTTCTCCGGAAGGTCCTGCAGCTCTGAACCAGAAGCTCTCTGAGAACCGTGCAAACGTAGTTGCTGAATACCTGAAGGGCCGCGGCGTTATCGTTGACGAGGCTGTAGGTAAGGGTGTTCAGGGCAACACATCTAACCGTCTGGCTATCGTTTATGTAAAATAATAAAGACATAAGCATAACTGAATAGAAAGTCCCCGTTGCTTCGGCAGCGGGGATTTTTTGTGCCAGGTGCTTGGTGGAGCTGCTGCATCGTCCGCCAAAATTCCTATCGACCCGGTTTTTCTTTTGTCGGGGCATAGCGTTTTGCGAAAAATGACGTACCTTTGCAGGTGGAAACAACAGCTTAACGAAAAGACGAATCATGGAAAAGATAGAGAAAGTAGGGAGCTATGAATTTCTTGCCGAACCCTTCCACTGCGATTTCAACAAGCGCATCACGATGGGACATTTGGGCAATCACCTGCTCAATGCAGCCGACTTCCACGCCGAGGCGCGCGGATTCGGCATGCTATACCTCAGCAGCATCAGCCGTTCGTGGGTGCTCTCGCGACTTGCGGTCGAGATGGACGAGACGCCGTGCGCCTACGACCGTTTCACCGTAGAGACATGGGTGGAGAGTGCCATGCGCTATTTCACCAGCCGAAACTTCGCCGTTGTCAATGCAGCGGGAAAACCTATCGGCTACGGGCGTTCCGTCTGGGCGATGATTGACACGGAGACGCGCCAGCCCGTCAATATCCTCGAGGTGAACGACGGGGCGCTGTCGGGCTATGTGGATGCGGAGAAAGTCTGTCCGATAGCCAAGAGCTCGCGGGTGAAGATGAGCGAGACGGCAGCGTTTGTGCGGGAGATAGCCACCGGCTATAGCGACATTGACGTGAACGGTCACGTGAACAGCATCAAATACATCGAGCATGTGCTCGACCTCTTCCCGCTGTCTTTCTATGAGACGCACCGCCTGCGCCGCTTCGAGATAGCCTATGTGGTGGAGACACGCTGTGGCGAACAACTGCGTTTCTATCGGGAGGAGACGGAGCCTGACACCTTCTGCGTGCGCATCTGTAAACTTCCTGTCGGTGCCGATGAAGAGATTGAGGTGTGCCGATGCCAGTTGGTGTTCGAAAAATCGTGACACCGACAGGCGGAGATATGTGCTATATGCAACTAACTCGCAGGTGCTGAAAATGCAAATCATGCGAAAATACGCCGTTTTTTGCGAAAATCTCTACCTCGAATGGGAAAAACGCCCGTTTTTCAATCGTTTTTCTAAATGGCTGACGTTGAGGTGTTTACAGATGTTTCTGACCGTTTTGCGGTTTTAAAGTCGTTTTTCGGTTTTGTAAAAGTGGGTACTTTCAGGATGCGAAAGTGGCACTTTTAGGTTCCAAAAGTCCCCCTTTTAGAAGCTAAAAGTGCCACTTTTATGTGCTGAAAACTGCCGTTTTCTTGGAAATTAACAAAACTGAAGTTAAACAGGTAGGGTGTTTTGTGAAATGAAAGTTAAATATCGGCATTCGGTTTTCGTAGAATTGAGAACCCGTTTGTCAAGATACATTCCTTAAAAAGGAAAATTTTTAAGTTAAAACGGAATGTGATTTTAACACATTCCGTTCCCTGAAATCAGTGTGGTTTTTAGATGTTTCCGCTGCATGCTCATTTCAACAGGTCGGGACGCAGTCGGCGGGTGCGCTCCATTGCCTGTTCCATTTCCCATTCCTTGATTTTCGCTTCGTTGCCACTCAGCAGTATTTCCGGCACCTTCCAGCCTTTGTAGTCGGCTGGTCGGGTGTAGATGGGTGCGGAGAGCATGTCGTCCTGGAAGCAGTCGCTCAGCGCACTCTGTTCGTCGCCAATCACGCCGGGAACGATTCGCACGACGGCATCGGCAATGACCGCCGCTGCCAGTTCGCCGCCCGTGAGCACATAGTCGCCGATGCTGATTTCGCGCGTGATGAGATGGTCGCGTATGCGCTGGTCGATGCCTTTGTAGTGGCCACAGAGAATGATGAGGTTGCCTTTCATCGAGAGATCGTTGGCAACGTGCTGGTCGAACTGTTCGCCGTCGGGCGATGTGAAGATGACCTCGTCGTAGTCCCTTTCCGTTTTCAGCGCACTGATGCAGCGGTCAATGGGCTCGCACTGCATGACCATGCCTGCGAAGCCGCCATAGGGATAGTCGTCCACCCGTCGCCATTTGTCGGACGAGTAGTCGCGCAGGTTGTGCAGCCGGATTTCTGCCAGACCTTTCTTCTGTGCCCGTGCGAGGATGGACTCGTGGATGAATCCTTCGAGCATCTCGGGCAGTACGGTGATGATATCTATTCTCATATTTTTCGTCGTGATAAGCCCCTATTTGCTGTAGAACAGCTGCTGGGGGCTGATAATGTTGCCTTTGCTGTCGAGCACGTGCAGGCGCAGCATGCCGCCGTTGCTGTCGAAATAGCGCGCCTCAATGGTGTGGTAGCCAGCCCGGAGCGCCACCTGTCCCGTCTCTTCGTGAGGCGATTGCGGGCGGTCGTTATCGACAATCATGTTGCCGTCGATTTTCAGCCAGCTGCCGTCGTCGCTCTTGAGTGCAAACGTGTAGATGTCGTCGGCAGGAACCCGGATGTAGCCCGTGATGATGAGTCCGATATTTCCACGCACGCCGTCGGGGATTTTGACATCGCTGACGGGATAGTTGCCTTTGAACGGTGCCTTGGGAATCCGTTTGCAGGTTTCTCCCACGAAGTCGTACCACGCGGCATTGAGTCCGTTTTTCAGCGTCTCCGTCACGCTGACCGGCTCAAGATAGCCCTGTTTGATGAATTGTGTCCTGAACATTTCGCCCGGCCGTCCGCCGTGTCCGAAAGTGCGGAGGATGAGGTTGGTCGTCTCGTTGAAGGTGAGCGATGGTGTCACCTTCGGCGAGTTGCTGTCGGGGAAGCTGCCGTCGGTGGTGTAGCGCACGGTGGCGTGCGGGTCGCGGTTGATGATGCTCACGGTCGCCGTGTTGGTAAAGGCGTTCACGTTGTAGAATCCCTCGAGGTCGGGCATGCGGTAGGGAACGTTCAGCCGGTTGAGCAAATCGTATTGTCCCACCAGTCGGCGTTGGAAATCCTCGAAATTCTTGCGTTCAGGTTTGCTCCATGCCAGTTCGGAGAGTGCCAGGATGCGCGGGAAATACATATATAATGCCCGTTCGCGCGAGGGCACCCATTCCGTCCAAAGGTTCGCCTGCACGCCGAGCACATGGCTTTTCTGCTCATCGTTCAGCGTGTTGGGAAGCAGTTCATAGTCGTACATGGCAGGCAGTTTCGCCTTGTCCTCGGAGTAGTCGATGTAGAACTGTGCGTTCGGACAGTAGATGACGTCGTTGCCCTGTGCCGTGGCATGAGGAATGGCGTTGGGCTCCCATGTGCGCCACCACATGAGCGTGGCAGTCTCAGAGAGTCCGCCTTCGATGATTTCGTCCCATCCAATCATCTTCCTTCCGTGCTTGTTGATGTATTTCTCCATGTCCTTGATGAACCATGCCTGGAGCTCTTTCTCGTCTTTGAGGCGGTGGTCCTTGATGCGCTGCTGGCAGTCGGGACACTTCTTCCAGTTGTCCTTCTCCACCTCGTCGCCACCGATGTGCACATATTCATAGGGGAAGAGCTGGAACACTTCGTCCCACACGTCGCGACAGAACCGGAGCATGCTGTCCTTTCCCGGGCAGAGTGGGGACGTGAAGACCTTTCCCCAGCCGATTTGCTTGAAGCATGACAGTCCGTCGTAGTTGCTGATAGCTGCCAGCATGTGCCCGGGCATGTCGATTTCGGGCACAATCTCGATGCCTCGCTGGCGGGCATAGGCAACGATTTCGCGGATGTCGTCCTGCGAATAGTAGCCGCCGTAGAGTGTATCGCCGTTCTCTACGCGCTTCTTGGCATCGGGCAAGAGCATGTAGTCGGTGTCCTCAGTGACGGCACGGCGCAGACAGATAGAGTCCTGATTGTTGTAGGTGCGCCATGCTCCGCGCTCGGTGAGCAACGGATATTTCTTGATTTCAATGCGCCATCCCTGGTCGTCGGTGAGGTGCCAGTGGAAGCGGTTGAGTTTATAGAGCGCCATGAGGTCGATGATTTCCTTGACCTCGTCCTTCGAAAAGAAGTGTCGGGAGCAGTCGAGATGGAAACCGCGCCATCCGAAGCGCGGACTGTCGGTGATAGTGACGCAGGGAACTGCCTTGCCGTCAATCAGTTGGCGGAGCGTGGCAATGCCGCACACAACGCCGTTATAGTCAGCGCCGTTGATGGTGATGCGATTCTTCTTCACCGTCAGTTCGTAATTATCGTCGCCGTGCCGTCTCGTCGTGATGACGATGTTCGCCTTTTCGCCCTTCACGATTTTCAGCGTCAGTCCGGTCATCTGTCGGATGGCAGCCTGCAGATACTCCGCAGCCAGTCGCCCGTCGGCGAAGTTGCCATGACCGATAGTGGTCGATTTAGTGATGGAGAACTCGCCCTTCTCCCACGTGATTTGGTCGGGAATGGGCACTATGTCGCGCGTGGCATGCAATGGGAGCAAGCCTGTAAATGCAATCAATAGCGTAAATAAGATTCTGTTTCTTTTCATCTGAATACAAATTTGTTTCTGCAAAGATAGTAAAAAAATGGGTAAGTGAGAAAAATAGACGTGTTTTCCTTCTGTTTCGGCGATATTATTGAGATGCCGGTAATTCTAGTTTTCCTGACTTCATCACTTTTTTGCGCCATCATATAGCGCACAATGATAATCAGCGAGTTACGTAAAATTATTGGGTGGTTTGGGTGGCGCAAGCGAAAAACGTGTACCTTTGCACCATGTATGTACGCAAGAAACACAATCGTTCCGGCTCTACAAGTGTGGTAGTGGTCAGTAAAGCGAGTGGAAAGTATAAAGAAATAAAATCGTTTGGCTCCTCTACATCCGAAGAGGAAATACATTCATTATGCGATAAGGCTGCTGCATGGATACGTTCATTTGGCGGTCAGCAAGAACTTGACTTTGATGACCGCAAGGGAAAGGAAGTCGAGGAGACAGAGCGTTTCCTTAGCAATATTGACAACGTGTTGATAAACGGTACTCGGCTTCTGCTTGATCAAGTCTATGACAGCATCGGCTTCAACCGGATTCCCGATGAGATTCTGCGTCATTTGGTAATCGCAAGGGTGTCGCAGCCCAGAAGCAAACTTGCCACAGTAGATTACCTGAAGTCATATTATGATGAAGATGTTGACCTCAACCACATCTATCGCTACATGGACAAGCTCTACAATACCCAGATGGAGCTTGCGCAGCAGATTAGCGTAGAGCACACCCGGAAACTGTTCGGAGGCAAGATTGGATTGATGTTCTACGACGTGACGACGCTCTACTTTGAGACAGCACAGACGGACGTATTGCGTGAACCGGGGTTTTCAAAGGATGGAAAGACGGCAGAGTCACAGGTTATACTCGGTCTGCTTGTATCAGAAGGAGGCTACCCGCTTTCATACTCTCTGTTCAACGGCAGCCAGTATGAGGGCTTCACCATGATACCAATGATAGATGACTTCAAGCAGCGTTTCAATCTGGGGAAAGATTTTGTTGTGGTGGCAGACTCAGGCTTGATGAACAAGAACAATGTCACTTTGCTGCAGGAGGCTGGCTACAACTACATACTTGGAGCCCGCATCAAGAGCGAGAGCGCAAGCGTGAAGCAATGGATTCTCTCTTTAGAGAAGGTTGATAAAGCCTGTTACGACTACAAACGTGAGAATGGGGAAAGACTTATCGTCAGTTATTCCGACAAGCGTGCAAAGAAGGATGCCTACAACCGTGACCGCGGAATTGTCCGATTGAGAAAAGCCTATAAGACCGGACGCATCACGAAGAGTCAGGTGAACAAGCGTGGCTACAACAAGTTTCTTGAAATCAGCAAGGACATAGAAGTCGTCATCAGCGAAGAGAAGATTGCAGAGGACTGCCAGTGGGACGGACTCAAGGGCTACATCACCAATACAGACCTTGACGCCGAGCGTGTCATTGCCGAGTATCATGGACTCTGGGTGGTGGAACGTGCATTCCGTATTTCAAAAGGAACTCTGGAAATGCGTCCGATGTTTCATTTTACAGAACGTAGGATAGAGGCACATGTCTGCATTTGCTTCATCGCCTATAAGGTATATAAGGAACTGGAGCGACTCATTGCCATTAACAAGATTGGGATGAGTGTCGATAAGGTGCTTGAGGCAGCCAAAACTATCACGACAATCAGGGTAAGGATGCCTAAAAACGGGACTTACTTCACTAAGACACTCTTCTTGACGGAGAAGCACCTCGCAGTGAAACCACTTTTCGACATATCTGGCAACAAATCTTAATTTGGGTGGCGCATTGACGAAGTCAGGTGTTTCGGCGATATTATTGAGATGCCGGTAATTCTAGTTTTTGTGTTTTTAGGAGCGATAGCACGGGAATAAAACAAAAATCCCCGTCTTTCTCATGCGGAAAGACGGGGAGGTTGATGTCGCTTAAACGTGGCTTTTTAGATGCCGAGTTTCTTGCGGATGTCCTTAGGAACAGCGTTCTTGTTGACCATGAAGTCCATGGTGTTAGCTGCGATGTAGGTCTTGGTCATGTACCAAACGCCTTTATAGTCGCCAGTCTCACCCCAAGAGTTCTTCACCATGTAGTATTCCTTACCATTTTGGTCTTTTGCGATACCGAAGATAAGCATACCGTGGTCATCGGTGAGTTCCCAGTTGTCATAACGTTGCTGACGCATTTCCTGTGTGACTTTTACTTCAGGAACTTTGCATCCGAGTGAGTCGAGCAGGCTGGTACGTTTTGCTTTCGGCAGGTTGAGCCAGCGTGCCATATCGCTACCGGCGAGTGATTCAGTTGCTTTGGTGTCAATCATATATGCCAATCCCTGGCGGGTGAATCCTTCTTCGCTCACGTCACCACCCCATGCTACGGTGTAGCCGTTCATTACGGCGTTGTCAATGATACGCATCATGTCGTCAACAGGCAGATTCCAGCTGGCAGGGTTGCGCCAGTTGTCTTGTACCTCAACGGGGAATGCGGTCCAGAAAGGACGGTGTGTGTAGCTGGTGAAAGTCTCATAGTCGCTCCAGTCCAGTCCGAGACTTGCTGCGAATGACTTCGGAGTGTATTTCTTGCCCTGATAAGTGAACTCTTCGGGGCACTTGCCGAGGTAAGCGTCGAGGATTCCCTGTACACTCTCTTTCCACTGGCTGGAGATTTTTGAAGCCTTGTTTCTTGCTACAGCGTTTACTACTGGTGAGAGCAGTGAGAAGAACTCGTTGTAGTTGTTGAGCGAGTCGCCGTAGAGCTTGCCGGGGAACGGCATCATCTCTTCCGGACAGATACCATAGTTCTGGAGGCAATAGAGCACGTCGTAAGCGCTACCGCCCTGTGCAAACTGGCAGTCACCGTGCAGGCGAACCACCTGAATGGCACGGTCCATGTAGTTCTTGTTAGCGATGAAAGACTCGCAGAGATCGTAGGTTTTTCCGCTCTTCTTGAGGATTTCAGCCTCGAAGAAGCTCAGCGTAGAATAGTTCCAGCACGTACCGCTACGGCTCTGGTTCTTCATGCTCGTGATAGGAATCTCTTTCACGATTGTGAAAACAGGTTTGTTGGCACTTTTCTTGTCCTGTGCCTGAGCGCCCATTGCGAATGTAGCAAGCAGCGCAAACATCAAAATCTTTTTCATGTTGTGTGTTAATTGTTGAATTGAGTTTATAAAAATTAATTAGTTTTCTGCCATAAATTTCTCGACGTCTTTCGGGTGATAAGGAATGATTTCCTTTCCGATGAAACGGCATCCGTCTTTAGTGATGAGCACGTCGTCCTCGATGCGGATGCCTCCGAAATCCTTGTATGTCTCAATCTTGTCGAAGCACAGGAACTCGGCACAGTGTCCGCTCTTGCGCCAGTCGTCTATCAGTGCCGGGATGAAGTAGATGCCCGGTTCGTCGGTCACGACAAATCCCTCTTCCAGTCGCCGTCCCATGCGCAGTGCATTGGTGCCGAATTGGTCGAGTCGTGGCTGTGTCTCCTCGTCGAAGCCGACATAGCGCTGGTCGAAACCTTCCATATCATGAACGTCCATGCCCATCATGTGTCCCAGTCCGTGGGGGAGGAACATGGCGTGTGCGCCGGCTTGTACGGCTTCGTCAACGTCTCCCTTCATGAGTCCGAGTTCTTTCAGGCGCTCGGTCATCAGGCGGCAGACGGCGAGATGCACGTCCATGTATTTCACTCCAGGCTTTGCAACTTCGAGTACATAGTCGTGACAAGCCTCAACGATGCTGTAGATGTCAAGCTGTCGCTGGGTGTATTTGCCGTTCACGGGGAATGTTCGGGTGTTGTCCGAACAGTAGTGGTTGATGGTCTCGGCTCCGCAGTCGCACAAGACGAGGCGTCCGTCTTCCATCTTTGCCATTGATGGGTTGCCGTGCATGATTTCACCATGCTGTGAGAAGATGGTTCCAAAACTGCTCATCGCTCCGTATGAGCGTGCGATACCGTCGATTTGTCCGCCCACGAACTTCTCTGTCACGCCAGGCTTGGTGAGACGCATGGCGGTCGTGTGCATCAGGTAACCAATCTCTGCAGCGCGTTCCAGTTCTTCAATCTCCTGCGCTTCTTTGACTGAGCGCATCTTGATGATAGCCATAATCAGTTCCATGGAAGCGGCTTCCTTCTGCTTGGAGGGATGAATGCCGAGCAAATCCATGATTTGTATCTTAATGTCGTGGCGGTAGGGTGGGAGGAAATGGACCTTTCTGCCTTGCTCTTGAGCCGTTTTGCAGATTCCTTCCAATGCTGCCATCGGTGCTGTGTTTCCAACTCCGACCTGTGCCGCCATGTCGCTCACGCTGTCAACGGAGCCATACCAGACGATATCTTCGATGTCAATGTCATCGCCTATCAGTGTTTCGCTGTCATTGTCGATGTCGATAACGCCGACAAGTCCGTCACGCTTCTGTCCGAAATAGTACAGGAACGATGAGTCCTGCCGGAACGGAGTATAGGCGTTGGCTGGGTAATTACACGGCGATTCGTTGTTTCCGAATATAACAATCACGCCATTTTTTACAAGTTTCTTTAACTCATTGCGTCTTCTGACGTAGGTGCTTTTATCAAACATAATTCTTACGTGTGTTTGTTTTTTAGAGGTTTAAGATTAAAATCTTTTGCAAAGATAATAAATAATGTGATAAAACAGATAGGATATAACTTAAAAAAATAAAATATTGTGATTTATTTGTGAATACTCTTTCAGGTTGTAAAGATGTAGCTGCCGTCGATATAGATGATTTCTTCGTGTATCAGGTATTCCAACGCCATGTCCAGCAGGTCGTTGTAACCCTCGATTTGTTTCAGTTCGGTGATGTGGTGACGCTTTTTGTCTGCCAGCAGCTTGAGAATCTTTTGCTTGTAAGGAGCCAGCTTCTCTTCCGAGAGATAGTCGCTGCTGTGTGTGATGCAGACATCGCATTGCCTGCAATCAGTAGAACGCTCTTCGCCAAAATAGCGCAAGAGTTGTCGGCTTCGGCATATTTGGTCATTTGTCGCGTAGCTGATGACCTGTTGTATGCGTTCTTTGTATTGTTCCAGTCTTTCTTCATAGACGGCAGGGGAGAGGTATATCTCCTCGGTTGACATGCGGCGTGTCCTGTAGGTGATTTGCGGCACTTTGCTGCGTGGTATGAAACTGATGATGCGCTGTTGGTTGAGCGATTTGAGTGCCACATACACCTGATGTTGGTTCAGCTCTGTCTGTTGGGCGATGAATGCCTCGTCTATATAGCAGTAGTCGGTGAACAGGCCGCCGTAGTTTCGCAATATGGATGTGATGACAGCCTCTTCTATCGGCGTGACGTTCTTCAGTCGGTAAAGTTCTTCGCGATTGAGCAGAAAGAGAACCCTCGCTTTGGTGTCAGGGTCGGTGTCGTAGTCAAGGTAGCCTGCCCGTTGCAGGATTCTCAGGGCAGAATCTACTTGGATGGGGAAGAAGCGATACGTATGACAGAATTTGTCGACATCAAACTGGAAACTGGCATCCATTCCGCTTCCGACACCAATCTCGTAATAGAATGCGAGGTGTTCATACACACTTCGGATATAGTCTTTCTCAGGAAAATTGTCTGTAACACGTTTCAGCAACTTGTGTTTGTCGCTGTCGTTGTAGAGCAGTATGGCATAGGACTTCTTTCCGTCTCGTCCCGCGCGTCCGGCTTCTTGGAAGTAGGCTTCGATGGAGTCGGGGCAGTCAATGTGTAACACCGTTCGTACGTCAGGCTTGTCGATACCCATTCCGAAAGCGTTGGTTGCCACCATCACTCTGATTTCATCATGCTGCCAGTCCTGTTGGCGCTGGTCTTTCACGACATTCTCAAGTCCGGCGTGATAGAAGGTGGCTGTGATGCCGTGTTGGTTGAGATAGTCGGAGATTTCTTTTGAGCGTCTTCGGCTGCGCACATAGACGATGGAACTGCCTGCTACGGAACGCAAAATGTGGAGCATCTCGTCGTATTTGTCGTAAGCTACCCGCACAACGTATGCGAGATTCTTGCGCTCAAAGCTCATGCGGAAGAAATTCTTCTCCTTGAAAAGCAGTTTTTCCTGGATGTCGTCTATCACGCGTGGCGTGGCGGTAGCAGTGAGGGCAAGGATGGGAACGTCAGGAACCAGTTTGCGGATATTGGCAATCTCCAGGTATGCCGGGCGGAAGTCATACCCCCATTGGCTGATGCAGTGTGCTTCATCGACAGTGATGAAACTGACTTTCATGCGTCGGATTTTTATCTGAAACAGTTCGGATGCCAGTCGTTCGGGCGAGATGTATAATATCCTGATGCCGCCATATATGGCGTTGTCGAGTGTGATGACAATCTCGTCGTGTGACATGCCTGAATAGACGGCTGCGGCTTGTATTCCTTTCTGTCTGAGGTGGAACACCTGG
The DNA here is from genome assembly GCF_019551475.1 of Prevotella sp. Rep29. Classification (NCBI taxonomy): domain Bacteria; kingdom Pseudomonadati; phylum Bacteroidota; class Bacteroidia; order Bacteroidales; family Prevotellaceae; genus Prevotella; species Prevotella sp. Rep29. Next base: position 854,588 of record NZ_CP047159.1, read on the forward strand.
TCTTTCATCAATGCGATGAGCGGTGTGATGACAATACAGACTTTCTCCTGTGCGAGGGCAGGTACCTGGAACGTGATGGACTTGCCTCCTCCGGTAGGCATCAGTCCCAATGTGTCGCGTCCGCTTCCGATGCTCTCGATAATCTCTCGCTGGATGCCGCGGAAATCATCATAGCCCCAGTTCTCTTGAAGTATTTGACGATATTTGTCCATCTTGCTCGGAGTTCATGTTCACAGGCAGTGGACCGCCTTATGCCTTGTTTTCGTCACTCTCAACCCTGATGTCTTCTATCTGTAGCTGTATCTGTCCGTGCTTGAAGATGTTTTCCTCGATGGTGTATGCCACGTCAAACGAGCGTTTCGATTTGATATATCGTGCGGCAGCACTCTGCCCGAAAGCGATGCCGTTCATGACGTTGTTTGATTTCGAATCGACGAGTTCCAGCTTGATGTGTTCCTGTTCCCGTCCCACGACTTTGCTTGTCCCGAAATCGTAAACGCCCAATGTCGAGAATATCGGTTTCGGGTTGTTGGGACCGAAAGGTGCAAATTTCTTCAAGTCGTTGTACAGGCGTTTGGTTATATCCTTGAAATCAATCTCTGCATCAATGTTGAGGAGCGCTTCTTTCTGCTCGGGCAGGATATGTTCGTCCACGTATTTCTGGAAACGATCCCTGAATTCGCGTATCTTATCCCACTTCAGTGTCAGACCGACGGCATAGGTGTGTCCGCCGAAATTCAGCAACAGGTCCTGACACTCCTTGATGGCGGAATAGATGTCGAATCCGGCAATGCTGCGTGCAGAGCCCGTGGCGAGGTCGTCTTCGCGGGTCAGCACGACCGTCGGGCGGAAGTAGATTTCCGTCAGTCGGGAAGCCACGATACCGACAACGCCCTTCTTCCAGTTCTCATCATAGAGCACAACTGATGAGTGGTGTTGCTGACTCTCGAGTTTGGCAACGATTTGGTTGGCTTCTTCGGTCATCTGCTTGTCAATGTCCCGTCGCAGATCGTTGTACTCGTTGAGGTGTTTAGCCTTGTTCAGCGCTACGGCAAAGTCGCGCTCAATGAGCAGATCGACAGACTCTTTGCCGCTCTCCATCCTGCCAGAGGCGTTGATGCGCGGTCCGATTTTGAAGATAATGTCGCTCATGGAGAGTTCCCTGCCGTTGAGACCGCAGATGTCAATAATGGCTTTCAGTCCAATGCTCGGATTGATATTCAGTTGTTTCAGTCCGTGAAAAGCAAGAATACGGTTCTCTTCTGTCACCGAGACAAGGTCGGCAGCAATGCTGACGGCACAGAAGTCGAGTAGTGGAATCAGGCGAGAGAACGGGATCCCGTTGTTTTTCGCAAATGCCTGCATAAACTTGAAGCCCACGCCGCATCCGCAGAGGTCCTTGAACGGAAACGTATCATCCGGACGTTTTGGGTTGAGGATGGCCACTGCCGGTGGCATCTCTTCGTCGGGCACGTGGTGGTCACAGATGATAAAGTCGATGCCGAGCGTTTTCGCATACGCTATCTGCTTCACTGCCTTAATGCCGCAGTCAAGAATGATAATGAGTTTGACACCTGTTTCCCGAGCGTATTCTATTCCTTTGTTGCTCACTCCGTATCCCTCGTCGTAACGGTCGGGGATGTAGTAGTCTATGTTGGAATAGAATTGCTGTAAAAACTTGTAAACCAATGCAACGGCAGTGCAGCCGTCCACATCGTAGTCACCGTACACCAGTATCCGTTCTTTTCTTCCCATCGCGTCGTTCAGCCTGTCAACAGCGATGTCCATGTCTTTCATCAGGAACGGATTGATCAAGTCTGAAAGCTGAGGTCGGAAGAACCTCTTTGCTGCCGATTCGGTCGTGATGCCACGCCGGATGAGCATGGCGGCGAGAATCGGATTCATGCCGATCTTTTCTCCCAGCTCTTCAGCTGCTTGTCTTTGGTCTGATGTCAGTGGTTCGTAGTTCCATTTGAATTGCATTTATGTATTTGTTTTTATTATTTCCGGTGTTTATGTGCCCTTCTTCGGGCTGCCGATTCTCCATGTTTTCGGCTGATTGGAAAAGTTTTCAGCTCATTCTGCATGCAAAATCGCCCGTAAAGATACAAAGAAAAAATCAGATAGCTGCAACAGCCATGTCTTTTTTAAAATATTTTTATACATTCAGTCGTCATATCGGTGTGGAGATGTTCGAAACGCTCGGGGAGGGAAAGGCCGGAATGGATGTTGGAAAAGTGATGGGAAGGCTGCAAAAAACTTATTCTTTCATTTTGTTGTTGAGTCATACATTTTTTGTATCTTTGCAGATGCTATAAGTCGTTTGGTTAGAAGATATGGCGGGTCTGTTAGTCTTTCTTCAACGAATTATACGTAAAATATTGGTTTGTAAATGATTAAATAAAACGATAAAAAGGTATGATTGTGGATGAGAAAGCCCGAATTGTCGCACTGAGACAGGCGTTGCATGAGCATAATTATCGCTATTATGTGCTGAATCAGCCTATTGTTAGCGACCAGGAATTTGACTTTATGATGCACGAGTTACAGGATTTGGAGGCTCGGCATCCCGAACTTGCTGACCCCAATTCTCCCTCCGTAAGGGTAGGCAGCGACCTGAGTCAAAGCTTCGAGCAGGTGGAGCATCGCTATCCCATGCTCTCTTTGTCCAATACCTACAACGAAGACGAGGTGCGCAGCTGGTACGAGAGTGTGGAGAAAGGGCTTGGCGGAGCGCCTTTTGAAGTCTGTTGCGAGCTGAAGTATGACGGTTTGAGTATTTCGCTTACCTATGAAGACGGGCGGCTGGTGCGCGCCGTTACTCGTGGTGATGGTGTCCGTGGCGATGATGTGACGGCAAATGTCAAAACCATCCGGGCAATTCCGTTGGTGTTGCAGCAGGTTGAAGGTAGGCAAAAAGGGCAATTTCCCGTTCCGGAATCCTTTGAAATTCGCGGCGAAATATTGATGCCGATAAAAGTGTTTGAAAACTTGAATAAAGAGCGGGAACTTGCTGGTGAACAGTTGTTTGCAAACCCGAGGAATGCAGCGTCTGGCACTTTGAAACTGCAAAATTCAGCCGTCGTTGCTTCCCGGAAACTGGATGCGTATCTCTATTTCCTGTTGGGCGAAAAACTTCCGACGGACGGGCATTTTGAAAATCTGGAAGTAGCTCGTCAGTGGGGCTTCAAAGTCGGAGAGGGAATGAGGAAGGTGAGGACTTTGGAAGAGATTTATGACTTCATTCATTATTGGGATGTGGAGCGACGAAACCTGCCTGTGGCCACCGACGGAATCGTCTTGAAGGTCAATTCCCTGCGTCAGCAGGAGCAGCTTGGATATACGGCGAAGAGTCCGCGCTGGGCGATTGCCTATAAGTTTAAGGCGGAGCGGGTGTGTACCCGTTTGCTGAGCGTGAGCTATCAGGTGGGGCGCACGGGGGCAATCACGCCGGTAGCAAACATGGAGCCCGTGCAGCTCGCAGGAACGACGGTCAAGCGAGCCACGTTGAACAACGAAGATTTCATCCGTTCCTTTGACCTGCATATAGGCGATTACGTGTATGTGGAGAAGGGCGGTGAGATAATTCCGAAGATAGTCGGTGTGGATGTGAGCAGGCGTGAGGCTGGTGCTCAGGCGGTTACGTTCGTTGCCCGTTGCCCGGAATGCGGTTCCGGACTGGTGCGGTATGAGGGAGAGGCGGCACATTACTGTCCGAACGATGCTGGTTGTCCGCCACAGATAAAGGGACGGATTGAGCATTTCATTGCGCGGAAGGCGATGGATATCGACTCGCTGGGGCCGGAGACGGTGGACGATTATTTCCAGCGGGGCATGATTCGCAACGTTGCCGATTTGTATGAGATACGGGTGAGCGACATCAATCAAGGCGGAAGCCGTGAGAAATCGGCGCAAAAGATTGTGCAGGCGATTAGGGAATCCACCAAGGTGCCTTTCGAACGGGTGTTGTTTGCGTTGGGAATCCGCTTCGTGGGAGAGACTTCCGCCAAGTTGTTGGCGCGCCATTTCAAGAGCATTGACGCCCTTGCTGCCGCGTCGATGGAGGAACTTCAGCAGGTGGAGGGTGTCGGCGAGATGATTGCCCGTTCGGTGATGGCTTATTTCGAGAGCCCCGTCAATCGGGAGATTATCAGCCGTTTGCGCGGGTATGGCGTTCAGATGCAGCTCTCGGAAAGTGCGCAGCAGCCGCAGGACAATAGGCTGGCGGGGCTGAACATCGTCATCAGCGGAGTGTTCGTGCATCACAGTCGCGACGAATACAAGGAGATGATTGAGCGCTACGGCGGGAAAAACGTGAGCTCCATCAGCAGCAAGACCTCGTTCGTGCTTGCAGGTTCAAACATGGGACCGTCCAAACTGGAGAAGGCTCAGCAGCTGGGCGTCGAGGTTGTGAGTGAAGATGAATTCCTGAATCGCTACTTCTCTGAATCGCCGTCGTCTGTCGCTGATGATGCGGAGTCATCGTCAGAGAGTCGTGGTGAGTATGTGGAAGGTTCGCTGTTTTGATGTCTTATATATATAATAATGTATGGTGAAGGTTGTAGTGTCGCCGGAAATAGAAGCGGTGTGCCCGGGGTTCGTGGGCGCATGTGTCGAGGCTGAGGTCGTTAACACGCCGTTCAGTGAGGAGTTGTGGCAGGAAATCGATGCGTTTTCTGTGCGTTATCGGGCGGAGCTGACCACGGAGTCGCTGAAGCAGTTGCCCGCCATCGAAGCTACGCGGCGGGTTTATCGCGCCTGCGGTAAAGATCCGTCGCGCTATCGTCCAGCCTCTGAAGCGCTGATTCGCCGGATGCTGCAGGGAAAGGAACTGTATCGGGTGAACACGCTGGTCGATGTCATCAATCTGGCAAGCATCAAATTCGGTTATAGCATTGGCGGATTTGATGCGGCGAAGTTTGTGGGCGACGGGCTGACGCTGGGCATCGGGCGTGCCGGAGAGCCTTATGAGGGCATCGGGCGCGGGACGCTCAATATCGAGGGGCTGCCCGTCTATCGCGATGCCGAGGGCGGAGTGGGGACGCCCACAAGTGACCATGAGCGCACGAAGATAACGCTTTCGACCACGCATCTTGCCGTACTCATCAACGGATACGACGGCTGCGAGGAGCAGGTGCGCGCCAATGCCGTTTTCTTGATTGACCGATTGCAAAAGTATTGTGGGGCTGTCGGCGCCTCCTACGCCATCTACCGATAGCCGAACCCCGTCTGGAGCAGTGCGCCGGACTATATCACAGAACGTTTTTTCTTCTTCTCAGCAGCCCCGTTTCGGTGTTAAAGCCGACATGGGCAGGCTGCGCTTGTCCCCTCGTCTGAACCCTTTCGTTGGGCGGGTGTTGAACGGACGTTGTCCGAAAGTTCACCCTTCGTTGACCAATCCCGTACGACTTCATTAACCAAACTCGTACGACTTTGGTGTGCAATCTCGTACGACTTTGGTGACCAATCTCGTACGAGTTTGGTATGCAATTTCGTACGAGTTTGGTTAACGAAACCTCAACGCCTGATTAACAAAGGAATACGGAATGCCCGACGAAAGGGCAGGAAAAGACCAATGAAATGGTAGGAAAAGATTGGCGGAAGGGCAGGAAAAAGGATGCGGATGTTGCTTAATTTGCATAATATCATTATCTTTGCAGCAAATTAAACACAGTTGGAAGAATGAAATTCATAGGAATTATACCCGCCCGTTACGCCTCGACCCGTTTCCCGGGCAAGCCCCTGGCGCTGCTCGCCGGCAAGCCGATGATAGCGCATGTCTATGAGAAAGTGGCAGCCGTGTTGGACGACGTCTGCGTGGCGACCGACGATGAGCGCATCCTCCGTGCAGTGGAGGCGTTCGGAGGAAAGGCAGTCATGACGTCTTCGGAGCACAAGAGCGGCACCGACCGCATAGCAGAGGCAGTGGAAAAAGTCGGAGGAAGTTTCGACGTGGTGGTCAACGTGCAGGGCGACGAGCCGTTTATCGCCGCCTCGCAGATAGAAACCGTCTGCCGACTGTTCGACGATGAGCAGACGCAGATAGCCACGCTCGGAAAGCCTTTCACCCAGATGGATGCCGTGGAGAATCCCAATTCGCCGAAAATCGTTACCGACAACCAGGGCTATGCACTCTATTTCAGTCGCAGCGTGATACCATTTGTGCGCGGCAAAGAGCGCAACGCGTGGCTGCAACACTTCCCCTTCCTCAAGCATATCGGGCTCTACGCCTACCGCACCGAAGTGCTCCGCGACATCACCCGACTGCCGCAGTCGCCGCTCGAACTCGCCGAAAGCCTCGAACAACTGCGCTGGCTCCAAAACGGCTACCGCATCAAGGTGGGACTCACCGACGTGGAAACCATCGGCATCGACACGCCGGACGACCTGGAAAGGGCAGAGGAGTGGATGCGACGGAGGTAAACAGGCATGCTTCCTTCCCCGCAGAACTCAAAGAAATGACACTTTCGTCTTGAAAGTTTGGGGCGTTTTTTTCACCCAATCACCTTAAACCTGGCGAACTTCAGGAGCAGTTGTTTGGTTCCGGCATTGCGGAATTCGACGGTGGCCTTGGTGTTCTCGCCGGAGCCTTCGACGGTAGTCACGGTGCCGATGCCAAAGCGCTCGTGCTCAATGGTCTGCCCTACAGACAACGGTGACGGGGCAGATGAGGCGGAGCCCTTTTGTATGGCTTGACTCACTTTGCGCAGGTTGCCGCCGCTGGCAACTAAACGCTGTTTGAAACGTTCGCTGAACGGGTCGGTTGCCGGCTCTGGACGACGTGGTGACGTGATTTTCGGCTTGGGGTCGGCACGGAACTGCGACGCTACGGGGCGGGAGTTCTGATAGCGGGCAGACGGGAACGACCTTTCGCCAAACGCCGTTTGTTCCATGCTTTCGTCCTCCACCAAGAGCAGTTGCGGGTCTATGTCCTTGATAAAACGACTTTTCGGATTGAATTCCATCTTGCCGTAACGGTAGCGGTTTTGTGCGCAGGTCAGGATGCAGTGCTTCTCTGCACGGGTGATGGCTACGTAGAACAGCCGGCGCTCTTCCTCCAGTTCGCGCATGGAACCGCTCGAAAGAAGGCTGGGGAAGATGTTTTCTTCCAGTCCGACGATGAAGACGGTGGGGAACTCCAGTCCCTTTGCGCTGTGAATGGTCATCAGCGAAACGCGGCTGGCGTCAGAGTCTTTGTCGCTGTCGAGGTCGGTCAGTAGCGACACTTCCTGCAGGAAATCGGTCAACAGCGTTTCCTCTTCTCGTCCTTCCTCGCGCCGACTTTCCACAAATTCCTGCATACCTCCGAGAAACTCTTCGAGGTTCTCTTGGCGTGCCAGGTTTTCCGGGCTGTGGTCGCTGAGGATTTCAGCCGATATGCCGCTTGCCTTGACCAGTTCAAAGCCCAGTGTGTAGGCGTCTGTATCGGTCGCTTTGTTGATGTGTGTCGCGATGAGTTCGCGGAAGGTGCCAATCTTTGTCAGCGTTCCCTTGTTGACGTTCAGGCTGTGGCTGACGGGGTTTGAGATGACTTCCCACAGGCTGGCGTTGCTCGTTCGCGCGGCGGTGAGGATTTTGTTGACCGTCGTGTCGCCAATGCCTCTTGCGGGATAATTGATGATGCGCTTGAATGCCTCCTCGTCGTCGGGATTGACCACGAGGCGGAAATAGGCGAGGATGTCCTTGATTTCCTTTCGTTGGTAGAAGCTGAGTCCGCCGTAGATGCGGTAAGGGATATTCTCCTTGCGCATCTGTTCCTCGAACGAGCGGCTCTGTGAGTTGGTGCGATAGAGGATGGCGAAGTCGCTGAATTCGCATCCTTCTTTCCGTCTCAGCCGTTTGATTTCATTGCACACAATCATCGCCTCTTCCTTGTCGCTGTAAGCGGGCTTCAAAATGAGTTTGTCGCCCTCGTCTTTTTGGCTGAAAACTTCCTTTGGAATCTGTCGCTCATTGTGTCTGATGAGGCTGTTCGCTGCTTGCACAATGCGCTGTGTACTGCGATAGTTCCGTTCTAGTTTGAATAGTCTTGCGTTGTTGTATTTCTCACTGAACCCCAATATGTTATCAATGTTGGCCCCACGAAAGGCGTAGATACTCTGTGCGTCGTCGCCAACCACGCAGACGTGCTGATGTTTTTGGGTCAGTTGGAGGATAATGCATTGTTGTGCGTAGTTCGTATCTTGATACTCATCGACCAGGACGAACTGATATTGTCCGGCATATTTCTCACGTATATCGGGGAAATTGTGGAAAAGGATATAGGTGTTCACCAGCAAGTCGTCGAAGTCCATGGCATTGGCAGTTTTCAGGCGATTCTGATATTCAACGTAAATATCGCTGAAGCGGGGAGTCTTTGCTTCAGCATCTGCCCGTTGCATCTCAGGGTGTTCTCTGTAGCTTGCAGGCGAGATGAGCCGGTCTTTCAGTCGGGAGATGCGGTGATGGATGTTGGCAGGCTTATAGGTTTTGTCGTCCAGTTCAAATTCCTTAATGATGCTTTTTACCAGTGAGCGTGCATCCGATTCGTCGTAGATGGTGAAATTGGATTGGTAACCGAGAGCCATGCATTCCCTTCGCAGGATGTGCGAAAAGACGCTGTGGAACGTTCCCATGTTCAGATAGCGTGCTCGTTCCATGCCTACCAGCGCTCCGATGCGCTGTTTCATCTCGTTGGCAGCCTTATTGGTGAATGTGAGGGCAAGGATATTCCATGGTTTCAGGTTGGTGTGGCTCAGCAGATAGGCTATCTTGTAGGTCAATACACGCGTCTTGCCAGAGCCGGCACCGGCAATAACCAATGAAGGTCCGTCGATGTATTCGACCGCCTCGCGCTGTTGCTCGTTTAGTTGTTCGAGGATATCGTTGCTCATTTCTTCTTATGATAGATACCTCCCTTTACAGTCTTCGGGTCGTAGCTTTCGCCTTCGCTGGGAAAGGAGGGGATGAATTTCATTTCGTGTTCGATTTTCCGTTGTCGTTTCAGCATGTAGGCGCTGGGTGTTTTCGAACTGAATTTGCGTGGATTGGGCAGGGTGGCAGCAATCAGTGCGCAGTCGGCTCGTGACAGTTCTTTGGCTGATTTGTTGAAATGGCGCTTTGCTACGGCTTCAGCTCCGTAGATGCCGTCGCCCATTTCGATGGAGTTGAGATAGACCTCCATGATGCGCTGTTTGCTCCAAAACAGTTCGATAAGGAACGTGAAGTAGGTCTCCAGACCTTTTCGTAGCCACGAGCGTCCATTCCACAGGAACACGTTCTTTGCCGTCTGTTGGCTGATGGTGCTGGCTCCCTGTTTGCGTTCGTGGGTCTTGTTGTGTTTGATGGCACGCTGGATGGCGTCGAAGTCAAAGCCGTGATGGAGCAGGAAGCGCTGGTCTTCGCTTGCCATTACCGCCACGGGGAGGTGTGGGGAAATCTTTTCTATCGGCTTCCAGCCGTGATGCCAGATAATGTCTTTTCCGTCCACTATCTGTTCGGCGGTGCGGATGAACATCAGCGGCGTGACATAAACGGGTAAAAAGCGATAGGCTATCACGGCGAGAATGGTCGAACCGAAAAAGCCTATCACTATCCAACGAAGTATTTTTCTTATTGTCTTAAATACGTTCATTATGACATAGTGTAGCGTTTAGTGCTACAGCCAAGGCTATGAACACTAAACGCCGTACTAATGATGTTGTCTTGTCTTATTGCAATGTGCCGTTGTTGGCAGCATCGATCATTGCCTGGCTGGCATACAGATAAACCTCTACGCGGCGGTTCTGCTGTTTGCCTTCCTTTGTTGAGTTGTCTGCAACGGGCTCAGAGCTACCTTTTCCTTCTACTTTCTGAATCTGTGCAGCAGAAACACCGCATGACTGCAGATAGTTTCTCACGCTCTGTGCGCGGTTGTTGCTCAAAGGAATATTGATGCCATCGTTACCTGTGGAGTCGGTATGACCGTAGATGTCCACATGGCAATCGCTGTTGGTCTTCAGCACTTCAGAGAACTTAGCGAGGCTGGTTTTTGAAGCAGCGTTCAGGTCAGCTTTGTTGGTTGCGAAGAGGATACCGGAATCGAAAGTCACCTTCACGGCAGCCAGACCGTTTGCGTCGGTCACTTCCTCTACTTTCGCATTCTCAATCTGAGCAGCCTCAGCAGCCACCTTGTCCATCTTCTTGCCAATCAGCGCACCGGCACCGGCACCCACAGCACCGCCAATGGCAGCACCGATAGCAGTTGCCTTGCTGTCTTTACCGATGATATTACCGATGATACCGCCCAGGACAGCGCCACCGCCGGCACCAATCAGCGAGCCGGTTCCTTGTTTTGTCTGGCAGCTGAAAAGTACAGCCACACACATTGCTAATGTTGCAATTCTCAATTTTCTCATAATCTCATTTGTTTTAGTGAATACTATTATTAACTATCTGCAAAGATAATTTTTTTTATTAACATAGCGTCTTTTTTCTTCATCTTTTTTTCTTTTATGTTACAAACTTAAAGTAACTTTTAATAAGTTAGGCTGCGTTTCGGCAATAAAAAAGAATGTGATTCTTTTTGTATTTCACTCAACTTGCACTAACTTTTGATAAGTTACTCACGCTCAGAAAACCTCAAATAAATTTGGCTTTTCGTTCACTTAATCGTAACTTTTGATAAGTTAGGCTGCGTTTCGGAACTAAAAAAGAATGTGATTCTTTTTGTATTTCACTCAACTTGCACTAACTTTGCAGCAAAATTAACAAGATGCCCGGAAAGAGGCAGGGGATTTTTCCTAAAATGAAGTATGGAAATCCCTAAAAAGACAATAGAAAAGTATGGCAAAAGAATTGAAAGATCTTACGAAAAGGGCTGATAATTACAGCCAATGGTATAACGACTTGATCGTCAAGGCTGAGTTGGCAGAGCAGTCTGCCGTGCGTGGCTGTATGGTCATCAAGCCCTATGGCTACGCTATCTGGGAGAAGATGCAGCACCAGCTGGACCTGATGTTCAAGGAGACAGGTGCGGTGAATGCCTATTTCCCGCTGCTGATTCCGAAATCGTTCCTCTCTCGTGAAGCGGAACACGTGGAAGGTTTTGCCAAGGAGTGTGCCGTCGTGACACACTACCGCCTGCGTGCAAAGGAAGACAAGAGTGGGGTAGAGGTGGATCCGGCTGCTAAACTGGAGGAAGAACTCATCATCCGCCCCACATCGGAGACCATCATCTGGAATACCTACAAGAATTGGATTCAGTCGTATCGCGACCTGCCGCTCATGTGCAACCAGTGGTGTAACGTGATGCGTTGGGAGATGCGTACACGTCCGTTCCTGCGCACGTCGGAATTCCTCTGGCAAGAAGGACATACGGCGCATGCCACCCGCGAGGAGGCTGAAGAAGAGGCACAGAAAATGCTGGGTGTTTATGCTAAATTTGCAGAAGAATGGATGGGCGTGCCTGTCGTGCAGGGCGTGAAAAGCGAGACCGAGCGCTTTGCCGGTGCGCTCGACACATACACCATTGAGGCGATGATGCAGGACGGAAAGGCACTGCAGAGCGGAACGTCGCACTTCCTCGGACAGAACTTCGCAAAGGCTTTCGACGTGACTTTCCTTAATAAAGAGAACAAGCCTGAATATGTCTGGGCGACGTCATGGGGCGTATCCACCCGTCTGGTCGGTGCACTCATCATGACCCACTCCGACGACAACGGACTCGTACTGCCACCGCGCTTGGCTCCGATTCAGGTGGTCATCATCCCCATCACCAAGGGACCGGAACAGTTGGCAGCCATTACCGAGCGGCTTCAGCCCGTCATCGAAGAACTGAAGAGCAAGGGTATCAGCGTGAAATATGATGATGCGGATAACAAACGGCCGGGCTTCAAGTTTGCCGACTACGAACTCAAGGGCGTGCCAGTGCGTCTCGTCATGGGTGGACGCGATTTGGAGAACGGCACGGTCGAGGTGATGCGTCGCGATACGCTCGAAAAGGAAACCTATCCGTTGGAAGGTATCGTGGAGCATGTACATGCTTTGCTTGACGACATCCAGAAGAATATCTTTGAAAAGGCACGCCGCTATCGTGACGAACATATCTACGAATGCGACAACTACGAAGAGTTCAAGGAGCGCATCAAGGACGGTGGATTCTTCCTCTGTCACTGGGACGGAACGGCAGAGACCGAAGCGAAAATCAAGGAAGAGACACAGGCAACTATCCGCTGCGTGCCTTACGGCTACGAGCAGACACCCGGCGTGGACATGGTGAGCGGCAAGCCATCGAAGTGTCGCGTCATCATCGCACGCGCCTACTGATGACATGTCCGTGCTGATAAGGATAAAAAACACATGAAAAGAAAAAACCTCACAAGCCTTTGCTTGTGAGGTTTTTTTGTAGTCGATAGGGGAATCGAACCCCTATGCCAAGATTGAGAATCTTGTATCCTAACCATTAGATGAATCGACCATTGTTTTCTTTTTCCGCCTTTTCGAGAAAAGCGCGGAAGCTGGGGGATTCGAACCCCCGGTACGGTAACCCGCACGGCAGTTTAGCAAACTGCTGGTTTCAGCCACTCACCCAAACTTCCTTTACGGTATATCACCGCCACATTTTCACTAAAATGCGGATGCAAAGGTAATGGTTTATTTTTTATTCTCCAAATTTTTGGCGCAATAATTTCGGATTGCCGTCGAATTTATAAGAAATTTATGCCTTTCGTGTCTTGTGCTTTTATAGAAAATACAGATAAAATGATAGTTACTGATAATATTGCTAACCTTTTCATAATAATGATTTTGTTTTGCTGCTTTACTCCACGATTGTATATTTATACGGTCTCGGTTGTTTTGTGTTGTGAGATGTAAGTGGTTAATTATCAGTTTGTTATGGATGACTTTCCAAAAGTTCAACTTTTAGCTTGCGAAAGTTGAACTTTTAGGCGGTGAAAGTTGAACTTTTAGGACGCAAAAGTTGAACTTTTGGAAAGTGAAAGTTCAACGGTATATTTATACACCCTTTTCTTTATGTATATGCAAGTTTTCGTTTGCTGTTTTTTTCTTGCTGTGATGCTGAATGACAACGCCACGGTATAGGGGAGACAGGGCTCTCTCGCGCGTACATTATATAATATAAATAGCGAGAGAGTGGTTGTGAATGCCGTTTAGGGCAGGTAGGTCTCGCGTTGCAGCACTTGTGTCATGCAGTGTGCGGCGCCATAGCCTTTGATGAGGTTTTCGAGCGGAATCCATTCCACGGTGACGCCGGCGCGGTCGAGTGCATGCTGCAGTTCTTCTGACTGTCCGCCTACTGCCATGATGTGGCGCGGTGAGATGGTCAGGAAGTTGTTGGCATAGTGCATCTCGTCCTGGTGGTTGATGGGGATAATCTGAAAGCCTTTTTCCCGTATGAATTCCACGAATGGGCGGTTTTGTTCTGCCAGTGTGTATTCTTTCGTTCCTTCGGGGCGTGTGTAGATGTCGCACGTCAGGTATTCCGGTTCGTCGGGCTGGGCTTCCAGACGGCTGCTGCAGAGTGTGCAGAGGTCTTTGTCGATGATGTTGAAATAGGTGTCAAGGTGCATTTGCATCTGCCAGAATTTATGGTCGCGCACGACGATGACGGTGTCGTGTCCGAACGCATCGGCTTCCATCAGCTGCCGGATGCCTTCGTCGTTTGTGCGCATGCCGCATCCGATGAGCGACATGTTGCCTGCGGGGATATAGTCGCCGCCTTCGAGTCGTCCCTCTCCCGTGATGCGGAGGATGGGGTCTTTCCCGAGATGTTTGTAGCACAGTTCGATGATATCAGCCTCTGGTGAGCGCTGCGTGGTGTTGATGTGGCAGATGATGTGTCCGCGCGGGGTAGTGATGCTCTGGTCTCTGGTGAAGTAGAGGTTCATCAGCGGTCGCTGCGAATATTGTGCTGCGTAGCCTGTGTTGAGGCTGGTCCTGTAGAGCGTGACGGTCGGTTGCAGGAGGATGCAGCGTATGAGGTCTGCCCGGCTCATCTGCGAGAGGATGTAGAGTCGGTATTCTGCCATCTTCGTGGCGTCTTCGCCGTCGATGTGGCTGATGTCGTAGGTCAGCAATTTTTCGGCGAGCGAGCGCAGATTGTTGATGTCCACCTCTTCAAAGATTTCCCTGATGGTATATACGCGGATGTTGTTGGCTTCCAGCATGTTGATGTATTGTTTGTGTTCTGCGGCAGCCTTGTCCACGTCAAAATAATATTCGAACAGTCCTGCGGACGGATGTATCACGCCGTTGAAGAGTTCCTGTCCCGGTGTGTGCATGAGAATACTGCCCGCCTGCGACCATTCCGCCTGCGGGAAATCCATCCTTTGATTGAGCGTATTTCGTTCCATAACTTATGATTTTGTGTGCAAAAATACAAAAAAAATACGAAACAACGTAAAGTTTTTTGATATTTTTGTGTTATTTATCAAAAAGTGGGTGGGATTGGTTGGCAACTACTCTCACATTGCCCTGATGGTCGGTGATATAGAAATGGTATTCTGGTTGATTAATATCATCATTGGTAAAAGTCATGTACCCGCCAGGGAAAAGCATCCTTTTAAGGGTGCCGTTGACATAGATAAAATCTCCACAATAATCTACCGTTGTCACTTCGCAGGGAATTCTCTTTCCTGTATTATACATATGTTTTATCACGCTTCCGCTTGCGAAGTATATCTGTTTCGGTACGTTGCTGAGATCATTCATTTCAAGCAATTTAGTGTTCATAGAATTTATTCTCCTCTACTTACGCTGACCAATTCGGACTAAAATTCTGTCCCGATGTTCTTTTTTCAATATAGATTTATCTTGTGGTATCTCATAATAAAACTGAGGCGAATTACCGAATTTTATATTAGGAATTTCATAATCCTTTTTTACATCTTTCTGACTTTTATGATACTCAATATGCAATTTATCAATAAGAACATCAAGGTTAGTACTCACATTTATTTCTTTTTTACTCCACTTTTCAAAATTGTAAATTTTTACAAATACAATCAAAGAATCTCCTTTGCATATATAATTAGATTTATAAGGGATTTTCTTTATGGAATAAATAGGGTAAATTGTATCTTTTTTATTAATAAAGAACACATTTATAGATGAATGTGTTGTGCTGTCAGACCATGTTTGAATAGGAAGGTATAATTTCTCAACTGTATAATTGTGGATAACATACTGCAATTCTATTTCTCTTGGATTAATAGCATTTCCTTCTTTTAACCATTCGGTAAATAAATAGTCCGAATAAGGTTTCGAATCTGTGACACATAAAAACTCACCATGTACATTTTTTGTTGCTTCATTGGTACATCCACATAAACAAAACAAAATAAATGACATTATAAACGTTTTATTATCAGTCATAACCATTTTCTTTTATTATTGTATTTTGATATTTTTTAAATTTCATTGTTGTTTTGTTCCAAATAGGAGAATCTTTCTGCATTTTAAAAGTGGAGTCTGGAGTATTTCCGTTCGGAGCAATAATAGTAATATTTTTAAATCTTCTTTTATCAAACTTACGGCAAAACATATATAAAAGGACGTTGTTAAAAAAATACCATTAGTTGGGCATTTTCTCACTTTATGGTTACCTGTGTGGCGCCATAGCCATATTCTTTGAATGAAGCGTCTTGGTAGGTGTATTGTTTGTATCTGTATTTCAGTTCATGGATGAGTGCTTGCCTGAGCACTCCTTCGCCCTTTCCGTGGATGAAGACGATGCGTTGTCCTTTCCGCTTCTTGTATTGTTCGAGGGTCTTCCGGAAGGTCTCTATCTGGTAGTTCAGTATGTCGGCTGCCGACATGCCCGCCTCGGTTTCCAACAGTTCGTGTGCGTGGAGGTCGATGACGATGATGCCCGGGTCGGCGTGTCGTGCCTGGGTGGCATCAAACTTTCTCACTGCCGTGTTGTCCTGCCGTGCTTCATCGTTCTTGGCATAAAGTTGCTGTTTCAGTTGTTTGGCATCGATGACCAGCGGTCTTTTCACCTCGTCGTTTTCCATAATCGTGTAGAGCAGTGCGGGTGTGTCGAAGAAATCGTTCTCCTGGAACGTGTGAAGTTTGTAGAACTTGACGGGGTCGATGCGGATTTGAGCCTCGATGGCAGGCTTCAGCATGAATGGCTTGTCGCGTTTGTAGGCAATCACTTGGATGCACACGCGCTCGAAATCATTGAGTATGTCGCGTCCGAATTCCTCCACACACTCTTTCGTGTTGGGTTCCAATTCCCCCTGTGCGCGCAGTGTCCAGCTGTTACCTTCTGCCGACAGGTAGGTGTAGTTGAGGAAATAGTTGCTGTCGTTGACGAGGTAGGTTTCGAAGCGTGTCTGTGTGATTTCCTTGATATCGACAGGCACGAATGCGAGATAGGCGGAGAGGGCGTCTCCTCCCTGTCGCTCCCAAACGGGTTCGGGCACCGTCAGAGGCTGGGTGGCAGTCTTTTCTTTTTCCGTGTCCGCTTTCGGCCCCTCCGCTTTTTTGATGTATTGCGGAGCCTTGTACGTCGGTTTCCGGTCTTTCTCTCCATCGCCATCGTCCACCACTACGACCTCGTTGGTCATCATCGGAATCTCAAACCCGTCTTCATCCTCGACGAGCACGATGTTTTTCCCTTGGAAGGCAGTGATTTTTCCACCGCCCGTCTCGTTCAGGAATCTTACATAATCACCTATTTTCATCGTCTCAATTTGCTTAACCGTCCACAAAGTTATAAAAATATTCTTGGTTTTGCATTTTTTACTCAAAAAAAACAGAACATTGTTTGGCATATTAATATTTATACTTAACTTTGCACCCGCAATTGGTTCACAACCGAATGTGATTAAAATGGGAATCAGGTGCGAATCCTGAACAGTCCCGCTGCTGTAAGCAGCTTTGTAGAAGTGAACACATGTCACTGATATTATTGGGAAGACGTTCACTTGTTAGCTGTAAGTCAGAAGACCTGCCATTGCTGACACTTCATAAGTCTCTGGGGTTAGACTGAGAAGGTGCAAAATACTTATTGATTTATGGGAAAAAGAATTGCTGCTATGGCGATGCTATGCGCCATTGTTGCAAATATGTGGTCGCAGCAGGTCACAGGTGATTTGCAGGATTCGGTAAGAAGAATCGACGAGGTGGTTGTCACCGGCAAGCTCACGTTTCAGGAAGTAATGCCTTCGCAAAAACTGAAAGGTGAGCAGTTGGAGCGTTTGAACACCCATTCCGTTGCCGATGCCTTGCGCTATTTCTCGGGATTGCAGATAAAAGACTACGGGGGCGTGGGAGGCATCAAGACGGTGAATATCCGCTCGATGGGTACCAACCATCTGGGCATCTATTATGACGGCATTGAACTGGGCAATGCGCAGAACGGTCAGATAGACCTCGGACAGTTCTCCCTGGACAATGTTCAGGAGATAACGCTGTACAATGGGCAGAAGAGCGCCATCTTCCAGACAGCCAGCGATTTCGGCAATGCCGGCTCTGTGTATATCCGGACGCGCCTTCCCCGCTTCTCCTACGACAAGAGTTACAATCTGAAACTGAAGGCGAAGTATGGCTCCAGCGATATGTTCCGCTTCTCCACGCTTTGTGAGCAGAAACTTTCGCAGGCAGTCAGTGCCTCGCTGGCAGGAGGAGTGTTGACGTCAAGCGGCAAGTACAAGTTCCGCTATCGCCGTCTGAATCTGGACAAGACAGTGGCGTATGACACGACGGCGACCCGCCAGAACGGTGATATATGGGCTGTGCGCATGGAAGGAAACGTGCATGGAGTGCTCGAGCAGGGCTATTGGAACTTCAAACTCTACACCTATCATTCCGAGCGAGGCATTCCCGGCGCTATCGTTAATAACGTCTGGCGCAGGGGAGAGCGGCAGTGGGACCATAACTATTTCACGCAGGCATCGTGGCAGAAGAGCTTCGGCGACCGTTTCAGCACACGCTTACAGGCAAAATATGCCTATTACGACACCCGTTACGTGAACAACGACACCACGCAGATGCATGTGGACAACCGCTATAAACAGCAGGAACTGTACATATCCACGTCGAACGTGTATGAGATACTTCCCAACTGGAGTGCGTCACTCAGCTATGATTTCCGTTGGAACAAGCTGCGGAGCGACATGGTGAACTTCGCTTTCCCGCACCGCTTTTCCAATCTTATAGCCCTGGCTTCCGCATTAGACCTCAAGCGCTTGAAGATTCAAGGAAGCCTGTTGGCTACATTCATCAAAGACCATACAGAAAACAGGGCAGACAAGAAATCGACCCACGAGCTGACACCAGCCATCTTCGTGAATGTATATCCGTTCAGGACGCAGAGCTTCTCGGTGCGTGCCTTTGTGAAACGTAGCTTCCGCATGCCGACATTCAACGATATGTATTATACGGAAGTGGGGAATGCCAACCTGAAACCAGAAGCGGCATTGCAATATAACGTAGGCGTGGTTTATGACAAGGCATGGAAAGACGGCTTCTGGAAACACTTTCGCATTCAGACCGACGGCTATTACAACACCGTTCATGACAAGATTATCGCCTATCCGAAAGGACAGCAGTTCCGTTGGACGATGATGAATCTCGGCAGGGTGCATATCACAGGCGTCGATGTGGAGACCGAACTGACCGTCCAGCCGGCGAAAGACCTGCAGGTTTCCGGCAGACTGCAATACACTTATCAGGACGCAAGAGACGTGACCAATCCGCAAAATTCATTCTACAAGGACCAGATACCCTACATTCCATGGAACAGCGGTTCTGCCATCCTCAATGTCACTTATAAAGACTGGGACTTTACTTATAGCTTTATCTATGCCGGTGAGCGGTATAATCAGCAGGAGAATATCCGATATAACCACATGCAGCCCTGGTACACGAGCGACTTGAGCCTGATGTATCGTTTCAAATGGGGCAAGACCTTGTGGAAAGCGACGTTGGAAGTGAACAACGTGTTCAGTCAGGACTACGATGTCATTCTCAACTATCCGATGCCGAAGCGCAACTATGGAATCAGTCTGGACGTAACGATATAAAATAAAGAAAGAAAATGAAACAGTCTATGAACACACATTATTATATATATATTGGCATGAGCATCTTGCTGATGCTGGTCAGTTCGTGTCGTGGCGACGAATACATCGTCTTTTCAGAAGAGACGGACACGGGCGGCGAAGTCGTGTTGAGCGATATTGTCGGAATGTACGTCCTCAACGAGGGGAACATGGGAAGCAATAAAGCGACCGTCGATTATCTCGATTTGTCGGGAAACCATGAGACGGTCCGCTACTTCCGCAACATCTATTCGGAGCGCAATCCGAATACGGTCAAGGAGTTGGGCGACGTGGGCAATGATATTCAGATATACGGCAGCCAACTTTGGATGGTGATCAACTGCTCCAACAAGGTAGAGGTGGCAATAGCCGATAGTTGTCGAAAAATCGCGAAGATAGATATTCCAAACTGCCGATACCTCGCTTTCGACGGCGGCTATGCCTATGTCAGCTCTTATGTCGGTCCCGTTTCAATCTCAAACGATGCCCCCCTCGGGCGAATCTATAAAGTAGATACTCTGACCTTCGAGAAAGTGGATTCCGTAGTCGTAGGCTATCAGCCGGACGAATTGACGATACTTGACGGAAAAATCTATGTGGCAAATAGCGGTGGCTATCGGGTGCCCAACTATGACAAACGGGTGAGTGTCATCGATATCAGCACCTTCACGGTGGAGCGTTCGATAGATGTGTATCCGAACCTGCACCGCATCCGTGCCGACAAATACGGGCAGTTGTGGGTGACTTCGCGTGGAGATTATTACAAAAACCCGGCATGCCTGATATGGATGTATGAGAACAACAGCGGCGAGATGGTGGTCGGCGATACCATCAATACAGCAGTCTCCGACATGTGCATTGTGGGCGATTCCCTTTATTATGTGGGTGTGGCGTTCAATTATGAGACGTTCTCCAATCAGATAACTTACGGCATTATCAACGTGCGAACGCACCAGGCGGTTACGACCCAGCTCTTTTCCGCACCGGAGATTGCCGGCATCGAGATGCCGTATGGTATTATCGTCAACCCGATTAACCGCGACTTCTATATCATGGATGCAAAGAACTATGTGTCCAGTGGCGAACTGCTGCACTTCCATGCCGACGGAACGTTTGACTGGCGCGTGTGGACGGGCGACATTCCGGCGCATGCCGTGTTTGTATATAAGAAACGAGAAGAATAAAAACCAAGATAGCTTATGAAGAAACTTTTACTTTTAACAGCACTCTTTTTGGGTGGAACAAGCCATCTCGCAGCACAGCGGATGGACGACAAGACGGAACACAGCAAGTATATTCAGGCTGTGGACGAATATTGTCCTGCACCCGGACAATTCGTTAACGAGCTTCCGCCGTACGCTGAGGGCAACTCTGCGCAGGATATGGCAGACAAATGTACCGCCAGACTGGCGGAAAACAAGGGAGGACTTGTGTCGCTTGGCGCCTATGGTGGGTATATCACCTTCCATTTCGACCATAGCATTGCCAACATTGCAGGCAAAGCCGACTTCTATGTTGCCGGAAATGCTTTTTCAGGAAGTGGAGAACCTGGTATCGTTATGGTGTCGAAAGACCTCAATAAGAACGGACTTCCCGATGATCCGTGGTATGAACTGAGCGGCAGCGCCGACACGGATTGTCCGGAAAAAGTGACCTATAACTACCAAATCACCTATACCGCAGCGCCCATGCACGACATTCCTTGGACGGATAATCAGGGAGCGTCAGGTACGGTTCCGCGTAATGGGTTTCATAAACAGGAATATTTTCCCCAATGGATGAGCAGTCCCTTGACGTTCACAGGCACCTGTCTGCCGAAGAATGGTACCAACACTGGCGGTGAAGGCGAAAATCAGTATTGGGTCTTGACATCTTTCAACTACGGCTATGTAGATAATAAATCCAACACAGACAGCATCGCCAATGGTTTCAACATTGAGTGGGCTGTGGATGCTGAGCGCAATCCCGTCACACTCGACTTTATCGATTTCGTCCGCGTCTATACAGCGGTCAATCAAAATGCAGGATGGCTTGGTGAAACCAGTACCGAAGTGACAGGAGCCGAGGACTTGCATCTGGAGGAATCCATCGCTGCTATCAACAATGCATTGACAGGAATTGACAACATCAATGAAAACGATGACAGCCAGCAAATACAGGCAATCTATACAATTGACGGAAGACGGATTGAGAAATTACAGCATGGCTTGAATATCTTAAAAATAAAAAATGGAAAAACAAAGAAAATCTTTATTCGATAAAAAAATGAGCAGTGTATTAAATGTAAAAAGACGATTGCACGCTCAAATAAACCATCGGCTAATCCTTCAACTAACATCGTTAGCCATGTTGCTGCTTATCCCTTCACGGCTTCTTGCTACGGACAAGGTCGTGCAGAGACAGTTCGGAAAGCAGATGGTTACCATAAAAGCAAATGAAGAAATAACGTATTATGATTTCAAGGAGGGAAAAGGATTTACCGACTCCTATTTGAACAACACCCAATCACTGACGGTTTTCAAACCGGCAACAAGCGGTGCTGTAATTCAGATTACTTTTGAACGGTTTGATGTGCAGAGCGATGGCCAAGGTTGGCCGGGCTATGTAAACATCTATAACGGAATTGCCGATGCTGACAATAGTTTCTCATGGGCTTCATCCGTTTATGACGTAACGGAGAATCCAAGTATTTGTGGCGGAGATATTATGGAAAAAATGGACGGCACTTATACAAACAAAACGTTCACTTCCACGTCAACAGATGGCTGTCTGTCTGTTGGAATGCTATGGAAAAGAGGAAAAGCCGGCAAAGGATGGGTCGCTAAAGTACGTTGTATTGAACCTCAAACTATGGAAGTAAAGGATGCTGGAGAGTATTATTCAAATGTAGTGGTCAATCCACGTACAAAGGATAACATCTTATTAACCAATTTCTATATAGAGACTGAGGGAGAAAATAATGCCGATAGGCTGACTGCTATAAACGTCACATTGCCAGACAACGAAAACGTCATCAACCCTCAATCAATAAAAGTTTATCTGAAAGAGAATATTGATGCCGACGGGGCTATGCTTATTAACAGTACCGTCACTGAAGATGGCAGTGGGTATAAGATAAACCTGAATCAGACACTTGAAAAAGGAAATAATACCTTTGCCATTTTGTGTGACTTTCTGGATGATGGAACTATCGGAGGAAAAGTAAGTATTGACATCACAAGACTAATTACCTTAAAATGTCCTGACGGAATCGCTCCTTTTGAGAAAAAAGATCCTGTTGCCGTACACTGCCCAGGAATTATTCTGATAGCAACGAACGACACAATAGTCGTTGGAGACTATCCGTTAGATTTCTTTGACGACGGAGGATTGAATGGAAACATTTCTCCCTATTTTGAGGGACGAGTGACTTTTATACCAGAAACGGCAGGCAAAAAAGTACAAATAGATTTTTCCAAAGTAAGACTTTTTGTTGCTGGACAATATGGAAACTACGGACAATATATTAAAGTATATAACGGAATGAATACGGATGAGGATAATTTCCTCATGGAAGTGAAGAATTACCAACAACCTATTGTCAAATCCAGTTCTGAAGACGGTGCTCTGACCGTTACATTCTTAAGCACTGTCAGTTCAGCCAACAGCGAAGGTTTTGAGGCTAAAGTCAGTCAAATCGTTCCAGAACCTATGACAATTGATGAAATAAAAGTTTCACAATATGTAAAAGATGTCGTTAGTCCAGGGGATATCAATCAACCTGTCATATACTGGAATATAAAGACAAAAGAAAACGGGAACGCACTCTCTGCAGAACAATTCTTTTTTACGACAAACGGGACGGATGCCCCTATTACAAAAGCGTCCCTTTACTACGGTAGAATGCTAAATGAGTTTGAAAAAGCAAAAAAGATTGGTGAAATTACTGTTTCTGACACAAATATAGACTTGACCACAGAAGAGCCTGTTCGCTTGATAGAAGGAGACAACTATTTCTGGCTGACGTTCGATATTGATGAAAATGCCTTAAACGGACAGCGCATTGACGCCCAGCTGCTTTCTTTTATCGTGGACGGGAATACCCACACGGTTAATGAAGGTGACCCATACGGCAATCGCATGGTCAAACACACTGTATATTCACATAAAGAACAAGGCATTGTAGTCAGCGTTGTAAATGATTTCCTGACTTTCAAGAACAAACCATTTCTTGGCGAATTAGAATATTATGAATTCGGGAAAGATGACCGTATCAATATTTTTGTTCCAAAACATGAGAACATGCGTTGTCAAATCGATTTCAGCAAATTTGTACTTTATTGGAAAGACGGAGATGAACCTGTAAAGGCCAGTTTCAAAATCTATAGCGGTTATGGCGTTGAAGGCGAACTATTATGGGAAGCTAAAACATCATCAGACATAGAAAACGGTCCGAATACTCCCATCTCCTCGAAATCTGAAGATGGTGCCCTTACCATCGTTTTTAATAGCGATGCTAAAAAATTTGCACATACAGGAAAGGGATTCGAGGCTATTGTCCGGGAATATGACCCCATAGCTCCTGTTATAGAGGCAAAAAATACGCTAGCTGATTTGGGTACTGAAATCACATTGGAAGCAAAAGTAAAAGACGGAACTAAGCCCTATAATATCGTATGGATGAACGGAAAACATCAAGTTCTCAGTGAAGAGACCACTAATGCTGAGACATTGACATTCCGACACGTTCCGACCGAATGTGATGATTACTTGGTAAAAGTAACCGATGCTAATGGGAAAACCGCTATTGACACTTGTCGGGTGATTGTGATGGGAGAAGCAATCACTGCTACCTTTGAAAATCTCTATCTCACTCCCGAATCTTATAACGACGGCGAGCGCCTGCCTGGTTCCTTTGTTAGCGGCACATACCTGTTCAACAACACGTGTGTACCCGAAATGAACTATTGGTATGGCTGTTCGTTCTCCAACCGCACTTCTATCCTTTTTGAAAACATTCGTACCGACCAGTTCAATTCAGCAGCAGGAGCCGGTTACAACGGGTCAAATAATTATGTCGTTTGCTATCCACAGGGAACAGCCATTGAAATTCTGAACGATTTCGAAGATAATATCAAAGGATTTTATGTTACCAACAATGCGTGGGTCATAGATGCCATACGCAATGGTGACGGATACACAGAAGGAGGATTTAGAAAGGGAGATTACCTTCGATTGAACGTCAAAGGTATTGATTCTTTCGGAGAAGAAAAGAGTTTCGACTATTTCCTTGCCGATTATCGCGCAGAAAAAGAGGAAGACCACTATTATCTTGACACATGGCAATGGGTCGATATGAGCGAATTAGGGAAAATGAAAAAGATTGTATTTACAATGGGAAGCACACGTGGCAATCTCTATGGAATGACTACTCCTTCTTATTTCTGTATTGACAACTTCAATGGAGAGCGCCAAATTACTGAAGTGCAGCTCGAAGCAAATTCTTCTCTTGTGGACATCTCACAATATTTCTCTTTCGACCATCCCACCGCAACGATAAAATACACTATCGACGATAAGAACACATCCTTTTCATTGTCTGAAACAGGAATACTGAACACCAACGGGCAGAAAGACGTCAGCGTTATCATACGAGCTATTCAGCGCGGAAAAATTCAGTTTATACGATTGAATATCGGAAACACATCATCAATAGGCAACACACCTCCTTCCAAAGCAACTATAAAAGCCATATATACAGCTGAAGGAAAACGCCTCACGAAATTACAACGCGGATTGAACATCGTAAAAATGAGCGATGGAAGCTTCCGAAAAATAATAAAATAAACAAGAAAATCACATTTAATATTTTAATAACTAACATTTAATTTTAAACAAGATGAAACAACATTTACAAAAGTTGATGGTTGTTTTGACCTTATTGTTGCTTTGCATACCAATACAGATGTATGCGCAGTCAACAAGAACGGTCAATCAGCTACAGTTCGGAAAGCAGACCGTCACGGTTGCTTCCGACGAAGAGATTACGTTTTATGACCCTTGGGGGACTGCTGACATTGTTGACAACAATAGTTACAATAGTCAGTCTCTGACAGTATTTAAGCCCGCAGAGGAAGGCAAATCTATTCAAATCACGTTCGAAACGATAGATTTGAATCAATATTCAGCCAATTATTTCCTCTACATGAACCTCTATGACGGAGAAGCTGATGCCGATAATACATTCACTTGGGCAAGCTCTTCAAGTCAAGTTACATCATCTTCCAGCTTAACTGGTTTATCGGGAACTCTTATCGCAGAAAAAATCAATAACTCAAACAAGCCGTCCCTTCCTGTTGTTTATACTGCTGGGACTGCCAATGGTGCCCTTTCTGTTGGATTCATGCACCGTAATTCCAATAAATGTGCAGGATGGGTTGCAAAAGTAAAATGCATTAAGCTTGAGAACATGACCGTGACCGGTGCTGGTTCTAACTATGACGGAGTCATTAACACCCCAAATGCTAAGCAAAACATCTCTTTAGCAAATGTTTTTGTTACGGCAACTGGTGTGATGAGTCCCGACCATGTAACGGGAATTCATTTCAATCTCACAAAAAACGAGAACGCTATCGATCCTACAGCCTTAAAACTTTTCAAAGACAATACACAGGTTGATGCGACGGTCGTTGCCGATGGTACTGGCTATAAATTTACCTTGAACGAAGCGCTCGGCGAAGGAACCACATCATTTACCGTGAAAGGAGACTTCTTAGGAACTGCCGAAATTGGTGCGAAAGTACAAATCGACATTACCAAAGTCACGACAAACGGAATACCTGACGGCGTCACTCCGTTTACACCTGGAACATCTGTTGAAGTCACCAATCCTGCAATTGTCTTGATGACTACTGCCCCACAGACGATTACCGTAAACGAAACGCCACTTAACTTCTTTGACGAAGGAGGACCTCAAGCTGGTGTCGAATGTCGTGCAAACGGAACTGTTACTTTCATTCCTGGAGTTACCGGTAAAAAAGTAATGGTTGATTTCAGCATGATTGACATCTTCAGAGGTTCACTCTACAACCAAGAAATACGCGTTTACAATGGAACATCCGCTAATGCAGACAACTTGGTCAAAACTTTCCAAGATGGAGAAACAGGAACAGTGCGTTCTACATCTCCCGACGGAGCGCTTACCATTGTGTTGTTCAGCGATGCATTGACGGCTACACTCAACGATGGTTTTGAAGCACTTGTTTCGCTATTCACACCGCAGGCAATGACGCTCAATACAATCACGGCCAACCATCCTACTAACGAAACATTGGTGGCTGCTGACGAAGACCAACAAATCTTGTCATTCAACATCACAACCGAAAATACCGAACCTGCTTTGGAGGCACAGAAATTTGCATTCAACACCAACGGAACCTATCCACAAATCACAAAGGCTACATTGTATTACACTGCTGCGGAAAATGCGTTCAAAACGTCTAAGAAAGTTGGAGAAACCGTCATTTCCGCTGATGCTTTTGAGATTACAGCAACAATGCCTGTGACACTGTTAGAAGGCGACAACTATTTTTGGTTGGCATACAACATCAACGACGAAGCCATCAACGGACAGAAGGTAGATGCAGCGATTCTTTCTGCAACAATCAGTGGAACAACAACCAATGTTGTCAACGGAAGCCCGGATGGCGAACGAATCGTTGAAAATGTGGCACTCTCCTATCAAAATATGGGAACCATAACCAAAAAAGTCAACGGCTCGCTTGAATTCAAGACAAAGCCATACAGCGCCGTGCCATCGAAATATGAACCGGGAACGGACGACCGAACCAACGTCTTCATACCGATGCACGAAGGAAAAGTTATCCAACTCGATTTCACCGCTTTTGATGTTTATTATTCCACCTCTTCATGGGGACAGAAAGCTGACTTCAAAGTATATAGCGGACAAGGAACCAGTGGCGAACTCCTTTGGAGTATCGACAACCAGAAAGGACCTGGAAAAGTGCTCCGTTCTACAGCAGCTGACGGTTCAATGACCATTGTTTTCAATCCGAAAGCATCCACATCTACCTATTGCGCTGCAGGTTGGACCGCCACCGTCAGCGAATACCAGTCACAGCCGATGCAAATCGACAGCATCGTTGCTACTCATCCTTCTACTGCTGTCGTATCGGTTGGTGCCAAGAAGCAGGAACTGCTCGATGTCAAAGTCTTCACAACCGGCGACCAAGACGCTGTGAGCCTGAGCGAGATGACTTTCGACTTGAAGGGCAAGCAGCAGAATGTGGAAAAACTCTATGTGACTCAGAACGATGCTGTAATCGGTGAAACAACTGTTGCCGAAGAGCAAACCGTCACCGTTACTTTGACAACACCAGTAGAACTCGCTGAAGGTGAAAACACCTTCAAGATGTCTGTCGATGTAAGTCCAACGGCTGATGATGGAGAAACCATCGACGCAAAGATTATTTCTGTCAAGGCGGGCGAAAGCAACGTTAACGCAACAAACGGCGACCCTGAAGGAGAACGTCTCCTGAAGAGCATGATTATTGCAACCAATGGTGACAACGGAGAAATCAAAGTCGGAACTGGGAAAAGCGTCATGTTCTATGATGATGGAGGTCCCAACGCCGATGGTGCCGATGGCGTAGAAGCGACCATTACGTTTGCTCCACTCGAAGAAGGCGCGACCATCAAACTCATTGACAAAGGAATCGCATTTGCTTCTACAGCACACCTATATATATATGAAGGTGGAGAGGTTGATAATGACAAGCTGATTGTCGATCTGAGCGGTTCGTCTGCTAAGTTCGATCCGATTGTGTCTAACTCAGCCGATGGCAAGATAACCATTAAATATGTCGGTAAAGGAAGCTACACGCGTCCGAACTTCGCTATCGAAGTGCAAGGCTATCAGAAGAAAGCCTTCGAGGTGAAGAACTACACGGTGACCGATGTCAGCACAACCAACGTGATGGCTGGTCAGGAAGACGTGCAGATGCTGCGCGTGGACATGACGGTGGAGGGCGACTATACTCCGCTGGAGGTTCAGCAGTTCACCATTGACGCAACTCAGAATGCTGCGCTCGACAAGGTGTTTGTCTATACCACAGACACGATTGGTGCTTTCTCGGCAGTCAACAAGTTTGGTGAAGCACAAGGCACAACCAATGTGACGGGCAGTTATACCATCGACAAGGAAGGCGTATATAAGTTCTGGGTCGCTTACAACATCAAGAGCGATGCAACTGTCGGTGCACAGGCATCTGCGAAACTGACTTCGTTCACAATCAACGGAGCGCAGACTAATGTGACGGAAGATGTGACGGCTTCGGTTACCGTCAAATCCGGTATGCACGGTACGTTCACTGTCGGTACGGGTGGTGACTATGCTACGATTCAGGCGGCTGTTGACGCTGTTTCTTCCGGCGTGGACGGACCGGTTGTCATCAACATCAAGAATGGTGAGTACAACGAGCAGGTGGTTATCCCGCATATCCCGGGCACTTCGTCGACGAACACCATTACGCTGCAGTCTGAAAGCGGTGACTATCTCGATGTGAAGATTTATCACGACAGTTACACCTATCCGTTTGGCGCTGAGCACCAGGTGAGACAAAAAGGTGTCATTACAGTTGCCGGATGTGACTGGCTTACGTTGAAGAACCTTGAGGTGACAACCACCGACAATGCCTATCCGGGTGTTATCCAGTTGAAGAACGAGAGCCGCCACGTGACCATCGAAGGCTGTTACCTGCATGCTTCAGTATCGACCAATGCACAACAAAGTATTGGTATTATCAATATGACGGCTATCGATGAAGCGAACCGCAACAACGACTATATCACCGTCAAGGACAACTTGATTGAAGGTGGTTACATCAGTATGCGTATCGGTGGTACCGGTTATGTCCGTCTGCCGAAGGAAGTAGGTGCTGTCATCGAGGGCAACACCATCCGCAACGGCGGTACGAAGTCTATCTACGTGATGGACGAGCTGGGTGCGAAGATTCGCAACAATACGGTCATTATCGATGCCGATGCAGAGACAAAGATCAGCGTGGGTATCTTCGATATGCAGCTGCGCGATGAGTATGATGAGCCATTCGAAGTGACAGGAAACATCTTCAATGTGGCTCCGAAGACTTATGCCCCAGTATTCAATCTGCGTCAGGTGGAAGCTTCTGCAGCAGCACCGATGCTGATTGCCAACAACGTTGTCAACCTGACTTCGCTCAACGCAAGCTACAGTTCGTTCAAGCTCGCAGCTGCGAAAATCAAGAACGTGAATATCGCCCATAACACATTCCGCATGACGGGTACGAACGGTGGTGCAGCGTTCTGGCTGAACAGTAAGCTGGATGCAGGTTACGGCAACATCAACGTCGTGAACAACATCATTCAGAACGAGACCAACGGCTTGGCTGTCAACCTCTACAATGATGACAACCTCGGAAAAATCAACTTCCAGAACAACGTTGTCTATACCGAAGGAACCGACTTCTTCCGCGCAGCTTCTGCAACGAAGGGCGACTTCGATTTCTTCGTCACAAAGACAGGTGCAACGGGTAGTGTGAACAAGAAGGTCAACTTCTTGAGCGAGAATGTGCTGGAACCGGCTGATGACCTCGATGGTGACCTGCTCACGGCAACGGCACTGAGCTACGTGACCACTGATATCGCCGGAAAGGCTCGCCCGACGGAGAACATCACCATCGGTGCATACGAATATAGTGCCGACAACCAGGCACCCGTGATGCTCGAGACCTATCCGAAGGTGGTTACGGCTATCGACGGAAAGGCGACACTCGCCGTGAAGACCGACCTCGCAGCAACGGTTTACTGCATCGTGAAGAAAGCCACCGAGACGGCTCCGACCGTTGACGAGCTCAAGGCGTCAGAGATAAAGAAGGACGTTTCTGCTGAGACAGAGACGACCATCGAGGTGGAAGGTCTGGAGATTGGCGAGCAGTATATCGCATACTTCCTGCCCGTCGGACTGCGCGGTGCAGAAGGTGAAATCAGTCAGACAGAGACCTTCACAATGACTGCGACACCTCCTGTAACCGACAAGCCGGAGGCTGACGTCTATATCAACAACTCTACCGACGAAGAGACGGTTGAGGCAGGAACGGGCGTTACCCTCATGGCAATGGTGACCGTCGATGAGCGCACCGCTCCCTACACGCTCACATGGATGGACGGCAAGCACAATGTCCTGCTGACCGAAACCTTCGAGAGTGCAGATGATATCGACGCCATCTTCACTACTACTCATACGCCGACCGAGTGTACCGACTATATCTTCATCGTCAAAGACAATGCAGAGAAAGCCGATACAGCCTTCGTTCGTGCTTATGTGACTGGCGATGCCGTTACGGCTACGTTCGAGAACCTCTATCTCGACAGCGAAAGCTATTGGCACTGCAACGACAGCCGTACCTCGTTCGTTAGCGGAAGCTATAAGTTCGACAGCGGCGCAATGCCTGGATATAACTACTACTATGACTTCTCTTATTCGAACCAGACCTCTACCGTCTATGAAACACTCGCCGACCAGCACAAGTCGGTTGTGGGAAGCGGTGTCAACGGTTCAGAGAACTATGTGGTGGCTTATCCGCAGGGCGGTAAGATTCACGTGATGAACAACGCCGAGGGCGACTCTATCCGTGGATTCTATATCACGAACAACGCTTGGACTGCTGACGCAATAGTCAATGGCGACGGATTTCTGGGTGCATTCGCACAGGGTGATTACCTCAAGGTGATTATCAGTGGCGACAACGGTAAATCGGTGGAGGCTTACCTAGCTGACTACCGTGCAAGCAATGCAGCCGACCACTACTATCTCGACACATGGCAGTGGGTGGACCTCACGTCGCTCGGTAAGGTGAAGAACCTCTCGTTCACGTTCGACGGCAGCAAGAAGAACAGCTACGGTCTGACGACACCAGCCTACTTCTGTCTTGACAATTTCAACGGTGAGCGCAACGAGACGACTGCTGCCACACAGACCGCTGACAACGGCAGTCTGACGGTGGATGTGGACGACTTCACGACACTCAATGAAGGCAGTGCGACGAAGACCTATGAGATTGTCGATCAGTTGCCCGAAGGCATTACCGCAACGGTCAATGCTGACGGTACGCTGAACGTGACGGGAACAACCGACGGCACTTACGAGATTGTTGTCAAAGTGACGCAAAAAGGTAAGGTCGAGTATGTGCGCATTCCTGTAACGATTGCGACGGGTATCCGCCTTATCGGTATCGATGCAGCCGACGTGGAAGGTTACTACACCCTCGACGGCAAGCGCATCGACCAACCGCAGCGTGGCATCAACATCGTACGCATGAAGAATGGAGAAACGAAGAAACTGATTGTGAGATAACCTCTCACTCGACAGTTTTGCTTGCAACAGCCATGTTCCGCAGAGGGACATGGCTGTTTTTTTATTTCCAGTTCATATAGCCTATATCGTCTCTCTATTTTATATAGTCTCTATGCCCCTTTTGGTGCGTCGCCTCGTCAAGAAACCTCCCGATTTTTTTAGCGAACGGAAAATAATCGCTATATTTGCAGCTACCAATGAAAAGAGCAATCGTCATAGGAGCGTCGTCCGGCATCGGATTCGAAATGAGTCGGCTGCTGATAGGGAAAGGGTGGACCGTGGCTGTGGCAGCGCGCAGGAGCGAGCGGCTGGAGCCTTTACGGCTGTTGGCTCCCGAAAGGGTCATTCCCATCGCGCTCGACGTAAACCAGGATACGGCTCCCGAACAGCTCCACGAACTTATCACGCACATGGAAGGCGTCGAACTCTATATCCACGTGGCAGGCATCGGACGGCAGAACCGGCTGCTTGATGCAGACATCGAGAACCGTACGGCGGCGACCAATGTCTGGGGATTTACGCGCATGGTGGGGGAGGTGTTCAGATACATGGCTGAGCACGGTGGAGGACACATCGCTGTCATCTCTTCCATTGCAGGCACCAAAGGACTGGGACCGGCACCGGCATATTCAGCGACGAAAGCTTTCCAAGCCACTTACATCCAGTCGCTCGAGCAGTTGGCGAACAGCAGGAAACTCCCCATCAACTTTACCGACATACGTCCGGGATTTGCGGATACCGAACTGCTCAGTGGCGACAATAACTATCCGATGATGATGACAGCCGAATATGTGGCACGAAAAGCCGTCCGGGCGATTGAAAGGCGGAAGCACGTGGCGATTATCGACTGGCGCTACCGATTGCTCACAGCAGGATGGCGATGCCTTCCCAACTGGATTTGGCGACGGCTCAAACTATGACGAACCGCTGCTAAAAAACACGTTAACATCCAATAACTATTTTAACTTAAAAAACGAACGCTTTAAGGCAGAATGTTTTACAAACAGAGAGTCGATTCTGAGGAATTTGCGGGCGAAAGTTTTGCATAAACAAACGGGGAATATGTGATTTATGGGTCAAACCTGCATATTTCCGCGATGAGTATGCGTTTTCTCGTTCTAAAACTTCAACTTTTGTCGTCAAAAAGTGCCACTTTTAGCTTGCAAAAGTTCCCCTTTTAGGATGCGAAAGTTGAACTTTGGGAAAACGAAAAAATAGCACAAAATCGTAAGAAGTTGATAGTCAGCGCCTTAAAAAATCGTCAAAAATCGCCATTTTTCCCCACCGAACAGCATCTTTTCCCAAAAAACGGGCAAAATAACGCAAAAAACCGAAAAACGGGAATGCCGAGTTAGTTGCATATAGAACACATCTCGGGATACAAGTCAAGCATTTTTTAGGATTTTTACTCAAATTTCTGTAGTTAAGTAGTAGAGAATTTGTCACGGCTTTAGGTCGTTTTGAAGTTAAGTCAATAGTTCTATCGGGCAGGTTATAACTGAAAAAAAGGACCACTTTTCTTGCTCTTCGCTTGAAAAAATCAGTTGAAACTTTGTTCACAAAGAAATTTTCTTTATATTTGCAGGGTAGTAACCTGAAGTAAGACGATATGAGTACTCAAGCAATGACCCAACTTATAGCCGAATATTTCAAGACGCAGCCCGTCTTGAAGGCATGGCTCTTCGGTTCGTATGCCCGTGGAGAAGAGCATGAGGACTCTGATGTTGACATACTTTTCGAGCCCGATATGTCCCAGCGTTTCAGTCTTTTGACCCTTGGGGGTATGTATATGGACTTAAAAGAGATTCTGGGCAGGGAGGTTGACCTCGTTCCTGAAGGTTCTTTACTCCCTTTTGCTTCAGGGGATGCGGAAAAAGATAAAATTCTGATATATGAGAGAGCCAGTTAAAGATAAAGGTAGTCTGGCGCATATGTTAGATGCTATAGACACCATCTTGAAGAGGTGCGCAGGCATGACGCTTGAAAACATTGATGCCGACAAAGTTGTTTATGGCGGGCTTGCCTATTACACAATGATTATAGGCGAAGCCGCATATATGTTGAGCAAAGAATTTAAGGATGCTCATCCGGCTACATCTTGGCGGCAGATAGAGGGCATGCGTCATCATATTGTGCATGGATACTTTCAAGTTCGTAAGGATTTGTTGTGGAATGTCATAGATAATGACCTTCAACCTTTGAAAGAGCAGGTAGAATCATATCTGGCTGAAATGTAGAATTATAAAAATGTTGAACTAACAAACAATGATTGCCTATGGGTTGAAAATAGTAGATAAGAAAATATAGGATGAACATCCACTTTTGATTCTTGTCATCTGAAATCGGCAAATTTTCAAAATGTAATCAAGAACTGAAGTTGGAAGTTCACGCCACATGGCGTGGGCTTTTACTCGTTTGGATTACATGGTGTTTGCCGATACCAAGATGACGTAGACGAAGTAATTTGTCCACGTTTTTTTGTGCGTGTTTCAAACAATATAGTTAATAACAATTTAAAACAAAACAATTATGAGAAAAATAAAAAAATGGAGCATGATAATGCTCATGTTTGTCGCTCTTCCTTTGATAGTATCTTGTGGCGATGATGATAATGCCACCGATTTGACTACGGAGGAAATTGTGAATATGCTGACCGGTAAATAGGATATAAAAGGCACAGTGAGGGTAGACTATGTATATTCAGATATAGTATTGGAAGGAGACTATACTGGGACTAAAGATTATGATTTGAAATGGGAAGGAGACTATACAGGAACGATAGAATTTACGGAAAATAAGGACTGTTATATCCATAATTCTTCTAAAATTTATCTAAGAGATAAACAGGGGAATATATATAGAGAGAATGGAATTTCGTTAACTTCTGAGCTTTCATATTTCTTGGAAGAAAAGTATTCTATCCTTCGCAAAAACGGTAAAACCTATATTGCTTTTGGCAAGCAGAGTTTTCAAATTGTGTCGCTCAATAAAAATTCATTTAAATTATTAGAAGATGAAGATATTGATTATGGGTATGGAGAGACAGTTCATTATTATATAACAATTATTTCAAAATGATGTAAAAACTGATTGAGGGTGTGTCAAAATAGGAATTCAGTCGTCCTACGGACGAGAAATCCAACAAATCTATACAAATCTAACAAATCAAAGTGCTGATACACAGAATGAAAGATTTTGGATAGATTTGTGAGATTTCTGCGCGAAGCGCACTTCCGCCATTTTGACACACCCTCAATAAAATAAAATGTATTAATGTAAAAATCCTGATTATTTGTTCACAGAGTAACGAGTTTATTTGAGTTGAAATTTCCATCTAGCTGTCTTTCTTTTACCAATTTTCCCAAAATGATGCCGACGTTACAATTTTGTGAAAATTCGGGGAATTGTTTGCTGATGTCATAGATTTTTCGGAACTTTGCTTCGCTAAAAGTAACGTTGTTCGTCCGTGCAGCGGGAAAGTCTGTGCGGAAAAAACTTATGCATAAACATGATAAAGAAGGAAAAGAAACACTATCAGGTGGTTGCCGCTGTCGTTGAGGAGGATGGAAAGATTCTCTGCATGCAGCGTTGCAGGAGCCGTCTGCCTTACATCAGCGAGCGCTGGGAATTTCCCGGCGGGAAGAGAAAGGCAGGGGAGAGCGACCATGAAGCCCTCGTTCGTGAGATAAAAGAAGAGATGGATTGGGATGTGTACGTGGGTAGGCAGCTTGGACAGGTGACACACGAGTATCCCGACTTCACCATCACCCTCACAGCCTATTGGTGCAAGGGTGGCGACGGCGAGTTTAAGATGCTCGAACATCTCGACTATAAATGGCTCGACAAGAGCGAGATGACAGCGTTGGAGTGGACCGAAGCCGACCGCAAATTGTTGGAAATGATTATCTGAAGAAACAGTTATGAATATGCATGTTGCGGAAATCCCGGTGTGGGGATGGGTGATGTTCTATGTTTCGGTGCTGTTGATGTTGGCAGCCGACTTGAAACTTTTTGGGCGTAAGGGACAGCATGAGGTTGGTATGCGCGAAGCCCTGTTCATGACAGGTGTATGGATAGCGGTCTCGCTGCTCTTCGCGTTGGGCATCTATCTGTTCTATCCCGTGGATCCCCACGAGCAGACGATGGAGTTCCTCGCAGCCTATCTGATAGAGAAATCGTTGTCGGTGGACAACCTTTTTGTCTTCCTGATGCTCTTCTCGTTTTTCGGTGTCGAGCGGAAATATCAGCACGAAGTGCTCTTCTGGGGCATCATCGGTGCCTTGGTCTTGCGCAGCATCTTCATCTTTACCGGTGCCGCCATCGTCAGTCGCTTCGAGTGGGTTCTCGGTTTGTTCGGACTGTTCCTGCTCTATACCGGCTTCAAGATGTTCGTCCACAACGATTCGCAGACGGATGTGCACACCGAAAACTTCCTCGTGCGGCTGTTCCGGCGTGTCTATCCCGTGACCGACAAGATGCACGGCGGAAAGTTTTTTGTCCATGAAAACGGTCGGAAGATGGCGACCCCCTTGTTCGTTGCGCTGATAGCCATTGAGACGAGCGACGTGATTTTTGCCGTCGATTCCATTCCTGCCGTTTTTTCCGTTTCGCGCGACACTTTCATCATCCTCACGAGTAACATCTTCGCCATTCTGGGCTTGCGGTCGCTCTATTTCGCGCTGGCAGCCCTTGCGAAATATTTCACCTATCTCAAATACGGCATTGCGCTCATCCTGGTTTTTGTGGGAGTGAAGATGCTATTGTCCACCACCGAGTATTTCAACGAGTTTTTCGCCATGCTGGGCATCAGTGTGAATGTTCCCCACGTTGAGATACCGACCCTGGTCAGCCTTTTGGTCATCTTCGGTGTACTGACTCTCTCCATCGTCCTGTCGCTGGTGTGCAGGAAAAAGGAAGCTGCGGAGTAGGGATGTGAGGATTTGGGAGATACAATAAATCCCCACGCATTCCGTTATAAAGAAGAATGAAGAAACCAGAGGGCTCAGACGGATATTCCCATATTGTGAAATATACGGGACTGTTCGGTGGCGTGCAGGGATTAAACATCCTTGTGGGGCTTGTTCGTAACAAATTGGTTGCGATGATTCTTGGTCCGGCGGGAATGGGACTTATCTCGCTCTTCAACTCAACCATCAAGCTGATTTCAGACTCAACAAATCTGGGCATCTCCATGAGTGCGGTCCGGCAAGTGTCGGAGGCGTATGGCAGGGGAGATGAGGAGCAGGTGTGCTCTGCCGTTCAGGTGATACGCTCATGGAGTCTGCTGACAGCGTTGCTCGGCATGTTCGTGTGTATGGCGTTGAGCCCGTTGCTCAACATGTGGACGTTCACATGGGGCGACCATACGCTGCATTTCTTCCTGCTTTCGCCGGTTATCGCTCTGACAGCCATCACTGGTGGCGAACTGGCGATACTGAAAGGAATCAGAAGGCTGAAAACGCTGGCAAAGATTTCCATCTATAACGTGATTCTGCTGACATTGATTACCGTCCCCGTCTATTATTATTGGGGACAGGCGGGTATCGTGCCGTCGCTGGTCATCGGTGCGTTGGTTCAGATGTG
The DNA here is from genome assembly GCF_019551475.1 of Prevotella sp. Rep29. NCBI lineage: Bacteria > Pseudomonadati > Bacteroidota > Bacteroidia > Bacteroidales > Prevotellaceae > Prevotella > Prevotella sp. Rep29. The sequence goes on from NZ_CP047159.1 coordinate 891,593, forward strand.
TCTGACGATAGCCTATTCCTACAACTTTTATCCGTTGCGATTGAAAGGACATGCGTTCCGCTTGGGCGACGGTGTGGGGATGGTCAGGCTGGGTATTGCGTTTGTTTCGGCAGGAATTTTAGGCAGTGGCGCGGAATTTCTGATTCGCACGTTCCTCAATACGGAAGGCGGACTTGCCGACGTGGGCTACTATAATGCGGGACTGATGCTGACCATGACTTATGCTGGCGTGGTGTTCGCTTCGTTGGAGTCGGACTATTTTCCGCGCCTGTCAGCAGTGGGTGGCGACAGGGACGCTTTGAACCTGATGGTGAATCGCCAGATTGAAGTATCGCTGCTGATTATCGCTCCGATGCTGGTCATCTTCATCTTCGGTTTGCCGATACTGGTTCCCTTGTTGTATAGCAGCAAATTCCTGCCCACCATCGGGATGATGCAGGCGGCATTGCTCGCCATGTATATGCGTGCCGTCGAGCTTCCGATTGCCTATATTCCATTGGCGAAAGGCGATTCGTGGTCATACTTTTTCATAGAAGCGTTTTATGATATCCTGTTGGTCGTTTCGGTAATTGTCGGTTATCGTCACTGGGGACTGACGGGCGTCGGCTGGGCGATTGTGCTGACGGGCGTGCTGGACGTGATAGGCATCATGCTTTACGCGCGTTATAAATATAAATATGTGATATCGAAGGCTGCCTGTCGCTATCTGTTGATGCAGCTGCCGTTCGGCATCTTGGCATCCCTCTGCGTGTCCAACTTTGAAGGCTGGATATATTGGGGGATAGGAGGGCTCTTGTCGGCAGGGAGTCTCTTGATTAGTTTTTATGTGTTGCGCAGCAAATCCCGCTTATGGGAGGCGTTGTTGAACAAAATAAAAGACAAATTCAGACATGGCTAAGGTCTCAATACTTGTGGCGGTTTATAACGCAGAGAAGTACCTTCGAAAGTGTTTGGACTCGCTGCTTGAACAGCATCTTCGCGAAATACAGATAATTTGTGTGGACGATGCTTCTACGGACAGCTCGCGGGACATATTAGATGAATATGCCTCGCGAGATAATAGGGTGGAGGTAATAGCACTGCCGGAGAACGTTGGACAGGCGCGGGCACGAAATCGAGGGCTGCAAGTGGCGAAGGGAGAATATGTCTGTTTCCTCGACAGCGACGACTGGTTCTCGCCCGATGCGTTGCAGCAGGCAGTGGATACGTTTGATGAGAATCCCGAGACCGACTGCGTGCTTTTTCAGGCGCAAATGGTCAGTGGGGAGACAGAGGAAACCTATCCGATGCCTGCGTTTGAATGGCTTTCGGGAGAGGAGGCGTTTGAGAAAAGTCTGACATGGGAGATTCATGGCATTTACATGGCGCGGACTCAATTGTATCAGGAATTTCCTTACGACGAAACAGCACATTCATACAGCGACGACAACACCACACGCATCCATTTTCTGCATTCACGAGAGGTGAGACAGTGTAAGGGGATTTACTATTACAGGCAACATGCGGAGTCGGTCACGCATCAAGTCAGCGTGCGGCGCTTCGACTATCTGCGTGCCAATGAGAGCATGATGGGGGAATTGGTTAACAGAGGCGTATTTTACAAGTGGGTCAAGATGTATGAGAACGTGCGATGGCTGAATTTGATAGACACATATATGTTCTATTTTCAGAACCGCCACAGGTTGTCGCAAGACGAATGCCAATACGGACTCAGCGAGATGAAAAGGGTGTGGAATACCATTGACCCGTCGGCACTGAAATGGCGCAACCGCTACAAATTCGGATACATGCCCCTGCATTTCTCCTGGCGGCTCTTCCGGCTGCAGGAAGAAACATACTTCACGCTGCGGAAACTGATAAAAGGCAAGTGAAGGAAAGGCAATGATAGGCATCGGAGAAAGAAAGCGTCTCATGCCCTCAAACAAAGAAAATAACGGAAAGAAATGATTTTCTGTCCCGTAATCGATTTGTTTTTCGAAAAAAATATTTAAATTTGCAATCAGAATACATCGTGCTCTTGTTATGACGCTACTGATTGTTGCAATACTACTGATAAGTTTTCTGCTCATTGCCACGGAAACGGTGACAAAAATGAACAAGGCTGCCGTTGCCATCTTTGCCGGAACGGTGGGGTGGGTGCTCTATATCTGTTGGGGAACAGACTTCGTGATGAGCCAGCACGGCGATGAATATGTAAACTGGCTTAACGGTGCGGTGGCAACCAGTTCGGCTGTCAAACATTATATCGCAGAAAATATCTTCCTGAAATATGTGGGGCGCGCGGCAGAAGTCGTGCTGTTCCTCTTGTCAACCATGACAATAGTGGAGATACTCAACAATAACGGCTGCTTCGATTTTCTTGCCAGATGGATGCGTACACGAAGCAGTCAGCGCTTCCTGTGGATGCTGTCGGCATTCACTTTCATTATTTCTGCCAATCTGGACAACCTCACGACCACGGTGATGATGCTGACGATGATGCGTAGCATGGTCTCCAATCGTCGTCAACGCATGATTTACGGTTCGGCGGTCGTCCTTGCAGCCAATACCGGCGGTGCACTGACGGTGATAGGCGACACGTCGGGACTGGTGTTGTGGAACATCGGGGCAGTTACGGCATCGAACTTCTCTTTCTCCCTGCTGGCACCATGTTTGATAGCATGGGCGTTGCCCACCTATCTGTTAGGCAGAATGTTGCCTTCGCGTCTGGATATCGAAAGCATGGTCATGCCCTACCGGGGCGATGATACCAACCTGAATCTGTGGCAGCGCCTGCTGATGCTCCTTGTCGGCATCGGCGGACTGTGGTTCATTCCTACTTTCCACAGCATCACCAAACTGAGCCCGTTCCTCGGGGCGTTGTGCGTACTGTCGGTGTTGTGGATTGTTAATGAGATATTCAACCGCAAGTTGAACGATGTCGATAAGATGACACAACGACGCATTCCCCGCGTCCTGCAATATGGTGTTATTCAGATGATGTTGTTTGTGATGGGATTGATGCTTGCCATTGGTGTCGTTCAGGAGACTGGAGCCATTCGCTGGTTGTCGCATCTGTGTGACGAACACATCCATGATGTCTGGATTATGGGAGTCATTGCAGGAGCATTCAGTAGTGTGTTGGACAGTTTTGCCTCTGCCATGAGTTTCTTCTCGTTCCACGATGTATGGATTCCGGGGGTACATGGCGTGGCAGACGCTTATAACAGCTCGTTCATGGAGAATGGAATCTATTGGAAGGTCATTGCCTATGCGACTGCCGTAGGCGGTAATGTGCTATGCATCGGTTCGATGAGCGGACTGGCACTGATGAAGATGGAGCGAATACACGTAGGATGGTATTTGCGGCATGTCGGGTGGAAAGTGTTGTTGGGAGCCGTGGCAGGACTTGTCGTTTTGTGGGCATTTTCATGATTCCCACCTGGGAAAATTAACGCATGTTCTCGAAAAAAAGAAGAAAAACAAGGTTTTTTAGGATATATTCTGAACAAATTATTGATAATATTTGCACCAGAAATATTAAATTCGTAATTTTGCACGTCCTTAGTTGGATTCTTGTTGAAAATATAAATCTAATAAAATATAAATCTTATGTCACAAATCAATGGGCGTATATCCCAAGTCATCGGACCGGTTATCGATGTTTATTTTGATACGAAGGGTCTTGATGCGGAAAAGGTGTTGCCTAAAATTCATGATGCTCTGAAAGTTGTGCGTTCTGACGGGCGTGAACTGATTGTCGAAGTGCAGCAGCATATCGGTGAAGATACAGTACGCTGCGTAGCTATGGACAATACCGACGGATTGCAGCGAAACCTTGAAGTCATTCCGATGGGGTCACCAATCAGAATGCCTGCCGGCGACCAGATTAAAGGTCGAATGCTGAACGTGATAGGTCAGCCAATCGATGGTATGAAAGAACTCGATATGGAGGGAGCATATCCTATCCATCGTCCTGCTCCTACGTTTGAAGAGCTCTCTACACGCAAGGAGATGCTGGCTACAGGTATCAAGGTGATTGACCTTCTGGAACCTTACATGAAAGGTGGAAAGATCGGACTCTTCGGTGGTGCCGGTGTAGGTAAGACCGTCTTGATTATGGAGCTGATTAACAACATCGCAAAAGGACACAACGGCTATTCAGTATTTGCAGGAGTAGGAGAGCGTACCCGTGAAGGAAACGACCTCATCCGCGAAATGATTGAGAGTGGTGTCGTTCGTTATGGAGAAAAGTTCCAGAAAGCGATGGAAGAGGGCAAATGGGACCTCTCACTCGTTGACCCGGAGGAACTGAAAAAGTCACAGGCAACATTGGTCTATGGTCAGATGAACGAGCCGCCGGGAGCACGTGCGTCCGTGGCGTTGTCGGGACTGACCGTTGCGGAGGAATTCCGTGACAATGGAGGCAAGGACGGAGAAGCAGCAGATATCCTGTTCTTCATCGACAATATCTTCCGTTTCACTCAGGCAGGTTCAGAGGTGTCAGCACTTCTCGGACGTATGCCTTCAGCTGTAGGTTATCAGCCCACATTGGCATCGGAGATGGGTGCGATGCAGGAGCGAATCACTTCAACCAAGAAGGGGTCTATTACTTCCGTTCAGGCAGTATATGTGCCGGCTGACGACTTGACCGACCCGGCACCAGCCACAACGTTTACACACCTCGACGCAACCACAGAGTTGAGCCGAAAAATTACCGAGCTTGGAATCTATCCGGCAGTGGATCCGCTGGGAAGTACATCGCGTATTCTCGACCCGCTGATTGTCGGAAAAGAACATTATGACTGCGCTCAGCGCGTGAAGCAGATATTGCAGCGCTACAAGGAGTTGCAAGACATCATTGCCATCCTTGGTATGGACGAGTTGTCTGATGAGGACAAACTGACGGTGAACCGTGCACGTCGCGTGCAGCGTTTCCTCTCTCAGCCGTTCTCCGTAGCAGAACAGTTTACGGGTGTGCCGGGCGTGATGGTTAGCATCGAAGACACCATCAAGGGCTTCAACATGATTCTCGATGGCGAGGTAGATGATCTGCCAGAGCAGGCATTCCTCAATGTCGGAACAATCGAAGATGCCATAGCGAAAGGCAAGCGCCTGATGGAAGCTGCCAAAGGTTAAAGAATAGACTCAGCGGTTTCACGTAAATTACTGATAGAGTATGAGTTTGAATCTAAAGATAGTTTCTCCGCGCAGGGTCGAGTTCCAAGGCGAAGTCGAGAACGTTTTCGTTCCCGGTGTCATGGGGCAGTTTGAGATTCTGACAGGGCATGCCGCAATCATCTCTTTGCTGACAAAAGGCGATGTCATCTATACGGATGCAGACGGAAGGCATTCGATAGGAGTTGCCGGAGGTTTTGTCGAAGTGAAGAAAAACCAGGTGAGTCTTTGTGTGGAATTAAAAGAGGAACTGAGTGAATAAGAAACGGAGTTGAATCGTTTGAAGAGAGACATGACAGCAGTTGCGCATAAATACATCAAACAGAGTATCCTGCTCATCGCAGCGATGTTCTTGTTGTCCCTTCTCTATATACAATTATGTGGAGACAGGGAGGTGATGATTGTGCCACTGGTGGTTACCGTTGTGTTCCAATTAGTCTGTTGTCTGGTGTATGGCTTGCTTTGGAAACGGATAGCCGTGAGCTCTCCGGAAAGTCTTCCGACACTCTATATGTCGGCTTCAGGACTGCGTATATTGGCAGGTGCCATCACGGTCTTGCTGTTTTGTTTTCTTGCAGACGACAAAGCATCAATTCGTTTCTTTATCATCATTTTCCTCATCTATTATTTCATCATTCTCATCTACGATACGGTATATTTCGTCAGCGTAGAGAAGAAATCAAAAAAGATATGAAGCAAATGAAAACATTGAGATATTTCCTGCTGTTCCTCTCGTTGTTTGTCTGCGACCAGGCGAATCTGCGCGCTGCAGAAGAAAAGGGAGTGGACGTGAAGGAAATCGTGTTGGGACACATGGCAGATGCTTATGAATGGCACATCACGACGTTCAATCATAAGCATATCAGTATCCCCCTCCCCGTGATTGTGAGGAGTGAGGCTACCGGTAAATGGCATGTTTTCAGTAGTTCCCGTATCGTAGAGGCAGCCCATGAGGGGCGCGATTATATGGGGTTCTATATCAATGAAGAGAAGAATGGCAAGATATATGAGATTCTTCCGGACGGAACCACCAAACGTCCTTGGGATCTGAGCATTACGAAGAGTGTCCTGCAGATATGGATTGTTGTGTTCATCCTGTTGGCGGTATTCCTGTCGTGTGCACGTTGGTATAAGAAGCATGATGCGAAGAAAGAAGCACCGGGCGGTTTCGTGGGAATGATAGAGATGCTGGTGATGTCTATCCATGATGATTTAATCAAGGATTCCATTGGCGAAAAGCACTATCGTCCTTATGCTCCTTATCTGCTGACCGCATTCTTCTTCATCTTTGTGACAAACCTGCTGGGACTCCTTCCCATCTTCCCGGGTGGAGCAAACGTGACGGGTAACATCAATGTCACCTTCTTCCTCGCACTGTGTACGATGCTTGCCATCAACCTGTTCGGAAACAAAGAATATTGGAAGGAAATCTTCTGGCCCGATGTGCCGATGTTCTTGAAAGCATATCCCGTGGCAATCATGCCGTTTATCGAACTGTTCGGTATTATCACCAAGCCGTTCGCCCTGATGGTTCGTCTTTTTGCCAACATGATGGCAGGACATGCCATTATCCTTTCGTTCACAGCCATCATATTCATCGCTTGGCAGATGAATGCTGTCCTCGGTTCCGGACTTACCATCATGAGTTTCGTGATGATGCTCTTTATGAACTGTCTGGAGTTCCTGGTGGCGTTCATTCAGGCGTATGTCTTTACGATGTTGAGCGCCGTGTTCATCGGTCTTGCTCATCCGGAGCATCATGAATAAAGAAAATATATAATAAGAAATAAAGTATAACAATTAAAACATTTAAAACTATGGTATCATTATTATTAGAAGCAGCTGCTGCTGCAGGTCTTGCAAAGTTTGGCGCTGGTATCGGCGCTGGTATCGCAGCTATTGGTGCCGGTCTTGGTATCGGTCGTATCGGTGGAAACGCTATGGACGCTATTGCACGTCAGCCCGAGGCTGCCGGAACAATCCGTACGAACATGATTCTTACCGCAGCGTTTGTCGAGGGTGTTGCCCTTTTCGCTGTTGTTGTTTGTGCACTCTGCGTATTTTTGTAAACCAACAAATCAACTTCGCTCATGGAGTCATTAAATTTGCCCGCCATATTGACCCCCGACTTCGGACTCTTCTTCTGGATGCTGGTGGCATTTCTGGTGGTGTTCTTCCTTCTTGCCAAGTTCGGTTTCCCAGTGATTACCGGGATGGTGCAGGAGCGCAAGGATTTCATTGATGAAAGTCTGCGCAAGGCACACGAGGCTTCGGAAAGATTGGAGAACATCAAGCAAGAAGGTGAGGCGATTCTCCAGGAAGCTCGTGAGAAGCAGGCTCAGATAATGAAAGAGGCTGCCGAGACGCGGGACACAATCGTGCAGAAAGCACAGGAGAAAGCAAAAGATGAGGGTGCCCGGTTGTTGAGTGAGGCTAAGGCAGAAATTGAAGCCGAAAAACAGAACGCTATTCGTGACATTCGCGGTCAGGTGGCAGAACTCTCCGTACTGATAGCAGAAAAAGTGCTGCGGGAGAAGTTGGACACCGAGACACAGCAGATGGAACTGATAGACCGGCTGTTGAACGAGGTGGCTTCGAAAAACCAGATGGAGTAAACGTATATGAACTTAGGTGTAATATCGATGCGGTATGCAAAGGCATTGCTGAAAAGCAGTGTCCAGGCAAGTCTCGAAGAGGCAGTATATGCTGACATGCAGACGTTGTCGCAGAGCTACCTGCAAGTACCCGAACTTCGGTTTACGATAGACAACCCTATGCTTCCGAAAGAAGAGAAAGAGAAACTGTTGCTGACTGCCTGTGGGAAAACTCCGACGGAGCAGACGCAGCGGTTTATCCGACTTGTGCTTGACGAAGACAGGGAAAATGCCTTGCAGTTCATGGCAAACTCCTATATCACTCTTTACCGGAAACAGCGCAACATCACCAACGGGAAATTGATTACCGCAGCTGCCGTCAGTCCCGATGTGGAGCAGAAAATGCGGCAGATGGTGGAACAGAATACGAAAGGTGTTGTTGAATTCCAAACCGAGGTGAATCCCGACATTATCGGCGGGTTCATCCTCGAGTATGATACTTATCGCATGGATGCCAGCGTGCAAAGCAAGCTGCGTTCTATCTTGACACAGTTGAAGAAATAAATAAAAGAAAAATGTCAGACAAAATAAAACCAAGTGAAGTCTCTGAAGTGCTCCTTCAGCAACTGCAAGGCATCAAAGACAAAGAGAAGTTTGATGAGGTGGGAACCGTCCTTCAGGTGAGTGACGGTGTTGCCCGCATATACGGTCTTCGCAATGCAGAGGCAAATGAGCTGCTTGAGTTCGAGAACGGAACGATGGCAATCGTGATGAACCTCGAGGAAGACAATGTCGGTTGTGTGCTCTTGGGACCTACAGCAGGTATCAAGGAGGGACAAATCGTCAAGCGCACGAAGCGCATCGCTTCTATTCGGGTGAACGACAATATGCTCGGACGTGTAATCAATCCGCTGGGACAGGCTATCGACGGAAAAGGCGAAATCGACCTGACCGACTCTTTCGAAATGCCGCTCGACCGTAAGGCGCCTGGTGTAATCTACCGTCAGCCCGTGAAAGAGCCACTGCAGACCGGTCTGAAAGCCGTTGACTCGATGATTCCTATCGGGCGCGGACAGCGCGAGTTGATTATCGGTGACCGCCAGACGGGAAAAACGGCTATTGCAGTCGATACCATCATCAACCAGAAGAGCTTCTATGAAGCAGGAAAACCGGTGTATTGCATCTATGTTGCCATCGGTCAGAAAGCATCAACCGTTGCAGCGCTCGTACAGAATCTGAAAGAACACGGAGCACTGCCTTATACCATCATCGTCTCAGCCACAGCGGCAGACCCTGCAGCCATGCAGTATTATGCACCTTTTGCCGGTGCAGCCATCGGAGAATATTTCCGTGACCGCGGACATGCTGCCTTGGTGGTGTATGACGACCTGTCGAAGCAGGCAGTCGCATACCGTGAGGTGTCGTTGATTCTTCGTCGTCCTTCTGGACGTGAAGCATATCCAGGTGATGTGTTCTATCTGCATAGTCGTCTGTTGGAACGTGCAGCGAAAATCAATGAGCAGCAGGAAGTGGCAGAACAGATGAACGACCTTCCCGAGAGTCTGAAGGGACATGTGCGTGGAGGCGGTTCGTTGACAGCCCTCCCAATCATCGAGACACAGGCAGGCGACGTGTCGGCATACATCCCCACCAACGTGATTTCAATCACCGACGGACAGATTTATCTGGAGTCCGACCTCTTCAATCAGGGCTTCCGTCCAGCCATCAACGTAGGTATCTCCGTATCCCGTGTAGGTGGTTCGGCACAGATTAAGTCCATGAAGAAAGTGGCAGGAACCTTGAAAATCGACCAGGCGCAGTATCGTGAGTTGGAGGCGTTCTCCAAATTCTCCAGCGATATGGATGCCGTGACAGCCATGACGCTCGACCGCGGACGCAAAAACAATCAGTTGCTCATTCAGCCACAGTATTCACCGATGGCGGTTGGAGAACAGATTGCCATCCTTTATTGCGGTACGCACGGGCTGATGCATGCCGTTCCGGTTGAAAAGGTTCGTGAGTGCCAAGACACATTCCTTGAGAAAATGCGCTCTAATCACCAGGATGTGCTCGACTTGCTCGGCAGCGGACAGCTAACGGACGAGGCGACTGCAACCATCGAGCGTGTCATGGAAGATATTGCCGGATCTTATAAAGGATAACCTATGCCGTCACTCAAAGAGATAAAAAACCGCATAGCCAGCGTCAACAGCACCCGTAAGATTACGAGTGCCATGAAGATGGTGGCTTCCTCCAAGCTCCATCATGCGCAGCAGCTGATAGAGAACATGCTGCCCTACGAGGAGATGCTTGAGCATATTCTGAAGACATTCCTCGCTTCCGAGGCACATGCACAGAGTAAATACGACGAGGAGCGCCCTGTCGTCCGGCGGGTGGCGCTTGTCGTCTATGCTTCCAACAGCAGCCTTTGCGGAGGCTTCAATGCCAATATCTTAAAGATGATGCAGCAGGTGATAGACGGCTATCAGCATCTCGGCAAAGAGAATATAGTCATCTATCCCATCGGACGGAAGGTTGCGGAGAAAGTGGCAAAGCTCGGACTGCAGTCGGGAGGTGACTTCACAGCGCTTGCCGATAAGCCAAATGTGCCGCAGTGCATCAGTCTGGCAAAAGAGCTCGGGAAGAAATTTGTTGACCATGAAATAGACCGCGTGGAGATGGTTTATCACCACTTCAAGTCTGCCGGTTCGCAGATTCTCACGCATAAGACCTTCCTGCCCATCGACATCACGGAAGAACTGAAGCGTGACCATGAGCGCGACCTGACTTCTACTGTCGCAACCCTGCAGTCACAGGAGTATCTGCGGAAACGTGGCGAACGGAAGACAGAGCACAAAGAGGAGAATGTCAAACCGCTTAACGATAATTTTATCGTAGAGCCGGATATGGAAACGGTGCTTAATCAGCTGATTCCAAAGATGTTGCACCTGATGCTCTACACAGCGCTTCTTGACAGCAATGCCAGTGAGCACGCCGCCCGTATGGTGGCAATGCAGACGGCAACCGATAATGCGGATGAACTGTTGCGCGAACTGAACTTGCAGTACAACAAGAGCCGCCAGCAGGCAATCACCAGCGAACTGCTCGATATTGTCGGCGGTTCCGTCAATAACTGACAATATTGTTAATACTACAAGAGCCTGCCATGGGAATACTCCCGTGGCAGGCTCTTGTTTTTCAGTGGATGTCTATGTCGTGGATAACTTTTTGAGAGCACGTTCTGGAGTCTGGTAGTCAACTCACGAACAGGAGAAAGTGGAGTTGTATTTTTATGCAGTGAGTGAATATTTATTCGTGTGCTTAAACTGTTGATATCCAATAGTTTAAGGGGTGCTTTTCAAAAGTTCAACTTTTGGCTCCTAAAAGTTGAACTTTCGCACTCTAAAAGTTGAACTTTTGGAGGCTAAAAGTTCAACTTTCGGAAAGCGATAGTTGTACTGCATAAAAATACAACGGCAATTTGCCGGAAAACGTCCCTTTTCTGAGTGTTCGGAAAAACATCTTTCTTAAAAAGTTTTAAGCGGGATAAATGCCGATACATCAAACGCTTGCGGCTGATGTCGGTTCTTATTTTCATGTTTTTTTATTTCAGGCAGGCAGACAAAATGTTTAAAAAGTTGTGAGATACAAATAAAATTTGTATTTTTGCATCCGAATTCAGCACATGCGTCAGGCGTGTGGAAAACTATATATAGTAACAGTCGATTTAAATAAATCTGCGAGCGTTAGTTAAGATGAGGGAAGCACGAAGGGGTGTATGGTTTATCCCCTTTAAATGCTGATATTCTCCTTATCCGTACGTCTCAAAGGCGGAGGCATTGGAAAGGCTTGGACATGTTGTCTTCAACTCTCATTTCTGCACTTTTTTGAAATGGGGGAAAGGGGAGAGTGTGTGCCCGGATGTCTCGGAGTTTGTTTGAATCGGTATTTTGTTTTTTGAGATTTTTATGACGAAGATTGCTGTAGCAGGAACAGGCTATGTGGGCATGTCTATCGCAACGCTGTTGTCGCAACACAATAGCGTGACGGCTGTTGATGTCGTTCCCGAGAAGGTGGAGATGATCAACCGCCGCCGTTCGCCGATTCAGGACGACTACATTGAGCAGTATTTGGCAGAGAAGGAATTGCATCTGACGGCTACGCTGGACGGTGCTGCCGCTTATCGCGATGCAGACTTTGTGGTCATTGCGGCACCGACTAACTACGACCCGGTGAAAAATTTCTTCGATACGCATCACATCGAAGACGTTATCGACCTGGTGCTGTCGGTCAATCCCGATGCGGTGATGGTCATCAAGAGCACCATCCCCGTGGGTTATTGCCGCTCGCTGTATATGAAGTATGCAGCAAAGGGCGTGAAACAGTTCAACCTGTTGTTCTCACCCGAGTTTCTGCGGGAAAGCAAAGCGCTGTACGACAACCTCTATCCCTCGCGGATTATTGTGGGTTACCCCAAACTGATTCCGCAATTCCCGGAGGAGAACGAAGCCATTCGGAAAGTGACCGATGTGGAGAAACTGCGTATGGCTGCAGAAACATTTGCGAAGCTATTGCAGCAAGGTGCCATCAAGGAAGACATCCCCGTTCTCTATATGGGGATGAAAGAGGCGGAAGCCGTGAAACTCTTTGCCAACACCTATCTTGCATTGCGTGTTAGCTATTTCAATGAACTGGATACCTATGCCGAAGTGAAAGGGCTTGATGCACAGGCAATTATCGAAGGTGTAGGGCTTGATCCGCGCATCGGGACCCATTACAACAACCCGTCGTTCGGTTACGGAGGCTACTGTCTGCCGAAAGACACCAAGCAGTTGCTCGCCAACTATGCCGACGTTCCTCAGCAGATGATGACCGCCATCGTCGAGAGCAATCGCACCCGTAAGGACTTCATTGCCGACCAGGTGTTGAAGAAAGCCGGCTATTACAGCTACAGTTCAGAAAACCACTACGACAGCAATACGGAGAAAGAAGTAACCATTGGCGTATTCCGACTCACGATGAAGTCCAACTCCGACAATTTCCGCCAGAGCAGCATACAGGGTGTGATGAAGCGCATTAAGGCGAAAGGCTCGAAAGTCATCATCTACGAGCCGACACTCGAAGACGGAACCACCTTCTTCGGAAGCCTTATAGTTAACGACCTGCAGCAATTCAAGCAGCAGAGCGATGCCATCATCGCCAACCGTTATGACACCCGCCTTGACGACGTGCAGAACAAAGTCTATACAAGAGATTTGTTTCGGAGGGATTGAGGAAAGAAATAAGCACCATGGGTGTGTTTGAAGACAATCGAACTTCAAGGTCAGAGTATCAATTATTTGAATAGCATTTCAATCATGATAAAGTTTTTCTGGAATAATCCAAATAGTAAATGGTTTTTAGCCATTAATACTCGGTTTCGCAAATTGCGGTGGAAACGAAAGCGCAGGAAATTAAAGAATAAAACATTTACGATTATAACAGATAACTGTATGGCTGGATTGTTGTGTAATGATTTGGACGTTGATTTTAATACTCCCTTTTTGAATGGTGGAATGGGGACACTTGATTTTGTAAAACTACTGAAGAACTTCGACTATTATATGAATGAACCATTGGAATTTGTCACAGATCCAATTTATAAGTGTCCAATCGCAAAGATAAATGATATAAAGTATTGTTTTGCTCATTATAAATCAGAAAAGCAAGCTCAATCATTTTGGCGAATAGGAAAAAAAAGAATGGTACAAAAGAACATGTTCTATATTCTCACAGAAAAAGATGATTGCACAATAGAATTGATGCGTGAGTTTGATGCATTGCCTTATAGAAATAAAGTGATATTGACACACAAACCATATCCAGACATTAAATGTGCATATTACATACGGGGGTTTGAAGAATATGGCCATTGTCTTGTAGTGTCAGACTATGTCAAAGGACAGTTTTTTGGACGTCGCTATTATGATGATTTTGATTTTGTAAAGTGGTTTAATGATAATTATGATAAAAGCTGATGGCTAACAATTATTTGTGAAAATAGACAATGCTCATAAAACAAATGCAAGATAATAAAACTTTGACAGTCACATCACCATTGCTTCCCAATCTTGATGAGTTCCGTGAACTTCTCAAGGATATTTGGGATAGGAAGTGGATTACCAACAATGGGCATTACCACCAGATGTTGGAGCAGGCACTGGCAGAATATTTAAAAGTGCCATACGTCAGCCTTTTTACCAATGGGACGTTGCCGTTGTTGACTGCTTTGCAGGCACTGCGAATTTCTGGCGAAGTTATCACGACACCTTATAGTTTCGTGGCAACAACCCATGCTCTGTGGTGGAATGGCATTAAACCGGTTTTTGTGGATATAGAGTGGGAAACAGGTTGTATGGACCCCAATAAGATTGAGGCAGCCATCACGCCTAAGACCACAGCTATCATGCCAGTACACGTTTATGGCAAGCCCTGCAATGTAAAAGCTATTCAAGAGATTGCCGATAAATACGGACTGAAAGTCATTTACGACGCAGCACATGCTTTTGGGGTGGAAGTACCAGCCCCCCTATCCCCCCTAAAGGGGGCGAATACTGGCAGGGTGTTGCATTCAGCAGACCCTGTTTACTATGGTAAATTGAAGGAATATGCACAGGAAAATCGCAATCATCCAACAGAGGCTGAAGCCCTTTTGTGGAACGTGCTTAGTGGCAAAGGACTTGATGGGGTTAAGTTCCGCCGTCAGCATATCATAGGCCAATACATCGCCGATTTTGTTTGTCTCGACAAGCGCCTTGTTATTGAACTAGACGGGCGTCATCACAGCCTGCCTCCAGTCAGCGAGGATGATCTTATTCGCACTGAGTATTTGAATGAAGAGGGTTATAGTGTTATTCGTTTCTCTAACGAGCAAGTACTTCATCACCTTGACAATACTTTAGGGCAAATCCGCACTGCCCTTCAAGACCCACCCTTTAGGGGGGATAGGGGGGCTGGTCGTGTCTCTGTTTTATCATTTGGCGACATGTCAACTTTGAGTTTCCATGCTACCAAAGTCTATAACACAATCGAAGGCGGTGCAATGGTCATGCATGACGAGAAAACGAAACAGCGCATTGATTACTTAAAGAATTTTGGGTTTGCTGGAGAAACGGAAGTAGTAGGTCCGGGTATCAATAGCAAGATGGACGAAATGCGCGCAGCATACGGTTTGTTAAACCTGAAACAAGTGGATGATGCGATAGAAGCACGTCATCAGGTGGCTATCAGATATCGTGAGGCATTGAAAGATGTAGATGGCATAGAATATTGGAATGACCTGCCAGGAGTAAAACACAACTACAGCTATTTCCCTATTTTTGTTCATCAGAAGACTTTCGGCATGACACGCGACGAGCTTTACTTCAAACTAAAAGAACAAGGCATTTTCGCCCGTCGTTATTTCTATCCACTCATCAGCGATTTCTCCACTTATCGTGGTTTGCCCAGTGCGACGAAAGAAAATCTGCCCGTAGCCAACGAAATGGCACGGGAAGTCATCTGCCTGCCGATGCACCATGCGCTGAGTGAGGATGAGGTAGATAGAATAATAAAACTCATAGCGAGATAATTTTATATTCCGAACATACCCTAAAAAGCCGAACACGACGAAAACTACAATTTTCGGGCATTTCGATGTTTTCGAATACTTTCGGGATACAAAAAGAGTAGTTTCCGAAAAAGCACGAAAAACCGAAAAGTAGTTAAAACCTTTATTTCTGGGTATTTCGACATTTTAGGAAACTTTCTGGATAAAAGATAATTCAACATTCCGAAAACACCCTAAAAAGCCGAACACGACGAAAACTACAATTTTCGGGCATTTCGATGTTTTCGAATGCTTTCGGAATAAAGATAATTTATGGATTCCGAACATGCCTAAAAAACGAAAAGTAGCGAAAACTTATATTTCGTGTATTTCGACATTTTAGGAAACTTTCGGAATTAAAACAACAAATTAAAAATGCTCGTATATAAGGACGAGTCGTACAAGATTAGCGGAGCACTATATGAAGTACACAAACGTCTTGGTGTAGGGTTGTTAGAAAAAGTATATCAAGAGGCACTTGCAATAGAACTAAAATACCGAAATATTCCCTTTGAAAGGGAAAAACGGTTTGACGTTTACTATAGGAATCAAAAACTCGATGCACAATACATTGCAGACTTTATATGCTATGACAAAATAATAGTGGAGATAAAGGCTGTGAGCGAACTTACAGATGTTCACAAGGCTCAGGTTCGTAATTATCTTACGATAACGGGCTATGAACTCGGAATTTTGTGCAACTTTAACGAGCTGTACATGGAACCAGTTAGGGTACTTAATACAAATTTAAAATAAAAAATGGTTTCCGAAAACACCCTAAAAAACGAAAAGTAGCGAAAACCTTTATTTTCGGGCATTTCGATGTTTTAGGGCATTTTCGGGATAAAAGATAAATTTAGGTATCTAAAATACCCTAAAAAGTTGGACATGACTAAAACTTTTATTTCTGGGTATTTCGATACTTTCGGAACACCAATAATTTACGAATAAGGTCATTATGACAGAATTATCAAAAAAAGAACATCAAGCCCAAATGCAGAGTATGAAGGCTTTTGACGAGTCGATGCCTTGCATAGGAATTTTTTGGTATGCCCCCACTGACCATTCTTTTTTTGGTGTTAGGAAATCGGAGCTAACCCCCAAGATGGTGGAAGAGGCAGCAGAGAAAGGACTTCCTTTTATCAACTATCCTCACCTTCACCGTCAAGTCTGGGCAAAAGAATATTTCCGCGCCCAAGCCATGAAGGAGGATACAAAATTCAAAGGAGATTACACTCAGATTCCACGAGGACGTGTGGCATGGAATATTAATAAGTTTATTGTCCTTGTCGGCAAGTGGGCAGAACCGATTCAAGCAGAACTGACCACTCTTATCGAACAAGAATTCTCCCTTCCTTATTTTGAGTATGTATATGACGAGCACTGGGATCTCGGTCACGGGTGGTCGGGAGATATGAAATAAGATGCAAAAAAACATGTTGACAACAAGACAAAAGAAGTTAATGCTTCTTGGTGGTATACGTTACTTGTTGCCAGTTATCAAAGCGGCACACGAGCAGGGATATTATGTTATCACTGCAGATTACCTACCAGACAATATTGCTCACAAGTATAGTGACGAGTATGTCAATGTGAGCATTATTGATAAGGATGCAGTACTAAAGGTAGCACAAGAAAAGCAAATTGACGGGATTATGTCTTTTGGAGTTGATCCTGGTGTTGTTAGTGCATCTTACGTGCAAAATCAAATAGGACTTCCCTCTTTTGGTCCTTTCGAGTCAGTTGAGATTCTTCAAAATAAGGATAAGTTCCGTGCTTTTCTGACCGAGCATGGTTTCAATGTGCCTAAAGCTAAGGGATTCTCATCCAAGCAAGAAGCATTGAGTGATTTGTCGTGGTATGATTTTCCTGTTATCGTGAAGCCTACAGACTCGGCAGGTTCAAAAGGAGTTACAAAAGTTGATTCCGAGAATCAATTGTCTGTCGCTTTAGACTATGCTTTTGCACATTCTATGTCGAAACATGTTATTGTTGAAGAATTCATTGAGAAAAAAGGCTGTTCGTCTGATACAGATTGTTTTTCAATAGATGGAAAATTAACATTTGTAAGTTTCAATGCTCAACGGTTTGATGACAATGCAAGTAACCCGTTTACTCCAGCTGCATATTCTTGGCCTTCCACTTTTACAAGGAAGGAAGAAGAGTATTTGACATTAGAAATTCAAAGGTTGATAACTTTGTTAAATTTAAAAACAGCAGTTTATAATGTTGAAACTCGTATAGGTGTAAATGGTCAACCCTACATCATGGAGCTGACCCCACGTGGAGGTGGTAATCGTTTGTGCGAAATGCTGCACTATGCTACTGGGGTTGACATGATTACAGCCATTACTCGTGCAGTAGTTGGCGACTCTATATTAGAACCTGTTGAGCAGAAGCCATATAAAGGTCATTGGGCTGAAATCATTCTTCATGCTGACAAAAATGGTCGTTTTGACCGAATTGAGATAGATGATAAATTGCCTGTAGATATTATAGAACAAGACCTCTGGGTAAGGCAAGGAGATAAAGTTGAATCTTTTGAAGGTGCAAACAACGCCATTGGCACGTTGGTTTTGAAATTCAATACAGCAAAAGAGTTAGAATATGCCATCACGCATCAGCGTGAATGGCTTGAGGTTGTCGTGAAATGAAAAAAGAGATAGGTAGCATCTTTCCATTAAATGACCAGCAGATTTCTTCAGCTGAAGATAAATGTGCTTCATTTGCAGAGGGGCGTATATATTATTCTCTTTGTCGTGAGGCTCTGCATGACATAGCATTGTCTCTTGCTGACACTAATAAATGTGTGTTGATACCTGCTTATACGTGTCAAACTGTTATAACACCTTTTGAAGAGGCTGGGTGGAAGTGTCAATATTACTCAATACACACATCTCTTCGAGTTGATGTTAGCCATTTGTTGCAGTTAGTTGATAGTTATCATCCATCTCTGGTTGTGGCACACCCATATTTCGGGATGGATTTAAATCCTGAAGAACGGTTGGCATTTGGAACTATACACAACAATGGAGTAAAGGTGGTCTTAGATTTAACGCAGTGCATTTTTTCTGAGCAGGATACTTCTTTTGCCGATTATGTTGTTGGTAGTTATAGAAAGTGGTTCCCAATTCCTGATGGTGGTTTTCTGATAAAAACAGAGGTGGCTAATAATATTATCCAACCAGAGCAGGAAAATGTAGAATTTGTGGAAAGAGAACTTGCAGCAATGTATTTGCGCGGTCAGTATTTTGGGAATGGAGAGTTGCGAACAAAAGATATTTCCATTCGTTTAAGTAAATCTGCTGATAATGTTGCAGAAAACAATATTCGTCCCCATAAAATGTCGCAAGTTGCATATAATCTTTTACAAAAAGAGGACAAAATAAGAAATCAGCAAGTACGTAAAGAAAACTTTCAGTTTTTATTTGAGCATATACATGATAACGATAAAATAACAAAAGTGTGTAGCAGTCTTGACAACCTAACTACAGCTCCTTTGTATTTTACTATTTATGTACAAGATAGAAACGCATTGCAATCCGAGTTGATTAAAGACGCAATCTATGCTCCTGTTATTTGGCCAGTGGAAGATGAAAATATTTTAATCAATGATGAAGTAATATATATATATGAGCATCTCCTTGCCATTCCTTGTGACCAGCGATATAATGTGGCGGATATGAAAAGGATTCTTAAATTGTTAGTTGATTTTTATAATAGATGATATCCCCTTTTGGGTAAAGAATATAAGGGCAAAAATTAATAATTATGTTGAAAGGAAAAATTGTTTATCTGAGATTGTTTGAACCGGAGGATTATGAAAAAACTTATCTGTGGCATAGTGATTTCAATCTAATGAAATCAACTTGTGGACCTTTACGGTTGGTGTCAAAGGACATAGAACGTCGGTGGGTACAATCAAAAACAACGAATAATCAGGAAAATATATATTTAGCAATTTGTCTAAATGAAACAGATGAAATGATAGGCTGGTATTCTATTTCTAATATAGACTTTCTGAACCGTAAATGTCATTGTAGCGGTGAAGTAATAGGCGATAGACAATATAGGGATGGCGCAGCTTACAGAGAAGCAGGTGATTTGGCTTTTCAATATATCATTAATGAGCTTAATATGAATCGCATATCAGGATCTTGTCTTCGTGAACATGTTTTGTCAAGAGCTGTTATGGAAGCAGGCTATTGGACTCTTGAAGGTATTGAAAGGCAAGCAATATTCAAGAATGGGAAGTATCATGATATCTGTCATTATTCAATACTGAGAGATGAGTACTTCGAACATTTGAAAAATGGTGATTACTCAGATCTTACTTTAAAAATTGCCAAAATAGTAATGAGGTTGCGTAAACAAGAAAAACTTAATTCTAATTGATAAATTCTTTATCATTTAATTTCTTTTTATTAATGACTTTTTAATGAAAACTTTAGATGCATTTGTAATTTATAGTTTAGTTTGATAATATTGACATTGGCGAGTTGAAACTAAAGAATAGAGGGATTGGGGCATGTCTCACTAAGAACAGGTTATAAATAATATAAAGATGTTTCAGCAGTCCAGACGTTTATCAGATTTCGGTATTTATCATGTAATGATACGAGGAATTAGCCATAAGAATATTTTTGCAGAATCGGAAGATTACTGTCAGTTTCCAACTACTTTGAATAAACAAGATAATCATTCGAATCTGCCGGCACGACTCTATACAGTACTATGCTTACTGTCTGATGTTAAGTTATTTCCAGATGCTTATTCGTGGCAAAGGATACAATTGTACAGTTGACGCAAGAGTTATTGCTATTAAAAAAAATAAATATGGAGAAACGATTTATAAAAATCCGGCAAAGAAATTAGAATTTTGATGTTAGAAAATTATTATAATTGATTAGTGTATATGAAAATAAATTTAATTGAGTTTTTTGTTGAGACGGTCAGACATTTCGGGGAGAAAATAGCCGTAGTTGATGGTGAACGAAATATTACATTCAATGAGGTGGATATGCGTGCACGGCAGTTGGCGCAGGTAATCATAGATTCCTGCCAGTGCAAGAATCGTCCAATAGCGATGTTTGTGCCCAAATGTGGTGAGGCTGCAATAATAGACCTTGCCATTACATATAGCGGCAATGCCTATATGAACCTCGATGTCAAAAATCCAGCAGAACGTCTTGGTAACATCTTGGCATTGATACAGCCAACAGCTGTTGTGACGAATAACAGATTTAAGGCTATTATCGAACCGATTGCTGTCGCGAATAATGTAGTTGTTGTCAACATTGATGAAATAGCCGAAGACGCCGTTGTGCCTTCACAGGAGGAATTACTCGTACGCATATCTGACCTTATAGATACCGACCCTTATTGCATCATTAATACCAGCGGTTCTACGGGGACACCTAAAGGGGTAGTTCTAAATCACAAGAGTTTCATAGATTTCATGGCTCAGACGTTTGATGAATATTGTTTCACAGAAAATGATATCATTGGTTCTTTATCGCCAGTCGTGTTTGACATTTGGAGTTATGAATTATGCCTGTTGCAAGGAAAGGGGGCTAGCATCGTGGTGATACCCGATACTTGGTCGGCTTTTCCTGTAAAAATCTTACAGTTGATGCAGCAGCAACAGGTGAGCTATATCTTCTGGGTACCAACCATCATGGTAAATATTGCTAACATGGGATTGCTACAGCAGATAAAGTTACCAAGTCTTCGTCTCTGTTGGTATGCAGGAGAGGTGTTTCCAACTAAACAATTCAACATGTGGCGTCATAGTTTACCACAGACAATATTTGCAAATTTCTATGGTCCAATAGAGATTACGCTTGATTGTGTATATTATACCGTTGAGCGTGAGATTGCTGACGATGAACCTATTCCTATAGGTAAAGCGTTCCGCAATACCGACATACTCATACTCAATGAAAACGACCAAAGGGTAACAGAACCCAATGTAGAGGGTGAACTCTGTGTCCGTGGCACTTCGTTAGCTATGGGGTATTATAACAATCCAGAGAAGACTGCCGCTGCTTTTGTACAAAATCCGCTCAACCACAGTTATTCGGAACTTATCTATCGTACGGGAGATTTGGTATTCATTAACGAGCGTGGTGAAATCGTGTTCAAGGGGCGCAAAGATAGTCTTATCAAACATATGGGGTACCGCATTGAACTTGGTGAGATTGAGCACGTAATTATCAATACCTTGAAACTGGTGAAAAACGGCTGTATCGTTTATAACCAAACTGAAAAGGAAATCACTCTTTTTTATGAATCAGAACAGGAGATTCCTGTTTCAGAGTTCCGCAAAAAAATTGGTCAGGCACTGCCCAAATATATGATACCTACAGTCTACAAGCACTTGGAGCTGCTCCAGCGTAACACTAATGGTAAGATAGATCGTCTGTATTACAAGAATTTAGTAAATGGATAAAATCCTATCATACGAGCAAATCCAAAGTTTTATCGGTGAAATTAGAAATCTCCGACAGGGTTTTGTAACGAATCTCTTTTGGGATGAGCAGAAACATTCCTATTGGGTTACTAAAGGTCATTTCTTCTGGGAAAAGCATGAGTCATGTTATATCCTACAACATCAGGAAGAAAATTTCTGCAACCTTTTCTATATAGCGACCTCTATGGCTGTTGTTGGGAAAGCTCTTTCTGTAGTAAACCTTGTTTGTGATGGAGTAATAGATGTTGTCTGTAAGAATGAAGGTAAAGACGAAGTCGCTTCACTGCAAAATGCGGGATTCATGCCATATAAGCATCTTTACCGTATGAGTCATATTGGCATTCTGGCAGACGATAATTGGGAAAAGTCTGATAAAGTTGAATATGGCAATAGCGAAGATGCTTGTTTGGTGTATAAAATTTTACAAAAAAACTTTGACCCGCTATGTGAGCAATTGCCTTCTTTACAAGAAGTGAAAGACTATGCCCATCGTAAGCAATTGCTTGTCATTAAAGATAGCGTAAATCTTTGCGGTTTTTTGATCTTTGAACTTTCTGGCAAAACATCATGGTATTTGCGCTACTGGTACACTTCACCAGATTACCGCAATCAAAGAATCGGAGCCAGTTTATTAAAGAACGCTTTACTCATAGGAAAAGAAACCAAACGTCAGCAGTTATGGGTGATTTCCGACAACGATAATGCCATCAAGCGTTATGAGCATTATGGTTTTAAGAAAGAAAACATTAATGACTATGTAATGATAAAACGAAAATAAATTATGAAAGAAAAGATTATTGAAATTTTGACCGAACTCCGACCAGAGTTTGATTTTACAGAAAAAGTTGATTTTATCGAAGAAGGAATGTTGGATTCCTTTGATGTGGTAAGTTTGGTAGATGAACTAGATTCTACTTATGGAATTTCTATTGATGGTGTTGATGTTATACCAGAAAATTTTTCATCTATAGAATCTATTGAAAACTTGCTAAAGAAAAACGGTGCAAAATAATGGATTTCGTATTTAAAAACAAGCGAATTAGTGGTGTTCTCACTATTCTGCCTAAAAAGGCGGTGAAGTTTGAGGACGAGATGGCAAACTATAGTTTCTCGCCAGCCAAGTGTATGAAACTGAAGTTAGCAATGGGCTATAATGAGCATCGCATCGCAGAACCAGGACAGTGTTCGTCGGATTTTTGTAAGTATGGATTACAGTATCTGTTTGACAACGATTTGCTGAGGAAGGAGGAAATTGATGCATTACTATTTGTATCCCAATCCCCCGATTATTATATGCCACCTACTAGTAATATCCTCCATGGTGCATTTGGCTTGAAGCATGATTGTTTGTGTATGGACATCAACCAAGGTTGTGCAGGATTTGAACTGGGATTAATACAAGCCTTTATGCTTCTTGAGCAGCCCACAATTACTAAGGTCGTACTGATGAATGCAGATGTATTAAGTCCTAAAGTGTCAGACCAAGACCGTAATAGCAAGCCTCTTATTGGCGATGGTGCCTCTATCACTATTGTAGAAAAGTCGAATGATGATTCTACAATTTATGCCAATATTAAGATGGATGGTACAGGAGCTTTTGCCTTGAACATCCCTGCAGGTGGTTTTCGTATGCCAAGCACTCCTGAAACGGCTATAATGGAAGAAGATGCTGCTGGTAACTGGCGTAGTAAGGACAATTTGGTAATGCAGGGCGATGATGTGTTTAATTTCGTTCAGCGTGAAGTACCTCCGATGATAGAGCATTTATGTGAGCAAAGCGGAGTTTCCAAAGAAGAAATTGACTGGTATATGTTCCATCAGCCAAATAAGTTTATGCTTAATAAGTTGGCAGACAAATTGGGCGTGCCACGTGAAAAGATGCCTGCCAATATAGTGGAGAACTTCGGTAATGCCAGTGGTGTAACGGTACCAACTTGTATTAGTTTCAATCTTGGTGAAAAGTTGTGTAATGAAACGATGCAACTTTGTATGGCTGGTTTTGGTGTGGGACTGACTTGGAGTTCTATCATGATGAAAGTAGGAAATCTAAATTTTAACAAAATAATAGAATTTTAAAATAAAGTAATAACATTAAAAGTAAACGAAAATGGAAATCAAAGAATTTATTGAGAATTTTGCTGATCAGTTTGATGAAACGGATATCAGCGAGTTGAAACCGGAAACCGAGTTCAAAGAACTTGACGAGTGGTCTTCACTGATTGCTCTAAGTGTGATTGCAATGGTCGATGAGGAGTATGACGTTACTATCAAAGGTGACGACATCCGTAATTCTAAAACTATAGAGAATTTGTTTAATATTGTAAGCGAAAGAGCATAATGGCATTCTTTTCTATCAAAAATGTTTCAATTAGGGGGATGGTTGCCTGTGTCCCCCCTTTCATCGAAGATAACAGGTTGCTCCCATTTTATAAAGAAGGGGAAGTCGAAGAAGTCATTAAATCAACAGGCATTGAGAGAAGACATGTCGTTAAAAATGGGCTTACTGCTTCTGATCTCTGCTTAAAAGCAGGAGAAAATCTTATCCAAGAGCTGGGATGGGAGAAAGATAGTATCGATGCTATATGTTATGTTACTCAAACTCCAGACTACATCAATCATCCTACGGGTTTTGTAATTCATGAAAAACTAGGACTCAGCGATGATTGCTCTGTCCTTGATGTTTATCATGGGTGTCCAGGATGGGTTGTAGGAATGTGCTCGATATCTTCTATGATGGTAACTGGCTCGTTGAAAAGAGTTCTTCTATTTGATGGAGATAGTACAACTCCATGGGGATATAAAAACGATAGAGAGAGTAGACCACTTTTTGGCGATTGTGGAACCGCTACAGCACTCGAATTTCAAGAGTCCGCCCCCCCCATGTATTTTAATATAGGAACTAAAAGTTCTGATGGTTGGGCGTTAGTACGCAGAGAAGGTGGAGCTCGTTTCCCATACAATAGAGAGAACTTTGAGAAAGAGATGAGATTAAGAGAAGGAACCTTAGAGCTTGAAGGTAATGCAGATACCATGGATGGTATGAGCGTTTTTTCTTTTGGTATAACAGTACCTCCAAAGAGTATAAAGAAACTTTGTGAATATGTACATGTGAAATTAGAAGATGTCGATAAAGTTATCATACATCAGGCAAATCTGTTCATGGTGGAAAAAATAGTAAAAAAACTTAAGATTGAACCTTCGAAGGCTCCCATTAGCCTAAAAGAATACGGAAATACTACAAGCGCCTCTATACCTCTGACAATATGTTCTCAATGTCATGAAGAATACAGTAGAGGGAAGGTGAGCACTATCGCATGTAGTTTTGGTACAGGCTTATCATGGGGTACTGTCTATTTAGAAACTGACAGAATAATTTGTCCTGATGTTATTGTTTACAAAATATAAATGATATGTATAATCCATTCACATTACAGGGTAAGAAAATATTGGTTACTGGTTCATCATCAGGCATTGGTAGGGCAACGGCATTGGAATGCTCACGACTTGGAGCCCAAGTCGTATTATCAGCACGCAATATTAAACGTTTGGAAGAAACTCTTTCAATGATGGAAGGCGATAAGTCTATCCATCAGATATTAGTGGCAGATTTGACTGTGCAGGAAGAACTTAATGAACTTGTAAAGAGAGTACCAGTCCTTGACGGAATTGTTCTTTGTTCAGGAAGGACTGGGAATGCGCTACCCATTAAGTTTGACAAACGAGAAAAAATAAATCCAGTTTTTGAAGCAAATTTCTTTGCTCCATTCGAGTTAATGCGTTCTTTGTATAAATCAAAGAAGCTTAAAAACGGAGCCTCGGTTGTTACAATAGCCTCAATAGGTGGAGTTAAGGCGTTTGCCACAGGAAATGGTGATTATGGCGCAGCAAAAGCTGCACTTAATTCAATTATGAAATTTGCGG
The DNA here is from genome assembly GCF_019551475.1 of Prevotella sp. Rep29. Taxonomy (NCBI): domain Bacteria; kingdom Pseudomonadati; phylum Bacteroidota; class Bacteroidia; order Bacteroidales; family Prevotellaceae; genus Prevotella; species Prevotella sp. Rep29. Next base: position 917,364 of record NZ_CP047159.1, read on the forward strand.
CAAAAGAATTTGCAGCTAAAGGTATTAGAGTAAATTGTATATGTCCAGGAATGATTCAAACACCAATGGTAGATAGTTGTGAATTTTCAGAAGAACAACTAAAGACGGATATTGCAACCTATCCATTGAAAAGATATGGTAAACCTGAAGAAGTTGCATATGGAGCAGTCTATCTGCTGTCAGATGCTACAGTTTGGGTAACAGGAATAGAACTCTATATAGACGGAGGTGTGACAGTTTTGTGATACTAGTATAATATGGAATTATAAAATTATGGCTTTTTTCGAATTTAAAAATGTAAAGATTGCAGGTCTGTCGGCTGGCGTACCCAGTAAAATATCCAAGATTGATCAAGAATCGTTAGGAGGAACTAAATATAGTGCAGAGGATTATTCGAAATCTGTAGGTATCTATCAGAGAAGAGTATCCGATAGTTTAACGACTAGTGACTTATGTTACTGGGCTTCAGAACGTCTAATTGCAGACATTGGTTGGGATAGACGTGAAATAGAGGGTATTGTATTTGTTTCACTCTCGCCCGATTATATGCAACCTGCAACAGCAGGTATTTTGCAAGATCGGCTGGCTCTGAGTAAAGAATGTTTTGCTGAGGATATTTTGTTAGGATGCTCAGGATGGGTTTATGGATTATGTAATGCCGTATCACTTGTATCATCTGGAAATATGAAGAAGGTACTATTAATGGCTGGTGATGCAAGGTTTCGAGCACAGCATCCTTTGGATCCTCTTTTTGGATTTGCAGGAACGGTGACTGCTTTAGAGTATGACGAGAGTGCTGAACCAATATGTTTCCATATGGGGACTGATGGTAGCGGATATGATGCTCTTATTATTCCTGATGGAGGCGCAAGAAATCAATTGTCTGAAAAGTCATTTATTATTGAAAATGTTGATGGTAAGCCCATGCATCGTATTCAAGCCAGAATGAAGGGCATGGATGTATTCTCTTTTGGAATAACTACAGTTCCAAAGTCGTTAAAGAAATTCTGCGAGCATTTCAATATCACATTAGAAAATTTTGATTATTATGTGCTTCATCAAGCTAACAAAAAGATGGATGATGCAATTGTTAAGAAATTGAACTTGAAGCCGGAACGTGTTCCTTATAGTCTGCATGACTTTGGAAATACTTCATCAGCTTCCATACCACTAACGATAGTTACTATGCTTAAAAAAGCATGTTTAAGGGAGAAGAAAAGTATTTTGTGCTGTGGTTTCGGTATTGGATTATCATGGGGAACCGTTTCGTTTAAGATTGGCCCTGAGTGCAATATATCCGATTTGGTTGAAGTTAATGAGGATGGTGACGACAAGATACATGTTATTTAATAATAAACTTAATTTAGAAACAATGAAAGAATTAATTGAAAAACTATCTGAAATCCTTGAGGTGGACGAGTTGGACATCAACAAAAAGTTTACTGATTACGAAGAATGGGATAGCCTTGCTGGATTGTCGCTAATCGCTTTGCTTGATTCGGACTATCATATGACGATGAAAAACAAAGAGGTGATGTCATTCGACTCTATAAAGGAGTTCTGTGAGGCAGTTATAAACAACAAACAGTAGTATGACAGACTTATTACAAGTAAAGAACCGTCGCTATCTGGTGACGGGCGCTGCATCAGGGATCGGCAGAGCAACGGCTCTGCTACTCTCTGATTTAGGAGCAAAGGTGTTGCTCGCTGACATCAATGCTGAGAAGTTGGAAGAAGTTCGGGAAGAATGTAAGGGTGAAGGCGATACGCTGATAATTGATTTGATGAAAACAGAAACTATAAAGCAAGCTATTAAGGATAAAGTTTCTTCTTTTGGTAAATTGCATGGATTTGTACATTGTGCGGGAATCCCTTATATTGCCCCATTGAAAGTGGTTAGTGCAGAAAAAGTAGAGAAAGTCTATAAGTTGAACACATATGCAGCTATAGAACTAGCAAAAGTTTGTTCTAATAAACAGATTTATACGGGTGAGCATGGGTCATTTGTGTTGATTTCGTCCGTATATGGATTAGTAGGCTCAGCTGCAAATGTTGGTTATGCCATGAGCAAGGGAGCAATTGTCGCTATCACCAAATCGCTTGCAATGGAATTAGTAAATAATAGCATTCGTGTGAATTGTGTCGCCCCCGGCTTTATAAAGACCCCGATGGCAGATAAGGTAGATGGTATGATGGATTCGGAATACGATGTTCGCTTGAACCTATTACATCCAATGGGGCTGGGAAGGACTGAGGATGTTGCTAAAGGCATACTCTTTCTTCTTTCTGACATGAGTAGTTGGATGACAGGAGCAGTGCTTAACGTAGATGGAGGTTTTACCGCTCAATAAGAAAAAACTATGGAAGAAAGAAAGTACGTTCTTGTAACAGGCTCTTCATCAGGAATGGGTGAGGAGATTGCTGTTCAGTTGTCTCGCGATTATAATATCATTCTCAATGGTCGTGATACAGCAAGGCTGTCAGGAGTTTGCGAAAGGTTGACAGGGGAGAATCATGTTGTATGGCAATATGATTTAGATGATGTACAGAATGTTGAACAGTCTTTGCTTTCTCTTATTTCTGAGAAAGGTATCAAGATTTCGTATTTTGTTCATTGTGCTGGATTTATGAAAATGTATCCTGTAAAAATGCTGACAGCAGAATTGTTCAATACATCATATAACATTAATGTTGTATCTGCTGCTTTAATCACTAAAACACTTGTTGGACGTAAGAACAAAAAAGCATTAGAAAATGCAGTATTTATTTCAAGTAATATCAGTAATTTCGGGGCGAAAGCTTTTAGTGTCTATAGTTCGGCTAAATCTGGTTTAGATGGGCTGATGCGTTCACTAGCTATGGAACTCGCACCTGCAGTGCGTATTAATTCAGTACTGCCAGGAGGTATTCGCACACGCATGACTGAACATATGTATGAGGATGAAGATTTGATTAATCGTATGGCTGCTACATATCCACTGGGATTAGGAAAGGTTAACGATATCTATCAAGTCGTTCGCTTTTTGTTGAGTGAGAAGGCAAGATGGATTACTGGTCAGCAAATAATAGTTGATGGGGGAAGAACTGTGAATATTACTGGTTAAATCTTTTATGGAACGAGGAGCACAGAAACGGTTCTACTATCCATTTTTTAAAAATCATATGAGATTCTTGGTTTCTCAACAACCTTTTTTATTTAATTCTAGAATAAGAAGGGACTGGCTTGATACCGATTCCTTACCAAAATTATTTTTCGTCCATCCTATTGCTTTCTTGTTGGTAATACCTTAAACTAGTTGATATTCCGTTGATTACCATTATAATCGTGTTTTTCGTGGTAACGTAACGATTGATGATAAAACAACTGTTGAAGAGTATGCTCTCTTTGTTCGCTATAAGAGTGTAATACCTAATATTGCTTCATATAACTATGAACAGAAGATGTATGACAACGGAACTGCTTTTATTGCGAATTGTGGCGACGGAACAATCTCCATTGTTGACGAAAAGAACGCATCCATAGAGTATAAGAAGTGTTTGGATATTAATCCATACTATTTCGTGAATTTTGAGAATGGTGTATTTGTTAAAGACAAGACTTTCAGACTTGATCACGAGATGGTAGCCATGTGATATTAAGGTTAAATATGTTGAAAACAATCCTTATAGTCTAATCTGTTTCATCATTTAAAGAAACCAATTGGGAAAAAGGTCGTGGTCGCGTTAAGTTGTAACTTCTAAAGTGAGACATAGAAATACCAGTGGGGAACCATTAAAATAAATAATACGAAAAAATAATTAACTTTATGGATAAAAAATGGACATTAGTCATTCAGCCCCACAAGAAATTGTGGAGTGTGGATTTTAAGGAAATTTGGCGGTACCGCGATTTGATTACTTTATTTATAAAAAGAAATATCATCGTGCAGTATAAGCAGACGATATTAGGTCCGCTTTGGTTTCTAATTCAGCCTGTACTGACAGTTATCATGAATATGGTTGTTTTCGGTGGAATTGCCAAAATGAGTACCGATGGAATCCCACAACCTTTGTTCTATTTGGCTGGAAATGTTTGCTGGTTTTATTTCTCAGATTGTCTGAATCAGACATCAAGTACTTTCACAGCCAATCAAGGAATGTTCGGTAAGGTTTATTTCCCGCGATTGGTAGTTCCGATATCGACTGTGCTCTCAAACCTATTACGTTTTGGCATACAGTTGCTTTTGTTTATTGCGATGTATGTTTACTTTTTTGGAATCGGTGTGCCGATGCATCCTAATGTCACCATCCTGCTGATGCCAATATTGGTTTTGATGATGGCAGGTCTTGGGCTTGGATTCGGTATATTGATATCATCGATGACAACTAAGTATCGTGATTTGTCTGTCCTGTTTGCTTTTATTGTTTCATTGTGGATGTATGCAACTCCGATTGTGTATCCAATGAGTATGGTGCCGAACGGGAAACTTAAAACAATCATTCTGTTAAATCCGATGACATCTATCATAGAAGCATTTAAGTATTCTTTCTTTGGAGAAGGGTATTTTTCTTGGGGAGCATTAGGGTATAGTTTTGTTTTTATGTGTGTGTTGTTAACACTTGGCATCGTTATATTCAATCGGGTGCAACGGAGTTTTATGGATACTGTGTAAATTATAAACGAACACGAATCACACTAATTGAAAAAATAATATAATGCAGTATTCGTGGGCTTCAAGTAATTTGTGTTCAATAAATAATGTAATATGAGTTCTGCAATAGAAATTGAAAATGTAAGTAAACAATATAGGCTCGGACTTGTTTCTACAGGTACGATAGCCCATGACTTGAATCGGTGGTGGACGATGAATGTCCTCCGCAAGGAAGACCCCTATCTGAAAATAGGGGAGACTAATGACCGTTCCACGAAAGGCGAGAGTGAGTATGTGTGGGCATTGAAAGATATTAATTTCAGTGTAGAGCAAGGTGATGTCGTAGGTATTATCGGTAAGAATGGAGCAGGCAAATCCACCCTTTTGAAACTCCTTTCCCGCGTTACGACACCAACGACTGGAGAAATCCGGGTTCGTGGGCGTATTGCCTCACTTTTAGAGGTGGGTACAGGTTTCCATCCCGAAATGACCGGTCGAGAGAACATTTATTTGAATGGTGCCATTATGGGTATGACAAAGGCAGAAATTTCTCGCAAGTTGGATGAAATTGTCGATTTCTCAGGTTGTGAACGTTATATAGATACTCCAGTAAAACGTTACTCTTCTGGTATGACTGTACGTCTTGGTTTTGCCATTGCAGCCCATCTGGAGCCGGAAATCTTGATTGTGGATGAAGTTCTTGCTGTCGGTGATGCAGAGTTCCAAAAGAAAGCTATTGGCAAGATGAAAGATGTTTCGCAAGGTGGTGGGCGTACGGTCCTGTTTGTCAGTCACAATATGGCTGCTGTGAAGAGTTTGTGTAAGACGGGAGTTCTTTTGGAAAATGGTATGGTAAAAGAGACGGGAGACGTTGATACCATTGTCGGGCATTACCTCAAAGGTAATAATGAGGTTGCAAACCATAAATGTTGGGCAGAACCGGAAATAAAGAAAGACAGCTTTGAACTTTTGGAGATTGGTGTGAGAAAGCAAGGTGGTGATTTTCGTGAAACCATGTGTGTTGACGACAATATAGAAGTTGTAGTAAGATATCGTGTAATACATAAGTATGATAAACTCCATATTACATACCATTTCAAGAATGAGCAGGGGCAGAAGATATTCTCCTGTAGCGGTGGCACTCGTTGTTATTCATTGGAGCATGAAGAAGGAGTATATGAGCAAATAATGAGTATCCCAGCAAACTTCCTGAACTGGGGAAGTTATTTTATTGATTTATATGTGGTAAAAGATAGTAGTAGAGCAATTGTTGTTGAAGATGACATCATATCGTTCACTCTTGGCAACAGAGCAATGGCATTAGGGTCATGGATGGGTAAGGAACCAGGTGATATTACGCCAATATTTGAATTCAATGAGAATAAATTGTAAGTAATGAATTATCCTAATTTCTTAGTTCGTATAGGTTGTATAACATATAATCATGCACCTTATATTGAGGATGCAATGAATGGCTTTTGCATGCAAGAAACCACGTTCCCGTTTGTTGCCACTATTATTGATGATGCATCAACCGATGGAGAACAAGAAGTCATTAAGAAATATCTGGATGATAAGTTTGATTTCTCTGAAAATTCCGTTTCACGAAAGTGGGAAACGGACGATGCTCATTTCATCTATGCCCAGCATAAGGAAAATGCGAATTGTTATTTTGCGGTTGTGTTGCTGAAATATAATTTTTATAGTATAATGAAAGACAAGGTACCATTAATAAGAGAATGGGCTGATACAAAATATATCGCATTGTGCGAGGGTGACGATTTCTGGACGGATGGTGGAAAGTTGGAGATGCAGGTGGGGTTCTTGGAACGGAATAGTGTGTACTCATTATGTGCTCATGCTGTAAATTATATTCAAGATGGAGAGTTATTAAAGGTGGATCGGATTTCTGAGAGCGAATGTGAATTGTCATTACCCGACTTAATTACTAATGGCGGAGATTTTTTATCTACTTGTTCGCTCGTATTAAGATCGGAAAATAATAAAAATATTCCATTTTTTCGGGAAAAAGCAAACGTTGGTGATTATCCTTTAGTATTGCATATGGGGCTTATGGGTAAAGTACATTATTTCCCTAATGTCATGAGTCACTATAGGTATATGTCTGCTGGTTCATGGACTCAAAGGAACCATGGAGAGAAAATGTATGAATATTTTTTGAACGAGGTAGAATGGTTGGGAGAATTTAATAAAGAAACAAAATATAAGTTTGATGCTGAGGTGAATTATAGAATAATGGCTTTTGCTAGGACTTTGATGTACAGACGGATTATTGATGCAGATACTTTTAAGAGTTACCTTAAATTTATTAATATTTTCAAGTTGAAAAAAGAATGCCGGGAAGATTACTTTTGGCAGATAGTGACTTACAAATACAGTAAGCAATATCAATTCATATGTAAAATATGGAAAAAGGTCAAACTTTCTTCATGACATTAGTGGCAATGAAATGTTTACATAGAAACCGGATGCGCAATCTAGTTATAAGCCCCCAATTTATAAAGATTATGCTAGAGTAAGGGCAATAATCAAATAAGGGAAATAGTTTCTGTATAATAAACATTTATAATATGTCGAAAGTTATAGAAATAAAAAGCATCAATCAACATCAAAAAAATGATGTTTTGGAGGTCGTTTATGAAATTGGCGTGAACGATAGTTCGTTTTTGCTTGAGTATCAAATATCAGGCTCGTGGGAGGGAGAAATCGCGGCGTATTGTGACAGCCCTATAGTAAGTTTCCTATATGATGCACTTCTGAATGGCTATGATTTTAAATCGGAGTATCCTATTTCAGAAAAACTCTATTATAATCTGACAAAACATTTCATTCCGCACATGTGTGCGATGAATCACTTGCAGCCGATTCATATCGATGCTCCACTGAGTAATAAGAAATTTACAGGTAAGTGGGTTGGTACGGGTATTTCCTGTGGTGTTGACTCCATGGCAACACTGAAAGAATATACAACGGAAGATGTGGCAGACGATTATAAGCTGACCCATTTGTTGTATTTCAAGATAGGGGCGCATCATGGCGGACATGCGCAACCTGTGCCGGAAGAACTTGAAAATCGTATTTTCAGGGATGAACTACAGGTCGTTAAAAGTTTCTGTAAAAAGTATAGTTATCCGTTAATAATAGTTGATTCTAATATCAATACACTCTCCAATCAGATGTGGGGAACACATGACTTTTTTGAAGTTTTTGAATATCGGAATTCTGCTGTGATGTTAATGATGCAAAATCATTTTTCAAAATACTATCACGCAACGGGCTATGCTACATTTATGGGTTTTGTCATGGATATACATAAAGGCTTAGAGCATAACGAGTGGTGGTCATTACCTCTTTTTTCTTCAGATAATCTGGCTGTCATACCAGCAAATATGGCAATGACACGTATTGAAAAAACCAAATATATATCAGATTTCGAGCCTTCTTACAATCACCTGATGGTATGCTGGAATGGCAAAAAAAATTGCGGTGTCTGTCCTAAATGTATCAGGACACAGGTGGCTTTGGATTGGTTGGGAGGATTGCAAAAATACAATAAAGTGTTTGACCTGGAAAAATATTATCAAGGCAAATCATATTATTTGAGGCAGATAGTTGACCAGCGAAAAACCGATCAGTTTTATTGTGAATTATACGAATATGCTTCCGAAAACGGAATCAAATTACCCCCCCCGTCAAACTTTTTCAGAGATACGTTCTATAAGTTGAAAAGTCTTTGCTATAGGATGACATTAGGGCAGTTGAGGCGTTAGACTTCCATTTCATAGTAGCATATACATTTATTAATGACTTTTTATAAGATACCTTAGATACCTCACACCTCAAATTCTAAAATAAGGATTATGAATTTATTTGCAAGTCTTAAGTACAGATATGAGACATTTGTGTTAAACAGTAAATGGGATTTCCTCATTTGGGAAAAAACAAAAGTTCGTTATCGTCGGGAAACTGGGAAACAGCTTGACTATCGCAATCCAAAAGACATCAATGAGAAACTTCATTGGCTGAACCGATATTGGCACAGCTCTCTTAAGACACAGTGTGCCGACAAGTATAGGGTTCGCGAGTATGTGGGGGGAGACAAGCAACTGTCGCATATATTGGTACCGCTAATCAATGTTTATGATCATGTAGATGAGATAGATTTTAATTTATTGCCAAATCAATTCGTCCTTAAATGTAATCATGGATCCGGCTGTAATATTATCTGTACAGATAAGTCGAAACTTGATGTGGAAGCTGCAAAAGCACAATTAAAGAAATGGATGGCTCAGGACTATTCCAAGATATTCGGTGAGATCCATTATAGGAAAATCAAGCGGAAGATAGTATGTGAGCAATTGATTAGTCAGACAGCTCCTATAGAATATCAAGTGTGGTGTATCAATGGGGAACCTGACTCTTTTCTTGTTTGTCGTAAGAACTTTGACGGGACCTACGATGCTCGCTCGTATTCTTTGGATTGGGCACCTCTTTTTGAAAGGAAGGGTGAGACAGATATCTTTCATGTGGCTGACGACCCAATAAAAGATTCCATTCTCAAGTATGCACGGATATTGTCAGAGCCTTTCCCTTTTGTAAGGGCAGATTTCTATGTTGTTGACGGAAAGATTTATTTTGCAGAATTGACATTCACTCCTGCAGGTAATATCTTGTCTAAATATAATGATGTGTTTCTGAATCGTTTAGGTAGTAAGTTGATTTTGCCTCGAAAGCAGTAATAGGAAAAAATTCTTTTTATAATTAGGAATTATGAAAGTTTCAATAATCATTCCAGTATATCATGTGGAAGAATATATAGAACGGTGTGTCCTTTCTGTATTAAAACAGACATATCGTCCATTGGAAGTTGTTCTTGTTGATGATTGTTCTAATGATAAAAGTATAGAAATAGCAAAGCGGACAATAGAAGAAAATTCTCCAACATCAACAGAATTCCAGTTTATAAAACACGAAAAAAATTTGGGGCAAAGTGGAGCAAGAAATACGGGAATAAGAAATTCGACGGGTGATTTTTTGTATTTTTTAGATAGTGATGATGAACTGGCAGATGATGCGATTAATAATATGATGGAGAAACAAAAAGGTTTTCCAGAAGTTGAGATTATACAAGGAACTATGGTTCATGCATTGGATAATGGAAACGTAGATGTTAATCACATGTCTTTTGTAAAAGATAATAGATCTATAAGGAAACTCTTTTTTTCTAGAAATTCTTTTTTGTTGGAATCTGCATGTGATAAGTTAATAAAGAAGAGCTTTATATTGTGTAATAATCTGTTTTTTAAAGAAGGCATTATTCTTGAGGATTATCATTGGTTAAATTATATGGTTAAGAAGGTAAACCAAATAGCATTTGTATTTCAACCAACTTATATTAGATATCTTCGTGAAGGCTCTACCATGACTTCCTTGACAAGGGAAAGAGAGATTCGGAATATAGGAATTATTTTGAAAGATTTTGTAGTATCTATAGATGAACCATGTTATGATGAACAATTATTCACATATTACAATAAGTTTCTTACATATTATGGTGCATCTAAGGGTGAATATGGTTTTAATGAATTATATGTGACGTTTAGAAATCTCTTTTTTAGGAGAAAGTTCTATAAGATGGGGATATTGATGATTTTATATAGAAAAAGATTTTTCTATAAAGAAGCAAATATAAAAGCTCGCATAAGGGGCTACATGTATCATAATATAAATGCATTTTTTGAAAGAAAGGACTGTTGTTAATATGGAGATTCCTTTGTTTTCTGTTCTTATAGCCAATTATAATAATGGGCATTATCTGCAAGAGGCGATAGATAGTGTTTTTGAACAGAGTTATCATAATTGGGAAATCGTTGTCGTAGATGATGGTTCTACCGATCAGTCGAGTAAAATCTACCATAAGTATGAGAAGGATTCTCGTTTTCACATAGTTTATAATGAGCAAAATCGGGGATGTGGATATACTAAATGGAGATGTGTAGAGGAAGCGCATGGGGAAATTTGTGGTTTCTTAGATCCCGATGATGTGTTATTGCCAGATGCTTTGGAGAAGATGGTAAAGGTACATGAAAACCATCCTGAAGTTTCTATCGTGTATTCTCGCTGTTACAGATGTGATATCGAAATGAATATAAATGGCGAGAATAATTTGCTAAAGTTGAGAGAAGGAGAGTCCTTTTATACTTATCGATGGTATGGACCAATGAATTTGGCAACGTTCAAAAAAGCATTTTACGATAAGACAGAGGGAATAGCCCCATACATCTTAGCTGGAGTGGATCAGGATTTGTATTTTAAGATGGAGGAAGTTGGAGATATCTATGTTTTGAATGAGTTTACTTATAAATACAGACAGGGAGTTTCGACGGCTGTAACGAGTAATTGGTATCGGACGTGGTTTTGGAATTTGGAGGTGAGACGTAATGCTTGTATGAGGCGTGGATTGAGTTTAAGCGATGAAACCTATCAGGATTTTATTAAGGTCATTCAAGAAAGAGAACAGCGTGTAATGAATCAAAACAAACACGATATATTGTTCTCTTCGAAGGTGTTTCGTTTAGGATATGCGATTTTATATCCTTTCATTAAAATAAAGGAATTACTGAATCGTATTCGTAAATGATTTTCTCTTTCGTCCTTCCCGCCTATAAGGGGAAATACCTTGAACAGGCGATTAGTAGTATTATCGCCCAAGACTATAAAGAATTTGAATTGGTTGTCGTGGATGATTGCTCTCCGGATGATATTCGGGGAATTGTGTCAGGATTTCATGATGACCACATTTCTTATTACCTGAATGAGGATAATATAGGAGGACATGATTTAGTGGCACAGTGGAACCATTGTCTTGAATATGCCAAGGGAGATTATGTCGTTCTTGCAACAGACGATGATTTGTATGAGCCGAATTTCTTGTCTTCATTTGTACCCCTGATTGAGAAATATCCAGAAGTGGGGCTGTTCCGTGCGAGGATATTGCAGGTGGATGACCAAAACGTGGTTAAAGATATAGATGCCTGCTATAAGGAATATCTGTCACCTGTGGAGTTTCGTTATCATATGTTGCATGGAATGAGAGGCGGTATTCCGCAGTATATTTTCAAACGTAGGACTTTAGTCGAGAAAGGTGGTTTTGTGAATTTTCCGAAAGCATGGGCTTCGGATGATGCAACAGCGTTGTTGATGTCAGATTGCGGGGTTGTCAACAGCCAGGAGCATTTGGTGCGTTTCCGTTGGAGCTGTATCAATATTTCTAATGACAGGAGATGCGGTTTGGAGAAATTCCAAGCTAGATTATTGTTTTCAAAATGGCTTCAAGAGCATCAGGTGGCAGTTGGCGAAGATGAAAAATGGAAGACGTTTTATCAGCGAACAGTTACGGAATATCTGCCGATTTACAATAAGCTGACGATGATCACAACAATGAGTATGTTGACTTGTAGTCATTGGATAAAAAGCATAAAGGAACTGTGGGCATGTGACACATTCTCACTCAAAGATAAATGTTCAATTATATTGAGGTCGTTTCAAAAAAGGATTAGATAGTGGAGAACAGTTTGAATAAAGCATCAGGTAAAAGGAGAGAGCCTTGGATAGATATAGCTAAAGGGATTCTAATCTTGTTTGTGTTGCTGGGGCATGTCAACTATTTTGCTCACGACTTTGCAGGAATAGATGATTTTGAGTTTGTTACAAATACACACATATTCTTTATCACTTGGTATATGCCTGCCTTTTTTGTGATAACTGGCTATTGTACAAATTTTGATATACCGTTTAAAGACTTTGCATTAAAGAATTTCAAGAGTTTGATTATCCCCAGTATCTTGATAGGGGTGTTTCTTTCTTCATGGATAGCATCATTCTTTACATCAGAAGGACTCTCTTGCTATAATTTTTTAGACAAAAATTGGTATGGAATATTGTTGACTTGTGGTCCTTGGTTCCTGATAGCATTGTTTGTCGCCAAGATAATCATGTATGGTATTAGGAAATGGATTAAAGTTGGGGATGTTTGGATTTTCCTGATTTTATTATTTGGGATGTTGGTCGGTTGTTCCATCTATAATAAGAAAATGGTTCTAAATATATGGTATTTTGAGCATGCACTGATGTTACTTCCATTCCTTTTCTTTGGAAACGTGTTAAAAAAACACTCGCAGTGGTTGGATAAAGAAAAGTTATTGGTGTGTCTTGGTTTGGGATTTATATTGGTGGCAATATTGATGAAGCTATTCCATTTACCATACCCATATATAGTTGGGGTTGTTGGCATGTTTTGGGGTAATTTTTGGTTGTGTTTTTTAATGGGTGTCTCAGGTTCTTTAATGTTGTTTGTCATATGTAGATGGATTGGAAAATGCGGTTGGTTAGAATATTTGGGCAAGCACACAATTACGATTTATTTGCTTCAAGAAAGTATAATGGTTGTTCTTATTAAAGGGTACCTCCATTGGCAAGTGGGTATCTCTAAATATTTTGTTGCTTTATTCTTAATTTTGTTTACAGCGTTTGTCTGTGCATGGTTGGATGTTGTGATAGATAAACATGCAAGATTTCTGAAAGGAAAATTTTAATTGTTTACACTGAAAGATTATAAGTCTTTGAGGAGCCTGTAAAAAATAATGAGATGGTAAAAAATATTTCACGCCAATCGAATATGGAATTATTAAGAGTCATTTCGATGATTCTTATCATGATGATTCATGCGCAGTTTTATTTGATACCACATTCTATACCTCGTTGGTTTATTTTGATAGGTGCAGATGCCGGGGTCAATTGTTTTGTGCTTATTTCCGGATATTTTGGAATTCACCCCAAAATAAAGAGTTTTTCCTCTTTCATATTTCAGATATTGTTCTTTGTTTTAATAGGGAATCTAATCTCGTTTTGTGGGGGTAAGGCTTCGGTCACAAGTTTTAATTTTATAAATTTCTCATGGTTTATTAATGCATATATTGCGTTATATGTTTTTTCGCCAGTTTTAAATGCTTATGCTGAAAAAGCCACAAAAAGGCAGTTTCAGTGGTTCTTGGTTTTATGGGCAATGGTCGAAGTTGTAATGGGATACGCTATCGATTATTTAAAGTTCGATAGGGGGTATTCTTTTCAAGCATTTATTTTCCTTTACATGGTTGCCCGTTATATAAAGATTCATGGAGGACGATGGTGTTCATTAGACAAGCGCAATGATCTCTTTTTGTTTGTTTTGTTTACTTTGATAAGTGCCTTTCTTATGTCTTATAGCGAATATATAGGAAAGTCTGCTGGTGGTGAGTATTATTTGCGTGCCTATAATTCACCATTGATGATATTAGCAAGTGTCTTTTTCACATTGTTTTTCTCAAAGTTGAAGCTACAAAGCGGAGTTGTGAATTGGATGGGAAAGTCAGCCTATGCTGCATTCCTGTTTCATTGCGTGATATTGGAATGGTATAGAGGCACTTGTCTTAATTTCTACAATTCAAACCATTATATTCTTGCAAGTTTGTATTCTGTAGGATTTATTTTACTTATATTTATGGTAGCTATTTTGATAGATTAGTTGCGGATTGTCGTTTGGAATGGCTTTTTATGGGTAATTGAAATATTTCAAAAGAGAATAAGCTTAAAATAATTTTTGTGAGAGAATGAAGTTTTCTGTCATTACCATTAATTACAACCATGCAGAGGGATTGCAACGGACTATTGAGAGTGTTGCGTCCCAATCTTCCCATGATTATGAGTATATTGTGATTGATGGAGGAAGTACAGATGGTAGTGTGGAAATAATCAGGGAACATGCCTCTCAAATCGATTTCTGGATAAGCGAGAAGGATGGGGGAATCTACCCGGCGATGAACAAAGGCGTGAAGGCTGCGCATGGGGACTATTGCATCTTTATGAATTCCGGTGATGAATTTTATGCTCCGGATGTCATTACGGAATTTGCAAGGTTAGATTTGACTGAAGACATTGTGTGTGGAGACATCTGTTTTGGAGAAAACAATATTTCTCCCAATCCCGACGTCGTGACGATGCGGACGTTTTATAAGCATACATTATATCACCAAGCGAGTTTTATAAAGACTCGGTTGTTAAGGGAACATCCCTATGATGAGACCATGCGGAGTGCTGCCGACTGGAAATTTTTTATGCATGAGTTGGTGTTCCGGAACGCCACTTATCGGCATGTGCCTGTCGTGGTTGCACGTTTTGAGAGTGGGGGGGTGAGCACCGCTAACAGCGAAGTGTCCCGTCAGGAAGTGTTCAATGAGTTGAAAGCATGTTTCCCCGAGCGCGTATTGGCAGATTATGAGGATTATGTGTTCGGTTGCACGCCTTATCGCCAGATGTTTACGACGGTAGAGCAGATTCCACCAGTCAGAAAGATAATATATAAGATAAATATCTGTATCCTGAAAGTCATGAATCTTTGGTTGAAGAGCGACTGGATACGGAAGTTGAAATGAGATATTAAATGAAATGAAACTATCAATTATTACCATCAACTATAACAACTGCGAAGGTCTGCGTAAGACGATAAAGAGCGTGGTCAGTCAGACGTTCCGTGATTTTGAGTATATCATTATTGACGGGGGAAGTACGGATGGCAGTGTTGATGTGATTAAAGAGTATGCTGATAGGGTTGACTACTGGGTGAGCGAAAAGGATCATGGAATTTATCATGCGATGAATAAGGGAGCCTTTGCTGCTCATGGGGAATATACCCAATTTTTGAACTCTGGTGACTATCTATGTGACGAGCGTGTTTTGGAAAAAGTTTTTGCAAATCAGTTCAACGAAGACATCGTCTGTGGGAATATGTACACATCAAGGGGAGACGAGCGCATTTCGCCCGATGAAGTTTCCATGGCGTATATGCTGACCGGCACTTTATTGCATCCAGTGTCCTTTATCAAAAGAGCTTTATTTGACGTGTACAAATATGATGAGCGATATAAGATCATGGGCGATCGTGACTTCTTCATGCATCACCTGATAAAAGAAAATGTGAGCTATCGGAAGGTAAATGTGTTCGTTGCCGTTTTTGATGTCTCGGGAATCAGTTGTACAAGTACGAATAAGGATGCTGACAGAGCATTGATAAATCATCTGACCGATTGTTTGATACCTCCACGTGTGCGGGCAGACTATAGGAATTTTATGGGCGAGGATGATTATTATCATTCATTGTTTTATACCTTGAGTTTTGCAAAGCTAAGGAAATATGTCTATACCTTGGTAGTCCTTTTTGTTAAGATAATTACTTTTAACCGCGGGTGGATAAAAGATTATCCCATCAGATTAAGAAAGCAAAAGATATGAAGTATAAACTGAGTATTGTTGCTCCGATAGACAGCAATTAGTACAATTGAAAAAAGAGAAAAAGCATCTTTATTAAGAAATATTTGAATAATAAAGGTGCTACGTTCTTTGTATTAAGTCATAACATGTCATATAATAAATTATTAACAATAATAGTTCCTGTCTACAATGTAGAAAGATATCTTGAGCAATGTATTCAGTCATTATTGGCACAAGATATTCCTCAAATTGACTATGAAATTCTCCTTATTAACGATGGTTCTACTGACAAAAGTTTTGAAATAGCTAAGCGATATAAAGATACACATGAAAATATCATCCTCTTAACTCAAGAGAACAAAGGACAAGCCGCTGTTAGAAATAGGGGAGTGAAAAAAGCAAACGGAGAATATATTATGTTCGTGGATTCGGATGATATGCTCCTGCCAAATGTCCTCAAAAATATTATTATAACAGCAAAAGAGTATGATTTGGATGTTTGTGCTTATAAAATGGTCTGTTATGACTCTAAAGGGAATATGCATGACGCAGCATGTCAACCTTTTTCATCGGACAAAGTATATGATGGCAAATATGCTATTATGCATGGCGCTGATATCGGCTCCTCATGTATTTATCTATACAAGCATAAATTTCTTATAGAAAATAATTTGAAATTTTTAGAAGGCATATATCATGAAGATGTTGAATTCGTATTACGAATGTATGCATACATAAAAAGAATAATGTATTTAGATATAGTTGCATATTCTTATACATGGAATCCGAATTCTACAGATAGACATCTTTATCATGATAAAAGGATAAAGCAGATCTGTGATGAATTTATTATCATAAAGAGTATAACGGATTTTGCAGAGACTTATGTTTTTGATAAGGATTTAAAAGAATATTATTTAAAGCACAATAATTCAATGTTAGTCTCATTGCTATTGGGGATAATAAAAAATAGAAGTTTTACAAATAAAACAAAAAAAACACTTTTAACTAAGATGAAGAGTCTGTTTTATCCTTTAAAAGGAAAAACTCTCTCATGGAAAACATCTTTATTAATTCCTTTTTTAAATATAATATTGAAGAGTAATAAGGATTATAAGTCATTAGATATATAAGACAGACAACACGCATTGTGTAATTTTTTCTATTTTATTTATAGATTGACGATTCCATATATTTCAAAACTAAAGGGTTAGAGGTAAATCTGTGAATAAAACTCCGAACAAAAAACTTATTAGTCATGACGGATTGCATCTAACCCGAGCAGGAGCAAAGATGTTTGCTGACTGCATAAATGTTCATCTATAAATAATGGCTGATTTAGGATCAAGCCGTTCACAACACTGCAATAAAAATCGGGGAGACATCAGGTGATGCCTCCCCGATTTCGTTTATATTCGGGTTTTATATGTCCGATTGGGGCATTTACGTTCTTCCTGACTTCGTCAATGCGCCACCCAAATTAAGATTTGTTGCCAGATATGTCGAAAAGTGGTTTCACTGCGAGGTGCTTCTCCGTCAAGAAGAGTGTCTTAGTGAAGTAAGTCCCGTTTTTAGGCATCCTTACCCTGATTGTCGTGATAGTTTTGGCTGCCTCAAGCACCTTATCGACACTCATCCCAATCTTGTTAATGGCAATGAGTCGCTCCAGTTCCTTATATACCTTATAGGCGATGAAGCAAATGCAGACATGTGCCTCTATCCTACGTTCTGTAAAATGAAACATCGGACGCATTTCCAGAGTTCCTTTTGAAATACGGAATGCACGTTCCACCACCCAGAGTCCATGATACTCGGCAATGACACGCTCGGCGTCAAGGTCTGTATTGGTGATGTAGCCCTTGAGTCCGTCCCACTGGCAGTCCTCTGCAATCTTCTCTTCGCTGATGACGACTTCTATGTCCTTGCTGATTTCAAGAAACTTGTTGTAGCCACGCTTGTTCACCTGACTCTTCGTGATGCGTCCGGTCTTATAGGCTTTTCTCAATCGGACAATTCCGCGGTCACGGTTGTAGGCATCCTTCTTTGCACGCTTGTCGGAATAACTGACGATAAGTCTTTCCCCATTCTCACGTTTGTAGTCGTAACAGGCTTTATCAACCTTCTCTAAAGAGAGAATCCATTGCTTCACGCTTGCGCTCTCGCTCTTGATGCGGGCTCCAAGTATGTAGTTGTAGCCAGCCTCCTGCAGCAAAGTGACATTGTTCTTGTTCATCAAGCCTGAGTCTGCCACCACAACAAAATCTTTCCCCAGATTGAAACGCTGCTTGAAGTCATCTATCATTGGTATCATGGTGAAGCCCTCATACTGGCTGCCGTTGAACAGAGAGTATGAAAGCGGGTAGCCTCCTTCTGATACAAGCAGACCGAGTATAACCTGTGACTCTGCCGTCTTTCCATCCTTTGAAAACCCCGGTTCACGCAATACGTCCGTCTGTGCTGTCTCAAAGTAGAGCGTCGTCACGTCGTAGAACATCAATCCAATCTTGCCTCCGAACAGTTTCCGGGTGTGCTCTACGCTAATCTGCTGCGCAAGCTCCATCTGGGTATTGTAGAGCTTGTCCATGTAGCGATAGATGTGGTTGAGGTCAACATCTTCATCATAATATGACTTCAGGTAATCTACTGTGGCAAGTTTGCTTCTGGGCTGCGACACCCTTGCGATTACCAAATGACGCAGAATCTCATCGGGAATCCGGTTGAAGCCGATGCTGTCATAGACTTGATCAAGCAGAAGCCGAGTACCGTTTATCAACACGTTGTCAATATTGCTAAGGAAACGCTCTGTCTCCTCGACTTCCTTTCCCTTGCGGTCATCAAAGTCAAGTTCTTGCTGACCGCCAAATGAACGTATCCATGCAGCAGCCTTATCGCATAATGAATGTATTTCCTCTTCGGATGTAGAGGAGCCAAACGATTTTATTTCTTTATACTTTCCACTCGCTTTACTGACCACTACCACACTTGTAGAGCCGGAACGATTGTGTTTCTTGCGTACATACATGGTGCAAAGGTACACGTTTTTCGCTTGCGCCACCCAAACCACCCAATAATTTTACGTAACTCGCTGATTATCATTGTGCGCTATATGATGGCGCAAAAAAGTGATGAAGTCAGGACTGCATAAATGTTCATCTATAAATAATGGCTGATTTAGGATCAAGCCGTTCACAACACTGCAATAAAAATCGGGGAGACATCAGGTGATGCCTCCCCGATTTCGTTTATATTCGGGTTTTATATGTCCGATTGGGGCATTTACGTTCTTTAACAAAAATACCATTTTTAGTTGCATGTATGACGCTTTGTTGGCTTTCCGATTTTCGTTGTTTTCGTTATTTTCTGCCGCTATTTTGAGAATGGGAGTCAGTTGGTCGAAAAAATACGTAATTTTGACAGTTTTTTAAACTGTTGAAAATAAACGATTTACGTTTTTATGCGATTTTCTGGTTTTGTGAAAGTTGAACTTTTACTTCCTCAAAGTTTAACTTTTAGGTTGCAAAAGTAACACTTTTGGGATGCAAAATGGGCACTTTTAGAAACGGAATTGGAATGTTTATGATGTAGATATGCAGTTTTGGGGTATAAACACATCTATTTTGCATACATATTCGTTCTTGCTCCAAATTTCAGTGGAGAAGTATGTGCCTTAGGTGTCAAAATTTTTGTGTTAAAATCCCGATTTTTTAACTTAAAATAAAAAGGAGAACGTTACGTGAGAGTATGAGTTTTTTTGCAGTAAAATGATGGACTGTCACTCTCCACCCCTCATGGTGGGGACAGCTACCAATATGGGATGGGAACGTCTGGCAAAGGGATGAATGCTTCGCTAAATGATAATGGTAACATAGGCATTCTTTATCCCAATTGGTTTGTTAGCCATTATGGCAGAGATGTTTTACTCCTATTTACATGGTTTGTTATTTCAGTCAATCTCAACATCCTGTCAATGGGGCACATCGGTGCATCCCCTTAATTTGATTTTTCCTTTTGTGATTTTTTAGAAAATACAAATAAATTTTGTTTTTTCATCCGCATAATCATTTTTTTTGTTAACTTTGCACACAATATATATATACGCATGCGCGGATAGGCTACTGCGAGACCAAGTCTCCTATGCGGTGCAACGGCGTGTCGCACAACTATTTATACTGCTCTGTGGATGAATGAATTCTTGTTCTCAGCTCGCTGTAACTCGGGAATGCCTATTCATTGGAGGAGGAAGGGGTGTGGACGGTCGGTTGCACTAACGGAACTTTTCTGTCATTAACGACTTTTTTGCTAATATGCAAGCAATCATATCTTTTATAAAAATTCTGCGTCACAATTTTTATTGTCGCTGGCGACAGCTGTTGCCCCAATACAAAGTACTGAACAGTAGTCGGAGTCGCGGTAGGGTGCATCAGGGGAAGATTATTGTTCTGATGGTCCGTAACGAGACGACCTTTTGTGGCGGTTTGTCAGATCGCTTTCGGGGAATAACTTCTGTCTATCAGGAATGTAAGCGTCAGGGGGTGGATTTTAAGATTCATTTTGAGACGCCAAACTTGATCGACTATTTAGAGCCCAATCTGTATGATTGGTATATTGACGAAAAAGAAATCTGTTATGACACAAAACGGGTTTATCCCTGCACAATACTGACTTATCATAATCAGGAGAATAAGCACGAGTCGGAAGTTCAGAAAAGGATTCTGCAGTGGTATCTGAAAAAGGATTATGAACAAATACATGTTTATACCAACATGCGTTCGGGCGACAATGAATATGGAACGTTATTTAATGAGCTGTTTAGACCGACAAAAGAGCTTCAGGGATTAGTGGAAGAGCATGTGACAGCCATGGGAGGTGAGAAACAATATAATGCCATGGTATTCCGGTTCCGCCAGTTGCTGGGCGATTTTAAGGAGGGGGGCGAAACGCTTCCTGAAAATGAGCGTGAACAGTATATACAGCGTTGTGTGAATGTAATCGAAAAAGCCCATGAAACACATCCTGAGAAACGGCTACTTGTAACTTCAGATAGTATCACGTTCCTGAATCGTGTTTCAGGATTGCCTTATGTATATGTTATCCCTGGCGAAGTGGTTCATGTCGGTTTTACCTATGATGCTTCTAAGAAAACATATATGAAGTCGTTTGTTGACTATTATGTACTTTCCCATGCTCAGAGCGTAATACTTGTTCGTGACAAGAAAATGTATCACAGCGGCTTCGCTTTAAGGGCAGCGATGCTGAATGGGGCGGAATATAAAGAGGAGTGGATGACGTAAAAACGCATAATTCATGTTGTTAAAAATAAAATGATAATTCCTGAGATATGAATACAATTAATAAAGATATCAGAATTGCCGTAATTGGCTTGGGCTATGTTGGACTGCCACTTGCCCGACTGTTCTCAACGAAGTTTAAAACCATTGGCTATGACATGAATCAAGTTCGTGTAGATGGCCTGATGATGGGTCATGATGCAACTTTGGAGGTTAGTGACGAACTACTGCAGGATGCAATCAACAATCATGGATTCATCTGTACCACAGATCTGGAGAAAATACGTGATTGTAACTTTTATGTAGTAGCAGTGCCTACACCTGTTGATGAGAATAACCGTCCAGACCTGAAACCTTTGTGGGGAGCTTCAGAAACGGTGGGAAAGGTGATTTCTAAAGGTGACGTTGTTGTCTATGAATCAACAGTCTATCCAGGGGTGACAGAAGAGGAATGTCTGCCTGTCGTCGAGAAAGTTTCAGGCTTGAAGTTCAATGAGGATTTCTTTGCAGGTTATTCACCTGAACGTATTAACCCTGGTGATAAAGAGCATACAGTTGAGAAAATATGTAAGGTAACATCTGGTTCTACACCAGAGATAGCCGATCTCGTAGATGATGTGTACAACACTGTGCTTATCAATGGTACTCATAAGGCGCCGAGTATCAAGGTTGCAGAAGCATCAAAGATCATCGAGAACTCTCAGCGCGATGTGAATATTGCATTCATGAATGAGTTGGCAAAAATCTTCAATGCCATGGGTATTGATACTCATGATGCCATTGAAGCGGCATCATCAAAGTGGAACTTTATCAAGTTAAGTCCTGGACTTGTAGGAGGACATTGTATCAGTGTTGACCCATATTATCTCATACAGAAAGCACAAGTGTATGGTGTGCTCCCGCGTGTGATGTTTTCAGCGCGCAGGTTAAATGATGGTATGGGTGAATATGTTGCAAACCAGACTATCAAGTTGATGAATAAAAAAGGCGTGATGGTAAAAGACGCTAAAATTCTTCTGCTTGGCATTACGTTTAAAGAAAATTGCCCAGATATTCGTAATACAAAGATTGTTGATATTTATTCTACTCTGAGGGAATATACGGACAATGTTACCATATTTGATCCATGGGCGCATGCAGCTGAGGTAAAGAAAGAATATGGAATAGATTTATTCGGTGGGACAATGGAAGAACTGAAACGGCAATTTGATACCGTGATTCTTGGTGTTGCGCATAAACAATTTCTTGGGCAGAACGTTCGCGACTTCCTCAAAGATAGCAAAATCGGTGTGATATACGATGTAAAAGGGGTGCTTGACAGGGAATATGTAGATGGGAGGCTGTAGAAACAAGAGCAGGAGCAATGATTGTTGTTTGTTGACTGTTATGTACTTTCCCACGCTCAGAGCGTAATACTTGTTCGTGACAAGAAAATGTATCACAGCGGCTTCGCTTTGAGGACTGTGAAGTTGAACAGGGAAGAAACAAATGTAAAGATGGGAAAGCAAAGGATTGTTTATTTAGATGTCGTGAAATTGTTCACGATGTATTTGGTGATACTTGGTCATACTATTCAAATGATGAAAAATGGGTGGGGCGTTGATAAACATGTCTGGCCCATGATATATTCCTTTCATGTGCCGTTGTTCATGTTACTAAGTGGCTATTTTGCGAGCAGTAAATCTGGTGAAACTCCTTTCCTGCCATTTGTTGCAAAAAAGGCAAAGCAACTTTTACTTCCTGCGGTTACGTGTACGCTGATTTGTTGTATATATCTATTTTTTACCAAAGATCATCCAGACTATAGAGATGATATCGTAGGTAATTCGTGGTTTTTAAAAACATTGTTTGTTTACTATGTTATCTTCACTCTTTTGAAGCGTCTTCCTTTTGATGACTGGACGTTGTGTGTCGTGTCGTGTGCGGCTTTGTTTGTCATTCCCGGCTGCTCAAGCTTGCAGGTAAATCTACTGTTCCCATATTTCTGGGGGGGGTATATGCTGAAAAAGTATAATGTCTTTGAGCAAGCAGATTCAACATGGAAGTTAGCTATGGTGTTCACCGTACTATTTGTGGTTTTGTATGGCTTACAGGTGTATTGGGAAATTCCTAACTACATAGAGATCAACTATACCTCTTTACAAACCAGTGGACATTTGATATTATACCGCTATATGGTGGGGTTCAGTGGGAGCATGGCAACCATCTTTATCATTGCTTCTGTTATTAAGTGTTGTGGGAATAATATATCAAATCACGACATTACCAAATATGGTCAATGGACACTTGGAATATATGTTTTACAGACGATTATTGTCGTGAACATCTTTCCTAACTTTTCCTGGTACGTGGAAAGTGAATTTGTCTTGGACGTTCTTATAGCCCCATGGCTTGCATTGGGATTCCTTGCAATATGTATATGTCTGATACATATTCTTTCCAAAAATAAGATATTAGATTTCTTTTTCTTTGGTGGAGGATATAATAAACTAAAATAAAAATGTTTCTCTCTTTCATCATTCCCATTTACAAACGTACGGGATACTCCGGGTATATTTTTGATAATTTCGAAAGTGAGAATTATTATTTATGAAGGAGCGACTTCTCTACATAGATAACATAAAAGGATTTGCATTACTGATAATCTGCCTATCTCATTTGATGCAAGCTGTTCCTCCGTTGCATGGGAGAACAACTATAGAGCTGCTGATGAATTTAACGGTTCCTCTGTTCTTTTTTATATCGGGAATTTTATACAACCCTACTAAATTTACAACAATAAAGGGATATATAAATAAAAAAACAAAATCATTATTAGTTCCATATTTATTCTTATCGTTATTATTTATTATCCTGTGCCCATATATTTATGTTCCTGATTACCTTGTCAATCAATTGAATTATCCTCGATATGGATTCTTGAACATGTATTTTCCCACCCATGTTGTAGCTTTAATCGAATGGTTGGTTGGGGATATAATTTGTGTTTTAATAGGACTCGGTAGCAGAAGTTCGATGCCTTTATGGTTCGTTTTTATCTTATACCTCGTCAGTATTACGTTTAGCGTTATATATAAAACGATGCAAAAATGGGTTCTACTAATAGGATTTTTTTCTATGCTCATGGCCTTATTTCTTCCAAACAACACAATTTTATTATATCTGCATATTAAGCCGTTCTTTATGGCTTTCGCCTTTTATACTTTAGGGTTTTTCTATAATAAACACATTCATCATTTATCATATAAAATTAAAACTCTCGGTTTGATTATTTCTTGCTGTTTGTATTTTGCAATCGATCTTGGAAATGCTAATGGCTTTGTTAACGGGAATTTTGGAAATTCTCCTCTCCTGTTTGTGTTGAATGTTTGTTCAGGCATCTATATATTACTCTTCTTTTTTGAGATATTGGAAAGAGTTAAATTTTGTAATTTGAATTATTTAATGTTGCCTTTTCAATATATCAGCCGAAACGGTTTACCAATAATCGCTGTTCATTTCTGGGCGATGCTTGTTTATAATGTTTTTTTTAGAAATCTGTTCCCTGCAAATATGCAATTTTTAATGATGTGCTTGTTTGTTGGAATTATAGTGATTGTGTCTGTTCCGCTATTAAATAGATATATTTCTATAATGCAAGTCAAAACAAGTAAACGCTTTTCGCTTAACGCAAAATAACATTCATGTTTCTCTCTTTCATCATTCCCATTTACAACTGCGAGACTTATGTGGCATCGTGTCTTGATGGTATTATCAGCGCGGGGTTAGCCACCGATGAGTTTGAGGTAGTTCTTATCGACGATGGCTCAACTGATGGCAGCGCGAGGATATGCAAAGAATACGAAAGACAACATTCTAACATACGATATATCTTTCAAAAGAATCAGGGACCTGCAACAGCACGTAATAAGGGGTTGGAAATTGCAAAGGGAGATTATGTCTGGTTTGTGGATGCTGATGATAGCATCGAGCCTAAAATAGTTTCGGTTCTGAAAAATTTGATTGTTGCAGACCCATTGATAGATATGGTTTCTTTTAGCTATATTTCCCAATATCCAGACCATAAAGAACAGCATGAGCAAGTCGCATCATCTTATGTGTGTTCGGGATTGGAGTATCTATATCAACAAAAAGATGGTTCTTATTTATGGAATCATATCTATAAAAGAACGTCCATAGGAGAAACCCGTTTCTTGGATGGCGTAAGTCATATCGAAGATACTTGTTTTAATGTGCAGACAATGATGCGATTTGCACGTGTGGCGGTCGTACCGGATGTGGGGTATTATTATAATCGATGTAATTTGCAGTCGATTTCGCAAAATCGTCAACTCAGAGACCGGGTTAAAGCGAATGCGGACTCGTTCTTAGTTTATCAAACTTTGCAGAAAGAAATGGAATGTGCAGCATTGGAGCAAAGAAAATATCTCGAAAAGGAACTTAACTTTTCCATCAATGCTCATCTATACACGATAATGCGGTTTGACAACGTGAGAACTCTTAAAAGATATGTTAACGATTATCAGAGAATGGGATTATATCCACTGAAACCAACGGGAAATGCGAAAAGTGATTTATTCCTTTGGTTGTCTAATCGGAAGTCTCTGATGTTTTTGATAATGAGAGTTGGTATATCCGTTAAAAACAAAAGGAAAAAGTATAAAGTGTAAAAAAGAAAATTTTAATATGATTTATTATTTAATATTGGCAGTAGTTCTTGGTTGTGCTGTCGGCATCAAATCGAAAGAGCAATCAGAACGGAAAGGACTCTTGGCTTTAGTCGTTGCGTTTATTGCAATTGTTTGTGGTCTGCGCGATATGCTTGGTGGATATGATAATTATATCTACGGAGAGATATTTGACGCAACGGCCCGAGATCTTCGTAACGGAGTGGATTTTTTTGCGACGGCAGCCATGACTTGGGAACATAGCGAACGGGGATATGCTGTATATACGGTGCTTATGGCATATCTCACGTCTAATCGTTATATTTATCTTTTGATTACAGCATTGTTGTTTTACAGCGTGCTATATGTGTATTTACGCAAGTTTTCACGCTACCCTTTTATTGCCTTGTTCTTCTTCCTCTGTTTATATTATTTTTTTACGTGGGTGTATATCAGACAGATTCTGGCGGTGTTGATTGTGACGGCTGCGATTCCCTATGCCGTTAAGAGGAAACCCATCCCGTTTTTTGCCATTGTAGCGGGAGGAGTGCTGTTTCATAGTAGTGCGATTATGTTTGCACCTGTTTATTTCGTGGCAAATGTCAAGTTTAGGAAAGATCAACTGATTCCCATTTTCTTTTTTGCATTTGTCTTGGGATTGACTCCTGTTGCATCATGGTTGGTTGGAACCTTTGGTACGCCAATCAATGAAGGAAAAGCTGGAGAAACAATGGAATATGTTGGGAGTACTCGTTTGGATTATATTATGGAGGCGTTGTTTTTCATTATAATCATATATAGCAGATATACCAAACTCCAATTAAATAAAACGACTTTGTGTCTGATGAATATCGTATTTTTGTTTGCTTTGACGTTGTTGATGTTCAGTCGTTTCATGAACGGAGGAAGGTTGACGTGGTGTTATATCATAGCTGCGTCATGTATGATGCCTGAAGTGCTTATCCAAGCAGGAAAAGATGTGTGGATAAAATGGGTGTCGTATGTGATAATGATATTCTTGTATTTACGAATTTTATCTGCTTGGGGGTATCAGTTATCTCCATATAAAACATTTTTGACAAATGGAGTGCGTGCATATGATCCAATCTGGGAACAGTATGAGTATGATCTTCGTTATGCAGAGGATAAGTTGTACAAATGGTAACAGTTTTTACACCGACATATAATCGTGCTGCATATCTATTAAAGGTTTTTGAGAGTTTACTTCAACAGACTTTCAAGGATTTTGAGTGGGTCATTGTGGATGATGGAAGCATTGATGACACTTCCGTCATAATTGATAATTTACAACTCACAAATGATAAATTCTTTCCTATCCGATATTTTTATCAAGAGAATGGCGGAAAACATCGGGCAATCAATCGCGGAGTAAAAGAAGCAAAAGGAGAATTGTTCCTCATATTAGATAGTGATGACATGCTCCCTCCTAACTCGTTAGAGCGGATAGATTTTTATTATCAGCAGATCAAGGATAACAATTCTTTTGGGGGCGTTTGTGGCTATATGGCACACCATGATGGCACGGTTATAGGAAAAGGCTGCGATATAGACGTGTTGGATACCAGTTCTATTGATCTGAGGTACAAATATCATGTAGAGGGTGATATGTTGGAGGTGTTCCGCACTTCTGTGCTAAAAGAAATACCTTTTCCAGAAATTTCGAAAGAGAAATTTGTACCAGAGGCTTTGGTATGGAACCGTATAGCAAGGAAATATAAATTGCGGGTGTTTCATGAGGTGGTCTATTTTCGTGATTATTTAGAGGGGGGATTGACAGATAAGATTGTAAAAATACGTATGAATAGTCCCATTGCATCAATGATGACGTATGCGGAGATGACCGAATTTAATATCCCGTTTTTTGCTAAAGTGAAGGCTGCAATTAACTATTGGCGTTTCCGTTTTTGTTCGGATGCAAACGAAAAACCACAGATTGAGTGGTGGTGGTTGTGGACGGCACCATTGGGATGGATGATGCATTTGAGAGATAAATGAGTGAATATGAGTTGTGCGTATGAACACGAATAGTGTTAATTATACAAAAAACACTATAGTTCTGATATATTCATGTAAATTTGGACAATTCATAGTTAATATATTGCACTAAATTGAAAATTCTCCATATAATAACATCCTTACATACAGGTGGCGCGGAGGTGTTGGTCACCAATATGTTACCCCGGTTCCAGGAACTTGGGCATGAAGTTGGATTGGTTATTTTCAACGGAGAAAGAACTTTGCTGTTGAAGCGTTTAAAGAGCGATTGTCCAAGATGCCAAGTATATAGCCTCGGCACATCATATTATAATCCTTGGTACATTATAAAACTTATTGGGATAATGCGCCAGTACGACGTGGTGCATACTCATAACTCTTCTCCGCAGTTATATGCTGTTATTGCAAACTTGTTTTGCAAGAAAAAAATGGTGACGACGGAGCATAGTACGAATAACCGAAAACGCGAGAAAGGTGGAATACTCCGGCTCATAGATAAGTGGATGTATAGACATTATGACTATACGGTATGTATATCAAAAATAGCTGAGGAAACGCTGAGGAAATATCTGTATAACGGAAGGGCAAAGATTATAACCATCAATAATGGGGTAGATGTAGAGAAGATACATCATGCGGAGCCGATTGCAGAGATGAAGTCTTTAAAATTTGTGACTGTGATGGTAGCAGGGTTTCGAGAAGCTAAGGATCAAGATACCCTTATAAAAGCAATGGCAAAATTACCTCAAGAGAAATATGAGTTGTGGTTGGTAGGAGATGGAGCACGGAAAAATGATTTAGAGACTCTTGTTTCAGATCTAGGATGTTGTGGTCAAGTAA
The DNA here is from genome assembly GCF_019551475.1 of Prevotella sp. Rep29. Taxonomy (NCBI): domain Bacteria; kingdom Pseudomonadati; phylum Bacteroidota; class Bacteroidia; order Bacteroidales; family Prevotellaceae; genus Prevotella; species Prevotella sp. Rep29. The sequence continues at coordinate 946,131 of NZ_CP047159.1, forward strand.
AATTTTTAGGGATAAGGTCTGATGTCCCCAATATCTTAAAAACGGCAGATGTCGTGGTGATGTCATCACATTGGGAAGGTCTGTCGCTTTCCAATATAGAAGGTCTGTCAGCAGGAAAGCCTTTTATTGCTAGTGATGTGAATGGGCTTCGAGAGGTGACGGATGGATATGGTATTCTTTTCCCCCATGGAAATTCGGAAAAATTAGCTGAGGTTATCAAGGATTTGTCGGAAGATAAAGCGTATTATGAGAATGTTGCCACCCGTTGTTATGAGCGGGCGAAGCAGTTCGATATCTCAGAAACAGTGAAGAGGTATAATAAATTATACGAACAGTGTTCTCATTAATATTTTTATTAGTAAATTTCAACACAGAGGATATATTAAATTTCATAAGAAGGATTATAATATGAGAACACAACAAAAATCTGTGTAATCTGTGCGAGATAATTAGAATATGAAAAAAAAGATAATCCGAGCTTGTACGGTGTCCATGTCTGTGGGATTTGTCAAGGGCATGCTACCAGACTTGACAAAGAAATATGAGGTGGTGTTGCTATCTTCTCCAGGCTCTGAGATGAAGGATGCAAAGGAGAAGTTTGGGGTGAGGACCATCGAGGTGGCTATGGAGCGACACATCTCTTTGGTTAAAGACCTTGTGGCGCTTTTCAAATTGATAAGAATATTTAAGCGAGAAAAACCTGATATGGTACACTCCATGACTCCGAAGGCAGGATTGTTATGTATGGTGGCTGCATGGATGACACGGGTGCCAGTTCGCATACATACTTTTACCGGATTGGTATGGCCAACTGCAAAAGGACTGCAAAGGTGGATTCTGAAGATGACGGATAGAATCACCTGTTTTTGTGCTACGCATGTGATTCCTGAAGGGCAAGGAGTATTGAATGACTTAAAAGCTGGAGGAATCACCAACAAAGAGATGAAAGTCTTGGGCTATGGAAATGTTAAGGGCCTTGATATGGCTCGTTTCTCACATCGACCGGAAATCATGGAAAAGGCAAAGACCATTCGCAAGGATGATGTTTTCACTTTTCTTTTTGTGGGGCGGATTGTAAAAGATAAAGGAATCAATGAGTTGGTTGAAGCTTATATCCGTTTGAAAGATAAATATCGTAATGTAAGGCTTATATTGGTTGGTTCCTTTGAGGAAAGTTTAGACCCGATATCACCTACAGCGAAAGAGCTGATAGAAAAAACTCCAGATATTATTGTTGCGGGGGAGCAATCAGGAGATGATCTTATTGCTTATTATGCTGCTGCTGATTGTTTCGTATTCCCCAGTTATCGGGAAGGATTTCCAAATACGGTGATAGAGGCAGGTGCCATGGAGTTGCCGTGTATCGTGACAGATATCAATGGAAGTAGAGAGATCATAACAGGAGTCCCCCACCAACTCTCTTCCGTAGATGGAGATAATGAAGTTATGAACGCTCCCGTTTCTGTTAGCGTTAAACAAAATGGAATAATCATCCCATCAAAGGATGTAGAAGCGCTGTATGAGGCGATGATGCGAATGGTGGTAGATAAGGAAATGCGAGAGGGAATGGTAAAGAACGCCCGTCCGATGATTGAAAGTCGATTCGAACAGGGATTCGTCCGCAAGTGTCTGTATGAGTTTTATGAGGAGATTGTTTAGAAGCAAAATAGAGTGCGGGTAAAGTGCTTTTTATTAGTAAATAAGAAAGCGGTGTAGCCAAAATTATGTTATATGCAATTGCACATTGGATAAGAAATAATTGCCCATGGATCTGGGATACCATCGAATGGATTAACTCTTGGCTTTTTTACATGAGATATGGAAGTAGGTTGAAGAAAGTGGATGGTGTGTTAGCGGGTTATTGTGGTATGTATTCTGTGGAAAGTCTGAATGTTGACAGTATAACTCAGTTACAGGATTTTTTCAATAGGCAGCCTGAGGAGGCTTTCATTTTTTTCAAACCGCATGGTTTTGATGAAAAGACAATTAGAAAAATTCAAAAGAGCAAATCGTTTTTAACGTATATAGTAAAAGAAAATAAAGAGGTGGTAGGATATTTCTTCTTGAGATGCTATTTCATAGGTAAGGCTTTTCGTGGATATATGGTGGATTATCAGCATAGGAATAAGGGAATATCAAAATTGACTGCTAAGGTTATGACAGATATAACTAAGCTCTTAGATATACCTTCTTATGGAACAATATCACCGGATAATATGGCTTCTATGAAATCGCAGAATGCGAAAATAATTAAGCAACTGAAGAATGGTGATTATTATGTGAGTTATGATTCTTAAATGGATATTTGATAGGTTGGCATCTACGATGGGATTACTCATATTATGGCCCATATTGCTTCTTGTAGCAATCATGATACGAGTAAAGATGCCGGGAGGTCCTGTGATTTTCAAGCAAAAAAGAGTAGGGCAAGATGGAAAGTTATTTACGATGTATAAGTTCCGTTCAATGACAGACTCACATTCGGGGAGTTCAGTTTCTGTGGCAGGAGAGAGTCGTATAACACCATTAGGAGCTAAATTGAGGAAATATAAATTGGACGAGCTTCCAGAGTTGTGGAACGTGTTAAAAGGAGATATGAGTTTCGTTGGGCCACGTCCAGATGTGCCCGGTTACGCAGATAAACTAGAGGGGCGTGATAGAAATATTCTTAAGTTAAAACCAGGAATTACTGGTCCTGCAAGTCTGAAATATCGGGATGAGGAGGAGCTATTGGCAAAAATAGAGAATCCGCAAAAATATAACGATGAAGTGATATATCCTGATAAGATAAAAATCAATTTGTATTATCTGGAACACTATTCTTTTCTTAAGGATATTCAAATGATAATTTGTACGGTATTAGGGAAGAAGATGAAATATGGAGGAGAAATAATTTAAGTTATGACAAAACGAATAAATTATATAGATGGACTTCGGGGCTTTACGATGTTTCTGGTTGTATTTGGTCACGTTTTAAGCAAATCTTTTTTGATAGAACCGAATTCTACATTTATAAGTTCTTTTCTGCTGACGTTTAGAATGCCAATGTTTTTCTTTATTAGTGGATTTATTGCATATAAAGGTACAGAGTATTGGTCATTAGTTTTTTTTCAGCATAGGATGTGGGCTAAAGCCCGTATTCAGATTATTCCTACCACTATTTTCTTCTCTTTGTTCTGTTACAGTTTTATGGGGAGTTTTATTAATCCAATTGAATATGGCTGGTTAAGTTATTGGTTTACAATTGTTCTATTTGAAATGTATATATGCTATTTTTGTTTGTCATTAATTGGAAAATATACGTCAGATAAAGTAGTTGATATCGGGATGATAATACTATCCATTGCAGGAATCGTTTGGTTAGCAAAAGCTAATAGGAGTCTTAATATTTATAATATTACATGTTTTGAAAACTTAGCCAAATATATACAGTTCTTTACGTTAGGAGTTTTATGTAGGAAATATAACAGTGGCTTTATGAAAATAGTTTCGTCCGATAAATATAGAACAATTTTTATTGTAATATTTATTACTTGTCTTATCCTTATTTATAATGAGAAATTTAAAGGATCATCATATCTTTTATATTCATTTGTTCATGATATTCTTGTTCGATATTTTGGCTTGATGGTTGTTTTCGTATTTTTCTTTTCAAGGCGGTCCTTTTTTGACAACAATAGTAAGATGGCAAAAATATTCTTATATATAGGTAGAAGAACTCTTGATATATATTTAATTCATTTTTTCTTTTTACCACATATGGAATACCTGAAAGAATGGATGCTGCCAAACGAAATATTAGTACAGGTAACTTTAGCTACAGCAGTATCAATAATAACTATATTTTTATGTTTGCTTGTTAGTGAAATATTAAGAACAAGCGACATACTTGCTTTTTATCTATTTGGGTTTAAGAAAAAATAATTTAAGTTATGGCAAATAAACGAATATATTTGTGTTTGGCTCACATGTCCGAGAATGGCATGGAGCAGAAATATATACAGGAGGCATTTGATACAAATTGGGTGGTGCCTCTGGGACCAAATGTGAATGGATTCGAAAAGGATTTAGAAGAATTTATAGACTGCCCTAAACATATTGTGGCTTTGTCATCGGGGACAGCTGCTATTCATTTGGGATTGCTGGCTTGTGGCGTAGGCCCTGGTGATGAAGTGATAGTACAGAGTTTTACTTTCTGTGCATCAACCCATCCTATAACCTATCTTTGTGCGACGCCTGTGCTGGTTGATTCTGAACCAGACACATGGAATATCGATTCCCAATTGATGGAAGAAGCAATCAAAGATAGAATTGCAAAAACAGGGAAAAAACCGAAAGCAATAGTTCCTGTTTATCTGTATGGAATGCCAGCAAAGATAGATGAAATCATGGAGATTGCTCAGCGCTATGATATTCCTGTACTTGAAGATGCCGCAGAAGGAATGGGATCCCGATACGATGGACAGGTTTGTGGAACGTTCGGACAATACGGAGTGTTAAGTTTCAATGGAAATAAGATGATTACCACTTCTGGTGGTGGAGCGCTGATTTGTCCGGATATGGAAGCAAAGAATAAAATCATGTGGTATGCAACGCAAGCGCGTGAGGCTTATCCGTATTACCAGCATGAAGCGATAGGATATAATTACAGGATGTCAAATATCTGCGCAGGTATCGGACGAGGACAAATGACGGTATTGGATGACCATATCAAGCATCATCGTCATGTTGCTGAATTATATAAAAAGGCATTTGCTGAGGTGGAAGGAATTACTTTCCATGATGAAATGCCTGGAATGGAATCAAATTTCTGGCTTTCAACAATCATTCTTGATGAGCATCTGCATGTAAAAGGTGAAGCGCATGCTTATGATGAGGCTGTCATCGGTGCCGTAGGTGGTGCAGCAGGGGTCGTGCATGCTGGTGGTGGCATTCATACGGATTGTGAGCCGAACAGGAATGTGGAAGCGATGCGTAAGGTTTTGGATGCAGAAGGGATTGAAGCCCGTCCGCTGTGGAAACCAATGCACAAGCAACCAGTATATCTAAGAGGAGAAGTACGGGAAGAAAGGATAGACAACTATATTTGTGTGACGTCAGATAGTAGCGTTTCTTATGTAAATGGCGTGAGCGAAAGCCTGTTCAAGAAAGGCTTATGTCTGCCTTCTGGTCCCTACGTGTCGGACGAGGACGTGCAGAGAATCGTTTCTGTCATTTTGAATGCCATTCAGCGCTAAGTAATTCAAGAGAAAGGAATAGATATGAATTTTATAGAGAAACTCACTAATTGGTATTTTTCCCAAAATGCTTTGCCTTATTGGTCGGTACTGATATTGGATTGCCTAATATGTTATTTCTCCGGAATATTTGTATTCTGGCTTTATTATCATGGGGCAGTCACTTTGGGGAATATAGGAGTATTGTCCAAGACCATCTTTGTCTATATGATCTTTAACCTTATCGGTTTCAAGGTGTTCCGAACATATTCCGGTATCTTCAGATATTCGTCATTCGTTGACCTGCAGCGTGTGGCAAGTGCAATGGCGCTGTCGTGCATTATTGCGGAAATTGTCCATTATCTGATTTATCCGATGCATCAGAGTTGGAGATTTGTTCCTTTGCAAGGGCGACAGATATTAGCGATGTATGTTGTCGCTACCATCCTCATGTGGGCAGTACGTGTGTTGGTGAAGACATTGTATGATGTGTCGTTTAGTTCTGATAAAGGTAAACGGACGCTTATTTATGGTGTACGTGATGGTGGTGTCGGGCTTGCAAAAAATATCCGTAACGAGAAGCCTGCCAGATTTCAGTTGAATGGCTTTGTTACTCATGAGTCTGACTACCAGAACCACATATTGATGGGAGTGAAGGTGTATCAAGTCAACAGCAATCTGAAAGACTTGATTCGGGAAAAACATATAACGGCGTTTTTGGTTTCTCCGCTGCAAAATGAGGTGTTCCGGAAAGATACAGCTTTGCAGGATATATTGATTGATGCCGGCGTGAAAATCTATATGTCGTCAGAGTCCAAGGAGTGGAGTGCTGATGACGATTTTTCAGCGACCAAATTGAAGGAGATAAGCATTGATGACTTATTGCCGAGGAATGAGATTCAAATAAATTTAGAGCAGGTGGGCAAGATGATAGAAGGAACAAAAGTTCTAATCACGGGTTCTGCAGGTTCTATTGGTAATGAGATACTGAAACAAGTGGCTACGTTTAAGCCTTCTGAATTGGTTCTGATTGATATCGCTGAAACTCCACAGAATGACGTGAAGATTATGATGGAGAAGAATTTTCCAGAGATTAAAACGCATGTCGTTGTTGGAAGTATTACGAATCAAGAGCGCATGGAACGTATTTTTGAAGACTTCCGCCCCGATTATGTGTTCCATGCTGCAGCCTATAAGCATGTTCCGTTGATGGAAGAAAATCCCAGTGAGAGCGTTCAGAATAATGTCTATGGCACAAAGGTGGTAGCAGATTTGAGTGCTAAATATGGTGTGAAGAAGTTTGTCATGCTTTCGACGGACAAAGCAGTCAATCCAACCAATGTAATGGGATGCTCGAAAAGAATTTGCGAGATATATGTGCAGAGTTTGGATGCAGCAATAAAAAGACAAGCGCAAGGTGCTTCAAGCACAACGCAGTTTGTGACCACTCGGTTTGGTAATGTACTTGGTTCAAATGGCTCCGTCATACCGTTGTTTAAGCAGCAAATTCAGGCGGGCGGTCCAGTCACGGTGACAGATCCAGACATCATTCGGTATTTTATGCTGATTCCGGAGGCCTGTAAGTTGGTTTTGGAAGCAGGAACCCAGGGGCATGGTGGTGAGATTTTTGTGTTCGACATGGGAACCCCCGTTCGGATTGCTGAGTTGGCAAAACGTATGATTAGTCTTAGCGGGGCTCATGGTGTAGAAATAAAATATACGGGGCTTCGTCCTGGGGAAAAACTGTATGAAGAAGTACTTTCGGATGAAGAGAACACGATTGAGAGTTTTCACGAAAAAATACGCATAGCCAATGTCAGAAAGTATGATTATGATACGGTCAGCAAACAGATAGACGAATTGATAGCTTTGTCTAAGACCTATGATGACATGGCTATCGTGAAAAAGATGAAGGATATTGTACCAGAGTATATTTCAAACAACTCTGTTTTTGGGGCATTGGACAGATTAGATTAGCTGAAAGTGATCTCTCATGGCAGATTATAAGAAACAGACAAGGCGGCGAGGCTTTCTCCTGCATTTAGTGCGCTCAGCTCTCTGGAAAGAAGAATTTGCTTCTTTTGAGATGCCGTCCAATGCTGTTCGCTCATTGTTTCGATTAGCGAAGGAACAAACTGTTGAAGGGTTGGTGAGTGAGAGTTTGATGAGAAACAATGTCCGTCTGCCCAAAGAAGATGCTTTTCAGGTTTATAAAATCAATCGGGATGTTACAGAAAGTAATGCGATTATCAACAAAGCTCTCTCAGAATTATGTGTGTTGTTGACTGAAAATCATGTAAAATTTGTCGTAGTCAAAGGGCAGACCATTGCGGCTTTGTATCGTGTCCCAGAGATGCGAACCCCGGGCGATATTGATTTCTATTGTGATGAGCAGAATTTCCAAAAAGCAAAAGATGTGATAGCTAAGAATTGGCATGTTGAATATGAAGATGATACAGAATCCGAGCAACATGTTGCCTTTTCATATAAAGATGTCACGTTTGAGTTGCATTTCTGTTTGATGAAATTTGCCAGTCCTTCTAATCAGCGAAAGTTTGATGCTTATATGAAGGAATCACAATGGGATAAGATATCCATTGGGGATGTGGAGGTCCCGATATTAAATCCCGAGCTGAATATTTTATATACATTCCTTCACTTATATCACCACTTGATAGAATTAGGAGTCTCTATCAGGCAATTTTGTGACTTGGCAGTATTGGCAGACCATCTGCAGATTCGCAAGGATTTATTGGAAACGATGTTAAATGACATTGGCTTTATGCGTGCATTCAAGACGGTCGGGTGTATCCTTGTCGATTATTTGGGATTGCCAAAAGAAAAGTTTCCTTTTCAACTATCCCGAAAGGACAGAAAACATGTGGGGTATATGTTTGATATCATATTCGAACATGGAAACTTCGGGATGCATAGGCGTAAATATGAGATGCGAAGTGGCTTAGGCTATTATATGGATAGTTTTAAGACGAAACTATCTCACTATTGGCATTTGTACAAGCTTTCACCCAAGGAGTGTAGGGCGGTGTTGGCGTTGGATGTCCCGAAGAAAATATTACAGGCAGTGAAAAGATAAGAAACAACTGTGTTTCTCTTAATTCAAAAGGGCAATTTCCTGATGGGAGATTGCCCTTTTTATATCTTGGACTATAGCTTGAGCATAAAGTCTTTGCTTCTGTTTATAGTTGCCACCATTTCTTTTTTACAGGTGCAGAGTCTATGGTGCGGCGTTGCACTGTTTCTTCAATGATGTTCTGGAATGTAAGATTATCTTTGATCATGTGATATATCGTACCCCAATCTGGAAGTCCTCCCAGATTTCGGTCGTCAATCCAAATGTCAGCCTTAATCTTACGTGAGAAGTGATTGTTGTATTCCACTTTCTCTTCTGGGAAATCTTTGTTGACAGCATAAAATTCGACACCTCGCTGGCGACACCATTCTACAGCTTCCTCCAACAACTTGCCTTCACGGACACTCCATAGTATGAGTTTGTGCTGATCGGCAATCAACATTCGGAGTGTTTCGGTTGCGAATGGCAGTTCTTTCCCTATCTTAGGGTATTCATGCTCTACTATTGTCCCGTCAAAGTCAACTGCTATAATCATATAATTTTATTGTTCGGTGTAAAAGAGGGGATGCACAGACTGAAGCTGTGTATCTCCTCTTCTTGCTTTTATTAACGTTTCACAGAGGTGTCGTTCTTGTTTCCGTAATTGCTATTGTTATAAGTGCCATAAGAACCATACGAGCTATAGCGGCTGTATTTTCCGTAATAGGCGTATCTTCCATAGTTCTTGTAGCCATAATAATAGCCATATTTCTTCTTCGACATATCAATACCGTTGAGCACGATAGCCATGTTCGGCAGCTTGTTCTCTTCTGCGAGGCTGTTGATGAGGTCGAATGAATTTTTCGTGGTAAAGTCTGCACGACACATATATATCGTAAGATCTGCCACACGTCCGATTTGCAATGTGTCGGTTACCAATCCAACCGGAGCGGTATCGATCAGGATGTAGTCATAGTGGTTTCTGAGAACAGCCATGACATCTTCCAGACTTGGACGGGAAATCAACTCAGTCGGGTTGGGAGGAACAGGACCTGCCATCAGTAAGTCAAGGTTGTCGTTGATGCCTGACGGAAGAATATTTTCTCTTACCATATCCTCTGTCGGATGCTCATGGGTCAGCAGTGGAGTAATGCCACGCTTGTGATCTTTGATCTCAAACAGTTCAGCCAGACGTGGTTTGCGGATATCCAGTCCGACAAGGATTACTTTCTTGCCAAGCAAGGCGAAGCTGACAGCAAGATTGGCAGCATTAAACGTCTTACCTTCACCAGATGTGGTAGAGGTTAGCAGGATGACTTTCTCGTTTTGATGCAGCATGAACTGTAGATTCGTACGCATTGAGCGGAAAATTTCCTCCATCTGGTTGTTCTTGTTCTCATGGACAACGATATCTGCCTTTGTCTTTGCCGATTCACTGGCAACAGGCACGTCTGCCAAAATTGGAAGTTTGGTCCGTTCAACCACATCTTCATGACCTTCGATTCTGTAACGAATCAACTGAAGGAGGAAGAAGATAAGAGCGGGAATTGCTAATCCCAGAATGCCTCCGACAAGTAAAATGGAAGCAGATTTAGGACTGATCTTTCCTCCGGGCAGAGGTGGGTCAATCAAACGGCCTTTGTCTGCTGTAGCTGCCAGTGAGATAGAGTTCTCCTCACGTTTTTGGAGCAACATGAGGTAGAGACCTGACTTCACATCCTGCTGACGTCCGATTTGGTTCAAGATTCGCTCTTGCTCAGGGGTGGCGGCAACTCTTCCTGCATATTTACTATATTGAGAAGACAATGCGTTACGTTTAATCTCCAGATTACGACGGTTCTGTGTCATCGAGCGACGGATACTGTTACTTAAATCATCCAGTTGTGTGGTGAGTGGCACTACGGAAGGGTTGCTTTCTGAAGAACTTCTCAACATGCGGGTACGTTCCAAAGCGATTTCATTATAACGATTGATGAGCGAAGCGGTCATTCCGTCACTCAATCCCACGTCGGCAGGCAGAAGTTGGTATTTGTTGCCCGATTGATTCATGATGGAAGACAGCTCATCGAGCAGTGCCAACTGAGTGCTGGCATCGGCTAATTCCTTTTCAGCTGCATCAGTATTTCCAAATGCAGCTCCTGCACTTGCACCTAAAGTGGTCATGCCCTGACTTTTCTTATAACTTTCCAGTGCACCTTCGGTTGTTCCAAGTTCGCCGCTGATTTTCTCCAGACGACTGTTGATAAATTCTTCTGTGCGTAGCGCAATCATGTTTTTATCGTCATTGGCTTGACGGTTGTAGCAAATGACCAGTTGGCGCAGGTAGTCAGATGCGCGTTTTGAAATGGGGTCTGTAATGCCCAAATTCAAGATGCTGCTTGCTTTGTTGAGGTTGTTGACAGACAGTCTTCCTGCATAGCTACCAGCCATATTTTTAGGTGAGTTAATGGTAACTTTCATCTCTGATCCGTTACTGAACGAGCCGCCACTTGCGTTAAGTGATATAATACCTGCACGTGTTCCAATTGTTGCGGGGAGGCTGTTGAAAGACTTCTCGATAGAGTAGGGACCGGTTGAATGCTCATCACTTACTGATACATAATATGTTCCAGTCACGACATATTTATTGTCTTTGCGCTCAATCGTTAGATTGATCGGGGCATTGAGGCGCTCCAGATGAGCAGAATCCAAGTCAACGCTAATAGGCTGGCTTCGGTACATATCTACATCCTTGAGTCTTCCTTCTGCGGTGTAGGTGACGTACAGTTTCAAATCGCGTATGGCATCGGCTGCCAATGTGCGTGATTTGAGAATCTCCATCTCGTTGTCAAGTCCGGCAGAGTTACTCATGATACCCAAGTTTGTCATGCCCTGTATGCCACGACCACGACCGCTTGAGTTGTCTTCTGCCTTGACAAGGAGTTTGGCGTGAGACTGATAGATGGGAGTAGCATAGCGCAACTTAATGGCTGCTATTCCTAAACAGATAATGAGGGAAAGGACGAACCACTTCCAGTTAAGGAGATAGGTGGTCAATAATTTTTGGAAATTGAAGAAAGATTTCTCTGCCATTTCCATCACTTTCCCGGAGTCAATTTTTTTGTTTTCTTCCATGGTATTGTATTTATTGATTTATAATTTCAATGTTTCAGAATGATCTGTCCTCATTGGCAATATTGATGAGATATTGTCCGTATTCATTTTTAATCATGGGTTCTGCCAGTTTTCGAACCTGTTCGGGTGTAATCCAGCCATTATGCAGGGCGATTTCTTCGAGACAGGCTACTTTCAGTCCTTGGCGTTTTTCAATGACTTCGATAAACGTACTGGCTTCTGAAAGACTGTCGTGTGTACCTGTGTCAAGCCATGCAAAACCACGCTTAAGCGTTTGCACTTTCAGGGAATGGCGTTTCAGATATTCCTGATTGACGGTTGTGATTTCCAACTCTCCTCTTGCGCTGGGTTTGATGTTCTTGGCGATGTCCACCACGCTGTTCGGGTAGAAATACAATCCGACAACGGCATAGTTGCTTTTCGGATTCGCTGGTTTCTCTTCTATGCTCAGGCAGTTTCCTTCAGCATCAAATTCCGCCACTCCATAACGCTCTGGGTCGTTGACGTAATAGCCAAAGACGGTAGCGGTATTGTTCTCGGCATTCTTAACCGCTTCGTGCAGCAATTCTTCAAAGCCTGCGCCACAGAAGATGTTGTCTCCAAGAACCAAACATGCGGTGTCGTCTCCGATAAACTCCTCACCGATGATGAATGCCTGTGCCAATCCGTCCGGACTCGGCTGCTCCGCGTATTGGAAGTTGACTCCCAGTTCGCTGCCGTCGCCCAGCAATCGGCGGAATCCCGGCAGGTCGTGCGGTGTCGATATGACGAGTATGTCGCGGATGCCCGCCTGCATGAGCGCCGAGATAGGATAATAAATCATCGGCTTGTCGAAAATCGGAAGCAATTGCTTGCTGATTCCTTTTGTAATCGGGTAGAGGCGTGTGCCTGAACCTCCTGCTAATACAATTCCTTTCATATACTTGTTCTGTTTAATATGCTTTCTTGTCCGGTTTGAACAGACTGACGGCAGTCAGGAAGATAATCTTGATGTCGAGCCAGAATGTCCAGTTTTCAATGTACCAAATATCTCTTCTGATGCGTTCCTCCATCTGCCAAAGTTCTTTGGTCTCGCCTCGGAAACCTGTCACTTGGGCGTATCCCGTTATTCCGGGTTTTGAGAAGTGGCGGACCATGTATTTGTCTATAATCTGCGAATACATCTCCGTGTGATAGGTCATGTGTGGACGTGGTCCCACAATGCTCATGTCACCCCGGAGAACGTTGAAGAATTGGGGAAATTCGTCAATGTTGGTCTTCCGCATGAAGTTGCCGAACGGGAATTTTCTCGGGTCGTCGATAGATGCCTGCTGCATGTCGGCTGCCTTGTTGACGTGCATAGAGCGGAATTTATAGCAGGTGAACGACTGCCCGTTGAATCCAGTCCTTTCCTGTTTGAAGAAGATGGGACCGGGACTCTGTCTCTTGATGATGAGGGCAATGATGGGGATGAACGGAATCAAGATGATGCACACCACGAGGCTGACGACGACATCGAAAGTCCTTTTGATGAATTTGTTAGTGTATTGCGCCAGCGGCTCGTTGCGGTTGGTGAAGATGATTTGGTCACCAAATCTTTCGGGTTTCAGATTCAGACGGAAATTACCAAACATGCGTGGGATGTAGTAGAAATGCATCACGTGTCTGTCACAATATTGCATGATGCGCACGAGCTGTTCGGCTTCGTCATGCGAAAGGCTGCAAAAGACCTCATCTACGTGTCTGTCGTGTCCCTGCTCTTTGTCCATGAAGTCGTCCAGGTCAGCCAGATTGCCAATGTGCGTGAACTTCTCAGGACAGTTGGGAATAGCGTTGTTGCTATAGTAGCCTTTTATCTTGTATCCGGTTGACGGGTCCTCCGTAATCTCGTTGTATATCTGTAAGACGGCGGGGTCGTCACCAATGAAAATGACTGAGCGGTTGTTGCGCCCCATTTGTCGGATATACTTGAGCAGATGGCGTTCAGCCAGGCGGGCAAGCATGATGATGACGAAGAGGGCGAACATGTAGATGAACAGATAGCGGAAAAAACCGCCACCATCGCATATCAGACGTACGAAGATAAACGTAATCGCTGCCTGCAGAATGACCATGCGCGACACACGGCTTGCCACCTGTTCGAAAGAAATCCGGCGATAATGGATGACTGACGGAACGAAGAATTGTGCAATGGCCATCGCAATGTTGGCAATCAGATAGATGATACGGGGATTAGCACGGAAATAGGCTGGCACGATTTCCTGCGCATAGTGATAGAACAGCGCCATGGTGATATTGAGCAACACAAAGTCAATCAATACCACAATGTATTTTATCAATTCATTGCCGTTCGAATAATATTTCATCTAAAAACTGGTTGTTTCTTTAATTTGCGCGCAAAGTTACGAAATTTTATTGAGATAAATAGGCGAAGACGGAGTTTTTTTCTGTTTTGTCGTTTTTTGTCCCGATTTTGTCCTTTTTTATCTTAAAAAACGTCCTAAATCCACTTGCATAAACATACAGAAAAGCCGTATAAATATAACGGTTGAACTTTCGTTTTCCAAAAGTTGAACTTTCGTTTTCCAAAAGTTGAACTTTTGCACGCTGAAAGTTGAACTTTTACCGCCTGAAAGTTGAACTTTTGGAAAGCTGCATCTAACTGTTTGTTTTACAACGGGTTAGATTCTTGCTTCAGAAATGGCGCAATGTGCATAAATATACAAAACGTTCCTCGGCTCAATTGCCTGAAAACGGAGTTGGAAGTAAGGGAAATATGTTTACAAACTTGACAACTTTTTTGAAGTTTGGATGCTCTCATGATGAACCGATGATTGTTCTCCGACGAACAATATTTTCTCAATAAAAACGGATTTATTTTGTCGTTCAGTCTTTTTGTTGTAATTTTGCAGGTGCAAATTTCAAATTAAACAAATTAAGTATATGGGAATATTTTCGAAATTATTCAAGAAGAACGCTCAGGAAGTAAAGGTGGGAGGCATGGAAGACTACATGACGCTTATCCGTGTGTATTTCCAGGCATCGATTGCCTCGAAACTGGGGATAACAAATCTGGCGATGCTCCCGGACCTGCGCATGTTCAAAACGACCTTGCATGTCCCGACCGTGAACAACAAGTTGGGCGTGGGGGAGAAGAACCAGTGCAAGAAAATGCTGAAAGAACTATACCGTACGAATGACAATTTCTTTACGGAAATTGATGAGAGCATTAAGAAAAATTGCAGGAAATTGCAGGACACGCAAACCTATATGCTGCAATTCCAGGGACTTTCCCAAGAGTTGATGATGCTGGTTGGCAACCTGATGAAGTTCAAGCTTCGGGTGCCTTCGTTCTTCAAAAAAGCAATTTATGCGATGACGGAAAAGACGGTCAGCGATATCTTTAATAAGAACGACTACAAAGATCCGGGAGTCATCAAGTCGGTTATGGCAGTAAGGCAATACGATCAGCGCCTCGGCTTCAGCCAGCAGTGGATAGTTGACTATGTCTATCAGATTGTCATGCTGGCAAAGAAAGAGCCCCGGAAAAAGGACGACCAAGAACTCGAGAAGAAGTAGTTGGGCGACGGTCGTAAATCAGTGATAATCTGTGAAATCCGGATTTAAATTAAATTTATGATATAAAATATTTGGTAGATTCAAAATATTGAAGTAATTTTGTGGGCAAATTATAGTTCATGGCAGATAAGAATGAGAATACATTGACGTTGTTTACGACACGTGTCAGGCAGATGATTCTCCAATACAAAGAAGTAAAGGCGGAGAATCGTAGTCTGCAGGTGAAGCTTGACGAACGTGATGAAGAAATCAAGCTGCTGAAAGGGCAGATTGATCAGCTGCGAAGTGACTATGATATGCTGAAAATGGCAAAAATGGTCGAAATCACCGATGGCGACATGGAGTCAGCCAAGGCGCGATTAGCCAAATTGATTAGAGACGTTAACAAGTGCATCACCCTGCTGAGTGAGAAGTAAACGCAAATGATGTCTGAAGAATGAGTGAGAAACTACATATAAGATTGCATGTTTACGATATGGATATCGCGGTGAATATCAATCGCGAAGATGAAGAATTGTATCGTAATGCAGCAAAGCTTATAACGGGGACGGTAAACGATTATGCCAAGATATACAAGGAAAACAAGACCGTCAAGGATTTGTTGTATATGGCATTGATCGACATCGCTTTGAGGTACATGCGGGAATCAAAGCGCAATGATACCGCCCCCATCAGTAATATTCTCGTAAAAATTACTTCAGAAATAGAAAACGCGTTGAAAGAGTAGGGAGACTGGAGTAAGGAACATTTATAGAGAATATTAATATAGATAGTATAGTATGGAACTTTTAACATTGATTGTTTCGGCAGCCTGCCTCATCGTGGGAGGAATTGCCGGATACCTTATTTTCCGTTATGTAATCAAGGGAAAATATAATGAAATGCTTGAAGCAGCCAATAGGGATGCTGAAGTAGTGAAGGAAAAGAAACTTCTGGAAGTAAAAGAAAAATTCTTGAACAAGAAAGCCGAACTGGAAAAAGAAGTCCAGCAGCGCAACCAGAAGATTCAGCAGAATGAGAACCGGTTGAAGCAGCGCGAAATATCGTTGAATCAGCGACAGGAAGAAATCGGGCGCCGCAAGCAGGAGGTGGAACAATTCCAGCAACGCATAGACAATGAGAAAAAACTTCTGCAAATCAAGCAGGATGAATTGGAAAAGATGCGTCTGCAAGAGCGTGAGAAGCTGGAAGAACTCTCAGGACTGAGTGCCGACGAGGCTAAGAGCCGCCTGATTGAAAGCCTGAAAGACGAGGCAAAGACCGATGCCGCCAGCTATATTAACGAGATTATGGACGAGGCGAAGCTCAATGCCAACGCGCAGGCAAAGAAAATCGTGATACAAACCATCCAGCGAGTGGCAACGGAAACAGCTATTGAGAATTCCGTCAGCGTATTCCATATAGATAATGATGAGGTGAAAGGACGCATCATTGGTCGTGAAGGTCGGAATATCCGTGCATTGGAGGCAGCAGCCGGCGTGGAAATCGTGGTAGATGACACCCCGGAGGCAATCGTCATCTCAGCCTTCGACCCTATCCGCCGCGAAGTATGCCGCTTGGCGCTCCATCAGTTGGTTGCCGACGGACGTATCCATCCGGCGCGCATTGAGGAAGTCGTTGCGAAGGTAAAAAAACAGCTCGAGAACGAAATTATCGAGACGGGAAAACGAACCACCATCGACCTCGGCATACATGGGCTGCATCCGGAGCTTATCCGCATTATCGGAAAGATGAAATATCGTTCCTCTTATGGTCAGAACCTCTTACAGCATGCCCGTGAGACAGCAAATCTCTGTGCCGTGATGGCTTCTGAACTGGGACTGAATCCGAAGAAAGCCAAGCGCGCAGGACTGCTGCACGATATCGGAAAGGTGCCCGATGAGGAAAGCGAATTGCCACACGCACTCTACGGAGCGAAGATAGCAGAGAAGTATAAAGAGAAGGCAGACATCTGCAACGCTATCGGAGCTCACCACGACGAGCAGGAGATGAACACGCTTCTGGCGCCGATTGTCCAGATTTGCGACGCCATTTCCGGAGCCCGTCCGGGTGCCCGCCGTGAGATTGTGGAGGCATACATCAAGCGATTGAATGACCTGGAGGCTATCGCCATGAGCTATCCGGGCGTGACAAAGACCTACGCAATACAGGCAGGTCGTGAGTTGCGCGTGATTGTCGGTGCCGACAAAATGGACGATGCGGAGACCGAAAAGCTGTCGGGCGAAATCGCAGCGAAGATTCAGAACGAGATGACTTATCCGGGACAGGTGAAAATCACCGTTATCCGCGAGACCCGTTCGGTGGCTTATGCGAAATAAGTCAGGACGTTGATTATAGGTGTGTTCTATCAATTAGTATGTATGTTTCATTCAGGTAGCGTTCTTTGGCTTTGATGCTCTTTGTTTCTTGTCGGCATTTTTCTCCTTTTATCCTTGACGCATAGCCCGCTATGCGCCTTCGGAAAGTAAAAGAAGAAAACTGCTCAACAATCAATCAAACATCATCTAAAGCTAATTGATAGAATACACCTATAAAGAAATGACGGGGATTTCAGTTCGGTCTGAAGTCCCTGTTTTTTTATCCCAGCTGGTTATGAATCCTTTTCCCGGCTATGTAGATTCCAGTAGCAAGTGCAAAGTTATGTTATTTTTTTGAAGAATTCAGCAGTAGGTGTGGAAAAGTTTAGTTTTTTTCTTGGCCTACGGTTTATTTTATGTTGTATTCTCTTTATTTGTTCCTCTGAAATATGTTTAAAGTCAGTTCCTTTTGGTATATATTGCCTGATGAGTTTGTTGGTGTTTTCTATGTTTCCTTTCTCCCATGATGAGTATGGATGTGTGAAGAAGATCTTTGTTTTGAGTCTCTCTGCTATGTATTTGTGCTCAGCGAACTCACTTCCGTTGTCTGTGGTAATACTTTTTATCCTTCCTATGTACGGTGTCATCATGGCTACTACGGTTTTTGCCAGCTGCTTTGCGTTTTTCCCGTGTCTGAGTTTTCTCATCATGAAGAAGTCCCGGCTTCTCTCGACAATTGTAACGATTGCCCCTTTTCCGTCCTTTCCGATGATGGTGTCCATTTCGAAATCCCCGAATCGTGTTCCGTCAGCCTCTTCTTCCCTCTGTTCTATCATTACCCTGTCCTTTATGGCAGTATGTGCAGTTTCGGCAGTCCTTCTGATGTTCTTCAGGCGGTGCCTGCAGTGTTTGTAGAGTTCTCCTCCGCACTTGCGGTCAAATCGGATATATTGATAGATGGTTTCTACTGAAACGCACTTTTCTCCATTCCTTTCCATCCATCCCTTGATTTGTTCCGGCGACCACTGCTCACACACCAGGAGTGAGACGATTCTCCTTCGCATATCTATGGAGAACTTGCGGTGTCTCCTCATCCTGTGCTTACGCTCGTCACACTTATGCTGGGCTATACCATAATGGTAATGGTGTGTGCCTTTGTTGCGTTTCAACTCACGATAGACTGTGCTGTAATGCACTCCTATCGTATCAGCGATGTCTTTTATCGCTACATTCTTTTGCCGTAACACGAAAATTGTGTACCTTTGCTGTGAGGTTAGTTGATGATACATCATTACAATACAAAGTTAACTAATCTTTGGGAGACAGCAGTCTCCCTTTTTGCTTTTTTTTTGTATTGCTACTGGTGAATCAATGTCTCGCCGGGGCTGTCTGCCCCTTGCCGACAGCGTTCCACGAGTGTTTTACATGGTTGAGGGCTTACAATTGAAAACCATTTGCACTTCTTATTGGAACTTATGCTAATCGATTTGGGTTAAATACCTAAAAATGATTATTGTGTAATTCGTTTTTTTTTATTTATTTTGCAACGGAAACATTATATTTAGGTACGCGAATGAAGAATCAGAAGATGTATGAGGCGGATGATAAGATGATTTCGCTGATAAAGGACAATTATAATCTGTTGCAGAGTCTGGGCAGTTTCGGCATCAGTCTTGGCTTTGGTGACAAGACCGTGCGTGAAGTGTGCGAGCAGCAGCAGGTAGATACCTATACCTTTTTGGCTGTGATTAACTTTACCATCAACGGTTATCGCGATTTTGACGATGTGGAAAGACTTTCCATTCCGACTTTGATGCAGTATCTGCGTGCCAGTCATGCCTATTTCCTGGATTTTCAGCTGCCCTTTATCCGCAAGGAACTTCAAGATGCGCTCGACGAGAACGACAATCTTGCGCGGCTAATCATGAAACTCTACGACGAGTATGCCCATTCCATACAGCGCCACATGCGCTATGAGGAGAAACTGCTCTTCCCGTATGTAGAGGCTTTGCTGAACAATAAAGTCAATGAGACCTATGATATTGAAACCTTTTCGAAACACCATGGGGCGACCGACGTCAAGCTGCGTGAGTTGAAGAATATCATTATCAAGTATCTGCCAAGCGACGGTCTGCACAACAATCAGTTGTCTGCCACGCTCTATGATATCTACAACAATGAGGAATGGCTGTCTCTTCATGCGGAGGTGGAGGACCACATCTTCGTTCCAGCCATCCGGATGTTGGAGAAGAAGTTGCGTCAGACGGACGTGTCAGCCAAGATTTCCAACATGATCAATCAGAATCCGAACAATGGTGATGTGCTGAGCGACCGCGAGCGCGACGTCATCGTCAGCCTTGTGCAGGGAATGACCAACAAAGAGATTGCAGAACATCTGTTCATCAGCGTCAATACCGTCATCACGCATCGTCGGAACATTGCCCGGAAACTGCAGATTCACAGTCCTGCGGGACTGACCATCTATGCCATCGTCAATAATCTGGTGGACATCTCGGCGGTCGAGTTGTAATATCGAAGGAATAAGTCGTGTGACGCGCAAGGAACGTTTTTTCTTTGCGGATGGCGACAAAACAAGCAGGTTTATTTTTGGTTTTTCCGTGCGAAAAGCGTACCTTTGCACGCAATTAAACGTTAAAATCAAGTTGTTATGATTAAAATCACATTCCCAGACGGCTCTGTTCGCGAGTATGAACAGGGAGTGACTGGTTATCAAATCGCCGAGAGCATATCGCCGGCTCTCGCACGCAACGTTGTATCTTGCGGAGTCAATGGCGAAACGGTAGAACTGAATCGTCCCATCAACGAAGATGCGACCATCGCACTCTACAAATTCGAGGACGAAGAAGGCAAGCATACCTTCTGGCACACCAGCGCACACTTGTTGGCTGAAGCACTGAAAGAATTGTATCCCGGCATCCAGTTCGGTTTCGGACCGGCAGTGGAGAACGGATTCTTCTACGACGTGATGCCAAAGGACGGCGCAGTTATCAGCGAGAGCGACTTCCCGAAAATCGAAGAAAAAATGATGGAATTGGCTCGTAAGGATGAGGCTGTCGTGCGTCGTGAAGTGTCGAAAGCCGATGCGCTGAGAGAGTTCAAAGCCGACGGACAAGACTATAAGTGTGAGCATATCGACCTCGATTTGGAGGACGGCACCATCTCGACCTATACGCAAGGCGCCTTTACCGACCTTTGTCGGGGACCGCACCTCGTATCAACGGGGCTCATCAAGGCAGTCAAGATAACAAGCGTTGCCGGCGCATTCTGGCGTGGCGATGCCGAGCGCGAGCAGATGACACGCGTCTATGGTATCTCCTTCCCGAAGAAAAAGATGCTCGACGAGTATCTCGTCATGTTGGAAGAAGCCAAAAAGCGCGACCACCGTAAGATAGGAAAAGAGATGGAACTCTTCATGTTCTCCGACCGCGTGGGAAAAGGTTTGCCCATCTGGCTGCCCAAGGGAACGGAGCTCCGCCTGCGTCTTCAGGACATGTTGCGCAAGATTCAGAAGAATTTCGGATACCAGGAGGTCATCACCCCGCACATCGGTGGCAAGAATCTGTACGTGACCAGCGGTCACTATGCGCATTACAGCAAAGACGCTTTCCGTCCGATTACCACACCGGAAGAGGGCGAGGAATACATGCTCAAGCCGATGAACTGCCCGCACCATTGCGAGATTTTCGCCAGCAAGCCGCGCTCCTATCGCGACCTGCCGTTGCGCATCGCTGAGTTCGGAACGGTTTATCGCTATGAGAAGAGTGGCGAGCTGCACGGATTGACCCGTGTCCGTTCGTTCACGCAGGACGATGCGCACATCTTCTGTCGTCCCGACCAGGTGAAAGGCGAGTTCCTTCGCGTGATGGACATCATTCAGGCAGTGTTCACCATATTCAAGTTCGAGAATGTGGAGGCACAGATTTCGCTGCGCGACCCGAAGAATACGACGAAATACATCGGCTCCGACGAGGCTTGGGAAGAGAGTGAACAGGCGATTATCGATGCTTGTAAGGAGAAAGGACTGGAGGCGAAAATCGAATTGGGTGAGGCTGCTTTCTACGGACCGAAGCTCGATTTCATGGTCAAGGATGCCATCGGACGCCGCTGGCAGTTGGGAACGATTCAGGTGGATTACAACCTGCCGCAGCGCTTCCATCTTGAATATACTGCAGAGGACAACTCGAAACAGACACCCGTCATGGTGCATCGCGCGCCGTTCGGTTCGATGGAACGATTCACGGCGGTGCTCATCGAGCATACCGCAGGTCATTTCCCCTTGTGGCTTACGCCCGACCAAGTGGCAATTCTTCCCATCTCCGAGAAATTCAATGACTATGCTGTGGAGGTGCAGCAATATTTCGACAGCGTGGGCGTTCGTGCAAATGTCGATGACCGCAACGAGAAAATCGGTCGCAAGATTCGCGACAACGAGCTCAAACGCGTTCCATACATGGTGATAGTCGGTGAGAAAGAGGCTGCCGAGGGGCTTGTCTCCATGCGCCAGCAAGGTGGCGGCGAGCAAGCCACGATGACCATGCAGGAGTTCGCACAGCGCATCAACGCAGAGGTGTTGGAAATGCTCAAGGCTACCAACCTGAAGCCGAGAGATTAACAAGATGTCATTTATGAGACAGAAAGCACCCGTTTTGCCTGGCAGAACGGGTGCTTTTATTTTTATAGACGGGCAGAAAAAGACTCCGGACAAGTTGAAGAAGGGCAGATTTTTGCCATTCCGTTTCCGATTTTCAATTTAATGTATTATCTTTGCCGATATACAAACTAAATCAGCAAAGGATATGAAAGCAAAAGGTTTTGTCGTGATGTTGATGGTAATGCTTGCCCTTCAGGTGCAGGCGGGTAAGGTTTCCTATTATTTCTGGCAGGGAAAAGTGGATGGGCAGCCCGTTAGGCTTGCTTGCGCAGTGAAAGATGGCGTCATGACGGGCGAGATGTTCAGCGAGGTTGATGGCAGCACAGAAGTCTATAATGTGGCGGGCTATGAGACGGACGGGATGTACGATATCCGTGTCTATGACGACGGTGAAGGCATCAACTATATCTATTTTCTCCGTGCCGAGTTGAAAGGAAGCAGCCTGGTGGGCATCGTGCAGCCCAGCGGCGAGAAGTTCCGGCTGAGGAAGTATTCCGACAAGTATGCCAGTCCGATAGACCGTGAGCCCGGTGTGTACAGCAGTCCCTATCTCGAAGGCAAAGTGTTCCGTTTCGAAGGATGGGGCCGTGGCGGCATGTATCAGTATGAAAACCCGATGCGCGTCAAGGGCGAACTCACGCTGTGGGGCAACACACGGGATGAGACTTTCGAGTTGTCCATACGCCGTGACGGAGGTCCGGACAATAAAGGCAACGACGCTTTGGTCGATGCTGCAGGACTTTACCTGCCCGACCATGGCGATTTCGATTACACCATCCAGTATTGTGGTTATACGTTCAGCGTGCGGTTCTACGACCATTTCCTCGTCATTCGTTCCGTTTCGGGCTCGCCGTCAGGCTGCTTCGGCAGCGGTGCAGCCATCACGGGCATCTATATCGCAGTTCCTGCGAAGGGATAGTTTTCCTTGAACCCAAATCGGTCATTAGACTTTGTGTTCAGAGTGTTGTTTGCTTTGTGCAGATGTCTTCAACCTTTCTCGACGGCGTAGCGGGCTACGGTGAGAGAAAGGTTGGAGGCAGATGCCGAAGCAAATGATACTATGACACGAAGAGCAGAACATCAGTGCTAACATATCTGATGGCGTTCTAATGACCGATTGGGGTTGAACACATCTTCGGGCGGGAATAAACGTCTTGAACATAACGAATCGTTCCCCCAAACAGCATCAATGGTTATCCGGAAGTTCCCCCTTCGTTGACCAATCTCGTACGACTTTGGTGACCAATTTCGTACGACTTTGGTATGCAATCTCGTACGAGTTTGGTATGCAATTTCGTACGAGTTTGGTCAATGAAACTTCAATCCCCGATGAATAAAGGGATAAGTATGGGGTGATGTTAGTTGAACAAAGCCTTGATTACGAACCACAACACGGGCACAAGGAGTGCCGGCAGCATGTTGAGGGTTTTGCAGTCTTTCAGTCGGAGGAGCGAAAGGCCCGATGCCGTGATGAGCAGTCCGCCCACGATGAGCAGCTCTGACATGAGCGCATCGCTGACGGCGTCGCTCGAAAGGCGGGCTGTGAGAAAGAACAGTCCTTGCCAGCAGAAGAGCACAGGGGCAGCGAGCAGCATGCCGATGCCGTAGGTGGAGGCAAAGACCATGGCAGAGATGAGGTCGAGTGTGGCGTTGGTGTAGAGAAATGTGTGGTCGCCTTGGAGTGCGCTGACGACCGGTCCGAGCATGGAGAGCGGTCCGATGCAGTAGAGCAGGGTGGCAGTGGAGAGCCCTTCGGCGAGCTTGTTCTCTTTGTTTTTTGAACGGCGGTTCACCAGTCGGGTGAACCTGCCGTCCAAGTCGAGCGCCGTTCCAATGATTGTTCCGACAGCCATGGCGACGATGAAGAGCACGGGATATTCGCTTTTCGGCATGTTCGACACGAAAGCGTTGAGCCCGATGCCCAGGCTTGCCAGTCCCAGAGCGGTATAGAGTGCCTCCTTGTATTTCTCCTTAATGCCTCGGTGGAGGATGCTTCCGGCAATGGTTCCGACGATAATCGTGCAGGTATTGACAATCGTTCCTATCATGGCAGTCGTTTCGGGAAAGGCGGTTACATGCTTTCTTTCAGGATTTCAACCACTTCCTCGTGGGTGAGCGTGTGGAAATCGTTGGGGATGATGAAGGTGGCATTGGCAATGCCTTCGAACATCTCTTCCTTCACTCCGAGTTCAGCCAGCGAGAGTGACACGCCGATTTCGCGCATCCATTTCTCGAGTTCCTTCAGTCCTTCTTCGGCAATCTCCCGGTCGCTCTTTCCTTCGCCCCGAACACCCCACACGTTTTCAGCGAAATGGCGGAATTTCAGTTCGGCATGTGGCAGTAGGTGGCGGTAATAGGGCAGTGTGACGGCAGAGAGCGTCATGCCGTGTGTGGCGTTGGTGTAGGCTCCGACAGCCTGTCCTATCATGTGCACCATCCAGTCTTGGTGCTTGCCGCATTTGAGCATGGTGTTCAGTGCCCACGTCGCTGTCCACATGATGTTCGAGCGTGCCTCGTAATCCTCTGGATTTTTGATGGCGATGCGGCTCGAGTGAATCAGCGAGCGCATGAGTCCTTCTGCGAGATAGTCGCTTGTGTTGTCGTCGTGGTTGGAGAGATATTGCTCGAGGATGTGGCACATGATGTCGAAAAATCCTGCCACCATCTGATAGCGTGGAACGGTGAAGGTGAATTTGGGGTTGAGAATGGAGAATTTCGGCATCACGTTGTCGCCGAACACCTTGCCCACTTTCAGTTTCTTCTCGTGGTTGGTGATGACGCTGCCGCCGTTCATTTCCGAACCCGTCCCCACCATGGTCAGGATGCTGGCCACGGGAATAATTTTACAGGTAGGTTCTTCCTGTCGCTCATAATACTTCTCCCACGGGTCTTCGTCGCACCATGCCGATGCGCTCACGCCTTTGGCATAGTCGATGGTGGAACCGCCACCGACGGCGAGGATAAGGTCTGCGTTGTTTTCGCGTGCCAGTTGGGCACCCTCATAAAGTTTTTCAACCGTAGGGTTGGGCATCACTCCCGGCAGTTCGACAATGGTCTTTCCTGCTTCTTGCAGGATAGAAACAACCGCATTGTAGATGCCGTTGCGCTTGATGGAGCCTCCTCCATAGGTCAGGAGTACGGTCGGTCCGTAGTTTTTCAGTTCGTCACTCAGGAATTTCAGCGAGTCGTCGCCGAAATATAACTTCGTCGGATTGGAATATTTGAAATTGCCTAACATAGTTATATATATTTAATAATGTGTATTTGGTTTATCGAATGAAATTGGTCCATACGCGCTGCTCCTCTTCGGGAAGTCCGTTTTTCTCCTTCTCCGCAGCAATGGCACGGATGAGGAACGCCATGTTGCGCCCAAGCTGGCGCATACTCTGCATTCCCTCTTCGTCCTGCATGACCTGCTCGGAAGTGTTGCCGTGCACCTCGTTCCAGTAGAAAGTCGATGCGACGGGCATTTGTGCGATGGTGAAATACTTGTTGATGATGTCGAACGTGGCGACTGTGCCAGCCCTGCGGGCAGACGTGACCGCCGCTCCCACCTTCATGCGCTTGGAAAAATGCGTACTGTAGAACAGCCGGTCGAGAAAAGCCTTCAGCGTTCCGGCTATCGATGCGTAATAGACAGGCGAGCCAATCACGATTCCGTCAGCCTCTTCGAACTTCGGAGCGACCTCGTTTACTAGGTCGTTGAAGACACACCGTCCCTGCTCCACACACTTGTTGCAGGCGATACAGCCATGAATGTCTTTATGTCCGACGTGTATGATTTCCGTTTCGATACCGCCTTCGCGCAGTGTTTTTTCTACTTCGGCAAGTGCCGTATAGGTGCAGCCCTTCGCTTTCGGGCTGCCATTGAGTAAAATGACTTTCATCATGTTTTGTCTTGGATTGGTTTGATGGGAACAAATTTACACAAAAAACTTGACATGGGACAATTTTTTTGTTCAAAAAGCGAAATGTATTTGATTTCTATGTGGTTAATAGAAATTTTGATTAACTTTGCAGCCGATTTTGAAACCAAACATCATAGGATATGGCAGGTTATTTAGTTAGTGACACCCGCAAGGTGACGACACATCGCTTTTTGGAGATGAAGCAGAAAGGGGAGAAAATCTCTATGCTCACCTCCTACGATTTCACGACAGCAGGCATTGTAGATAAGGCAGGCGTAGATGCTATTCTGGTAGGCGACAGCGCATCGAACGTGATGGCAGGAAATGTGACGACGCTTCCGATTACTGTAGAGCAGATGATTTATCATGCCAGTTCGGTCGTGCGTGCCGTACAGCGTGCACTGGTCGTTTGCGACATGCCTTTCGGCAGTTATCAGATTGACCGCCACGAAGGCTTGAAGAATGCGGTGCACATAATGAAGCGTAGCGGTTGCGATGCACTCAAACTGGAAGGTGGCATTGAGATTATCGAGACGGTCAAGGGCATTCTCGATGCGGGAATCCCCGTGATGGGGCATCTGGGACTGACTCCGCAGAGCATCAATAAGTTCGGCACCTATGCTGTTCGTGCTCAGGAAGATGAAGAAGCCGAGAAACTGTTGGCAGATGCAGCTTTGTTGGACGAGACGGGTTGTTTTGCAATCGTCTTGGAGAAGGTTCCGGCAGCATTGGCTAAAAAAGTGTCAGAGACCGTGAAGTGCCCGACGATAGGCATCGGTGCGGGAAATGGGACTGACGGTCAGGTCCTTGTTGTTGATGATATGCTCGGCAAGACACAGGGCTTTTCTCCGAAGTTTCTTCGTCGCTATGCAGACCTGAATGCGGTGATGACAGACGCAATCGGTCAGTATGTGACGGATGTGAAGAATATCGATTTCCCGAACGAGAGCGAGTCGTATTAATCGTCTCTCGTTGTTTTTTCGGAAAGGCAGTTTGCCGTTAAGGCTCATTAGGTATTTTAGAAAATGGACACTCAGGAAACACCCACCAATCAGCATCTGTGGCATCGGTCATTCGGCTTGTTGGCAGCGGCTAATTTCTTTCTGACCGTATCGGTCTATATGCTCATTCCTTCACTTTCGGAATGGCTTTTGCAGCAGTTCACTCCGTTGCAAACAGGACTGATTATGGGCAGTTACGGACTTGGTCTGTTCGTTCTCGGTCCGTATTGCAGTTTCTTGGTTCAGCATTATCGTCGCAATCAGGTTTGCATCTTGGCAATCTTTGTCATCGCCTTGCTGACGTTGCTTACTTATCTCTGCAAGGAAAATCATGCGGAATGGCAGGCGAGTGCGTGGGTGTTTGTAGGCGTTCGTTTCTTGTATGGCGCAGCCTTCGGGGTAGCTCAGATGGTTTTGTGCAGCACGTTGGTCATTGATAGCTGCGAGTCATTCCAGCGGACACAAGCCAATTATATCATGTCGTGGTTCGGTCGTATCGGTGTGGGGATGGGACCTCTGATTGTCATGCTGACGGGACTTTGGCTTGAAATCGATATATTCCTCGTAATAGCAGGTGTGGCATCTTTCTCACTGCTGTTGATTATGATGGTGCGTTTCCCTTTCAGGGCTCCGGAAGACACGCAGTTGCGCGCCAGTTTAGACCGCTTCTTCCTGACCGGAGCCTGGCCGTTGTTCCTGAATATGGTCCTGGTTACGGTTTTTGTGGGCATAGTCTTGGCAAGTGTACATACCATCATGTTCTATGTCATGATGCTCTGTGGATTCCTCATGGCGATATTGTTTGAGCAGATTTTGCTGAAATATCCGATAAGAAATAGTATCTTGGCAGGGCTGTCATTGATGTTCCTGTCATTGATGTTTGCAGGGAACGGCAATCAATTCTTGAATACCTACTTCTTTCCCTTGTGTCTGGGACTTGGTTCTGGAATAGTGGGCAGTGGCTTCCTGTTGTCATTCGTCAAGCTGAGCGATCATTGTCAGCGCGGAACTTCGCAAAGCACCTTTTTCCTGTCGTGGGAGCTGGGCATGAGTATCGGGTTGTTCTTAGGCTTTGCTTTTCTCGCTCCTCAGCATGGTTCTATGTGTTTTCATGACATGGAACAGGAGTGTGCTTTTCCCCAATTAGGCATCAAACTGGGTACGGTGTTTCTTCTGATATCCTTTTTCTTCTATGTCTTTTTTACCTATCCTTGGTTTTTGAAACATCGGAATAGATAAGTTGACTCGTCAACTAAAAAAACATTAAAAAATTCGACATTTTTCTGACATTTGTCCTTTTCCTTTTTTCTCTCTCATAATTTGCATATCTTTGCACTCGAAATGACGAACGGTAATGCCGTCGTACGGCAGAGATCTTGTAACAGGAGCGGCTTTTCGCTGGTTTTGTATGGAAATGTTGGCAGAGTCAAAAAAGTTTTGTATCTTTGCACTGTCGTTCATTCCCTCGTTGGAATTAGAGCAACGACACGACATTGAGGACAAGAGTAGTGATTAACGTCACGCAGTTGATTTGATTGGTGTAAATCTCGCACATTTAAACTGAATCATTCAAACAAGGCATGTGGCTGTTCTTACCTTATTGTATAGGTGAGTGCCGCTTCTGTTAATTTGATGATTCGGGCAATGCGAGAGCCTACACTGACAGATTAGCCAGAAGTAGGTCCTCGCCTTTTTTCATGTATACTTTTACGCAATTATATATCAATAAATATTATAAGATGAAAACAATTAAAATTAAAGAAAATCAAGAGGTAAAAAAAGGTATTATCTTTTTAGTTTTTGCAGTATTGTGTAATTTGGGTGTTTCTGCTCAAATAAGATTTATTATTGGAGATCTTAAATATACTATAACGAGTTCCTCAACAGTAAGTGTAACTAAAAACGGAACTCCTACTGGGGATTTAGTTATTCCAGGAAGCGTAGTATCTGGAGTAAATCTATATTCTGTAACGAGTATTGAAAACTCTGCGTTTTCTGGTTGCAGTGGTCTAACCTCTATCACTATTCCTAATTCCGTGAAAACGATTGAAAACTATGCGTTTTCTGGTTGCAGTGGTCTGACCTCTATCACTATTCCTAATTCCGTGACGAGCATTGGAGGATTTGTGTTCTCTGGTTGCACAGGTCTGACTTCCGTTGACATTCCCAATTCTGTGACGAACATTGGAGATTATGCGTTTTCTGGTTGCAAAGGTCTAACTTCTGTCACTATTCCTAACTCCGTGAAGACGATTGAAAACTATGCGTTTAAAGGTTGCAGCGGTCTGACTTCCGTTGATATCCCCAACTCCGTGACGAGCATAGGAGAAAATGCGTTCTCTGATTGCACAGGTCTGACTTCCGTCACTATTAATAGTAACACCATATTGTCTAAGACTTATTCTTCTTCTATGTCCTTAAAAAACATATTTGGCGAACAAGTCAAAGAATATCAGACAGGTGATAATGTAGAGAAAATTGGAAACTATGCGTTTTATAAATGTAGTGAATTGACTTCGGTTACTATTGGTAATTCTGTGACGAGTATTGGAGACTATGCGTTTCAACATTGTATCAGCCTGACCTCCGTTACTATTAGCAACTCCGTGACAAACATTGAAAGTTCTGCGTTTTCTGGTTGTTATAGTTTGACTTCTGTCTGTATTGGTAATTCCGTGACGAATATTGGAGATTATGCGTTTTTGGGCTGCATAGGTCTGACTTTTGTTACTATTAATAATAATGCCATATTGTCTAAGAATTATTCTTCTTCGAACTCTTTAAAAAATATATTTGGTGAACAAGTCAAAGAATATCAGATAGGTGATAATGTAGAGAAAATTGGAAACTATGCGTTTTATGGATGCACAGGTCTGACCTCCTTCACCATCCCCAACTCCGTGACGAGCATTGGAAGTTCTGCGTTCTCTGGTTGCACAGGTCTGATCTCCTTCACCATCCCCAACTCCGTGACGAGCATTGGAGATTTTGCGTTCCGTGGTTGCACAGGTCTGACCTCCGTCACCATCCCCAATTCCGTGACGAGCATTGGGCGGTGGTTCGAAGGTTGCACAGGTCTGGCTTCCGTCACTATTCCTAACTCCGTGAAGACGATTGAAAACTATGCGTTTAAAGGTTGCAGCGGTCTAAAAAACATCACTATTCCCAACTCCGTAACGAGCATAGGAAACCTTGCATTTCAGAATTGCACAGGTCTGATTTTTGTTACTATTAATAATAATGCCATATTGTCTAAGAATTATTCTTCTTCGAACTCTTTAAAAAATATATTTGGTGAACAAGTCAAAGAATATCAGATAGGTGATAATGTAGAGAAAATTGGAAACTATGCGTTTTATGGATGCAGTGGTCTGATCTCCGCCACTATCCCCAATTCTGTGACGAGCATTGGAAACTATGCGTTCCAAGATTGCACAGGTCTGACTTCTATTGACATCCCCAACTCCGTGACGAGCATTGGGTTTTGTGCGTTCGAAGGTTGCACAGGTCTGGCTTCCGTCACTATTCCTAACTCCGTGACGAGCATTGGGTTTAGTGCGTTCAAAGGTTGCACAGGTCTGGCTTCCGTCACTATTCCTAACTCCGTGAAGACGATTGAAAACCGTGCGTTTAAAGGTTGCAGCGGTCTAAAAAACATCACTATTCCCAACTCCGTAACGAGCATAGGAAACGATGCGTTTTCTGGTTGCAGAAGTCTAACTTCTGTCACTATTCCCAATTCCGTGACAAGTATTGGAAGTTATGCGTTCTATGGCTGCACTGGTCTGACTTCTGTCACCATCGGCAACTCCGTGACGAGCATTGGAGATTATGCGTTCCAATATTGCCGCGGTCTGACCTCCGTCACTATCCCCAACTCCGTGACGAGCATTGGAGATTATGCGTTCCAATATTGCCGCGGTCTGACCTCCGTCACTATCCCCAACTCCGTGACGAGCATTGGACGTGAAGCGTTCGATGGTTGCAGCGGTCTGACCTCCGTCACTATCGGCAACTCCGTGACGAGCATTGGATATGAAGCGTTCCGATATTGCACTGGTCTGACTTCTGTCACCATCGGCAACTCCGTGACGAGCATTGGAAACTATGCATTTGCAGATTGCAATGAACTGACTGAGATTTATTGTTATATAGAAGAACCACTGACTATAAATGTTAATGTGTTTTTTAACGTACGTAAAAACACCTGTACGCTCCATGTGCCTATAGGAACTGGCGATGCTTATTGCAATGCGAATGTGTGGAAAGAATTTAATATCGTTGAAGATTTACAATCAAGAATGGCACAGAGTATAACGTGGGCACAATCCCAAATATATGTAGTAGGCTTAAATTCTGATATAGAATTGACAGCAGTTGCTTCATCTGGTCTGCCTGTCACTTATTCTGTTAAATCCGGCAGTGATTGTGCAACACTTATAACGAGCGGGGACAAAACTTCTTTGAAAGGCATTAAACCAGGAACTGTTATCGTTGAAGCGAAACAAGTTGGAAATAGTGAGTACCAACCAGCAAGTGTGGAAAAGGAATTTACCATTAATAAAAAAACATCACAGAGAATAACATGGAGTCAAGAAATAGAAGCTGTTGTCGGAGATAGTTTGATTTTATCAGCGACTTCTTCGTCCGGACTTCCTGTTGCCTACAGGGCTTTGGATGAAGATTATTGCAGCAAAATGGAAATTAAACAAAATGCTGAAGGACAATATGTGGTATATTTTTCAAGTGGAGCACCTTTCATCATTGAGGCATATCAAGATGGGAACGATGTATATAATGCGGCAGAACCTGTAAGAAAGTATTACAACTCATTGAACCCGACAGAGACAGACGGACTGATGTGTATTAATGGTATTTATTACAAATATACTGACAACACACACACAGCCTTGAAAATGGTCAGAGGATTTAAACAGTATAAAGGTGATATGGTATTCCCCGCTGTTGTCAACGGGTTGCCTGTTACAAATATGGAGAGTGATGCTACTTATATATGTCCAATAATAACGTCGATAGAGTTTGAAGAAGGACATTCGCGAATAGAAGGCATTCATTATGATATGGCATTGGAAAAACTTATATTACCCTCGACTACAACTTATATTGACTATCTAGTGCTTCACTGCTGTCCTAAACTGAAAGATGTATATCTGTACGCAACAACACCTCCAGAAGTAAGTTCATATTGTGATTATGACCAATGGACCGAAGGTGAAGGAAAAACGCTTTATGTACCTCGTGGGACGAAATCCGCATATGAAAATGCAGACTTCTGGAAACACTTTACTATCGTAGAAATTGACGTGCCGACAGGCATTATTTCAATAGATAATTCGCAATCGGCAATCGATAATGACGTTTGGTTTACCATAAACGGCACACGTCTCAACGGCAAGCCGACAAAAGCAGGTATTTATATTGTAAATGGAAAAAAAGTAGTAATTAAATAATTGAATGGATCCGTCCGCCAGCAATTATAACATTGCAGGCGGACGGATTATTTTATAAAAATAAATCTTTGTAAATATGTATATATGGCAACAAATAAGAAACAAAGAAAAAAAACAATTGGGCAGTTAATGTATGACTCAACAGAAACAGACGGGAATAAAGAACCATTGATGGATTACATCATATCATGGACTTTGCGGCATGCCGCAGATGATTTTAAAGAAGGAAAAACTTTATGGTTATATTGCAGGCAAATATTAGGAAAAATTATTGGTAAGACTATTGAGGAAAATGATTCCCTCTCTGAAATTTGCGTCTATAAACAGGAGGTAGAAATTGATCTTTGGGTTGAATTTAAACTCAACGATGAAGATCATGCAATTTTGATTGAAGATAAATATTATGGGAAATTAAGTGAAAACCAATTAGAAGATTATATACAAAAGTTTGATAAGTATTATAAAGAAAACGAACCTTCTTACGAACGACATTACTGTTTAATAAGTTGTATCCAACGAGAGGATGAAAAGTTTAACCAATATTATGGCAAAGCGAAAGATTTAGGATTTGATTTATTTTCTTTAAAGGAACTTGTTACGGATATTACCCCCCCCTCTGGTAGTGATATTTTTGATGAATTTTGGTTAGAAGATTGGTAAAAAATATATTTGTAAATAGTTGTAATGTACAACTAGGACGTTTTACTATCTCCTTCTTTTCTTCTTATAGGATTTGTTGGGGTGTTGTGGGCGGTTGGTGCTGGTGTTTCCGTATAGTTTGAGAATGAGGTCTGCTCGTCCGATAGTTCGGAGACGTTGTTCGATGTAGCGTCGCTCTTCGGGTTGATACCAAAAGAAGAATTGCCGTTGTGCCAACTTTTCCTTTGGTGTTTTTGCACTGAATACTCTTTCCAGCGTGTAAGGGTCGTAGCCGGTGTACCAAGTCTCGGTGCTGATGGTCATGGGAGTAGGAGTGAAGTCCTGTACCTGCTCAAGGTGGAAATCCATTTGCTTTGTGAGAACGGCAAGTTCAGCCATGTCTTGTTCACGACATCCCGGGTGGCTGCTGATAAAGTAGGGGATAATCTGTTGTCTGAGATTTTCTTCACGGTTGATACGGTCGAAGATGCGTTTGAAAGTCTCGAACTGTTGGAACGGCGGCTTTCGCATGAGTCGCAGCACTTGGTCGCTGGAGTGCTCTGGTGCGACCTTCAATCTGCCGCTGACGTGCCGACAAATAAGTTCCCGAGTGTATTCCGTTGCAGCATCATCAGTCTTTCGGTCTTTACTCTGATGCAGCAGGAGGTCATAGCGCACGCCGCTCCCGATAAAACTCTTCTTAACTCCCGGCAACGCATCGACTGCCCGATAGATGTCGAGCAGACTGCTATGGTCGGTGTTGAGATTCGGGCATATCTTCGGATGGATACATGATGGCCGTTTGCATCGTTCACACATCTTTTTGTCTCGTCCGCCCATACCGTACATATTGGCAGAAGGTCCTCCCAAATCGCTGAGATAACCTTTGAAGTCGGGATGCCCAATCACCTGCTTTACCTCCCGAAGAATACTTTCTTTACTTCGGCTGACGATGAACTTCCCTTGGTGTGCGCTGATGGTGCAGAAGGCGCATCCTCCAAAGCATCCCCTGTGAATGTTGACAGAGAGTTTAATCATGTCGTAGGCGGGAATGCGCTTGTCTTTATATTTCGGATGAGGCAGCCGTGTGTATGGAAGGTCGAAAGAGGCATCCAGTTCAGCAGTTGTCATAGGAGGGTAGGGAGGATTGACCACGACGTATTGCTTCCCCACTTTCTGAATCAGCCGGCAGGCATGTATCTTGTTGGATTCTTCCTCGATGTGGCGGTAATTTTCGGCTTCGTGCTTTTTGTCTTGCAGGCACTCTTCGTGTGAATGGAGGACGATGTCTGTAGGTTGTATGCCTTGCGGGATGTTGTCCTTTGTCGTTAGGTATGCAACCTGTGGAATGTCGTGGGTGTGGTTGATGTTCGGATTGTCCTCCAGTTGCTGACATAGTTGCAGGATGGCTTTTTCCCCCATTCCGTAGATGATGA
Organism: Prevotella sp. Rep29; assembly: GCF_019551475.1. NCBI lineage: Bacteria > Pseudomonadati > Bacteroidota > Bacteroidia > Bacteroidales > Prevotellaceae > Prevotella > Prevotella sp. Rep29. The sequence continues at coordinate 980,513 of NZ_CP047159.1, forward strand.
GGTCAGCCTCAGAGTCGCACAGGATAGAAGGACGGAGTCGGTCCTGCCAATAGTCGTAATGTGTGAGGCGGCGCATGGATGCTTCGATACCGCCCAAGACCACGGGTACGTCAGGAAACAGTTGCTTCAGTATCTTTGTATAGACTATCGTAGGATATTCCGGTCGGCAGTCGTGGCGTCCGTTCGGGCTATATGCGTCTTCGGAACGCAGTCGTTTGTTGGCTGTGTATTTATTGACCATCGAGTCCATGCAGCCTGGTGATATGCCGAAAAAGAGTCGTGGACGTCCCAACTTCTTGAAATCGCGGAAGTCTCCATGCCAATCGGGTTGTGGAACGATGGCCACTTTATATCCATGTGCTTCAAGCGTTCTTCCGATGACGGCAGCACCAAAAGAGGGGTGGTCAACATAGGCATCACCAGAGAAGAGGATGACATCGAGTTGATTCCATCCCCGGAGCTCCATTTCCTTTTTGGTAGTAGGGAGCCAGTCGGTGAGTTGGTGTTGAGCTGTAGGCAACTTCTATTGATTTGTTTCGGTGTTTGGGAGTGATTCTTTCTCCGCGTCCCATGTCTTTGCAAGCGTGACAAGGTTTTTGAGCCCGATGGCTTTCATGTTCTTATTGTAAATCACATCAAGGCAGAGGTCGAGCAGTTTCTTGTCTTTCCCATTCTCTGACTCGAGGATGGCGCGCACATTGAATTTCAACTTCTCCACCACACTTTCGTCAATGATGCCGTTGCTGTCAACGAGATTGTCCAATAGCCGATATTGGCGGAGCGTCTGAAGATGTTCTTCGCTGATAGCAATATGGCGAGTACCCGATTTGTTTGCTTGAATCTTATACATACATTATTTTATTATATCGTGTGAATATTATGGTGCGAGCAGGAAGTTCAGAATACCTTTCATAATCCATCCTCGCATGTTGTGATCTGTGATACATTCAAAGGGGAATCCCATCGTGAAACTCCGATAATCCTTTCCTTGGTAAGCCACGCAAGCGCTCTGCCCGTTAGCGTATTGCAATGCACAATATGCAGGTGCTACGGCTTGAAGGATGTCAGGAGACTGAACGGCGTAGTGCGTCTCGTTCAGGGTTCGGTAAATATCGAATGACGTCCCCATGCCGTATATCTTGCTGTCTGTACAGTACCGGTTGTCGCCAGCAAAGTGAAGTTTCAGGACCTGTGACAGGAAGTGCTGCTCGTTGATTTCCGTCATGTCCGACCCGATGTACGAGCCACTCACCAATAATGCGCCATGGACCTTGGTGTAGTGTCTCAACTTCTGTTGCATGGCGGGAGAGAACGTCTTGTATGAAACGAGCGAACGCCCGTCGTTTTTTTCCAAGCCAAGGATAAGGTCCACGCACGGATATTTATTGATGTTGACTTTTCCTGTTTCTACCGCTTTGCTTGAACAGCTCACAATGTTGTATTGGCGCGCTGTCCGGATGGCTTCAGCATGGGTCTTTACGTAGTTGAAGCTGTTGCCCGCAATGAACATTCCGGCATATTCATCCCCTCCGTAGCCTAATCCTCCAGGACCTTCAATCCCGATTTTTGCTTTGTCGAAACAGAGTTGTCTTCCGTTCCATCCAGCGGTTGGTCCATAGGAAACACCGATGTCTTTGTCTAAGTCGAATCCCTGCTCTTGTGCCGTGGAGTGAATTGCCGGTGAAGATAGCCGATGGAAGCCGTTGACTATCAGAATGGTCTTTTTGGCATTCGGTGTGTACAGCGCGGACAGGGTCTCTGTGGGGAAACTCTCTCCACCTTTGTTGATGGCTGTCACCTTGAACTGATAGAGCACGTCGGGATTCAGCTCAACAGACAGGAATGGTGATTTGACGACGGTTCCGTTATCGAAACCTGAAGGTCCGGAAGCCTTATAGACGATATACGATGACGGGCGTGCACTGGGTTCCTGCGGGTCGTTCACAGGGTCCCAACTCAACATCACGCGGTTTTTGGAGATATATTCTATGCGGAAGTTATCCGGTTGTAATGGCTGAATCACGAACGGCTGTTCATGTTGGTCGGAGACATAGCGGAGAATGGTTTTATAGATAGATCTCGCCAAGGTAAACTTGAAATTAGGGTCCTGACCGTATATCATGTCTGGAAAACTTTGGTGGGAGAGGGTCTCCAATATAGAAGAAGGAACTTCCGGGAGGCGTGATTCCGAATAGTTGCGGTCGTATAATGCACGAATACGCCACCGCCCATATTTGTAGCGAAGGTCGCGATAGACGCCGTCTAACAATGCGTCAGCAAGATCTCTTGATGCCATTCGGGAGAGACCGCCATTCAGTTTGCCGTCATTGTAATTCGTGGTGCAAATGGAGAGTGAACCAATCAGCGATGAGTAGTCTTTAGAAAAACCAGCGTCGCTGTGTACACCAAGTGAGAGTTCTATAGGAACGTTCTTGCCATCAATGTTCGGTGCATAGACAGAGCCGCCGGCAAGCCAGTTAGTGACGTGAGAGCGGGTGTTGATGTCATCAGCATAGTCATCTACGCCGTTCTTTGAACTATATGCACTGTAAGGTGCACCAGCCCATTGACTATAGTAGCGTGCCCCTTCAAGGCAACGGGGAAAGCCACTCACAGTACCACCGCGCTCAATGTTGCCCATGCCTCCGCCAAAGCGGACTGCATCTGCGGTGACGACGCCATGCCTCTTGCTGTGGTTGGTCAACACGACACGATTGTAGGCGTTGCATCCCTGGTCGAAATCGAACGTGCCAAGATAAACCCAAGTGCTGCCGCCCATGCGCTGGTTGACACGGAACTCCGTCGCCTGTCCTTTATGGTAAACAATATATTGCGCGTCATCGATGCTGTTTGAAACCGTCTGATAGCTCACATAGACCGCATATCTTCCGCCTTGAGTGATATTGGGCTGGTAGGTAATCTGGCTCACATGCTTGCCGTGGGTCGTGGCAGCCATTCTTGCTGTGCCGTGAGTGAAGGGATTCTCTCCGTCAACATACATTCCCTGTCGGTAAGAAAAGCCGGGAATACCGGTAGATGACCATGCGTCAGCCGCATTTCGCTCCGAGTAATAGGGGGAGGAGTCTTTGTCGTTGTCAATGATAAATTCATTTTTTTGCCAGTCGCGTTCGCGTGGAGTAAAGACCACAGCGCCTGCATTTTCAAGCATTGGAATCAGATATGGCACGACGATTGTTTGGGTGAACAGGTCTTCTGTCGTACCGAACAGATTCGGTCGTTGCCATTTCCAGAAGCCTTTTTTCTGGTCGTAATATCTCCCGTGGCTTGCCCATAGTGATATATGGCGATTTCGGAGTCCATGCGTGATTTTGTTGGGACGCGACACGTTGGAGACCCAGGGCTCGCCACGATATTCTATATCTCCCCACAAACGTGTCTTGTCCGGATTGTCCAAGAGGCGGTTGGGAATAAGTTCGCTGATTTCCATTCCGTTTGTGATGACGCTGATCTGATAATCCTCATAGACGTCAGGAACGGTTTTGCGGATTTTTTTGTAGATTTTCTCAACAACTTCAGGGGAGAAGTCTTGCGTGGAGAAGATTTCATCAACAGTTATCGTCAGGCTTTTTGTACTGTCGTTTATCAGACAGTCTTGCAACCGTGGTTTGCGAATCATGTCCACGTTTTTCGCCTTGTAATCCTTGAAATATTCCTCTAAGCGTTCTCGCAGCTTTGCCTCAGAAGAACTGTCCTGGGCGAAAGCCGGCGAAACGCATATACTCAACCAAGTCAATATTAAGATAAAGCCTCTCATTTGTGTTGCTTTTTATCATTCGATGCATTCAAAGGGCAAACTTTTCAGGATATTTGCCTTTGAAGGGACGAAAATAATCTTTAATTTCTGTCATCTCATTTTCAATGTCTCCCGAAGGCATGATGCTTTTGGAACATTCGATGAGACGGTCTTTATAATCAATACCATATAGCAAAATCGGGATGCCGGCTTTCACGGCAATATAATAAAATCCTTTCTTCCAGTCAGCATTGGCAGAGCGTGTGCCCTCCGGTGTGACGCAAAGGCGGAACGTATCGCTTTTCGTGGCGGTATCTGCCAGCACGTCTGTCAAACTCGATTTGCGGTCGCGGTGCACAGGAATGCCACCCAGTCGTTTGAAAAAAACTCCCAGGGGCCATACAAACCATTCGCTTTTCATCAGGAAATTGATTCGCAAGCCTTCAGCGCCAGCATACAGTTGTCCTAAAAGAAAATCCCAATTACTTGTGTGAGGAGCAAGACAGATGATACATTTCTCCGGAAGAGTCTCAGTTACGTTCTTTCTCCATCCTAAGCGGCTATATAAAAGCCAATTGCAAAATTTCTTCCACATAATCCAGACAAGCGTAACCTATCCGAAATTTTCAATCTGGTCAACAATCTCACAAACTTGTTTATTGAACTGTTCCATGAGGTCGCGGAAATACACTTTCGGCTGCATGCCAGGTTCAACATGCGAAACACGGCTGATGAAGTCGTTGTTGATTGCCAAGATTGAGCCTAATAGCGCATCAGCGTTGGGCTTGCTGCCATGGTCGTAGATGGAAACTGCGACACACTCTGCGAAAAGCGCTTCACAGACGCAGTTGATAGTGCGTTTCAAAGTTCTTTTGTTTGCCATAAATCATTCAGGTATTAATTATAAAATTAAGGTAATATTCATAGTTATCATCCACTTATCACGGATGTTTTTCACAAAAACAGCATTCAAAGATATGAAAAAATAGTGAAACCACAAAAATATTTGAAAAAAAATGTACCAATAAAAGTTTTTCATGCCATTTTCTTTCCCTATGTCGCGAATTTTGAGTAACTTTGTCGGGTAAAAGAAGAGAGATTATATTTAGCGTATTTTATAAAGGTAAAAAATTATGAGACGAAGCATTATGCAAAGAGCGAGAGTCAACTACGAACCCGTGGTTCCGTTGGCTTTGAGACATGCAGTGAAGGTAAAGGAAGGTGTCGCTACGAACAGCGTAGACGATCAGGAAGAAATCAAGAAACTTTTCCCCAATACATACGGACTCCCGATTGTTGAGTTCGTGCCGGGAGAAGAGCACGAAAGCAAACGGTTCAACGTGGGTGTCATCCTGAGTGGAGGACCAGCCCCTGGAGGTCATAACGTCATCACTGGCATATATGATGCCATCAAGAAATTGCATCCGGATAACAAGTTGTATGGCTTTTTACTGGGTCCGGACGGATTGGTGAAACATCAGTACAAGGAGCTTGACCAAGACCTGATTGACCGCTATCGGAATGTGGGAGGATTTGACCTTATCGGTTCCGGAAGAACAAAGTTGGAACAGGAGGAACAGTTTGAGAAAGGACTTGAAATTATCAGGAAACTGGAAATCAACGCCATCGTGATTGTGGGTGGTGACGATTCGAACACGAACGCCTGCGTTCTGGCTGAATATTATGCCGAGCATCATAGCGGCGTGCAGGTGATTGGCTGTCCGAAAACGATTGACGGCGATCTGAAAAATGAATATATCGAAGCGTCGTTCGGATTTGATACGGCGACAAAAGTCTATTCAGAGCTTATCGGCAACATCGAGAGAGACTGCAACTCGGCGCGGAAATATTGGCATTTCATCAAGCTGATGGGACGGTCGGCAAGCCATATCACATTGGAATGCGGACTTAAATGTCAGCCAAACATCTGTATTATCTCAGAAGAGGTTCAGGAGAAAGACCTGACGCTGAACGATATCGTCAACCGAATAGCCGACGCAGTAGTTTGTCGCTCACAAGACGGAAACAACTTCGGCGTAGTGCTCGTGCCGGAAGGACTTATTGAGTTTATACCGGCAATCGGACGCCTCATTGACGAACTCAACGACCTGTTGGCAGCGCACGGCTCTAAATATGTCAATCTCGATCCGGAAGCGCAGCACGACTACATCATGGCGCACCTGTCAAAAGCCAATGCGGAGACGTTCGACACGCTGCCAGACGATGTTGCCCACCAGCTTTCGCTTGACCGCGACCCGCACGGAAACGTCCAGGTTTCTCTCATAGAGACAGAGCGGCTTCTTTCTAAAATGGTGGCAGCCAACCTGAAACGCAGGGAAAAGGAGGGAACCTATAACGGGAAATTCAAGGTCATGCACCATTTCTTCGGATATGAGGGACGTTGCAGCGCACCGTCAAACTATGACGCAACCTATTGCTACGCATTGGGAATGAGTGCAGCACAACTCATCGCACACGGGAAAACCGGCTATATGGCAGTTGTAAGGAATACCTATGACAGTCCGGAAAACTGGAAAGCAGGCGGCGTACCCATCACAATGATGATGAACATGGAGCGGCGAAACGGCAAGATGAAGCCCGTCATCCGCAAGGCGTTGGTCGATCTGAATGGCGAACCGTTCAAAGCCTATATGGAGGTGAGAGACCAGTGGGCGAGAGAGACGCTCTACGTCAATCCGGGTCCCGTCCAACTGTGGGGACCGGATGAGGTCTGCAACCAGACAACTATGACTTTGGCGCTCGAGCATGGGGTTGATTTGAACCTTGAACCGTAGCGCATAAATAACTGAGTATAAGACGATATGAATAAAAAGCGGAGCACGGGGAGCGTTAAGGCTACAGGTAACAGGAACACTCGTAGCCGCTCCTTGCGCACATCCATACGACGGCTGCCTTCCTGGATGCGATGGGGAGGCGCCGTTGTTATCACCGCTTTTTATGTCTGGGCTTTTTATTACTTCTTTGTCAGTCCGTTCGGGTTCCGGTGGAGAGCACTTTTCGGTGAGCCGGATTATCCGCAGGGTTATGAGATACATGGCATAGATATCAGTCATCATCAGGGGAAAATAGACTGGAGTGAACTGAGAAACGCGATGATAGCCAAGTGTCCGTTGCGTTTTGTCATGATCAAGGCGACCGAGGGTTCGGGGCATATAGATGAAAACTTCCAGGAAAATTTCTATCAGGCAAGGGAGTACGGATTCATCAGGGGAGCCTACCACTTCTGGAGCATCAAGACACCTGCCAGGGAACAAGCCAATTATTTTCTCAGCCAAGTGCATCTGGAGGAGGGAGACCTGCCGCCTGTGCTCGATGTGGAGAACATTCCGGCAGACATCTCGGTCGAGGATTTCCAGCGCGAGGTGCTCACGTGGCTGCATGTCGTGGAAGACAAATACCATGTGAAGCCCATCATCTATACCTATTATAAATTTAAGGAGAGCTATCTGAGCGACCAGCGCTTCGATGATTACCCATACTGGATTGCCCACTACTATGTGGACAAGGTCGAGTATAAGGGGAAATGGAAGTTCTGGCAGCATACCGACGTGGGGCGACTGCCGGGAATCAAGGGGTATGTGGACCTAAATATCTATAACGGAAGCTATTACGACCTGAAGAAACTGACCATCGGTGGGTAGAAATCCGATGGTTGCCTGTCGTTTTTCCTACAGAACCGGACTGCATGAAGTGCGGAAACGGAGGGCATGAATAAACATGCAAAAACAGGCGAAAATGTGCATAAAAACACATCGTTGAACTTTCATTTTCCAAAAGTGCCACTTTTAGCTTGCAAAAGTTCCCCTTTTAGCGTCCAAAAGTTGCCCTTTTAGGAGCTAAAAGTGGCACTTTTGGAAAGCGCTCTTTAACATGCTGAAATTCAGGAGTTTACAAAACGCACTTCAACGATACCAGTTCTGCATAAATATACAAGTCCGGTTTGAGGCTGAACCGGGATATTTTAGTAATCATTAAAGTGGTATTTTTCGAAGGTTTCAGTGGTCAACTCATTCTTGAAGTTCAAAAACGAGCATGCACCAGCGGTTCTTCTTCTCTTCCTTTTGGAGGCTTAGTCCCAGTTCCTGAGCCTTCTCAACCAGTATCGGGGCATCGTTCTCATAGAATCCGCTGAGAATCAGGATACTTTTTTCGTGCATGACATCCTTGAACGTCGGGAGGTCTTCGAGCAAGATGTTGCGGTTGATGTTGGCTGTAACGATGTCGAAAAGCCCCTCCACATGCGAGAGAATATGTATGTCGCCATGCAGCACCTCGATATTCTCGACGCCGTTCAGTTGGGCATTGTGGCGGGTGTTGTCCACGCTCCATTCGTCTATGTCGTAGGCAATCACCTCACTGGCTCCGCATTTGGCGGCTACAATCGAGAGGATGCCCGTCCCGCACCCACAGTCCACTATGCGCCTGCCCTGGCAATCACGCTGCAGCAGTTCGGCTACAATCATCTGTGTCGTTTCGTGCGTGCCAGTTCCGAACGCCTGAACCGGTTCGATACCGATGCTCATCTGACCCTCCTTGACAAAGGGTGGGGTAGAGTGGTGTCGCGCATCGTAGATGACACATCGGTCGTCCACGACAATCGGCTCGAAGCCCTCTTCCTCCCATGCCGCATTCCAGTTGTGTTCTTCCATCAACTCTGTCTTATACGCAATCTGGACATCAGTCATTGGAAAATCTTGAATGACCTGTCCGAGACGCGTTTCGTCATAAGTGGCATGTTGGATATATCCGTTCAGTCCGCTTTTCGAGTCCTCAAAACTCTCGAACCCGATCTCTCCGCAGAGGCATGCCAATATGTCCCGGGCAGCCTCTGTGTTCGGGGCCAAAGTAAAATGTACCGCGTAATATTTCATATTAAAGTGTTAAATCTCTCTGCAAAAGTATAAAAAAATAGGGAAAAACCTACCATTGTTTAGGGTTTTTCCGTATTTTTGCATGGTAAGAATATCTACTTTTGCGGTATGAAACGATTTATTAACGATAATAAAGGAGTAATGACTATGAAAAAAGTAATTGTTTTAACACTGCTTTTAGGACTTGTGTCTGTCACATCGAAGGCACAGGATGATTTGTATTTCACTCCCAAGAAATCTTCCAAGGTAGAGCCTGTTGAGGAAAAAGTTCAGGAGAAGCCTGTAGTTTATAGAGGGAGTGAAAGGGATGTGGACGAATACAATCGTCGTCATCTGCGCAGTTATTACCAGAAGATAGGTACGGATTCATTGGGAAATGACGTGATTGAGTTTGAGGAAGGCACCGAAGGAGCCCCCGATACCATTTACGTGTATGGCTCATACGACGATTTTGATGACTTTGCCTATAGTCGCCGGATGGGATATTTCGATGGATTCCACGGCTGGTACAACCCCTATTTCTATAGCTACTGGGGCTGGGGACGACCCTATTGGCGCTCATATTACTGGGGATGGTACGATCCATGGTTCGACCCTTGGTATGACAGCTGGTACGGTTGGTATGATCCTTGGTACAGAGGCTATTACGGATACGGTTATTACGGTTGGGGATGGCCCTATCGCCCCTATTATCATGGAGGTTGGGGCGGATGGTATCCACCGTATGGAGGCATCGCCTATCGCGGTGGTCATACAGGAACGTTCAACCATGGACGCCCGACCGTCGCTAACCGGACAGGAAGAACAACGACAGGAACGTTCGGCGGTGCCCGCACAGGAACCTTCGGCTCCCGCTCCGCAGCAACGTCTTCTCCGAACCGCGTATATAGAGATGGTTCTACGGGAGGTTCTAACGGCAGATTTGGCGGAACTCGCAGCACGGGCTCCAGCTCACGTCCGTCGGGAACCTATAGCCAGCCGTCTCGTTCCAGCTCCAGCAGCAGTGGCTCGTTTGGCAGCTCTCGCTCAGGCGGTCTCGGCAGTGGCGGTAGCATCGGCGGTGGTCGCTCGGGAGGCTTCGGCGGCAGTAGTGTCGGTGGCGGAAGCCGTTCGGGTGGAGGCTTTGGCGGCCGCAGATAAAGAAGTGAACAATGATTCTGACAACAATAATTAATCTGATAAACAAATGAAAAAGTATTTGATTATTGCTGCAAGTTTGATGGCTGTAATGCCATTGGCAGCACAGGAAACATACGAGAATGCAAAAATCGTTACGGGCGACCTGAACGGAACGGCACGCTACGTCGGTATGGGAGGTGCGATGGAGGCTTTGGGAGCAGACCTCTCCACCATCAGTACGAACCCGGCGGGAATCGGATTGTTCCGTCATTCTCAGGCAAATGTGTCTTTTGGCGTTGTCTCTCAGCAGGACGGGAAAGACTTTGCAGACGGCAACAAGACCAACATGAGTTTCGACCAGATAGGTTTTGTCTATTCGAAAAAGTCAAATAGCAATTCCTATTTGAACCTTGCGTTCAACTATCATAAGAGCACGAACTTCAACCACATCCTGAGTGCGGCAGACAACCTGTCGAACGCTTCTCAGAACAAGTTGTCCTATCAGAAGCTCCGCAACGACTACCTGTATGAATTCAAGACAGACGGAACTCCGAACTATAGTGCTCCCTACATCACCTGCAGCCAGTTGGACGACCTCTATGCGCGCAACCTGTTTTATGTAGCAGGTGACGGCTACGCCTACAACTATGTGGCTACTGATTATATGCTGAACAGGGCGCATACGGGATATATCGGCGAATACGACTTCAACATCAGCGGAAACATCAACGACCGTATATATTTAGGTGTGACCTTTGGATTCCACGATGTTCATTACAAGCACTACGGCGAATATACGGAAGCCTTCGTGAGCAATCCGGAGAACTTCGGAGGTATCTACGTGGAAGACAGCCGCGAGATAACCGGTTCGGGCTTCGACATCAAGGCGGGTGTCATCGTCCGTCCGATAGAAAGTTCGCCTTTCCGCATCGGTCTGTCTGTTGCAAGCCCGACGTGGTACGACCTGAAGACAACCAACTATACCGTATTGACAGACGGCAGTGCTCGTCCATACAACACCGAGGTGTATGACTTCAAACTCTATACACCCTGGAAATTCGGACTGAGCTTAGGACATACCGTCGGAAACTATCTCGCATTGGGAGCCAGCTATGAGTATGCCGATTATGGCAGCACAGACTCACGCGTGAATGATGGCGACTACTACGATTATTGGTATGACACCTACTATTCCAGCAGCTCCAGCGATAAGGCGATGAATAACCATACCAAGCAGACGCTGAAAGGCGTTTCAACGCTGAAAGTCGGATTGGAATATAAACCGATAGCCGACCTCGCCCTGCGTCTGGGATACAATTACGTGTCGCCGATGTACAAAGAAGAAGGATTCAAGGACGGAACAATCGAATCTTACGGAACCTATTACAGCACGACAACCGATTACACCAACTGGAAAGCAACCAATCGCTTCACCTGCGGTGTCGGCTATAACATTGGGAAAGTGAGCCTCGATCTGGCATACCAATACAGCGCAACCAATGGTTCCTTCAGCCCGTTCATGAACTATTATGACAACACAGACCCTGCAGAGGACAATATCGCAAATATCGTTGACGTGAGCAAGAAACGTCATCAGGTGCTGTTCTCACTGGGATATCACTTCTAAAAAACACTGATATTGCGCTTTGGAAATGGCATTAAATAAATAGTGCAGTCAAAAATAATCCGGAAAAGAACGCATTAATTGGAGAAAAAAGTATATTTTTGCATCAATATTTAGAGTAGATATAGTATTTTTTTAGTGGTTAATTTAGTTTTAGTAAGTGTGCGGAGGATGTGTCGTGAGACATGTCCTCCTTTTTTGTGAGTAGAAATCAGGGATAACATTCGCCCTGCCACGGGCTGAGTTACACAAAAAAAAGAAGAGGGTGTGTCAAAATGGAGGATGTGCGCTTCGCGTAGAATTGAAAATCGCCGTAGGCAAATCTTACAAATCTATCCAAAATCTTTCATTCTGTGTATCAGCACTTTCATTTGTTAGATTTGTATAGATTTGTTGGATTTCTCGTCCGTAGGACGACTGAATTCCTATTTTGACACACCCTCTTCTTCCTTCGTGACTCCCGCGGGATTGACTTCGTCCATCCCCTCCCTGCCACGGGCTGAGTAACACAAAAGAAAGAAGCCAAAACTGAAAGTGAACTTTCGTCTTGGCTTCTTTCTTTTGTGACTCCCGCGGGATTCAAACCCACAACCTTCTGATCCGTAGTCAGATGCTCTATTCAGTTGAGCTAGGGAGCCTCATTTTTTATTTTGCGTTTGCAAAGTTATGTCTTTTTTCTGATATAGCCAAATATTTTAGCATGTTTTTTTAGGCATGCTTTATTAAATGCCCTCAAACGATTAAATTCATTTGCGATAAGGGGAGGAGGGTTTCTGCTTTTCGCTGCAACACAAATGGAGGCATCTTCGGGATGAAGTGCCTCCATTTGGTTATTCGGATTTCAAGCGACTGGGTTATTTCACCACGACTCGTTTTCCGTTAACGATGTAGATGCCCGGGATTGTCGGTTTACCATTGAGCCGCACGCCGTTGAGCGTAAACCAAACGTCATTATCAATTGTCAATTGTGAATTATCAATTGAAACGATACCCGTCGGCAAGTCTTCAACGATATACAAGAAATCGTTCCATACAGCCGCTGCTTTGTATAACACTTTTCTTCCGATAGGTACATGAAGCGTGCAAGTTTTTTTAGGAACATCGAAAAAGACATTAGACAATATCGTCAACGGTTTTTCTATGTGGCAATAAATATCCGTCAGACCGCTGCAAAAATAGAACGCCGAACTTCCAATGCTAGTCACGGAGTTGGGGATGGTGACGGAGGTCAGACCGCTGCAATAATAGAACGCAGTGCCTCCAATGCTTGTCACGGAGTTAGGAATAGTGATGGAAGTCAGACCTGTACAACCATTGAACACAGAACTCCCAATGCTTGTCACGGAGTTGGGGATGGTGACAGACGTCAGACCTCTGCAATAATAGAACGCAGAGCTTCCAATGCTTGTCACGGAGTTGGGGATGGTGACAGACGTCAGACCGCTGCAATAATAGAACGCAGAGCTTCCAATGCTCGTCACGGAGTTGGGGATGGTGACAGACGTCAGACCGCTGCAATAATAGAACGCATAGTCTTTTATTCTCGTTACCTCGTCAGGTATTACCAAATTCGTGATTTCTGTATTCTCGTTACTATAAAGATGCTTTGCATAGGTTAAAGGATTACTTAATGAACCTGAAAATGAAATATTACACCATGCTGCAATATCATTGACAATCACTTTTGTCAGACCGCTGCATTTATAGAACGCCCTTTCTCCAATGCGCGTCACGGAGTTGGGGATGGTGACGGAGGTCAGACCTGTGCAACCTGAGAACGCAGACTGTCCAATGCTCGTCACGGAGTTAGGGATGATGACGGAGGTCAGGGCACTGCAATTTTTGAACGCCTCCACTCCAATGCTCGTCACGGAATTGCCGATAGTGACGGAGGTCAGTTTGTCGCAATAATAGAACGCATCATCTCCAATGCTCGTCACGGAGTTGGGGATGGTGACGGAAGTCAGACCATCACAACCTGAAAACGCATCCTTTCCAATGCTCGTCACGGGATAAATCGTCCCATTATAAGTGACGGATTCTGGGATATTGACCACTCCTTTATAATAAAAAGAATAGTTATTATTGCAGACAGTCACCCCCCCCTTACCATTGAATCCGTAATAGATGGTCTTGCCATCTGCATTATCCACCGCAAATTGGGCGAATGCTTTTGCTCCAACCATACTCATGAGCACAGTGAGCAGAAATGTAAGTTTAAATTGTTTCATAGATTAATCATCTTATTTGTAATTTAGTTTTTTTTATGTCGAATGGTTTTAAGTCTGGAAGTATCGCAAACAACTCATTTCGAATAAGTTCAATACATCTTTTTACAAGTAATTCATCAGCGAGAGGACCAACAGTTATCTCTTTTACGGCTTTTAAAGGTAAGGGTATGTGAAGATATTGTTCTTCTTCAGAATAGGCATCATACTTTTCATTATGATTCCCAAATGCTACAATACGATATTCTTGCTCATATTCCCAATCTTTCGTTTTGTAGCAAAGCGAACCAATGTAGATATCTTCTAATTTTGTATTCCAATGATTCTTATCTAATTTCTTTACAATATTTCTATGACCACGAGCAATGTCTTGCATTTCATTTTGATTAACATACTGGCATCTTTTTAAAAGATAATGATTTTTCTCGCAGAATTCTTCTACCATTTTGAAATCAAATGCAATCCTAACACCTTTACCATTATCTCCATACATAAACCACATGGGAATTTCATCCTTAGGATACCATTTATTCCCTATATGATGGATGAGACTAAAAATATAAGGATGCGGGGACTTCTCTTTCATTTCTGTGTAAAATTCTTTTATTTCATTTGATATATTAGATCCTGTAAAGAATGACTTTTCAAAAAATGTTATCTCATTTTTATCATTCATGTTCATCGGGTTACCAAGCCTAACATTAATCCAGTTATTCTTCGTAAAATTCTCTTGCTGATAATCAAAAATATGTACAAATGCACCAAAAGAAGTGTAGTGATATAATCGGTTCGGGGTGTTACTCATAGCTCTCTTCTATCTTTTTTATAGTTCACATTTCAAGTAATCTATTCTATAGTTCTTATCTGCATTTAATTCTAAACTCACAGCACATTCTGAACATTGTAATGGTAATTCATTTTCGCTTTGCACTCATTTAATCACGACATTGATTTCATCGAAGTCGTTCACGTTCGGCAAAGTTGAAAAATCATTTCCACTCTGCGCTCACTTAATCACGACTTTCTTCGTCGTGCCGTCGCTCATCCTCACAATATTCATGCCACGCTGCAGGCGTTCGAGCTTCCGTCCGTTCAGGTCGTAGATACCCTCAATCCTGCCTTCCACCTTATCATCATAGATACGGTTGATAGCTGTCACGTCGCTTTCCTCAATAAAGAAGAAATCTTTCCACTGGTCTGCCGCCTGATAGGCAGACAGACTACCTGTGGGAACAATGAGTGTGCAGTCCCATTTATTAATATCGGTCAGAGCCTGTGTTCCACATATGGGAGGAGTAGTTGCGCAACTTGTTAACTTGGTAATATTCGTGCAGCCTGCAAAAACAGAACGACCGATATTTGTCACGGAGTTGGGAATAGTGACGGATGTCAGACCGCGGCAACCCCAGAACGCATAACTTCCAATGCTCGTTACGGAGTTACCGATGGTGACGGAGGTCAGACCAGTGCAACCATAGAACGCCCTACCTCCAATGCTCGTCACGGAGTTGGGGATGGTGACGGAGGTCAGACCAGTGCAACCAGAGAATACAGAACTTCCAATGCTCGTTACGGAGTTGGGGATGGTGACGGAAGTCAGACCAGTGAAATTACAGAACGCATAATTTCCGATTGATTTTACACTATCCCCTAATACATACTTGCCCACTTTAGTACCAAAAATATCCTCCAGCGAAGAAGATGAAGTATAATTCTTAGACGCAATGGCATTGCTGTTGATGGTGACGGATGTCAGACCGTTGCAATAAGCGAACGCTTGACTTCCAATGCTCGTCACGGAGTTTGGGATGGTAACGGATGTCAGACCGCGGCAACCCGAGAACGCTGACTTTCGAATGCTCGTCACGGAGTTTCCGATGGTGACGGATGTCAGACCGCTGCATCTCTCGAACGCATAATCTCCAATGCTCGTCACGGAGTTGGGGATGGTGACGGAGGTCAGACCACCGCAGTCATAGAACGCACGTTCTCCAATGTACGTCACGGAGTTGCCGATGGAGATGGAGGTCAGACCACCGCAGTCCTGGAATGTATAACTTTCAATGCTCGTCACAGAGTTGGGGATGGTGACGGATGTCAGACCAGTGCATCTCTCGAACGCACGTTCTCCAATGTACGTCACGGAGTTGCCGATGGAGATGGAGGTCAGGCCTTTGCAACCATAGAACGCATAATTTCCAATACTTCCATTATTTTCCACTTCTACATTTTTTATATAGGGGTTCGCGTAACAGAAATAAGAATTCACACTGTTGACAGTCATCGAAATTCCTCTATACAGAACTGTGCTCCCAATCTTTATACTTTCTACAGATGGATCATATGTGCAGTCTATCGCTTCGCAAGTCCGTGCTGTAACAGGCACATATTTGATACCATCCACTTCAAACATCGAAGTGAGATATGGGTAAACCATTTTCGAGGTATAAGAATCACTGGGTACATAATGTATATTGGCTCTCACGCCACTATAACCGCTCGGTGGTGTTGAAGGTAACCAAATCGCTTTCCAACCATCAAACACATCCGTTCCGATGCTCGTTACGGAGCTGGGAATGGTGATGGAGCCCAGACTGCTGCAACCATAGAACGCATTATCTCCAATGCTTGTTACGGAATTGCCGATAGTGACGGAAGTCAGACCGCTGCAGTCCTGGAATGTATAACTTTTAATGCTCGTCACGGAGTTGGGGATGGTGACGGAAGTCAGACCGCTGCAATTATAGAACGCAGACTGTCCAATGCTTGTTACGGAATTGCCGATAGTGACGGAAGTCAGACCGCTGCAATTATAGAACGCAGACTGTCCAATGCTCGTCACGGAGTTGGGGATGATCACGGAGGTCAGACCGCTGCAATTATAGAACGCAGACTGTCCAATGCTCGTCACGGAGCTGGGAATGGTGATGGAGACCAGACTGCTACACTTATAGAACGCATAGTCTCCAATTCTCGTTACGGAATTGCCGATGGTGAGGGAGGTTAGACCTTTGCATTCATAGAACGTATAGTCTCCAATGCTTGTTACGGAGTTGGGGATGGTGACGGAGGTCAGACCAATGCAGCCAGAGAACGCCTGATCTCCAATGCTTGTCACGGAGTTGGGGATGGTGACGGAGGTCAGACCAATGCAGCCAGAGAACGCCTGATCTCCAATGCTTGTCACGGAGTTGGGGATGGAGACGGAGGTCAGACCGCTGCAATAATAGAACGCAAAATCTCCAATGCTTGTCACGGAGTTGGGGATGGTGACGGAGGTCAGATCTTTGCAACTTGAGAACGCCCCATCTCCAATGCTCGTCACGGGATAAGTCGTTCCTTTATAGGTGACGGATTCAGGGATATTGACCACTCCCGAATATTTATTTGAATAGGATGAAGAGGATGAGCTGACTGCCAACTCCGTCTTATTGTTCGTGTACATGTAATAGATGGTCTTGCCATCTGCATTCTTAACCTCAATGTCATGGGCGAATGCATTTGCTCCAACCATGCTCATGAGCACAATGAGCAGAAATGTAAGTTTAAATTGTTTCATAGATATCAATATTTTAGTTACACATATCCTATTTGTAATTTTGATTTTAATATATCAAAATGATTCTCTGTAACATCTCCTATTTTTTCTTTAATAAGTTTCAAACTCCCATCAATTGCATCCTGATCAGCTTTAGGACCAATCTCAATCAGGTCTAGACAGTCCAATGGGATTTTGATTGGCATATATAATCTGCCATCATTTGTCCTATATTCAACTTTTGTAATTTCATTAGTCCAAAAGACTATTCGCCATTCATTTTCATAAGACCATTCATTCATTTTGTAAGAAACTGCCTTTTTATATATGTCCTCTAATTCCCTATCCTTAAAATTCCTTATGTTTCTTGTTATTACATCCATTTGATTTTTATTAAGATATTCACAAAGAATTAAATCATACCCATTTTTGTTTTGAAAGAGATTTTGTAATTTTTTAAAATTAAATTTTAGACGAACACCCTTAAAATTATTGCCATACATTTTCCACATAGGAATTTCATTTGAGCAACTTTTTTTCTGGTGAACAAAACTAAGTGTAAAAGGATTTCCAACCTTATTTTTTATATCATCTATTTGCTTTTCTAATTCTTTTCCTTTTTTAGTCTCAAACAGTTTCTCATTAAAGAAATGCACTTCTCTTTTATCATTGGTTTGTAAAGGGTTACTAAACCAAAAATGCAAATTATACGCACCATCTGTTTCCCTGTCGCTTTTTAATAAATTTGTGAGAACTTCAAATGATGTGTAATGATATAAAGATGTAGGAAGAGAAGCCCTCCTTGGTTCAAGAGGAAAAGTTGTTTTGCACTTGGGGCATTTTATTTTACTTGTTGCCATATATGATTTTTTCGCCTATCGCTCTCCCTGCCTCAGCGGGTTAATAATAAGATTAATTTGTGGAAATAAAAAAGACGTGGGAGTAAACTTTCTGTCGCTTATCCCACGCTCAGGCTCTCGCATTGCCCTCTCTCAAGATAAGCAACTTAGCCAGCCCACGCCATCGTGTATTATACGGGATATGTTGTATGCCTTTGATGGGACACAACACAGGGATATAATACAGCCTCGGCATGGACGCTTCGTTGCGGTATCTTCCAAGAGATTCAAATTTGCGAGATTTGAGCGTAGAAGATAACGTTAAGAAAACGTCCTTTCCCATAAGCCAGCCCTACAAATGGCTTCTTCGGCTCATGGATTCCATCAATGTATTGACTCGCCCTGCCCACAGAAGGGCTGGCTAAATCATGTCGCAAAGATACAAAATTATTTTTTTATCGCTCGTTTTTTAAATAATAAAATTATGAGGAGTTAAGAGGAAAATTTTAATTTCTCCACCCCAAAAGATGGAATATAGAAAAAATAGTGTAATTTTGCAGATGCTATATGTAATATTCGACGCTGCAGATTTTTTTAGGGAATCAGCTGAAAAATAGGGAAGGGTCATGAAGGAGAATATGCCACATCACGGGATGGGAACGGAGTTCCACTATCCGCGAATCGCCATTATAGACAGCAATATGTTGGCTATCATGGGTTTGCGGCAGATTCTCCAGACGGTTGTTCCCGTGGCGGAGATTGAGGTGTTCAACAGTTTCAACGAGTTTGAAGCGGATGAGCCGGAGATGTTTGTCCATTATTTTGTGGAGACAAATATCGTGTTGAGCAACCTCTCGTTTTTTACGGCTCGTCGTAACAAGACCATCGTGCTTACGACAGCGACGGACCCCAACACGCAGTTGGGCGAGTTCCATTGCCTCTGCATCAACGTGCCCGAGCAGGAGCTGGTGCGTTCGCTCTTGATGTTGGAGCAGAGGGCTCATGCACATGGGCGCAATCTGCCGCCGGTGGCGAGGCGTCAGGCTGAAAAGATTCTCTCCAACCGTGAGATGGAGGTACTGTCGCTCATTGTGCAAGGACTTCTGAATAAGGAGATTGCCGATGCTTTGAATATCAGTATCACGACCGTCATCACGCATCGTAAGAATATCATGGAGAAGCTGGGGATGCGCAGCGTTTCCCAGCTGACGATTTATGCGGTGATGCAGGGATATGTGGATATCAATAAAATTTAACCCAAATCGGTCATTGGACTTTGGGTTAAATTGGACCAATCAGGCTAATTCAATCATCAGAGGAATGGTGACAGGAGATGGGCAAACCATCCGACGAATTTCTTCCAGGGTGTGCGGAACATGTCCCAACTTTCTTCCGTCAGTCGGAAGCTGTTCAGCTTGTCTTCGTTGAACATGCGGTCGAGTTCCTGTGTGGTGCATGGGTCGATGATGACGGCGTTGTCTTCGTAGTCGAACCGCAGGCTGCGGGCATTGAGGTTGGCGCTGCCGACGGTGCAGAAACGGCCGTCAACCGTAATGATTTTCGTGTGATGAAATCCCGGTTTGTATATCCAGACTTCCACGCCGTGTTTCATCAGGCGGTGGACGTTGTAGAACACGCAGTCGGGCGTAAGCGGGATGTCGCTGTGTGCAGAGACCATGACTTCCACTTTCACTCCTCGCTCGACCGCCTTGCGCAGTGCCCGTTTCAGTTTTCTGTTGAGCGTGAGGTAGGGGTTGATAATCTTGATGCTGTCTTGTGCGACGTTGATGGCTTCGAGATAGAATTTCCGGATAATCTTGTTCGAGGTGAGCGGTTCGCGATTGATGATGCCCACCATTTTCCGTCCTGCCGTGCAGCATGTGTCGGGTTTCAGTCCTTCGAAGTAGTCGGCTCCGTATTCGCCTCTGAAGTATTGCGGTCCGTGGACGTTCTGGCGGCTGACTTTATTCCATATCCGCAGGAATATCTTTTGCAGGGTGTTGACCTCGTCGCCGTCGATGCGGCAGTGCATGTCGCGCCATTCTCCCACCATTTCCGTACCTTTTATATAATAGTCAGCCACGTTCATGCCGCCGGTGTAGGCAATCTTTCCGTCAATCACGACGATTTTCCGGTGGTCGCGTGAGAAGACGTGGTTGATCCACGGGAAGTTGACGGGGTCGAATTCATAGATTTCGATGCCTTTGCTGCGTATTTCCCTGAGGTGTCGCTTCTTGAGCGGTTTGTTGTTGGAGTCGTTTCCGAAGCCGTCGAAGAGTGCCCGCACTTCCACGCCCTCTTTCACTTTTTCGGCAAGCAGGTCGAAGAGCAGGTGGGCGATGGAGTCGTTGCGGAAGTTGAAATATTCCAGGTGGACGCTGCTCCGTGCCTGACGGATGGCTGTGAACATGTCGTCAAACTTCTCCTGTCCGCTCTGCAAGAGGGTGACGGCATTGTTGCGGGAGAACTGCACGCCCTCTTCTTCCAGTTGTCGGACAATGAGTGTGTCGGCTGTCTGTGAAAGAGAGACTGTACAGACAGATAGGAGGGTTGTGATTATCAGAACCTTGCTTTTCAATTTCTTCAAGCGTGCTTTACACCATACATGAATAGTGGTCCACTACTCCCAGCAGGTGTTTTTTCGTATCAGTCACCAAGACGGTGTGTATCTTGTGTTTGTGCATGATACGTTGTATTTCCGTTATTTTTGTTGTTGGCGAGACACATTTCGGAGTCCGCGTCATGAGGTCGCCCACCGTCTTGTCGAAGAAGTCTGCCTGCCACTTTTCCATGGCGCGCCGGATGTCGCCGTCGGTAATCAGTCCGACGATTTTGTCGTCAACAATGGCTACGCCCAGTCCCAGTTTTCCTTTGCTGACGTGGATGATAGCTTCTCCGAGGTGCATCTCTGGCGGGATTATGGGCAGGTCGTTGCTCCGCATCACGTCTTTGGCTGTGGTCAGCAGGCGTTTTCCCAGTTCTCCTCCAGGATGGAACTGTGCGAAGTCTGTCGGTTTGAATCCTCGCATTTCCATCAGGGCGATGGCAAGTGCGTCGCCCATTGCCAGTGCGGCTGTGGTGCTGCTTGTCGGGGCGAGGTTGAGCGGGCATGCTTCTTTCTTCACCCACACCTTGATGTGGGCATTAGAATATTTGGCGAGCAGCGATTCGCTGTTGCCGGTCATGGACACGAGTGGAACATTCATGTGCAATACCATCGGGATAAATCGAAGCAGTTCGTCTGTCTGTCCGGAATTGCTGAGTGCGAGGACCACGTCGTCCGGCGTCATCACGCCAAGGTCTCCGTGGAAGACGTCCAGCGGGTTGATAAAGAAGGCAGGAGTGCCTGTGCTCGCGAGTGTTGCTGCGATTTTTGCTCCGATGTTTCCGCTCTTTCCGACACCGGTCACAATCACTTTTCCTTTACAGTTGTATATCATCGTCACAGCCTTGTCGAAGTTCTCGTCAAGCTGTGGAATCAGTTCCAGCAATGCTTCTGCTTCATCGCGCAGACATTGTGCTGCATAGTCTTTGGCGTTTTTCTTTTTCATGATGCCGTGGTGTTACGATATGAGTTTTTTGATGAGTTCACCGAGTTGGTCTAAGTACAGCATGTTCGGTCCGTCGCTCAACCCCTTCTCCGGGTCGGGATGCACTTCAAAGAAATAGCCTGTTGCTCCAAACGCCTTGGCAGCGAGTGCCATCGACGGAACGAATTTGCGGTCGCCGGCTGTCTTTCCGCCTCCGGCACCGGGACGCTGAACGCTGTGCGTGCAGTCCATAATCACTGTGGGCACTATCTCGAGCATGTCGGGGATGTTCCGGAAATCAACCACCAGGTTGTTATAGCCGTAGATGTTTCCCCGTTCGGTGAGCCACACTTCTTTCGCACCGCTTTCCATCGCCTTTTCCACGGGGAACTGCATGTCGCGACCGCTCAGGAATTGTGCTTTCTTGATGTTGATGATTTTCCCCGTCTTGGCTGCTTTCACGAGCAGGTCGGTCTGTCGGCAGAGGAAGGCTGGAATCTGGAGCACGTCCACCACCTGTCCTGCGCATTCCGCCTGATAGCTTTCGTGTATGTCGGTCAGAATCCGCAGTCCGTACTTCTCCTTGATGTCGGCGAGCATGGTGAGTCCTTTCTCCATGCCAGGACCTCTAAAAGCGTTGAGCGACGTTCGGTTTGCCTTGTCGAAAGACGCCTTGAATATAATGTCAGTGCCCAGTTGCTGATTGATGCGCACAAGTTCTTCGGCAACTGTCTGGAGCAATTCTTGTGATTCAATCACGCAGGGACCGGCTATGAATATTGGTTTCATACAATATGTGTTTTTATCGTTACAAAGGTACGACTTAGTGAATGAAAAGCCAAATTTATTTGAACTTTTCTGAATGTGAGTACCTTGGATAGCTGTCAAAGGTAGTTATATCGGTCCAAATATGCAAAGATTTTGGGAACGATTGTAAAAAAAAGGCGAAATGATTTGCGGGTTCTGTGATAAAATCCTACTTTTACAGGCGTTTTTATTAAATTTCTCCAACCATGATATTGATAGCAGACAGCGGAAGTACGAAAACCGATTGGGCGGCAGTGGCGGACGGCATGCTGCAACACCGCATTCAGACCGAGGGAATCAATCCTTTTGTGCAGACTGACGATGAGATGAGCTCGATTCTTTCGTCCCTGATTTCCCAGTTGGGCGATGACGGTGTCTCCCGTGCTTCGGTCTTTTTCTACGGTGCGGGCGTTCGCGGTGAGATGGCAGAGCGGATGCAAGGCTTGCTGGGCAGGTTCTTCTCTTCCGACGTGGCGGTGGCTTCCGACCTGTTGGGGGCTGCGCGGGCGTTGTTCGGCAAGTGCGAGGGCATCGCCTGCATCTTGGGAACCGGCTCCAATTCGGGTCTGTATGATGGCTGTCGTATCGTCGAAAACACGCCGCCGCTCGGCTATATCCTCGGCGACGAGGGGAGTGGGGCGGTCTTGGGACGCCTCTTCATCAACGCGCTGTTCAAGCACCGGCTTCCCGACAGCTTGCGTGAGGAGTTCCTGAGCGATACGGGACAGGATATGGAGGATATTATATATAATGTGTATAAGCAGCCCTTAGCCAATCGCTATCTGGCAACTGCCTGCAAGTTTATCCGTCGCCATCTCGACTGCGGCGAGCTCCGGGCATTGGTCGTGGAAAACTTCCGCGATTTTTTCCGCAAGAATCTCGTTGCCTATCAGCGTCCCGACCTGACCGTCTCTGCCGTGGGAAGCGTCGCCTACTTCTTCGAGGCGGAATTTCGTGAAGCGGCGAGGTGCGAAGGATATGCCGTCGGAACAGTCGTCCAGTCGCCGATGGAGGGACTTATTACTTTCCATACGGGCATCTCATCTTAACGTAAATCTGATGATGATGGTCGCCTAAAAACGACCTGCATAATCATACGGAAAAGGACGTATAAATATACAGTTGAACTTTCGTCTTCCAAAAGTGCCACTTTTAGCTTGCAAAAGTTGCCCTTTTAGCGTCTAAAAGTTCCCCTTTTGGAGTGCGAAAGTGGCACTTTTGGAAAACCTCTTCTAACGCATTGAAATTCAGTAATATACAAAACGTCCCTCGAAGGCTCTACGTCTGCATAAATATACAAAAGCAGCAAATGGCTAAACGGGTGGAATGGCGGAAACGGAATGAGAACTGTCGTCAGACTCACGCAATTCTTATGCCTGACATCACGTTAACCTTAGTTTTTTCTTTTCTTTTTTCCCGTAAAGTGCGATTTACGAGTAAATTGTTGTAAATTTGCAGCCGGAAATAGTGTCCCGGCTCTGCCGCTGGTTGCCTCCGCCCGCAAGAGGGTGGGGCAACGGGAGGAAAGTCCGGGCAGCACAGGGAGCTCCACTTCCGAAATTAGAAGCTATTGGCGACAGTAGGCTCAGGCAGAAGAGAACGACCGCCGTCCCGTGTGGGCGGTAAGGGTGAGAAGGTGGTGTAAGAGACCACCAGCCGGCGGGTGATCGTCGGGCTGTGTCGGCTGGAGGCTGCAAGTTCATGTAAACCATCGTTTATGGAGGGTGCCCGCCCAAACACGACTCCTTAGGGAACGGTGTACGATGGAGGGTAGAACGCTAAAGCCGCAGGGTGACTTGCGGATTAGATAAATGGCAGGCGCCTTGTGTCCTGAGAGGGGCATGAGGAACAGAACCCGGCTTATAGGGGCGCTATTTTCTTTTTTTGAGGTTTGAGGTTTGAGGTTTGAGATTTGAGATTTGAGGTTTGAGATTTGAGGTTTGAGGTTTTTCCGATTTTTACATGAGCAGTCGTTCGAGTGCGGGGATGTGTATCTGTCCGCGTGAGAGCGTGATGAGTCCTTCGTCTTGCAGACGGTTGAGCTCGTTCGACACGTCGCGTCGTGTCTCTCCGATGTCGTCGGCTATCTGCTGCATCCTGATGGTGAGCAGTTTTTCGCCGGCAGGTCTGTAGCAATGGGTCTCAAAGAAACGCACCACTTTCCGCCGCGCATCGGTCAGCGTGGCTCGCCAGAGGTGGTGTCTTTGGCGTTGGCTTTGCATGGCGAGCATGTTAATCAGGTTGATTCGGAACACGTCAAAATGCTCGATAAGCGTGGTGATGTCGTTCTTTCGGATGCGCAGCATGCGGCAGTCGGTGGCAGCGACAAACGTGCTGTTGAATCGTTGCGTCATGCCGAACGAATATTCCGGCTGTAAGATTTCCGGTGCAGTGACCGTCTCGGTGACGGCGAAGCGCCGGTCGTCAGGCGTTGTCGTCATGTGCAGTGTGCCGTCGAGCAGGAAATATATGTGTGTGCATGCATCCCCTTCGCGTATGAGTGTCTTCTTTGCCACGACGCTGATGAACTCAAACTTTGTCTCGGTGACAACCTGTGTGAGTTCGTTCTTGCTCATGCCACTGAATAACGGCAGCTTGAGAATCCTTTCGTAGATGTTCTGGGATGGAGTCATAAGCGGAGTCTATGGCTGTATGATGTCGTTCAGTGCGGGCGATTGCCATGTGCGGTAGTTTCCGTCTTTGTCGGAATAGATGAGGTAGGCGAGCAGTTCAGGATGTCGCTCGAGCAGTTGGCGCGCCTTTTCCACGCCCATCACCATGAATGCGGTGGCGTAGGCGTCTGCCGTTGCGCAGTCTTTGGCTATGACGGTAGCCGACAGGAGCGTGTGCTTCACCGGATATCCCGTTTTCGGATTGATGGTGTGGGCATATCGTTTGCCGTCCTTATAGTAGAAGTTGCGGTAGTTGCCGCTCGTTGCCATGGCGCGGTCTTTCACTTCGAGCACGGTTTGCAGTTCTTGGTTGGTGTTGAGTGAGTCCTCGTTGGGCTTAGCCACTCCCACGCGCCACGCCTTTCCTTGTCGGTTCACTCCGCGCGTGACCACTTCCCCTCCAATCTCCACCATGAAATTCTTGATGTCTTTCCGACGGAGCAGTTTAGCCACGACATCCACCCCATAGCCCTTGGCAATGGCGGAGCAGTCGAGCATCATGCGCTGATCGGCTTTATGGATGCCGTTCTTGCCGCCTTTTTTCCAGTGGCTCACCTGCTGGTATCCCACAAACTTCCGGATGCTGTCCACCTGTTCTTTCGTAGGCATCGTGCCGTTCTTGAATCCGAAGCCCCAGGCGTTGACCAGCGGTGCCACCGTGATGTCGAATGCGCCGTCGGTCTCTTCAGAAATCTGCATGGCATGGTTGAATACGTTGAGGAACATCTTCCCCGTCTCGTCAGGCGGGACGAGTGAGTCTCCCTGATTGATTTTGGAGATGATGCTCTGTTCGTTGAACATGGAGAGTGCGTCGTCCACCTTCTGCAGTTCCTTTTCGATGGCACCTTTCAGGTCTTTGTCATACTGGCAAGTGATGTGATAGACCGTTCCGAAGATGTTTCCGTGATAGTCTTGGTAAGGCATCGTGCGCTGTTGATGGGCGATATAGACGGTGCCTATGATGAGGAAGGCGAGGAAAGGAATCTGCCAGAGAAGTTTCTTTTTCTTCATATTTCAAACGTGATGTTGAAAAGCCCGCTGATGCGTGAACCGCTGCTTTTTCCATAGCCGGGAACGTACCATGCGTTTCCGAGCGGTCCTTCATTGTGGGCGATGCGTCGTTTATAGCGGAGGCTCCATCCCAGATGGAGCGGTCCCCAGATTTTCACATCCACACCGGCAGCCAGTTCCAGCCAGTGGTATGAACACTTCACGCCTTCAGCCTGGTAGGGCGATTCGCCGCCCCAGACAGGGTCGGTGATGTCGGGGTGATACAGGTCATATTTGAACGAGGTGAATGCGTATCGGGCACCTACCAGAATGCGGTAGATGTCGTGCTTGTCTTTCATGATGTTGAAGTCGCAGCCGATGCGTCCGAAAGGGGCACTCGTCTTGTACTCCATGAGCGTGATATCGTCGCTGCGGTTGGCTTTCCCCAGACCGACTTCTATCGTCGGGAAATACTTGTCTTTCAGGTTGATGCGAAGCGACGCCTCAAACTGTCCGTAGTCGCTGAGCGCATATTCGAGCGGACCAATCAAGTCGGCAGAGACGGCAAATCCGCGGAAGAAAGGTATCGTGTCGCGTTGCAGTTCGGCGATAACCTTCCTGGCTGACTGTGCATGGGCTGCCTGTGTGAACAGCAGCAGACTAATCGCGAGACTTGAAATAAATGTAGAAATGTTCTTGGTTCGCATCATAGGTTATTCTGGGAGTGGAAATCACAATCGAGTCAATGGCGTTCTTCGTGTAAGACACGCCCGTTATCGTATGGAAATAGCTGGGACCGCAATCTACCGACTCGAAGTGCGGCTCGTTGGTCTTGCTCACGTTCACGGTATCCTTGCGAGTCACGTTCAGCGTGTCTGTCATCGTGAAAATCAGCATGTCCACGTCTTGTGCATAGCTGACAGGCAGTTTGAAACTGCTCGTGTTGACCACCTGGTTGAGCAGAACCGTGTCGTTCCCGTTTCGCTTGATGGTGGAAATGGTCAGCGTGTCGGCGAGTGTGTCCACATCGCCCTTCAGTGCATAGACCGACAGCACGGTGTTGTTCAGCGGACATTCAACGGAGGAACATGCTCCGATGAGAAGCGCACAAACGGACAGGATGATTATTTTTCGCATCTGATGGTCTCCTCGATTTGGTAGTCGTTCCGGCTTGATGACGACCGGCTGATGAGGTCGCCGATGAATCCGGCAAGGAACAGCTGTGTACCAATAATCATCATCGTAAGCGCAATGTAGAAGTAGGGCGAGTCGGTGATGAGCCGGTGCGGAACGTTGTGTGCCAGGGCAATCAGTTTGTCCGCGCCGAGGATGATGACGGCAATCAGTCCGATGAAGAACATGATGCTGCCCAGAAAGCCGAATACGTGCATCGGTTTCTTTCCGAAATTGTTCAGGAACCAAAGTGTCAGCAAGTCGAGATAGCCGTTCACGAAGCGGTTGAGCCCCATGAACTTCGACGAGCCGTATTTGCGCGCCTGGTGGTGTACCACCTTCTCACCAATCTTTGCGAAGCCGGCGTTCTTTGCCAGATAGGGGATGTAGCGGTGCATCTCGCCATAGACTTCGATGTTTTTCACCACTTCCTTCCTGTATGCCTTCAGTCCGCAGTTGAAGTCGTGCAGGTTCTTGATGCCGCTGATGCGCCGTGCCGTGGCATTGAACAGCTTCGTGGGGATGCGTTTCGACAGTGGGTCGTAGCGCTTCTGCTTATATCCGCTGACTAGGTCGTAGCCGTCTTCGTGTATCATGCGATACAGTTCGGGAATCTCGTCGGGCGAATCCTGCAGGTCGGCATCCATCGTGATGATCACATCGCCCTGCGCCTCTTTGAATCCGCAGTAGAGAGCCGGACTCTTCCCGTAGTTACGCCGGAACTTGATGCCTTTCACGTGCTCCGACTCCTTACTCAACTGCTCAATCACTTCCCACGAACGGTCGGTCGAGCCGTCGTTCACGAATATCACTTCATACGTGAAACCGTTCTCGTTCATCACCCGCTCAATCCATGCGTGCAGCTCGGGCAGCGATTCATCCTCATTGTAGAGAGGTATAACAACAGATATATCCATAATCAACTAATATTTTTACGTTTTCTGATAAACGCACCAACTAAAATGCTGAGAAATGTTCCGACAAACAAGTTGGTGGACATGAACTGGATTGCAAGGTCTATCGGGCGCAGCGCCGTGAGCATGTTGATAAAATCCTTGCGCACATCGGCAGTGAAGCCAAGCGAATGGAGCATCTCCTTATATTCGGGGTTGGAGAAAATCTCCACATATTGATTGACGAAAGCGCCTTTGTCGAAGTATTGGAAATAGATGTACTGTGCGAAGGTCAGGATGATGATGCCGCACACAAACACCTGAAAGGCATAGAAGAATGCTTTTCCGAAAGAGATGTTGCCGTTCAGGTTCCTGTCGCGGTATTTTCCGACACATCTGCCCACGAAAAACGGCGCATAAATGAGCAATCCCATCGACAACATATTCAGCAGCGGCTGTCGGAAACTGCCCATCATGCAGAGGAATGCAGCAATCAGGATGACACTGAACCGCAAGCCGTCTTTCCCTGCGGAATTACTACTGTTATTTTTGTTTTCATTGATTTCCATTTCCTATAATAATAAAATATGTGTCGGCAAATGTACGAAAAAATAATCGATAATAGTCATTTTTTGTTCGTCAATATGTTAAAATCCTAAAATTATCCACCGTTCATACCTTTGATTCATAATTTATTGTTACCTTTGCAACCGCTTAAGACGGGTAAGTCTTGCACGGCCAGCTCCCTTCGAATCCTCCAGGACGGGAACGTAGCAAAGGTAGTTGGTTGTAGCGGCGCGATGCAAGTAGCTTGCCCACCCGCCTCTTTAGCTCAGTTGGCCAGAGCACGTGATTTGTAATCTCGGGGTCGTTGGTTCGAATCCGACAAGAGGCTCAAAGAAATGCTGGGAAAATCATCTGAAAGTTTACTTTCAAGTGATTTTCCCAGCATTTCTTTGATGGCCTGCCCTCCGGCAGGGCATCGGATATTCAATCCGACTTCCGCCTGAAAGTTTACTTTCAAGTGATTTTCCCAGCATTTCTTTGATGGCCTGCCCTCCGGCAGGGCATCGGATATTCAATCCGACTTCCGCCTGAAAGTTTACTTTCAAGTGATTTTCCCTGCATTTCTTTGATGGCCTGCCCACCGGCAGGGCATCGGATATCCAATCCGACTTCCGCCTGAAAGTTTACTTTCAAGTGATTTTCCCAGCATTTCTTTGATGGTCGGCAGGGCATGAAAAAAGGCTTCCCGTTTGAGGAAGCCTTTTTGTGTGGGAGACGTGTCGTCTTATGCCATGGCAGCGATTCCGGGCAGTTCTTTGCCTTCAATGGCTTCGAGCAGTGCGCCGCCGCCGGTAGAGATGTAGCTCACCTGGTCTGCCATGCCGAACTTGTTGATGCAGGCTACCGAGTCGCCGCCGCCGATGAGCGAGAATGCTCCGTTGGCTGTCGCTTTGGCAATCGCGTCGGCAATGGCTTTGGAGCCGCCGATGAACTTGTCGAACTCGAAGACGCCGGCAGGTCCGTTCCACAGAATGGTCTTGGCGCTTTCGATGGCTTCGGCGAATGCCTTTTGCGTCTCAGGACCGGCATCCAGTCCCTGCCATCCGTCGGGAATATCGTTTGCCATGCATACCTGCGTGTTGGCATCGTTGGAGAAAGCGTCGGCAGCGATGCAGTCAGTTCCCAGCACGAGGTTGACGTTGTTTTCCTTTGCCTTTTCGATGACGGCGAGGGCGACGTCCAGTTTGTCGTCTTCGCAGATGGAATTACCGATTTTTCCGCCCATTGCCTTTGCGAAGGTGTAGGTCATTCCTCCGCAGAGGATGAGGTTGTCCACCTTGCCGAGCAGGTTCTCGATGATGCCGATTTTTGTGGAAACCTTCGAGCCGCCCATGATGGCGGTGAAGGGGCGCTGGATGTTGTTCAGCACAGCGTTCACGGCGTTCACCTCTTTCTCCATGAGATAGCCGAGCATTCTGTGGTCTTTGTCGAAATATTCGTCGATGACTGCCGTTGAGGCATGCTTGCGGTGAGCCGTTCCGAAGGCGTCCATGATATAGCAGTCGGCGTAGCTTGCCAGCGTCTTGGCAAATTCCTTCTGGCTCGCTTTCATCGCCTTTTTAGCCTCTTCGTAGGCAGGGTCTTCCTTCTCGATGCCCACGGGCTTTCCCTCTTCCTCGGGATAGAAGCGGAGATTTTCCAGCAGCAGCACGTCGCCTGGCTTCAGGGCGTCGGCCTGTTCTTTGGCTTTGGCGCAGTCGGGAGCGAATTGCACGTTGGTTCCCAGTGCCTTTCCCACGGCTTCGGTAATCTGCGCGAGCGACAGTTTCGGGTTGACTTTGCCCTTCGGTTTACCCATGTGCGACATGAGGATGAGCGCGCCGCCTCCCTCGAGCACCCGTTTCAGTGTGGGGATGGCACCGCGTATGCGTGTGTCGTCGGTAATTTGTCCGTTCTCGTCGAGCGGTACATTGAAATCTACGCGTACGATGGCTTTCTTGCCAGCGAAATCAAATTGGTCGATTGTTGCCATAATATTCTTTGTTTTTAATATTGATAATCCGTTTGAAGCATAGCAGCTTTAACACGTGCAAAGATAAGTAAAAATTGGGAAAAACTTTCATATATGTGTTTTTTTTCATATCTTTGCACTCAATCGCTGCCATATACTCTGAGCGCAGAGGGCGGCGTGACATAGAGGAAAATATTAACAAGCGTTTGCTTTGTTCGGAACATCTTTGAATCTACCACATTCAACAAAACTAAATACCGAATGAATAAGTGCAAGCGTCTATGCGTTAGCATGGGCGTAACTTATCTGGTATTTAGGGGCTTGTGGTAGAGCCGTAAGATGTGGATTGGAAACGTCCATGTCTTTTTTGTACTCTATCCTGCCCCTAATTCTCCGAAGATAAGCAATACGCAAAACATGCATAGCGTATGGCAAACAAAAACTTAAATGCCGCAAAGACGGCAAAGAAAGATGAGTTCTACACGCAGTTGACAGACATTGAACGGGAGTTGCAGCACTATTGGCAGCATTTCCGTGGCAAGACGGTGCTTTGTAATTGTGACGACCCTTATGAGAGTAATTTCTTTAAGTATTTCGCCCTCAGGTTTAATCAGTTGGGACTGAAAAAACTGATTTGTACTTGTTACGATGGCTCTCCCGTCATGGGCTCCGAGTTATCGCTCTTTGCGTTAGACGCTGAGGGCGAAGAGAAGAAGGTTGCCTACAAAGTGGAAATCACGGAAGTGAGCGATGTGAATGGCGACGGGGCTGTGGACTTGGCAGATGTGGAGTATCTGATTAAGAACGACAAGAACGTCCTTTCCATTCTTCGTGGTAATGGTGACTTCCGTAGCAAGGAATGTATCGAACTACTGAAAGAAGCCGACATTGTTGTAACCAACCCGCCGTTCTCTCTGTTTAGGGAATATGTAGCGCAGTTGATGGAGTATGAGAAGAAGTTTGTTATTGTAGGACATCAAAATGCCATTACATATAAGGAAGTATTTCCACTTATAAAAGAAAATAAGGTGTGGTTAGGATATGGATTTAAAGGTGGCGCAGCACATTTTAATTCGCCTTATGAAGATATTGCTAAGGCTGGTGACCATAAGGAGAATATGATTCGTGTATCAGGAGTTAATTGGTTTACCAATCTTGAAATTCCAAAGCGAAACGAGGAGTTAGATTTGGTATGTAGATATTCTTCTGAAGAATATCCAACTTATGATAATTACAATGCAATTGAGATTGGAAAAACAGCAGATATTCCATGTGATTATTCTGGTGTAATGGGAGTCCCAATAACATTCCTTGATAAATATAATCCTGAGCAATTTGAAATTCTTGGAGCAACAGAGAATGATGCCACGAAAGCAGTTATCAATCTCCGAATCCCTGGTTATAACAAATATGATAGACCATATATAAGAGGGATTAGAAAATATGCTCGCATTCTCATCCGTAACAAAAAACCACAAAAGATATGATGACAATTAAGCAGATAGAAGTAACCGTTGGTGATATTGTCAAAGGTTACGTGAACAACGATGAGCAAGGAGTGCGTGGCTATGACGGAAAGTTGGATATCCGTCCGCCTTACCAGCGGGAGTTTATATACAACGAGAAGGAGCAGCAAGCTGTCATTACGACCGTGCTGAATGGTTATCCGCTGAACGTGATGTACTGGGTGAAGCGGTCAGACGATGCCGAATGCCCATACGAGGTGATGGATGGTCAGCAACGAACACTCTCGCTCTGCGAATATGTGGACGGCAAATTCTCGTATGAGTTTAAGAATTTCTTCAATCAACCCAAAGACATTCAGCAACGCATACTCAACTATAAACTGACCGTATATGTGTGTGAAGGAGAAGCATCGGAAAAACTGGAGTGGTTCAAAACCATCAACATCGCCGGCAAACCATTGAACGAACAAGAAATCAATAATGCCGTCTATGCCGGTCCGTTCGTGTCGGATGCCAAACGCCATTTCTCCAAGTCGAACTGCGGTGCTTTCCGATTGGGAAAAGACTTGGTAAACGGCACGCCTATCCGACAAGACTTCTTGAAGAAAGCGCTGGAATGGATATCAGAACATGAGACGCGTGAGGGACATCGGCAGTCAGCCGTCGGATATATGGCAGACCATCAGCACGACCCTAATGCCAATAATCTGTGGTCGTATTTCCAGCAAGTGTTGAACTGGGCAATTACCAACTTCGACATGAAGCGCTTTAAGAAAATCATGAAGGGACTCGACTGGGCATACTTCTATGACAAATATCATTCGGAGACGCTCAACACCGCCGAACTGGCACATCGCATCTCTGTTCTGATGCGTGACAGTGAGATACAGCGGCAGCAAGGCATCATTCCATACGTGCTGACGGGCGATGAGCGCCACCTCGACCTTCGTGCTTTCCCCGAAGATATCAAACTGGCAGTATGGGAACAACAGAACCATATCTGTCCGATATGCGGAAAGGAATTCGATTATGAGTTCATGGAAGGCGACCACATCACTCCTTGGCGCGAAGGTGGGCGCACGGTGGCAGAGAACTGCCAGATGTTGTGCCGAGAGTGTAACAGGCGGAAGGGCGCGAGGTAAAAACAGCTTTTTTGTTTTGCTGCTTTCTCGCTCAAGCGCTTTGGCTGCGTCCCGGTTATTCATGTCCGACTATAAAAATAAAATGAGGCTTTTATTTTGTATTGTTCTCACTTAATTGTAACTTTGTCGGACAAAAGGAATAACTGGGATGCGTGCATTAGAACTTCTCTCACCGGCAAAGAATCTGGAGTGTGGCATCGCTGCCATTGACCATGGGGCGGATGCTGTATATATCGGGGCGGAACGTTTCGGCGCCCGTGCTGCTGCGGGAAATTCGTTGGAAGATATTGGAGCGCTCTGCGACTATGCCCACCGCTTTCGGGCACGCGTCTATGTGACGGTCAATACGATTCTCTATGATGATGAGTTGGACGACACGGAGCGACTGATTGGGCGGTTGCAGGACGTGGGCGTAGATGCTATTCTCGTTCAGGATATGGGCATCTTGCAGATGCGCCGCGAGTGGCTGCAAGCAGGACGGACGTTCCCTGAGATTCACGCTTCCACGCAGACGGACAACCGCACGGCGGAGAAGGTGCGCTGGTTGCATAGTGAGGGCTTCAGCCGTGTGGTTCTGGCGCGCGAATTGTCTTTGGGCGAGATAGGCGAGATACATGCAGCCGTTCCCGACGTGGAACTGGAGGCGTTCGTCCACGGCGCGTTGTGCGTGAGCTACTCGGGCGTGTGCTATGCTTCGCAACATTGTTTCGGGCGCAGTGCCAATCGGGGCGAGTGCGCACAGTTCTGCAGGATGAAGTTCGACCTCCTGGATACGGAGGGGCGCGAGTTGGTGCATCAGCGCCACTTGTTGTCGCTTCGGGATATGTGCCGCATCGCTGATGTGGAGGCTCTGGCGGATGCCGGAGTCACCTCGTTTAAGATAGAAGGAAGGTTGAAGGATGTGACGTATGTCAAGAATGTGGTGGCAGCTTACAGTCGGGAGCTTGACGAACTGGTGAGAAGGTGTCCGGAGAAATACTGCCGTGCTTCTCTCGGAACGGCGCGTCACCACTTTACACCGCAGCTGAACAAGAGTTTCAATCGCGGCTTCACCGACTATTTCCTGCATGGACGCACCTCGGGCATCGCTTCTTTTGATACCCCGAAATCAATCGGTGAGCCTGTCGGAAAGGTCAAGGAAATCAGACGGAACGCCTTTACGGTTGCCGGAACGGCTGTGTTCAACAATGGCGACGGCTTGTGTTTCTTTGATGCTTCGCACGAACTGACGGGCGTTCGCATCAATCGGGTGGAGAACAACTGCCTGTTTCCACAGCGTATGCCTGTCGGTTTACGGGTTGGTATGCCGCTCTATCGCAACAGCGATGCCGACTTCGAGCGTCGTCTGTCGCAGCAGTCAGCCGTGCGCAAGATGCCTGTCAGCATGCGTTGGGCGTTGTCGGCGGATGGATATGTGCTGACCGTCTCGCTGGAAGAGGCAGACGTGTCGGCGAGTGCATCGCTGATATATGCCCATCAAGAGGCAGAAAAGCCGCAGGGCGAGAATGTGCGTCGGCAGTTATCGCGCTTGGGTGATACGGCGTTTGAGTGTGTTCGCGTGGAGTTGGAGGAGGGTACAGAGACCCGTTTCGTGCCTTCGAGCATGCTGGCAGACGTCCGCAGAAAAGCTGTGGCACGGTTGGAAGAAGCCATACAGGCGATGCGCGGTGCTTCTCCTGAAAAGGAACAAGCAGCGAGGGTGGATGGAGGAGACAGCGTTCCCCGTCTTCCTTTATATGCTTCGCATCCATATATGTATAATGTGTCGAACCGATATGCCCGCACGTTTTATGCAGAAAGGGGAGTGGGCGACGTGTCGCCGGCGTTCGAACAGGATGCCCACACGCCTTCAAGACTGTTGATGCAGTGCCGTCACTGCCTGAAATATGAGTTGGGAATGTGTCCGAAGTCAGTCGAAAAGTCATCGGGAAACAGGCTGCCCGGCTTTCTGAGACTGGCAGACGGTCGCCGTTTCCGGCTGGAGTTTGATTGCAAACATTGTCAGATGAATGTATATGCGGAAGAATAATCAGTTCTGTTTGGTGTTGCTCGTTTGTATCTTGAGCCTCTCTTCATGTTACCATCGTCCGGCGAACATGAAGCGGCAACCCGTGGAATACACCGAGCATGAGTTGGACTCAATCTCGTTTCTGCGGGCACATCACTATGGACGCAACTTCAATTTCGTCGTGCGCACCGACTCCCTGAAGTTGATTCGGCAGTTGCCGGAGGAGCAAATCAACGACCTGCCGACCGATACGTTTGCCGTTTCCCGCCACACACATGTGGTGGTGGCAGACATTCGCATCCTGCCGACAGACACAATCGACTCCGTCTGGGTGCAAGTGGCGTTGAATCAGGACGATATCGGCTGGACACACGAGAGCGACTTGTTGCCCCATGTCGATCCGGATGACCCCATTTCGCAGTTTATCTCGGCTTTCTCGAACATCCATCTGATGATATTTCTCATCGTGATACTGCTCATAGGTATCGCCTATCTGCTCCGCACCCTGATGCGCCATCATGCCTATATCGTGCATTTCAACGATATTCCTTCGTTCTATCCGACCTTGTTGGCGCTGACAGTGGCAACGGCAGCCATGCTCTATGGAACCATTCAGCATTTCGCTCCGGAGACATGGCGGCATTTTTACTTCCATCCCACGCTGAACCCCTTTATCTGTCCGCCCCTGCTGATGGTGTTTCTCGTCTCGGTATGGTCGATTGTCATTGTGGGGCTGGCGGCTGTTGACGACACCTTCCGCCATCTGCGCACCTCTTCCGCCATTCTCTATCTGTTCGGATTGTCTGCCATCTGTATTCTGAACTACATCATCTTCACCATCACCACCTATTATTATATAGGCTATCTGTTGTATGCCGCTTACGTCGGTTTCGCACTTTGGCGCTATTTCAAGTATAGCCGCATGCACTTTATCTGCGGAAACTGCGGGATGCGGATGAAGGAGAAAGGCACTTGTCCGAACTGCGGGGTCCAGAATCGTTGAACCCAAATGAGTCATTCGGAGATGGGGTGAATCGGGAAATGAAAAAAAGACGGCATTCCGCAATTGGGAATGCCGTCTTTTTCGTTATTGTCACACGTATCAGAACTGCTCTGCCACTTCCTGAAGAATCTCTTCGAGCGTGGGATGGGTGTGTACCATCTCGTGCAGTTGCTGTACGGTTGTGTCGAGTGTCATGAGCGAACTGATTTCCTGTACGAGGTCAGACGCATGTGCACCAAACACGTGGCAGCCGATAATCTTTCCGTTCTCGTCAGCCAACAGTTTGACAAGTCCTTCGGTTTCGTTCATCGCCAAAGCCTTTCCGTTGGCACGATAATATCCCTTCTTGCAGGTGTAAGCGATACCGCTTTCCTTGCATTGGTCTTCGGTCAGTCCTACACCGCCGGCTTCGGGATTGGTGAAGATGGCAGAAGGAATGATGTCGAGACGGATATTGTCCTTCTTGCGGAGGATGTGGTTGACGGCATGCAGTCCCTGGAAGGTGGCTGCATGTGCCAGCATCATCCGTGCGTTGACGTCGCCAATGGCGTAGATGCCTTCCACGTTGGTCATCATGTCGTCGTTGACGGTGATGCCTTGTTTGGTGTATGCCACACCGGCATTCTCCAAATCGAGCGACTCGGTGTTGGCTGCCCTTCCCGTGGCTACCAGCACGAGGTCGGCTTCCACTTGCTCCTCTTTCCCTTTGCGCTCAAAAATCACGGCTTCTTTCGTGATTTCCTTTACGCCCGACTGCATGAAGAAGTTCACGCCACGCTTGCCGATGGTCTGTCGCAGACGCTTGGCAATGTCGCTGTCGAGTGCCGGCAGACATTCCTTCAGGAACTCAACAACCGTCACTTCGCTGCCGAAACTGTTGAAGATAGATGCGAACTCCATTCCGATGACGCCGGCACCGATGATGCAGAGGCGCTTGGGAATGTAGTCAATATCGAGCAGTTCGGTAGAGGTAACCACGTGGGGGAGGTCGATGCCCGGTATGGGAATCAGCTTCGCACGTGAACCCGAAGCGATGATGATATTGTCGGCTGTGTATTCTTCGCCACCTATCATGACCGTGTGGGCATCCTTGAAGCGTGCTTCGCCCTTCACGAAGGTGATTCCGGGAGCCGACAGCAGAGTCTCGACACCGCTGCGGAGTGTCTCAACCACCTGTTGCTTGCGTTCGGAAATCTTGCTGAAATTGATGTCGAATTTCAAGTTTTCCACACCAAAGGTTTCTCCTTCGTGCAGTGCATCGATGACTTCGGCATTCTTGCAGAACGTCTTTGTGGGAATACAGCCGCAGTTCAGGCATGTTCCACCCGCATGTTCTCTTTCGGCAATGACGACTTGGAGTCCGTTCTTTGCTGCATATTCAGCAGTGCGATAACCGCCAGGTCCGCTACCGATGATAATCAAATCAGTCTTCATGGTGCATCTGTTGATAGGTGAGAATCGGGTTCTTGGCTGCCAACACGTCGTCCACACGTCCGATAGGTGTGTTGTGCGGTGCGCTCTTCACGGTCTCCGGCTCGCTCTTTGCCTCTTCGGCGATGCGGCGCATCACGTCGATAAAGCCATTGATGGTGTCGAGGCTTTCGTTCTCTGTCGGCTCTACCATCAGTGCTTCGTGGAACAGCAGCGGGAAATAGATGGTCGGTGCGTGATAGCCATAGTCGAGCAGGCGCTTGGCAACATCCATCGTTGTCACGCCGGTTGACTTGTCTTTCAGACCGTTGAAGACAAACTCGTGCTTGCACAATCCGTCGATTGGCAGTTCGAACACGTCTTTCAGCGCCTCTTTGATGTAGTTGGCGTTGAGTGTGGCGAGCGGACCCACCATCTTGATGTTCTCCTTGCCCAACGTAAGGATATAGGTATAGGCGCGAACGATAACGGCAAAGTTACCCAGGAATGCTCCTACGGAGATGTCGTTGGCATTCGCGTCAACGGTGAACTTGTCGCCATTCTTGATGACGCGCGGACTCGGGAGGAACTCCACGAGCTTCTCGCATACGCCGACGGGACCGCTGCCCGGTCCGCCACCGCCGTGAGGAGTGGAGAACGTCTTGTGCAGGTTGATGTGCATCACGTCGAATCCCATGTCGCCCGGACGGCTTGCGCCCAGCATCGGGTTGAGGTTGGCACCGTCGTAGTACATCAAGCCGCCGCAATCGTGTATGAGTTTCTCGATTTCGGGTATCTGTTGCTCAAACAATCCGAGTGTGTTGGGATTGGTCATCATCATGGCTGCAATGTTCGGCGCTTCAGTTTCCAAGAGCGTTTTGAGGTCGTTCACGTCCACCAAGCCGTCGGCAGTGCTCTTCACTTCGAGGATATCGAGTCCGCAGACAGCGGCAGATGCCGGGTTGGTACCGTGTGCTGAGTCGGGAACAATCACTTTCGTGCGGTTCACGTCACCACGCTTCTGATGGTAAGCACGGATAACCATGAGTCCTGTGAGCTCTCCGTGTGCACCGGCAAACGGGTTGAGGGTGAATTCGCTCAAGCCCGTCAGTGCGGCGAGCGACTTCTGGAGGTTGTAGTAAACTTCGAGCGCTCCCTGGCAAGTCTCAATCGGCTGCAGGGGGTGCAAGCCCGTGAACTGTGGCAATGCTGCCATCTCTTCGTTGATGACGGGATTATATTTCATCGTGCAGCTTCCCAACGGATAGAACCCGTTGTTCACGCCGAAGTTGTTGGCGCTGTGGTTGGTGTAGTGGCGCACGACTGTCAACTCATCGCATTCGGGCAATTCGGCATCTTTCTCGCGGCACAGGTTCTTGGGCAGCTCATAGTTGCCGAACTTGTTCTCCGGGAGGGTGCATCCTTTGCGTCCGCTATGTGAAAGTTCGAATATCAGATTTCCATATAACTTGTTGTTCATAGCTTCAATGTTTTTATTTGACGAGTTCAACTAATTGATCGATTTCTTCTTTCGTGCGCTTCTCTGTCACGGCGAACATGATGATGTCGTCTGCCACTTTCACGCCGCCGAGGATACCGTTGTCGGCGAGGTGTTTCTGGAGTGCATCGACGTTGCCGTTGTAGCGAACGCAGAATTCGTTGAAGAAGGGCTGTTCGTAAGCCAGTGTGAACTTGCCTGTCTTGACGAGTTCTTCACAGAGATAGTGTGCGGCAGAGTAGGAGAGCGAAGCTGCTTCTTTGAGTCCTTCTTTGCCCATGATGCTCATATAGATGGTGACAAAAAGCGCCATCAGGCTCTGGTTAGAGCAGATGTTTGACGTGGCTTTCTGTCGGCGGATGTGCTGTTCGCGTGCCTGCAGGGTGAGTACGAATGCCCGCTGTCCGCGGTTGTCCTGGGTGGCTCCCACGATGCGTCCCGGCATTTTGCGCATGAGTTTCTCGGTGCAGCACATATATCCGACGTATGGTCCTCCGAACGACATCGGGATGCCCAGTGACTGTCCGTCGCCCACAGCGATGTCTGCTCCCCATTCTCTCGGTGTTTTCAGGAGGGCGAGGTCGGCAGCGATGCTGTTCATGACGAACAGGGCTTTGTTGTCGTGGCATGTATCGGCAAAACCGCTGTAGTCTTCAACGATTCCGTAGTAGTTGGGCTGCTGCACAACCACTCCTGCCACGCCTCCGGCAGCAATTTTCTGCTCCATGTCGGCTTTGTCTGTCACGCCGTTTTTCTCAGCAATCAGTTCGATTTCGATGTTTTGGAAGTGTGCGTAGGTACGGATGACGCGCAGCACTTTCGGGTCGATGGTGCCTGAAACCAGCACTTTGTTTGCCTTCTTCGCATTGGCTACAGCCATGAGCACGGCTTCGGCAGTGGCGGTGCTTCCGTCATACATGGAGGCATTGGAGATGTCCATGCCTGTGAGTTCTGCCATCATGCTCTGATATTCGAAGATGTAGTGGAGCGTACCCTGTGAGATTTCTGCCTGATACGGGGTGTAGCTGGTGAGAAATTCCGAGCGTTGGATGATGTTGGGTACGATGGAAGGGGTGTAGTGGTCGTAAACACCGGCACCGGCAAATACGGTCAGTTGCTCGTTTTTCTTTCCGAGCTGCTCAAAAAAGTGGCGTATTTCCATTTCGCTCATGGCGGAAGGAAGGTCGTAGTCGCCTTTGAAGCGGATGCTCTCCGGTATTTCGGAGAACAGTTCGTCGAGCGAGCCGACGCCCACTTTCTTCAGCATAACGTCTAAATCCTCTTGTGTGTGAGGAAAATATTTGTATTGCATGTTTGTTTCGTGAAATGATAAAAATGTAATATTGTTTTTCGTGAATTGTAAAGCTATCCCCCAAGTTGTTGGAGGATAGCTTTAGCTCGTGTGGTGAGTGGTTTACTGCTGTGCGCAGAACTCCTCGTAGGCTTTTGCGTCCATCAGGTTGTCGAGCTCGCTCTTGTCAGAGAGTTCCACCTTGATGATCCAGTTTCCGAATGCGTCTTGGTTGACGAGCTCGGGAGTGTCCTCGAGTGCTTCGTTGACTTCAACCACTTTTCCGCTGACGGGAGAGGTGAGGTCGCTGGCTGCTTTCACGCTTTCAACGGCACCGAAGTCTTCGCCTGCCTCAACGTCGTCATCTACTTCTGGCATATCCACATATACGATGTTGCCAAGCGCATGCTGTGCATAGTCAGTGATACCTACATAACCAAATTCGCCTTCAACGCGAACAAACT
Organism: Prevotella sp. Rep29; assembly: GCF_019551475.1. Taxonomy (NCBI): domain Bacteria; kingdom Pseudomonadati; phylum Bacteroidota; class Bacteroidia; order Bacteroidales; family Prevotellaceae; genus Prevotella; species Prevotella sp. Rep29. The sequence continues at coordinate 1,021,372 of NZ_CP047159.1, forward strand.
CGTGTGACTCGCTGTAATAGAGTCCTTCAATAAATTTTGCCATAATTTTTTTAGTTGTTTTATTTTATGATTTAATGTTGATTCTTATTTCTTGTAGTGCTTGTCGTAGAAGCGTTTCTTCACCACTTTTGCGGGGAAGGTCTTCTTGCGGATCTGTACTTCCACCTCTGTGTCGAGCTTTCCGTAGGCAGCATCCACGAGTGCCATTGCCACGCTCTTGCCGGTAGAGATAGAGTTGTAGCCGGTTGTGATTTCGCCAATCTTCTGTCCGTCTTTCATCACGGCGTATCCGTGGCGTGGGATGGCTTTGTCGAAGAGTTCGAGACCCACCACTCTCTGTTTCACGCCCTCAGCTTTCTGCTGAGCGATGGCTTCCTTGCCGATGAATTCTTCCTTGTCGAGCTTGCAGAACATGCTCAGACCTGCCATGACGGGAGAAATCTCGTCGGTCAGCTCGTCGCCGTAGAGCGGCAGTCCCACCTCGAAGCGGAGTGTGTCGCGGCAGCCTAATCCGCATGGTACGCATTTCTTGCTCTCGATGAGCTTGTCCCATGAGCGGCGGATGAAGTCGTGTGAGCCGTAGATTTCGAATCCGTCTTCGCCCGTGTAGCCTGTTCGGCTCAGGATGATGGTCTCGCCGTCGATGTCCACGCGCTTGGCTGTGTAGAACACAAGGTCTTTGCAGGGCAGTCCGAGCACCTCGTCAACGACTGCTTCAGCCTCCGGTCCTTGCACTGCCAACTGTGCGTAGTAGTCAGAGCAGTGGTTGAACTCGATGTCGAACGAGCCGATGTTCTTCTTCATCCATTCCACGTCCTTGTCGATGTTGGCAGCGTTGATGACGAGGAAGAAGTCGTTTTCGCCCATCTTGTAAACGAGCAGGTCGTCAACGGTACCGCCGTTCTCGTAGAGCATCATTCCGTAGAACACCTGTCCGTCGGGTGCGCCCGTCACGTCGTTGGTGAAGATATGGTTGACATATTTCTCTGCATCTTTTCCCTTGATGGCTACTTCTCCCATGTGGGATACGTCGAACACGCCGCAGTGCTGGCGCACGGCGTTGTGCTCGTCGATGATTGCAGTATAGATAATCGGCATGTCGAAGCCTGCAAACGGTGCCATCTGTGCACCGAGTGCCACGTGTTTGTCGTGAAGACAAGTCTTTTTAATTTCCATAATATGACGTTTTTAAGGTTGAATAATTGTTTCGTTACTTGTTATGAGCCTCACGAAGTCTTCCTTCCGGAGGTTGAGGATGATGTCGTCGAGCCTTTCCGGCAGCGCGTCGGTGATGGCTTCTTCGGTCAGCGCGACGTTGTGCAGCGGCTGGAGAATGCGGTTGTCGATGTCGCCCACGAGGAAATAGTCGCCCATGATGTTGGCTTCCTTGATGACGTTGTTCTTCAGTTCCATGCGTATCTCCAGTTCGCCTACGCCTTCTATCCTTCCTTTGCGCACGAGGCTGTAGCGCGGATTGTTGCCGTAGATGAACGAATCGGTGAGGTATTCCTGTTCTATCTCTTCAATCTTGCGCACGGCTTCGTCGTCGAGCGTGATTTCACGGTCGCACAGGTTCTGACGTACGAACGCCTTGAACTCGTCGATGGTGATGTCTATGTGGTCTTTCAGCAGGGCGATGTGCTGGCGCACGCTCTGCACGCCCTTGCTGACCAGCTTCTCGTTGCTGGGCGTGATGCTTCCCACCATGTGTTCCATGTTCGTGTCGTAGAGCATGGTGCCGTGCACGATGCTGCGTCCGGGGATGTGGTAGAAGGCATTTCCCGACACCTTTCTCCCGCCGATGAGGATGTCATTCCGCCCGCTGGCTTGCGCGTCCACGCCCAGTCGGTGCAATACCAGCACCAGCATGTTGATGTAGCGGTTGAACGTGAAGTTGACCCGCTCGTCCTTTGCGATGTAGGAGAACATGACGTTGCTGCGGTCGGAATAGACGCATCCGCCACCGCTCTTGCGCCGATAGGTCTGAATGCCGTGTGCGCGGCAGTAGTCCATGTTCACCTCGTTCTCTATCAGTTGGTTGCGTCCGAAGATGACCGTCGGGTCGCTCTGCCACATGAAGAAGCAGTCGTCTTCGTCCATGTAGCGTGCCACGTATTCTTCCATCGCCAGATAGAATACGAGTCGCCGGTTCTCTTCTTTCGGTAATGCGATATATACCATGCTTCAACTGCCCAGATTTGAGGTCTCTTTTAATATTGTGGTGCAAATTTACTAAATATAAATCGATTGACCGCCATTTTATCGAAAAATATTTTCAGCAGCGTTCTTTTTATAAAAGAAAACGTTCTGTGCGCCCCTCTTCGCCTGTCGTTCGTCTTTCTTTCGAGGGAAAGTTGTCCGGACGGAAAAGATAGGGGTGGGGGAGTTGCTTGGGAGGGTTGGCGGAACGGCAGTTTTTGAATAAATATACGGGAGTTGGAAATGTTAAAATGTAAAGAAAAAAGATGAAATAGTTTGACATTCGAAAAATGAAATTCTGGCGTTCTTTTTGTAAAATGTTTTCTTTCGCGAACCCGTTTTTGGACTTCCTGATTCTGAAAGTTGAACTTTCGGGTTGCGAAAGTTGAACTTTCACATTGCAAAAGTTGCCCTTTTGGCGTTCAAAAGTGGCACTTTCAGGGGCTTTTTTCATGCTTTTCCGGGGGTGTTTTCGGTGCTTTGAAAACGTAAAACGCACCCTGTCAGCGAGTTGCGAAACGTCTCATATTTTGCGTATTTCGCACCGACGGAAACTTTTTTCAGAAAAGTGGGCTGCATTTTGCGTAGAAACGCATTTTTAAATGTTAAAATGTAAAACGCTTGAGTGGCATTTTTGCATATTTTCGGTGGCGGGAAAACAAAGAAAATCCCTGCCCGCTTTTCACCATTTCGCGTGAAGAGGGGCAGGGATTTTGGGATTATCCCAGTCGGTCATTGGGATGATTGCTGGCGGATGCAGTCAACGATGGCTTGGCGTTTCTGCTTGCTGGTGCCGTGAACGAGATGGCGCACGATGCCGTCCTTGTCAACGACGATGGTCAGCGGGAAGCCTTTGCCGTCAATCCATTTCATCATTTCCTTCTCGTTGACGAGGTGCGTCCACGTGAATTGGCGCTGCTCGGTGATTCTCCGTGTGGTTACGGCGTCGTGGAAGGTTGCCGAGAAGAACATGACATCGGGGAACATCTCCTTCCAGGTGGACAGTTCGGGCATCTCTCTCAGGCACGGTCCGCAGCCGGAATACCATAGGTTGATGACCATCGGCTTGCCCTTTACCGCCTCGTTGTTCCATGTTTTTCCGTCGATATCTTTAGCGCTGAATTTCGGGAAAGGCTCGTTCAGTTGCGGTGCGTCGTGGTTTGGCTGGTTGTCGGGTTTCCGGGTGAGGCTGATCATCTCGCGCAGCACCTGATAATCCTCCAGCATTTTCTGCCCGTCGTGCACCCGTTCTGTGGGAACGGCTTGTCTGGTCAGCTCTTCCGGCAGCTCGACGTCGTCGATGGTGAACGCAATGACCCTGTTTCCTTTGCTGTCTTTGAGCATCGTCATAGATATGTTCCCTTCAGGAAGGTCGGGTTTCGAGGTGAAGAAATAGCCGTTGACGCAGTATTGCGGTACGATGGTGTCTGTGCGTTGTGCCGTGTCGTTTGCCGTTTGGGCAGTAGCCGTTGTCGCCATCGTCAGCATCAGGCATAAGGCGAATGTCGTAATCGTTTTCATCGGTGCTTCTCTTTTTATTTTAAATAATGTCTGAAAAAGAAAAAAGTCCATGAACTCCTTTTCGGAAAAAAGCTCATGGACTTTCGTGGGTTGGGGGAATTATTTGTTTTTCAGCAAATCACGGATTTCGCCGAGCAACTCCTCCTGTGTCGGTCCTGCGGGTGCAGCCGGCTCTTCTTCCTTCTTTCTTGACAGCTTGTTGATGGCTTTCAGTGCGAAGAAGATACAGAGCGCGATAATGAGGAAGTCAACCACATTCTGGAGGAATATTCCATATTTCACCTCTGCACCGTTAATTTTAGTTGTGAGGTTGGCAAAGTCGTTGCCGATCAGCGTTCCGATGAGCGGCATGAGTATGTTGTCAACGACCGAACTAACGATTTTTCCGAATGCGCCGCCGATGATTACACCGACAGCCATGTCCATCACATTGCCTTTTAAGGCAAACTCTTTAAACTCTTTGATAAGTCCCATAATTTAATTTTTTAGTTTTTTAATAATGTAACCGAGTGCAAATATAGAAAATATTTGTAACTTTGCAAACGAAAAGAATAAAAAATGCCCGTGAGGCACGTGTTTTTCGGCAATAACAAGCGAAATAACATATTTATAAACCCTTTAAAGATAAACTAATAAAAAAATGACAAAAGTTGCTATTAACGGCTTTGGCCGTATTGGTCGCCTCGCTTTCCGTCAGATGTTCGAGGCTGAAGGTTATGAAGTAGTAGCTATCAACGACCTGACAAGTCCTAAGATGCTCGCTCACCTGTTGAAGTATGACACCGCACAGGGCGGTTTCGCTGGCAAGTATGGTGAGGGCAAGCACACGGTAGAGTGCACAGACAACTCAATCATCGTTGACGGTAAGGAAATCACTATCTATGCAATGCCCAACGCAGCCGAACTGCCTTGGGGACAGCTCGGCGTTGACGTAGTGCTCGAGTGCACAGGCTTCTATACCTCTAAGGAAAAGGCTTCTGCCCACATTCAGGCAGGTGCGAAGAAGGTGGTTATCTCTGCTCCCGCAGGAAACGACCTGCCCACCATCGTTTACAACGTGAACCACAAGGCGCTGACGCCTGCCGACACAGTCATCTCGGCTGCATCATGCACCACCAACTGTCTGGCTCCTATGGCTGACGCACTGAACAAGTTCGCACCCATCTGCAGCGGTATCATGTCAACCATCCACGCCTACACCGGCGACCAGATGATTCTCGACGGTCCGCAGCGCAAGGGCGACCTCCGTCGCAGCCGTGCAGGTGCTTGCAACATCGTGCCCAACTCAACGGGTGCTGCCAAGGCTATCGGTCTCGTTATTCCCGAACTGAACGGCAAACTCATCGGTTCTGCTCAGCGCGTGCCCACTCCTACAGGCTCGACAACCATCCTCGTTGCAGTCGTTAAGGGTAAGGACATCACGAAGGAAGGCATCAACGCAGCCATGAAGGCAGCCAGCAACGAGTCGTTCGGCTACACCGAAGACGAAATCGTCAGCAGCGACGTTATCGGCATGAAGTTCGGTTCGCTCTTCGATGCTACGCAGACCATGGTTTCTAAGATTGACGACGACACCTATCAGGTACAGGTTGTTTCTTGGTATGACAATGAGAACTCATACACTTCTCAGATGATTCGTACCATCAAATACCTCGCAGAGCTGAAGTAATCCGCTCTTACACATAACAGAAAAAAGCTGCCCGGCAACTACCGGGCGGCTTTTCTCTTCTCTTTTGTTAAAACGACGTTTTTCATAGCGACAGTATCAACAATATATCCAGCATCATGAAAAGCCTAAAAACCATCCTCCTCATACTCAGTTTGACATTCTCCGTGCAGGCTTCCTACGCGCAGCGTGTCCGTCTGTTCGAAACCTTCAAGGACTCCGTGCCGTACCGCATACCCGCACTGGCAGTCTGTCGCGACGGCAGCCTGATAGCCGTCAGCGACTATCGCTATTGCGGCAACGACATCGGTTATGGTGCCGTCGATTTGCACCAGCGCATCAGTCACGATGGCGGCAAGACATGGGGACTGGAGACGTTGCTCGCACGCGGCACGGCTGAGGGCAACAGCAACACGTTCGGCTATGCCTACGGCGATGCGACCATCGTGGCAGACAGGCAGAGCGATGAGGTGCTGATGCTGTGCGTGTCTGGAAAGATGGTGTATTTCAACAGCCGGCGCGACAATCCGAACCGTGTGGCACGCTTCCGCAGTCACGACGGCGGGCGCACATGGCAGCCGGCGGAAGAGATAACAGACCAGATTTACGGCTTGTTCGACCAGCGTAAGGAAGGACCCGTGCAGGGCTTGTTCTTCGGTTCGGGAAAAATCTGCCAGAGCCGGAAGGTCAAAGTGGGCAGATACTATCGCCTCTATGCTGCCGTACTGACACACTCCGGCGTCTTCGCGCTGTATAGTGACGACTTCGGCGAGTCGTGGAAGGTGCTCGGCGATGCCGATACGTCGCCATGTCCGAAGGGCGACGAGCCGAAATGCGAGGAACTGCCCGACGGCAGTGTCGTGCTGAGTGCGCGCACGACGGGACGTTTCTTCAACGTGTTTACATTCTCAAACAAGAAAAAAGCGTGCGGAACATGGGGCGAACCCGTTGCCGCCCGTGCCTTTGCCGACATCAAGAACGCCTGCAACGGCGAGATTCTTCTGGTGAAAGCACGCTCCTCAGCAACCGGAAAGCGGGTGCATCTGCTCTTGCAGTCGGTGCCTTTCGGTCCGCAGCGCCGCAATGTAGGCTTCTTCTATAAGGAACTGTCGGGGAAAAACGACGCGAAAAGGATAGGCGAGGAGTGGCATCGTGGGCTCCAGGTGAGCCACGAACTGTCAGCCTATTCAACGATGGTTCAGCTCGCCGACGGGCGCATCGGCTTCCAGTGGGAAGAAGGACCAACCGCCTACAACATCGATTACCTCCCGCTATCCATCAGTGAGATCACGTTAGGGGAATATCGTTGACACATTATTTATATATATCCCAAAGGTTTGTAGGGGCGGATCGGTGTATTCGCCCGAAAAGCGCTCGCAATTACTCAGATAATATTCCTCCCGTCAGGCGTTCCCTCCCCATTTGGGGGAGGGTTAGGGTGGGGCTCCTCAGATATTATTCCTCCCGTCAGGCGTTGAGGGTGTGTCAAAATGGAGGAAGTGCGCTTCGCGCAGAATTGAAAATCACCGTAGGCAAATCTCACAAATCTATCCAAAATCTTTCATTCTGTGTATCAGCACTTTGATTTGTTAGATTTGTATAGATTTGTTGGATTTCTCGTCCGTAGGACGACTGAATTCCTATTTTGACACACCCTCTTAGGGTGGGGCTCCTTTATCATTTTTCATTTGTCATTTAGCGAAGCGCTTATCGCGTAGCTCTCCATTTCCGACATTTTTCCGACATTTCCATTTTTCGCATACGCGTTCATAATTATAATTATATCTTTGCATTGAGATGGCGAGCGTCGAAAGCCGTTATCGCACACACAGAAGTGGCAAATCGCTTTTTGCAAGAAATGTTTGGCAATCTCAAATAACTTTTGTAGATTTGCAAAGTCGCCCCACTCCGTCGGAGTTGGAGCATCGACAAGACATTGAGGGCATAAACATGTGATTAACGTCACGCTGTTGATTTGATCGGTGTAAATCTCGCAAATTGAACTGAATCATTCAAACAAGGCATGTGGCTGTTCTTACCTTATTGTATAGGTGAGTGCCGCTTCTGTTAATTTGATGATTCGGGCAATGCGAGAGCCTACACTGACAGATTAGCCAGAAGTAGGTTCTCGCCTTTTTTTATGTAAAAAATGAACAATCAAATAAAAATCAATAATAGTATTTATAACAATGGAAGCAAAACAACTTAAACTTACATTTCTGCTCGCAGTGCTCATGGGCATGGTTGGAGCAAATGCATTCGCCCATGATATTGGGGTTAAGAATGCAGATGGCGTGACCATCTATTACACGTACATGAACAATAAGACGGAGTTGGCAGTCAGCTATCGAGGCTCATACTCTAGTGATTATTCCGATGAATATTCTGGAGTCGTCAATATCCCAGAATCTGTCACTTATAATGGAATGATTTATCCCGTGACGAGCATTGGAGAGTATGCGTTCTATTATTGCAGCGGTCTGACCTCCGTCACCATCCCCAACTCCGTGACGAGCATTGGAACGTTTGCGTTCTATGGTTGCAGCGGTCTGACCTCCGTCACCATCCCCAACTCTGTGACGAGCATTGGATCGGTTGCGTTCTCAAGCAGCGTCAATGTTGATGAGAATAATACTGCCTATTCTTCTATAGATGGCGTATTGTTTAATAAATCACAAACAGAACTGATTCGATATCCAGGTGGGAAACAATATACCATCCCCAACTCCGTGACGAGCATTGGATCTAGGGCGTTCTTTGGATGCCACGGTCTGACCTCCGTGACCATCCCCAACTCTGTGACGAGCATTGGAGAAAGGGCGTTCGAGGGCTGTAGCGGTCTGACAAAAGTGATTGTCAATGATATTGCAGCATGGTGCAATATCTCATTTACAGACTGGAATTCTAATCCTTTATACTATGCAAAGCATCTTTATAGTGACGAGAATACGGAAATTACGAATTTGGTAATACCTGATGGAGTAACGACTATAAAAGACTATGCGTTCGATGGTTGCACAGGTCTGACTTCCGTGACCATCGGCAACTCCGTGACGAGCATTGGAAGTTATGCGTTCGATGGTTGCACAGGTCTGACCTCCGTGACCATCGGCAACTCCGTGACGAGCATTGGATTTAGGGCGTTCGCTGATTGCACAGGTCTGACTTCCGTGACTATCCCCAACTCCGTGACGAGCATTGGACTTGAGCCGTTCTATCGTTGCACAGGTCTGACTTCCGTCACTATTAATAGTAACGCCATCATGTCAGAAAAATATTATAATACTTATAATTCCTTAAAAGGTATCTTTGGTGAACAGGTGAAAAGTTACACGATTGGTGATGGCGTGACGAGCATTGGAGGTTATGCGTTCTATAAATGCAGCGGCCTGACGTCCGTGACCATCCCCAACTCCGTGACGAGCATTGGAGATAGGGCGTTCGAATATTGTAGCGGTCTGACAAAAGTGATTGTCAATGATATTGCAGCATGGTGCAATATCTCATTTACAGACTGGAATTCTAATCCTTTAACCTATGCAAAGCATCTCTATAGTGACGAGAATACAGAAATTACGAATTTGGTAATACCTGATGGAGTGACGACTATAAAAAGCTATGCGTTCGAAGATTGCAGCGGTCTGACTTCCGTGACCATCGGCAACTCCGTGACGAGCATTGGAAAGTCAGCGTTCTCGGGTTGCAGCGGTCTGACCTCCGTCACCATCCCCAGTTCCGTGACGCACATTGACATGTCCGTCACGGACGTGGGAGTAGGACTATTCTTTGTAACTGGGGCGTTCGCTTATTGCAGCAGTCTGATAGAAATCAATGTGGACGAGAATAATACTGCCTATTCTTCTATAGATGGCGTATTGTTTAATAAATCGCAAACAGAACTGATTCTATATCCAAGGGGAAAGCAAGGGGCATACGTCATCCCCAACTCTGTGACGAGTATTGGAAATGATGCGTTCCGAGGTTGCAGCGGTCTGGCTTCCGTCACCATCCCCAACTCTGTGACAAGCATTGGAGATAGGGCGTTCGTTGAGTGCAGCGGTCTGACATCCGTGACTATCGGCAACTCCGTGACGAGCATTGGAGATTGGGCGTTCTATTACTGCACAGGTCTGACCTCCGTGACTATCCCCAACTCCGTAACGAGCATTGGAGGGGCTGCGTTCTATGGTTGCACAGGTCTGACCTCCGTCACTATCGGCAACTCTGTAACGAGCATTGGAGCTGGTGCGTTCTCAGGTTGCACTGGTCTGACCTCCGTCACCATCCCCAACTCCGTAACGAGTATTGAAGAGTATGCGTTCGAAGACTGTGATAAACTGACAGATATATATTGCTACATAGTAGAACCATTGACGATAGAGTGGAGTGTATTTTATGGAGTTCCTACAAACACCTGTATGCTTCATGTGCCTGTCGGAAGCAAGGTGAAATACGAAGCGGCGAACTATTGGAAAAATTTCCTGAATATCGTTGAAGACTTGATGAAGGAAAGAATAGCACAAACTATAACCTGGAATAATTCACAAACGACATTGCTTGTGAATAATGAAATAGAATTGACTGCTGTCGCATCGTCAGGGCTTCCCATTACTTATACTATTAAGTCTGGCAATGATTATGCTACTCTTGTTACAAGTGGGGAGAAAACTTTTTTGAGAGGTGTTAAAGCAGGAACTGTTATTGTCGAAGCGAAGCAAGTTGGAAATGATGAGTACCAGCCTATAAATGTGGAAAAAGTATTTACCATTAGTGAATTAAGAACTGCACAAACTATTACATGGTCACAAAGCCAAGCTTATGTAGTTGGTTTAAATTCTGACATTGAATTGACCGCAGTTGCTTCGTCTGGTTTGCCTATCACTTATACTATTAAATCAGGCAGTGATTGTGCAACACTTATAACGAGCGGGGACAAAACTTCTTTGAAAGGCATTAAACCAGGAACTGTTATCGTTGAAGCGAAACAAGTTGGAAATAGTGAGTACCAACCAGCAAGTGTGGAAAAGGAATTTACCATTAGTGAATTAAGAACAGCACAAACTATTACATGGTCACAAATCCAAGCTTATGTAGTTGGTTTAAATTCTGACATTGAATTGACCGCAGTTGCTTCGTCTGGTTTGCCTATCACTTATGTTATTAAATCTGGTAGTGATTGTGCGACACTTATAACGAGCGGAGACAAAACTTCTTTGAGGGGCATTAAAATAGGAACTGTTGTCATTGAAGCGAAGCAGGATGGAAATAGTGAGTACCAACCAGCAAGTGTGGAAAAGGAATTTACCATTAATAAAAAAACATCACAGAGAATAACATGGAGTCAAGAAATAGAAGCTGTAGTCGGAGATAGTTTGATTTTATCAGCGACTTCTTCGTCTGGACTTCCTGTTGCCTACAGGGCTTTGGATGAAGATTATTGCAGCAAAATGGAAATTAAACAAAATGCTAAAGGACAATATGTGGTACATTTTTCAAATAGAGCACCATCCATTATTGAGGCTTATCAAGAGGGGAACGACACATATAATGCTGCAGAACCTGTAAGAAAGTATTACAACTCATTGAACCCGACAGAGACAGACGGACTGATGTGTATTAATGGTATTTATTACAAATATACTGACAACACACACACAGCTTTGAAAATGGTCAGAGGATTCAAACAGTATGAAGGCGATATCGTGTTCCCCGCTGTTGTCAATGGTTTGCCTGTTACAAAGATGGATAGTGATGCCACCTACATTTGTCCATTGGTAACAACGATAGAGTTTAAAGAGGGACATTCACATATTGAAGGGGTACATTATGATATGGCATTGGAAAAACTTATATTACCCTCAACAACAAGTTATATAGGCTATTTGGTCTTTTTCTGCTGTCCCAAACTGAAAGATATATATTTGTACGCAGCAACACCTCCGGAAGTAGCTTCATCTTATGATTACAACCAGTGGAACGAAGGTGAAGGGAAAACGCTTTATGTACCTCGAGGGACGAAATCCGCATATGAAAATGCAGACTTCTGGAAACACTTTACTATCGTAGAAATTGACGTGCCGACAGGCATTATTTCAATAGATAATTCGCAATCGGCAATTGATAATGACGTTTGGTTTACGCTCAGCGGCGTGCGGCTCAACGGCAAACCGACAAAAGCGGGTATCTACATTGTTAATGGAAAGAAAGTTGTTATAAAATAATGAGTTAATCTGTCTGCCGGCAATGTTGTTTTTGCCGGCGGACAAATTTTTGAATATAGAAATGAGTGATACATTAATAGTTGGAGTTCTATCCTTTATCGGAGGCATTATCACCGTATTAATTACTTCATATTTCGGTTTATGGCAATATTGCAAACAGAGATTCAGTAGCGTCGTCACTGAAGGAAGAAAGGAATATCTGAAAACATTCAGAGATGTTTCTGCAAATTTTTGTTATATAACAGATTTGCGAGTAAACAGTGATAATTTAGAAAACATAAGACTGCAAAAAGAATATGCGTATCAACTGAAACTCTTACTCAATCCGATAGAATATCCTGATTGGTGGGATGGAGAAATCGTTGAGATGATTGATTCATTAATTAACATCCCAGAAAAAGAAACGTTGAAGAAATTGGTTGCACTTTTACAAGCCTCATGCGATATCGAATGGAAAGGTATCACGAAAGAGGGAATTAAAGGAAAACTAACTTCAAAGAGGAAGAGAAAACTTAAAAAGGAAATATATCAAGAATACAAATTATATTGTAAAAAAATAAAATTATGAATGAAACAAAAATTTGTTATTTAATAATGGGAATTGGTTTTATATTGCTCACGGGTATTGTGATAGGGGGTGCAATAGGAGATTTAATAGGAAAGTGCAATGAATCTGTATGTATCGGCGTAGGTATAAGTTTTCTTATAGATGGTGTTATCCTTGTTAGGATTTTCTTTTTGAAAGACAAACACGATAGACAAAAGGATATGTGGTAGAGATATTACAGAATATGTATTATAGATTTCAAAGAAAAAACATCTTTTCGCTCGTACCTCTGGTTAAGGATAGTGGGATACTTTCAGTGTCCGTTTAGATTCAAGTCCCTTCATGAATGAGATTTTTTTGGCGATGCATCAACAATGGCTTCGTGGTAGGTTGTGCAGATTTTTACCAAATACCCATTAAACAAATCGTTTGTCGGATAAAAGCAATGATGCAGACGTATGCGCAAGGCAGCGTCTACATCATTGTTATACATCTTTAATGGATTTGTCAGAAGCCAAGTGTCGCATCTTCGAGTAGGAAGGGAATGACACCGACGTACATGATGCCGTCCTCATCCGTCCATTGTTTGGTGTTCCCGTCCACAATCACAATCTTGCGGAAAAAATCTCCAGAGTTCTTCAGTGAGAAAGTTTCTTGACTCTGCTTATCCTTTGTATTTACATTTAATGCCGATTGAATATGGATTTTTTCTTTCCCTGTATTGACGACAAAGTCTATCTCATATTGTGACTGCTGCTTCTTGCCTTGTTCGTTGATACGGGTAACTTCCACAACTCCCACATCAACGCTATACCCTCGACGTATCAGTTCAAGATAAATCATATTTTCCATCAGATGGGACTTCTCTTGCTGCCGGAAATTCAACTTGGCATTTCTCAGTCCTAAATCCATTGAGTAGAACTTCTGGGTATTCTCGAAGTAGCGTTTCCCTTTCACATCATAGCGTTTGGCTGCAAGAAACAGGTAGGCTTCTTGCAGATAATCCAGATAGTTCTTGATGGTATGATCGGAGGTGGTTCGTCTCATCAGCGTACCTGCGGCATTGGCGAGATTATGCGGATTGGTAAGTGACCCTACAGCCGAAGCCAGCGAGTCAATCAACGCTTCAAGCACCTCATCGTCTTTCAACTTGTAGCGTTCTACAATATCTTTGATATAGACATTTTTGTGAAGATCTGCCAGATATTTGCGCTTCTCGGCTTCTTTCTTCTCGGTAACAGCCAGTGGCATGCCGCCATACGTCAGATATTCTTCTAAAGCATCAGCCTTCTCCAAGTCCGAAACGGCATAATACTCTTTGAAAGACAGCGGATATACCTTGATTTCCGTTCCTCGGTCACGGAAATTGGTGACGATGTCTGTTGAGAGCATTTTTGAGTTGGAGCCTGTCACATATACGTCGAGGTTACTTCTTGCCATCAAGTCGTTCAGGACATCATAGAACGTAGTATATAGCATGTCTTTGTCCTCGTCGGGAATCAAATTCTCATTCACATCCTCATTCTTTACCTTGAATGACAACTGAATCTCATCAATGAAAACATAATACTGCTTGCTCTCTTCTTGAGTCTGGCTGAGCACATAGTCGTACAATTCGTTTGGGTTCCTGTACTTGATATGTTCCTTTCTATCGAGGGCAATTTCTACAAAACAATCTTCAGGGACTCCCTCATCTTTCAGGTAGTCCTTATATAAGGTTGAAAGGAGAAATGACTTGCCGCAACGTCTGATACCCGTGATGATTTTCACTTTCCTGTTCCACCGTTTGCTCAGCAACTCTTCTACGTATTTGTCTCGCTTTATTATCATGTTTTTTTACTTTTTACTGCAAATATGGTCGAATGGTTCGACCGTTTTTGCAGTACAAAGATAATTGTTTATTCTGAAATCGACAAATATTTAGCCTGTTATTTCATTCTACAATACTGTCAATGAGAATAAATTTGCCCTTTAGAATCAGGGACTACATGAATAATGAATTGCCCATTCGGGTTGAAACAAACCGTATGTCGGATAAAAGCAATGATGCAGACGTATGCGCAAGGCAGCGTCTGCATCATTGTTATTACATCTATATATTTATATATCAGTTTGCGCTCTCAAACTCTTTCAGGAATCGCGTGTCGTTCTCGGAGAACATGCGCAGGTCGCTGACCAAGTATTTCAAGTTCGTGATACGCTCAACGCCTAAGCCGAAAGCGTATCCGCTATAGACATTGCTGTCGATGCCGCAAAGCTCGAGCACGTTCGGATCGACCATTCCGCAACCGAGAATCTCTACCCATCCGGTGTGCTTGCAGAATCCGCACCCCTTGCCACCGCAGATGTGGCATGAGATGTCCATCTCGGCACTGGGTTCAGTAAAGGGGAAGTAGCTCGGGCGCAAGCGGATTTGCGTTTCAGGTCCGAACATCTCCTGCGAGAAGGTGAGAAGCACTTGCTTCAGGTCGGTGAACGATACGTTCTTGTCGATGTAAAGTCCTTCGACCTGATGGAAGAAGCAGTGGGCGCGGGCGGTAATCGCCTCGTTCCGATAGACGCGTCCCGGACAGATGATGCGGATGGGCGGTTGTGTGCGCTCCATGACACGTGCCTGCACGGAACTGGTGTGGCTTCTGAGCAGGATGTTCTTCGTTACGTCGTTGGGATGTTGCGAGATGAAAAAGGTGTCTTGCATGTCGCGTGCCGGATGGTCGGCGGCGAAGTTCATCTTCGTAAAGATGTGCAAGTCGTCTTCCACCTCAGGTCCGTCGGCAAGCGTGAAGCCCATGCGCGAGAAGATGTCGATAATCTCGTTGCGCACGATGGTCAGCGGATGGCGCGTACCCAGTTTGATTGGATAAGCCGTGCGCGTCAGGTCCAGCTCCTCAGAGTCGTCGTTCTTCGTCTCCATCTGCTCGCGAAGGGCGTTGATGTGTTCAATGGCGGTCTGCTTGAGCTCGTTGATTTTCATGCCTACCGCCTTTTTCTGGTCGGCAGCCACGTTTCTGAAGTCAGCCATCAGCGCATTGATTTCGCCTTTCTTACTCAGATATTTCAGTCGCAACGCCTCTAATTCTTCAGCATTCGAGGCACTCACTTCGCTCACTTCCTTGAGCAGCGATTCTATTTTCTCAAGTATCATATTGTTCGCTTCAAATAAAAATAGTTCTGCAAAGGTAATATTTTTGCTTTAAAAACCGAAAAGTTTGGAAATAAAGTTGTAATTTTGCAGAAATTGATGAGAGAAACAAGCCTTTGGATTACGTTAGTTTTATGAAAAAAGAAGTATTAAGACTTTTGTTATGGTGTGTTCCTGTGGCTGTCATGTTGCTGTCGGGATGTTTGGACAACCGCCGTTCGTCAACAGAGACGCAGGCAGCGGACGAGCAGTATGGCGACACGACGGCAACCGATTCGCTGGAATCTATTTTTGGCGACTCGCCCGTGGCGAAGGCGGCGGACGAACTTTTCGATGATTTCGTCTTCAACTTTGCCGCCAACCGTAAGTTGCAGTTGGCGCGTATCAACTTCCCGCTGCCTGTCAAGGAGAACGGAAAGGAGCGGAAAATGGGGAAAACCGAGTGGAAGATGGATTATTTCTTCATGAAGCAAGGGTATTATTCCTTGATTTTCGATGATGAAAAACAGATAGAGGTAGTCAATGACACGGCTGTCAATCATGTCGTGTTGGAAAAGATATTTCTTGCGAAAAACCTCGTCCGGCAGTATGACTTCAAGCGAATCAACGGTTTGTGGATGCTGACGAGGGTGGAGGAGACGGCTCTTTCGCAGAATCAGAACGCATCATTCCTGTCTTTCTATAAGCGTTTTTCTACCGACGATGCGTTCCAGACGAGGAGTCTGCATGTGCCCGTATCTATTGTCTTGCCTGACCCTAACGACGATTTTAACACGATGACGGCTGACCTTTATCCCGAGCAGTGGGTGGATTTCAAACCGCAGATTCTCCCTCGCGATGTGGTGTATAACATCATTTACGGGCAGACGTATAAGAGTAAGGCAAAGAAGTTGTTCGTGATACGCGGTATTGCCAATGGCTTGGAGACAAAGATGAGTTTCAGGAACGTCAATGGGAAATGGCAGTTGACGAAGCTGGTAAAGTTATGAAAGACATCCGCAATTATAGTCTTCTGCGACACAACACCTTTGGCATTGATGCCTGTTGTCGCCGTTACATCGAATACAGTTCGGTGGAGGAGTTGCAACAGGTGATTGCGATGCTGTCGCCTGCCGACCAGCCGCTCTTCATGATGGGCAGCGGGAGTAACATTCTGCTGACTCAGGATTTCGAGGGGACGGTTCTTCATTCAGCCATCAAGGGCTGCGAGGCGACTGTCTGTGGCGACACCATCTTGCTGCGCTGCGGCAGCGGCGAGGTGTGGGACGATGTGGTCGCGCGCTGTGTTGCCAATGGGTGGTATGGTGCGGAGAACCTGTCGCTCATACCTGGCGAAGTGGGTGCATCGGCAGTTCAGAATATCGGGGCGTATGGCGTGGAGGTGAAAGACCTGATAGTGAAGGTTGAAGCCATCGAACTTGCCACGGGAAAAGGCGTGAGCTTCGATAACGGAGAGTGTGCCTATGCCTATCGCCAAAGCCGTTTCAAGAAAGAATGGAAAGACAAGTATGCCATCACCCATGTGACCTATCGGTTGTCAACCACGTTTACCCCTCATCTGGATTATGGAAACATCCGGACGGAGTTGGAAAACAGGCACATCACAGCGCCCACAGCCAAGCAACTGAGGGAGGTTGTTATCAGTATTCGCCAGTCAAAACTTCCCGACCCGCAAACGGAAGGCAACGCCGGCAGCTTCTTCATGAATCCGGTCGTTGGTCGGGAGCATTTCGAGGAGTTGGCTGCCCGCTATCCGTCGATGCCTTTCTATGAGGTCGATGCGTCGCATGTTAAAATTCCTGCCGGATGGTTGATAGAACAATGTGGCTGGAAGGGGCGCTCTTTGGGGCGTGCAGGGGTTCATTCCAAGCAGGCTTTGGTGCTGGTGAATCGAGGCGGAGCAACGGGTCAGGAGGTCTTGCAGCTTTGCGAAACCATCATTGCCGACGTGCGGAATAAGTTTGCCATAGAACTTCATCCTGAGGTTTATGTAATTTAGTTTAATCTTTTGGTCGTCAGAAGGGTATGCGAGTAACATTTTTAGGGACAGGAACCTCTGGCGGAGTGCCGAGTATTGGCTGCAAGTGTGAGGTGTGCACCAGTTCCAATCCGCATGACAAGCGTTTGCGTTGCTCGGTCTTGGTGGAGACAGACACCACCCGTATCCTGATTGATTGCGGTCCTGATTTCCGTCAGCAGATATTGCCGTTGCCGTTTAAGAAAATCGATGGTGTCCTGCTCACACATATCCATTACGACCATGTGGCTGGAATAGACGATTTGCGTCCCTTCTGCGTGTTTGGAGCTATTGACATCTATGCCAACCTGTCAACGGCAGAGGCGCTGAAACAGACCATGCCTTATTGCTTCAGCGAACATCTCTATCCAGGCGTACCGCTCCTGAATCTTCAGACGGCGACGCCCCATGTTCCGATACATATCGGCGATGTGGACGTTCTTCCCATCGAAGTGATGCACGGCGAGATGCCCATCCTCGGCTATCGCATCGGTCGTTTTGCCTATATCACGGACATGAAGACCATCAGCCGTGCCGACGAGGCGCTGTTGGAGGGTGTGGAATTCTTGGTGGTGAACGCTTTGCGGAAAAGCCACGAGCATTATTCGCACCAACTGCTTGGCGATGCCATCGCCTTCTCGCAGCGTGTAGCAGCCAAGCGGACGTTCATTATCCATTCGTGTCACCAGATAGGGCTGCATGATGAGGTGAACCGGACGTTGCCCGCCGGCGTGGAAATGGCTTACGACGGACAGGTGATTGAGGTTTGACCAAGCCGTACGGACACCAATAAACTCCTTGTATAAACATACGGAAAAGGGCGTATAAATATGCAGTTGAACTTTCACTTTCCAAAAGTTGAAGTTTTGCACGCTGAAAGTTGAACTTTTAGCGCCTGAAAGTTGAACTTTTGCAAGCTAAAAGTTGAACTTTTGGAAGGGTGTTCTTAATGTCTTAAAAATCAGAAGTTTACAAGCTGCGTCGCAACGGGTGCGCCTCAGTATAAATATACAAAAACAGCAGACTGCAAGATGACGGAGACGATGGGGGAGGAACGAAAGGTGTCGTCGGGCTGATGCATTTCCAGTGTCAGGCTCGCGCCCCTTCAGCAGTCCTGAACGGGCACTTTGTGGTGGGCGAACGGGCACTTTATCCTGTGTAAAATGTGTGTCGGACATAAAAAATGTGTAGCCGATATTCTTCAGCTACACATCTTTTATATAATAGAGCCTCCCGTCTTGTGTGTCGGAGCTCCCCGTTTGGCAACCTTTCGGGGCTGTCGGCTACTTTTTGAAGAATCCTAAAAGTCCGCCTTTCTTCTTGCTTTTTGTCTTTTTTCCGCCGTAAAATTTCCGGTAGAGTTTCCATCCCAAGATGATGCCGTCCATCACTCCTGCGCCTGTTGACATGAATCCGGACATTCGTTTGGATGGGGTGGTGGCTTTCTCGGTATGAAAAAGACCATCCCAAGTGCTTTTTATCTGCCCGTTGTCTTTCTGTATTTCGCGTCGCAACATCTCTTTGCGCATGCGAATTTCTTCCAGGGAGCGATAAGTCTGTAATGGATTGTCGTTCATGTTGTCAGTTGTTTAAGAGGATGGATGCAAGAAATCTCACGAGCGGCTTCTCTATCCAGCGTTTCCTGTTGTAGAGAATGATGATGAAAAGCAGCAGATAGACTCCAGCCACGATGCAGAAGGCAACAGGGGTTCCCACGAGCGGAGCAAGCGCATACGCTGCGGCGAAAGAGAGATAGATGAGTATGATCAACAGGAACAGGACGACCGTCAGCGTGACGGCGATGGCAGTAATCAGTCGCACAACCTTTTCTATCACATCCAGCTTGACGTATTCCGACTGGAGCCCGATGTAATGCTTGAGCACTTCAACGAGTTGTGCTATCGATTCAACGTTTCTGTCGTTTGAAAACATAATCTCTCGCGTTGCTGTGGGGGATTAGTCGATAACGTCTTCAGCCGCATCCTTGATGTCGTCCACCAGGTCTTCCATCTCTTTGCGGTTGAGTTTCAGGTTGTGTTTATCGCAAAAGTCTTTGACCGTGTCAGAGATTCTTGTGCGGGTGTCTGTTCCTTTTTCCGGTGCTACCAGCAGTCCTAATGCTGCTCCGGCGATGGCGCCACCGAGAAATGCGCCGATGTAACCTAATGTTTTCATGTGTTTCAGTATTTAATTAAACAATGTTTTGATAATAACCAACCATGACTTGATGGCCAGGTTTCGAAAGCAAATGTAGTGAAAGTTTTTTGAATAGCCATATTTCTTTCGTGATTTTTTGTTAAATCGGCAAGATTATTGGACATTTAACAAACTTTATGCTGTTTTTTTTATCAAGTTCAAATGTTTTTATGTAATTTCGCACGTTGAATAAAGACAATAAGTTTAATTTCAAAAATAATATTGATTATGAAGAAAATCATGATTTTGTGCGCAGCAGTATGTGCAATGATGGCTTTTACCAGCTGTAAATCAAGTGAGAGTGCTTATAAGAAGGCTTACGAAAAGGCACGCGCTCAGGATGCGGCTCAGCAGGGCGATGGTTATACAACGACCGATGCTCCGGTGGTAACACCGATCACGACCGTTCCTGCTACACAGACGACAACGGTTGACAACTATGACAACGTGTCTGTCCGCCAGGAGAATCTCACCGTAGTGAGCGGTTCCGGATTGAAGAATTTCAGCGTAGTCGTTGGTTCTTTCTCGATGAAGGCAAATGCCGAAGGTTTGCAGCAGACATTGCGTGCGGCAGGTTACGATGCGCAGTTGGCGTTCAACTCCGAGCGCAACATGTATCGTGTGATTGCTTCTACTTTCGACAATAAGGGCGATGCCGTTCAGAGTCGCGATCAGTTCCGTGCAAAATATCCGGATGCTTGGTTGCTTTTCAACCAGCGTTAACGACATCTGAGTGGCGCGAATACTTTCAATAGATTACGGAAAGAAGCGTACAGGATTGGCAGTCACCGATCCGCTGCAGATTATTGCCGGCGGATTGGCGACTGTTTCTACTTCTGCGCTGTTCGATTATCTGGCAGATTATCTCAGCCGGGAGCCCGTTGAGCGCATCGTGATAGGGAAGCCCTATCAGCCAAACGGGCAGCCGAGTGAGAATCTCCAGCGAGTGGAGCAGTTTGTCAACAGGTGGCGGAAGGCATATCCGGACGTGCCGGTTGAGTATTACGATGAACGATTCACGTCGGTCTTGGCGCATCAGGCGATGATTGACGGCGGTTTGAAAAAGAAAGAGCGTCGGAACAAGGCGCTGGTGGATGAAATCAGCGCGACGATTATCCTCCAAGGCTATATGGAGTCCCGACGACCGAAATGACTAAAAAGACATGATATTACCTATTTATATATATGGGCAGCCGGTGCTTCGTCAGGAAGCGCAGGACATTCCTGCCGACTATCCCGGGCTGGATGAGCTGTTGGAGAACATGTTTGAGACCCTTTCTGCTTCAGAAGGAATAGGGTTGGCAGCTCCGCAGATCGGGAAATCGATTCGTGTGGCTGTCATAGACTTAGACGTACTTGCGGAAGATTTTCCCGAATATAAGGATTTCAGAAAGGCTTTCATCAATCCCCATATCGTGGAATATGACGATACGGAGACGAAAAACATGGAGGAAGGGTGTCTTTCGCTGCCAGGTATTCACGAGAGTGTGACGCGTCCGACCCGCATAAGAGTGCAATGGCAGGATAGCGAAATGCAGCAGCATGACGAGTGGATAGAAGGTTATCTTGCCCGGGTCATGCAACACGAGTTCGACCATCTTGACGGAAAGATGTTTATCGACCGCATTTCGCCGCTTCGCCGACAGCTGATTAAAGGTAAGCTGAAGGCTCTCATGCAAGGACGTTACCAGTGCGGATACCGTACGAAGAGATAACTCACGGCACCCTTCCGATAAAAGGGTGTCAACAAAAGCATATCACGGATGAGCAGGTGTCGGAAGATACTTCTTTTGCTATTGTGTTTTTCTCCGCTCACATCTTTGGCGCAGTTCAACGTTGACCGCCTGATTATGAGCGGCAGGAGCTCGTTGTATTATGAAGATTACGTACTTTCGATACAATATTTCAGCCGTGCCATTTCCTACAAGCCCTATCTTTATGAGGCTTGGTATTATCGAGCCATCGCCAAGTTCTACCTCGACGATTTCATCGGAGCGGAGAACGACTGCTCGGAAGCCATTACCCTCAATCCCTATATTGCCGGTATCTATGAACTGAGAGGCTTGTGCCGTATTCGTCAGCGCCATTTTGAAGAAGCGATTGGCGATTATGACAAGGCACTTCTCTACCAACCGTCAGGGCAGAATCTTTGGTTCAACCGCGCCCTTTGCCGCGTGGAACTGAAAGATTATCAGCACGCACATGAGGAACTCGACTCCATGATTCAGCGTTGGGGCGACTTCTCACGGGCGTATTCCGTCAAGGCAGAAATGTATATGCGGGAGAAAGACACGACTGCGGCAGTCACGTGGTTGGACAAAAGCCTGAAAGTAGATCCCTATGACGGAGAGGCGTGGATGGTATGGGCAAGCATCAATATGTCGCGAGGGAATTGGCAGGATGCAGAGCAGCAGCTTTCCAAGGCGATACATTTGAAGCCGAAGCTGGTAAGCAACTATGTGAACCGTGCTTTGGTGCGTCTGAATGTCAACAACCTGCGTGGTGCGATGGCTGATTATGACATGGCAATCGACCTCGACCCGAACAATTTCCTTGCTCACTACAACCGGGGCTTGCTCCGTGTGCAAGTGGGCGATGACAACCGGGCGATAGAAGACTTCAACTATGTGCTCAGGATGGAACCCGGCAATTTGATGGCGACCTACAACCGTGCGACCCTTCACCATCGGACGGGCAACCTGCGTGCTGCCATTGTTGACTATACGAAGGTGATAGAGCAGTATCCTAACTTCTGGACGGGACTTCACAACCGGGCGGATTGCTATCGGCGGCTCGGTATGCATCGCCAAGCCGAGCTGGATGAGTTCCGTATTCTGAAGGCACAGATGGATAAGCACGTCGGGATACAGCCGCGATGGACGAAGAACCAGCGGAAGCAGACACGAAAGAAGAGCGAGATAGACTTCTCCAAGTACAATCAGATCGTGGTAGAGGATGAGGAAGTGGTTGAGCGTGAATACGAAAGTGCCTACCGCGGGCGCATACAAAACCGGAAAATCGACGTGGAATATATGCCGATGTACGAGGTTTCGTATCTGAAATACGCCAATGTCGTCAGTATGAACCAAGTGTTTGATAAGGAAGTGGAGGCTTTCAACCGCGTCGCTCGTCCGTCTCATGAACTCAAAGTGACGTGCAATCCGCACACGCTCAACGAAGAGCAGTCAGCCATTTATCTCAATCTGATAGACACCTTGTCGAGGCGTATTGATGGCGAACGCGACATGCAGTCGGTCAAGAGGCTTCTGTTGCAACGCGCCGTCGCGTATGGTGTCGTTCAGAATTTCGATGATGCCGTGCACGATATGACCACTTACCTGCAAATCGACAGCACGTCGGTCCTGGCATATTGGCAACGGGCGGTGTGTCTGGCGATGGAGAGCGAGTTTAGTGCCGCCCAGGGGATGGATACAAAAATCAAGATGGCGCGCGTGTTGGACGATTTGAATCATGCCATTGCGCTCGACCCGCAGAATGCTTTCCTGTTTTATAACAGGGGAAACCTGTATGTGCAGCGGAAGGAATACGAGCGAGCGATAGAAGATTACACGGCAGCAATCAGCATCAACCGAAGTTTGGCAGAGGCTTATTACAACCGTGGACTCGCCTATATCAACAGCGACAACAAGCGAAAGGGGCTGCAAGACCTCAGTAAGGCAGGCGAATTGGGTTTGTATAAGGCTTATAGCGTGATGAAAAAATATTCCGAAAAATAGATAATCTTGACCATGGAAGAAGAACAAAAAGAAACAATACAAGCCTATCGGGAAGCGATTTGGAACGCCATGCTCGGAAAACTGGCAGCCAAAGGCGAGAAGGCAATGGACGAGAAGGAAGCACGCAAGTTGTTGGAACAGCTGACCGATGACGAACTTGCCGACGGAATTCTCTTCAATACGCCGGAAGACGTGGCAGATATCGTGCTCGTATAGCAACCGCAAACGGCACGAATGGCAAGCGCAAACGGCACGAATGGCAACCGTAAACGGTAGCTTTAGAATGCCTGAACGGCATGTTTATAACTCATAAACGATAGAAAAGAGATGGTAGAGAACTATAAAGTGATAACCCTTTGTGGCAGTACACGTTTCAAGGATGCGTTCTTTGACGTGCAGAAGCGCCTTTCTTTAGAAGGCAACATCGTCATCAGCGTCGGCTTGTTCGGGCATTCCGGTGACGAAGAGGTGTGGAAGCCAGGCGTCAAGGAGATGTTGGACGACATGCACCTGCGGAAAATCGATATGGCAGACGAAATCTTCGTCGTCAATCCCGGTGGCTATATCGGCGAGAGTACGCGTCGCGAGATAGCATACGCCAAGGAAACAGGCAAGGCGGTCAGCTATTTAGAGCAACCGGAATAATATCTTTTCAACCGAAATCAATGGCACACGGCTTGTTCCGACATATCGTCCCCTCGTCGTTCAGCAAACTTTTCCTCTTGCTGTTCGCCCTTTTGTTGACAGCATGCGAGAAGGGAAACACGTTGCAGACGACCCCTTGGGGGACGGTCATAGGCGACAGCGTCAGCTCGAAAGAGCATTATTCGCTCTACGATATTGTCGCCAACGGTGAACTCATCCTCCTCACCCTGTCAGGTCCTGACACCTATTATGAATATCGGGGTGGAGGCTTGGGCACCCAATATCTGCTTTGCGAGAAGTTCGCGCAGCAGTTGGGGGTCTCCGTGCGGGTGGAAGTGTGTCGCGATACGTCGGAGATGGTGGGGCGCTTGCTCAAGGGCGAGGGCGATATTATGATTCCAGCCGACTCCTCTACGCTGGAGAATGCGCAGCTTATTGTTGCCGACAAGCGCATACCGTGGGCGGTATTGAAAACGAATGCCGAACTTGCAGACACCATCAGCCGCTGGTATCGTCCCGACTATCTGGCGGAAGTGAAGAGCGAACAGCAGACAGCCTTCTCCCCGCAAAGCGTTCAGCGACGGGTGTATTCGCCCATGCTCAATCAGCAGAAAGGCATCATCTCCAACTACGACCATCTTTTCAAGCGCTATGCACCGGTGGCACGTGTCGATTGGCGCCTGTTGGCAGCGCTGAGCTATCAGGAGTCGTGTTTCGACCCTAACGCCCGTTCATGGGCAGGAGCCTGCGGACTGATGCAGATTATGCCGAGAACAGGTGCCCAATATGGGCTTCCGCAATCAGAATTGTTCAATCCGGAAGCCAATATAGAGACCTCTACCCGCATCATCCGGAAACTGAAAGACCAGTTTCGGGACATTCCTCGTGAAGGCGAGCGCCTCAACTTCGTGCTTGCCAGCTATAATGGGGGAGTGGCACATGTGCGCGACGCTATGGCTCTGGCACGCAAATACGGGAAGAATCCCCACCGTTGGCGCGACGTTTCCGAGTATATTCTGCTGCTGAGCCAGCCACAATACTATCAAGACCCCGTCGTGAAAAGCGGCTATATGCGAGGGACGGAGACGTATAATTACGTGCGCTTGGTGCTCCAGCGCTATGCCCATTATCGCGGTTCTGCCATTGGCGGCGGAGGGTATGGCTTCGGTGACAGCCAGGCACCCAAGCAAGCCACCAGGCGTCATCGCTTCAAATTGTAGGGAGAAACCCTTTCCCTGATTGCCGCATGGCGCTTTCAACGATGATTCTTCCGGCATTTTTCGAAAGAATGAATACCTCCCGTGCGCAAATAAACATTGTTTTATTTTGTGTTTCCCTCAATTTCCACTATCTTTGTAGGCAAAACATCAAGAAAGAAAAATGAGAAAAAAAGTCATACGCATACTTTGGAAGACGCTGTTTTCAATCATCGGCGTGCTTTTTGTTATCTTCGTTGCCATTTGGAACGGGTGGATAGGCTACATGCCCGACATCGAAGACTTGCAGAATCCAATCAGCAAATACGCCTCACAGATATATTCCGCTGACGGAAAGGTGCTCGGTACCTACAACGAGAATCGTGACAACCGTATCGCTGTCGGCTATGCAAAGCTGTCGCCCTATCTCGTCCAGGCACTCGTGGCTACCGAAGACGAGCGTTTCTATGAGCATTCAGGCATCGATTTCATCGCCTTGTCGAGAGCCATTCTCAAGCGTGGCATCATGCAACAGCATAGTGCGGGTGGAGGCTCGACCATCACCCAGCAGTTGGCTAAGCAGTTATATTCGGAGAAGGCACACTCTACGTTGGGGCGTCTTCTTCAAAAGCCAATCGAATGGATTATTGCCGTCAAGTTGGAACGCAACTTCACGAAGGAAGAAATCATCGCCATGTACCTGAATTATTTCGATTATCTGCACAATGCCGTGGGAATCAAGTCGGCTGCAAATACCTATTTCCGCAAGGAGCCGCAAGACCTGACGGTCACCGAGGCGGCAACGCTGATAGGTCTTTGCAAGAATCCGTCGCTCTATAACCCCGTTCGCTATCCTGAGCGTTGCGTGGAGCGGCGAAACGTAGTGCTCTCGCAGATGCAAAAAGCGGGCTATATGAGCAGCGCCGAATGCGATAAATATTCCGCCGAACCACTCGGACTCAACTTCCATCGTGCCAGCCATCGCGAGCAGACGGCACCTTATTTCCGCGAATATCTGCGGCAATACATGATGGCAAAGAAGCCCGACCTTGCCAATTATCCTTCGTGGAACAAGCGGCAGTATCACATTGACTCCATCGCATGGGAGACCGACCCGCTTTATGGATGGTGTAACAAGAACCTCAAGAAGAACGGCGACCCCTATGATGTCAATACCGACGGATTGAGAATCTACACCACCATCGACACACGTATGCAGAAATATGCCGAGGAAGCCGTGTATGAACACATGACAAAATACCTTCAGCCAACGTTCAACAACGAGTTGCGGCTGCGTCGTAATGCTCCCTTCTCAGACAATCTGACCGCCAGCCAGGTGACAGCCATCATGAACCGCTCCATTCGTCAGAGCGAACGCTATCGGGTGTTGAAGGAAGCGGGCTACTCCGAAGAAGACATCAATAAGGCATTCGATACCAAAGTAGATATGACGGTGTTCTCTTACAAAGGCGAAATCGACACGATGATGACACCGAGAGACTCCATCAAGTATTATAAGAAAATGCTTCGTGCCGGCTTCGTGAGCATGGACCCGATGACGGGAGCCGTGAAAGCATACGTCGGCGGAGTGAACTACAACTTCTTCCAATACGACATGGGTATGATGGGACGGCGCCAAGTAGGTTCTACCATCAAGCCATTCCTCTATTCAATGGCGATGCAGAACGGCTATTCGCCCTGCGATGTGGCACCCAACGTGGCGCGTACCTACATCGTTGCTGGCAAACCATGGACGCCGCGTAACGGTAGCCGAAGCCGATACGGACAGATGGTGACCTTGAAATGGGGATTGGCACAGTCGAACAACTGGATTTCCGCCTACCTCATGAGCCGCCTCAATCCTCATGCTTTCGTGCAACTGCTCAACCAATACGGCATCAACAATCCCGACATCCATCCCTCGATGGCATTGTGTCTCGGACCTTGTGAGGTGTCGGTCGGCGAGATGGTCAGCGCCTATACCGCCTTTGTGAATCACGGCATTCGTTGTGCACCGATGATGGTGACCCGTATCGAGGACAATTCGGGCAACGTGCTTGCCGAATTCCAGCCGCGCATGAACGAAGTGATCAGCGAGAGCAATTCCTACAAGATGCTCGTCCTGCTGAAAGCGGTCGTCGAAGGCGGTACCGGTGGTCGTCTGCGTGCCCGCTACAATGTTCCGGGAGAGATTGGAGGCAAGACAGGAACCACGAATAAGAACTCCGACGCCTGGTTCATGGGCGTCACCCCGCAGCTCGTCAGCGGCTGTTGGGTTGGAGGAGAAGACCGCGACATCCACTTCGTATCGACTGCAACAGGTCAGGGTGCTGCCGTGGCGTTGCCGATTTGGGCATACTACATGAAGAAAATCTATGCCGACAAGTCGCTGAACTATTCTCCAGATGCCAAGTTCGACATTCCCGACAACTACGACCCCTGTGCCGAAGAGGTGTTAGGCTATGAAACAGGTATAGATGAAGTTTATGAATAGATAAGGAATATGCAGGAAAAAAGGGTAGAAGACAATCTGCAGGTGGATACTTCAAGAAACGACTTGCAGACAGAGAAGGTAGAAAGTAAAAAGAAGGTGTTGCCCATTGCTTGGGTACCCACGTTGTATTTTGCCATGGGAATGCCCTTCGTGGTGCTGAACATGGTGTGTGCGCTGATGTATAAGGGCATGGGTGTTTCCGATACGCAGATAGCTTTCTGGACATCACTCATCATGCTGCCGTGGACGTTGAAACCGTTGTGGAGTCCGTTTCTTGAAATCTATAAGACGAAAAAGTTTTTCGTCGTTCTGACACAAGTTCTTTCCGGTGTGATGTTTGCCTTGGTTGCCATGGCGCTCCATCTGCCCGACTTCTTCGTCATCACGATAGCGCTGTTGGCGGTTGTGGCTATCAGCGGTGCCACTCACGATATTGCAGCAGACGGAACCTACATGTCAGTCCTCTCGAAGGATGAGCAGGCGCGATGGATAGGGTGGCAAGGGGCTTTTTATAACATAGCGAAGATTGCGGCTACGGGCGGACTTGTCTATCTCGCAGGTGTGTTGAAAGACATGGTGGGAGTCACCAAGTCGTGGATGATTGTCATGTTGGCGATAGGCATTCTCATGATTATCCTGGGCGTTTACCATTATTCCATGCTGCCGCAAGACAGGCAGGCAGTGAGCAAGAAGCGCGGACTGGCAGAGACATGGCATGAGTTGTGGCGCGTGCTTACAGAGTTCTTCAAGAAGAAACACATTGTCTATTATATATTCTTCATCATTCTCTATCGCTTTGCCGAGGGATTTGTCATGAAGATTGTGCCGTTGTTCCTCAAAGCCCCTCGTGCCGAGCAAGGGTTGGGCTTGACAGAACAGCAGATAGGCTTGTGCTACGGCACGTTCGGAGCAGCTGCTTTCGTGCTCGGTTCCATCCTGGCAGGATATTATATAGCCCATCGGGGACTTCAGAAGTCGCTCTTTTCGTTGGCAGTCGTCTTCAATTTGCCGTTCGTGGCTTATACCCTTTTGGCTATCTATCAGCCCGAGAGTCTTTGGTTGATAGGCAGCGGTATTGTCATAGAGTATTTTGGCTATGGCTTCGGCTTCGTAGGGCTTACTCTTTTCATGATGCAGCAGATAGCTCCGGGCGAGCACCAGATGTCGCATTATGCCTTTGCGAGCGGCATCATGAACCTTGGCGTCATGCTTCCCGGCATGATGAGTGGTGCCATCAGCGATTGGCTTGGCTACAAGATGTTTTTCGTCTTCGTACTCTTCTGCACCATTCCCGCCCTTCTCATCACATGGTTTGTACCTTTTACGTATTCAGATAACAAAAACATAACAGAAAAATGAGCAACTTAAAGATTCAGGGGCAGCCATTGCCCAATATGCCGTGGGAAGAGCGCCCGGCAGATTGCAAGAACGTGATGTGGCGTTATTCCAAGAACCCCATCATTCCGCGCGATTTACTCGCTACATCGAACAGTATTTTCAACAGCGCCGTCGTTCCCTTCAAAGACGGCTATGCCGGTGTGTTCCGTTGCGACGATACCAACCGCCGCATGACCCTTCATGCAGGTTTCAGCAAGAACGGCATCGACTGGAAAATCAACGAGGAGACGATACGTTTCGAGTGCGATATCGAAGGCGTGAAGGAGTGGGTATATGGCTACGACCCGCGCGTCTGTTTCATCGACGACCGCTATTACGTCACGTGGTGCAACGGCTACCACGGTCCTACGATTGGCGTAGCGTGGACCTTCGACTTCGAGACGTTCCATCAGGTGGAAAACGCCTTCCTGCCTTACAATCGCAACGGCGTGATGTTCCCCAGGAAAATCAACGGCAACTTTGCCATGCTCAGCCGTCCGAGCGATACGGGGCATACTCCTTTTGGCGACATCTTCTATAGCGAGTCGCCCGACTTGGAGTTTTGGGGTCGCCACCGCCACGTCATGTCGCCCGCACCCTTCGAAGTGAGCGCATGGCAATGTATGAAAATCGGTGCCGGTTCCATACCTATCGAGACCTCTGAGGGCTGGCTGATGTTCTATCATGGCGTTCTCCGCTCCTGCAACGGCTACGTCTATGCCTTCGGTTCGGCGTTGCTCGACTTGGAAAAACCGTGGATAGCCACTCATCGTTCAGGACCTTACCTGATTTCTCCGCAGACGCCATACGAATGTATGGGCGACGTGCCGAACGTATGCTTCCCGTGTGCAGCCCTTCACGACCCCGAGACCGACAGGGTGGCAGTCTATTACGGCTGTGCCGACACGGTTACGTCATTGGCTTTCGGCCGCATTTCCGAAATCGTAGCGTTCACCAAGCGCACAAGCATCATCTAATAACATAGCCGCTCCGCCACAGGATGATACAAGAACTGCAGGTGCGCCTGCTGCCACAACAAGCCGCTTCCGGGCAGACCATCCGCGAATACGTCGCCCGGGAGAAAGGCATCGATGCCCGCACAATCACCTCCGTCAGAGTGCTGAAGCGGTCGGTCGATGCGCGTCATCGCACCATCTTCATCAACCTCACCCTTCGGCTTTACATCAACGAAGAACCTGCCGACGATGCCTTTACGCCCATCCGATACGGAGACGTGTCAGAAGCCGCCCAAGTCATCGTGGTCGGTGCAGGGCCCGGCGGACTCTTTGCCGCCCTCCGGCTCATCGAACTGGGACTGCGACCCATTGTCGTGGAGCGGGGAAAAGACGTGCACGAGCGCAAAAAAGACCTGGCACGCATCACCAAGGAGCAGCGTGTTGCCCCCGAGAGCAACTACTGTTTCGGCGAGGGAGGCGCGGGAGCCTATTCCGACGGCAAGCTCTACACCCGCTCGAAGAAACGTGGAAGCGTGGAGAAAATACTCAGCGTGTTCTGCCAGCATGGCGCCTCGACCGATATCCTTGCCGATGCCCATCCGCATATCGGAACCGACAAACTGCCGCAAGTCATCGAAAACATGCGCAACACCATCCTCCGATGCGGCGGTGAAGTGCACTTCGAAACCAAGATGACCCGCCTCATTATCGAAGGCGACAGCGTGAAAGGTTGCGTGGCAGGCGGAAAAGAGTGGATAGGACCAGTCATTCTCGCCACCGGACATTCAGCCCGAGACGTCTATCGCTATCTCTCAGAAGCGAAAATCGACATCGAGCCCAAAGGTATCGCCGTCGGCGTGCGACTCGAACATCCCGCGCAGCTCATCGACCAGATACAATACCATCGCAAAGACGGGCGGGGAAAATACCTCCCAGCCGCCGAATACGCCTTCGTGACGCAGGTCGAAGGGCGCGGAGTCTATTCCTTCTGCATGTGCCCGGGAGGCTTCGTCATCCCCGCAGCCACCGACAAGGAGCAGCTCGTCGTCAACGGCATGAGCCCCAGCAGCCGAGGCACCCAGTGGAGCAACAGCGGAATGGTCGTCGAAGTGCGCCCCGAAGACATCCCGGCAATGTATGACCAAGCCCCGGCAGACACACTCTCCGTGATGCACTTCCAGGAACACCTCGAGCGCATGGCATGGCAGCAGGGAAACATGCGGCAGACAGCACCCGCACAGCGCATGGCAGACTTCGTGAACAACCGCCTCTCATACGACCTGCCACGCTCCTCATACGCCCCCGGACTCCTCTCGAGCCCCCTGCACTTCTGGTTGCCGGCAGCCATCTCGCACCGCCTGCAAGAAGCCTTCAAGACATTTGGCAGACAGGCTCACGGCATTCTCACCAACGACGCCACGCTCATAGCCATCGAGACACGCACATCGTCGCCCCTACGCATCCTGCGCAGCCCCGACACCCTCCAGCATGTGCGCATCAGCGGACTATTCCCCTGCGGCGAAGGCGCCGGCTATGCCGGTGGCATCGTCTCGGCAGCCATCGACGGCGAGCGGTGTGCCGAAATGTGTAAGGAATTGATGGGGTCCTGAAACTGCGTCATAGTGTTGTTTCGAAATCTCGCTGTCATGCGGTGTAAATTCGGTGAAGATTACCACAAATCATGCCCTGTATAAACATACAGAAAAGGGTGTATAAACATGCAGTTGAACTTTCGTTTTCCAAAAGTTGAAGTTTTGCGCTCTAAAAGTTCAACTTTTGCGTCCTGAAAGTTCAACTTTTGCAAGCTGAAAGTTGAACTTTTGGAAAGCGGCATCTAATCTCTTAAAAATCAACGGTTTACATAATGACTTGCACTCGTTTTACCCTTGCATAAATATACAAAGGCAGCAAGCTGCTAAGCGACGAAATGCGAAATTGTCAAACTTGCGTTGATGAGGTGTGGGCGAACGGGTTGGTAAAGATACGAAAAAGGCTCTCGGTGTATGTGCCGAAAGCCTTTTTCGTTTGCCGGTATTGTATTATTTCCTACAAATTGCTGTAGTCGCCCTCGAATGTGGGGAAGTAGTTGGCGCCCATGCGTCCGCTTGTGAGTCCTAATCGGAGCCATTTCATGCGTTGTGCGGAGGTGCCGTGGGTGAAGGATTCGGGTTGTGAGTAGCCTTGTGCCTTCTCTTGCAGGTAGTTGTCGCCGATGTGCTGCGCGCAGTTGATGGCGTCGCGTATGTCGCTGTCGTCGATGGAGTTGAAGTTCTGGTCTTCGTAGTATCCCCATACGCCGGCGTAGTAGTCGGCAAGTAGTTCGAGGCGTACGCTCAGCTGGTTGGCTTTCGTCTTGCTTGACTGCTGCATTTGTGCGTGGCACTTGCCGAGAATGCCGAGCAGGTTTTCCACGTGGTGTCCCACTTCGTGTGCGATGACGTATGCCCGCGCGAAGTCACCGCCCGAGTTGAGCTGTGTTTCCATCTGTTTGAAGAACGACAGGTCGATGTAGAGCTTCTGGTCGCCCGAGCAGTAGAATGGTCCTACGGCTGAGGTTGCTCCGCCGCATGCGCTCTGCACGCTGTTGGTGAAGAAGACGATGGTGGGTGGGGTGTAGGTCTTTCCCATTCTCCGGAACACTTCTGTCCATACGTCTTCGGTCGATGCGAGCACTTGTTTGCAGAACTTCACTTGTGCTTCTTCCTCTGGGGTTGATACGTATTCGCCGGTGGGTTGTTCCATTTGCTGTGTTCCCACTTGTTGCAGGATGTCTCCAAGATTCAGGTTTCCACCGCCGAGCAGTGAGAAGAGCACCACCATGATGATGCCTCCGATACCTCCGATGCCGGCTTTCATGCCGGTACTCATACCTCTTCTGTCTTCAAAATTTTCGCTTTCGCGTCTTCCGTCAAGTCTCATTTTGATTTATTTTTTTTGATTTATTTGAATGCAAAGATAGCAATATTTTTCTAAAAACGTGTTTTTATCGTTATTTTTTGAGTGGTGTGTGTCAGTTGTCCGTTCCTTATATATATAATAATGTGTTGTGTTTTCTTGTCAGACGGGACTGACAATTTGGTCTTTTTCAGGTGTCAGAACTGACAAGTTGGCGTTTTGGCACGGTTTTCGCTATGAAGGAAAATAGAATTTACTAATTATTAAACAATAAAAAACTTAGAATTATGAACATTCAACCATTAGGAGACCGCGTGCTTGTAGAACCGGCAGCGGCAGAAGAGAAAGTTGGCGGCATCATCATTCCCGATACCGCAAAGGAGAAACCTCTACACGGAAAGATTGTGGCTGTGGGCAACGGCACGAAGGATGAGGAGATGATTCTCAAGGCAGGCGACGAGGTGTTGTACGGAAAATATTCGGGCACGGAACTCGAGCTTGAGGGTGTTAAATATCTGATGATGCGCCAGAGCGATGTACTGGCTATTATCAAGTGATTTTTGGAATGACGTAATAACGAAATAACGAAAAAATCATATAACTATGGCAAAGGAAATAAAATTTGAGATGGAAGCCCGCGACCTTTTGAAGAAAGGTGTCGATCAGTTGGCTAACGCAGTAAAAGTGACATTGGGTCCGAAGGGGCGCAATGTGGTGATTGAGAAGAAGTTCGGTGCTCCGCAGATAACGAAAGACGGTGTGACCGTTGCGAAGGAGATTGAACTGGAAGACCACTTTGAGAATACCGGTGCGCAGCTGGTGAAGAGCGTGGCTTCAAAGACGGGCGATGATGCCGGTGACGGTACGACGACTGCCACCATCCTTGCACAGGCAATCGTGACGGAAGGTTTGAAGAACGTGACCGCCGGTGCCAACCCGATGGACCTGAAGCGCGGTATCGACAAGGCTGTCAAGGCTGTGGTGGAATACATCCAGGGCAAGGCAGAGAAGGTGGACGACAACTACGACAAGATAGAACAGGTGGCGACCGTCAGCGCAAACAACGACCCCGAAATCGGTAAGCTGCTGGCTGACGCTATGCGCAAGGTGTCGAAAGACGGTGTCATCTCTATCGAAGAGAGCAAGAGCCGCGACACACACATCGACGTGGTGGAAGGAATGCAGTTCGACCGCGGCTATCTGTCGGGCTATTTCGTGACCGATACCGACAAGATGATGTGCGTGATGGAGCATCCTTACATTCTTATCTACGACAAGAAGATTTCTAACATCAAGGAGTTCCTGCCTATCCTGCAACCTGCAGCCGAGAGCGGACGCCCGTTGCTCGTCATTGCTGAAGACGTTGACTCTGAAGCGCTGACGACACTCGTTGTGAACCGCTTGCGCTCGAACCTGAAGATATGTGCCGTGAAGGCTCCGGGCTTCGGCGACCGCCGCAAGGCAATGCTCGAAGATATCGCCGTGCTGACAGGCGGAACGGTTATCAGCGAAGAGAAAGGTCTGTCGCTGGAGCAGGCAACACTCGAGATGCTCGGAACGTGTGAGAAGGTGGAAATCTCGAAAGACAACACAACCATCGTCGGTGGTGCCGGAACAAAACAGGCGATTGCCGACCGCGTGGCAGCTATCAAGAACGAGATTGCCAACACGACCAGCTCTTACGACAAGGAGAAACTCCAGGAACGTCTGGCAAAACTCTCCGGTGGCGTGGCTGTGCTCTATGTAGGTGCTAACAGCGAAGTGGAAATGAAGGAGAAGAAAGACCGCGTTGACGATGCGCTTTGCGCTACTCGTGCAGCCATCGAGGAAGGCGTTGTTGCCGGTGGTGGTATCACCTATATCCGCGCACTCGATGCTCTGAAAAAAATAAAGGGCGACAATGCCGACGAGCAGACGGGTATTAACATCGTTGAGCGTGCCATCGAAGAACCGCTCCGCCAGATTGTTCTCAACGCTGGTGGCGAAGGAGCAGTTGTCGTTCAGAAGGTGCGTGAGGGCAAGGACGACTTCGGTTACAATGCCCGCACCGATGCTTATGAAGACATGCGCAAGGCAGGTGTCATCGACCCGGCGAAGGTTGCCCGAGTGGCACTCGAAAACGCAGCATCAATCGCAGGTATGTTCCTCACGACAGAATGCCTGATTGTTGACAAACCGGAAGACACTCCGGCAATGCCGATGGGTAACCCGGGCATGGGCGGTATGATGTAATCAATAACATGATTGTTTGAATATGAAAGAAGGCTGGGCAGCGGAAGTTGCCCGGCTTTTTTGTTCATATACCTGGGCGTGATTCCGAATAAATAGCTTCCGACCGAAGAATAAAAGTGAACCTATTCTTGCTCGCTTAATCGGATTTTTTCGTAATTTTGCAAACAGAAGAAAAGAATGAGACATGGAGCAGCTATTATCACTCTATGAAAAATGGAAGGGGCAGCAGCCCGCCAAGGTGGACAAACTGGCAGGTGCGGGCAGCAACCGCACCTATTATCGCCTGTGCGATGCAGATGGCGAGAGCGTCGTGGGCGTCATCGGCACGAGCCGTGACGAGAACCACGCCTTCACGTACCTTGCCAATCACTTCACACATCGTCAGTTGCCCGTTCCCCGAATCCTTGCCGTGAGCGACGACGGCATGCGCTATCTGCAGAGCGATTTGGGAAGCCGTTCGCTCTTTGATGCCATTCAGGGCGGCAGGGAAGCAGGCGGAAGATACAACTTGGAAGAACAAGAACTCTTGAGGCGCACCATCCGCGAGCTTCCGAACATACAGATACGCGGCGCGAGAGGATTGGAGTGGGAGAACTGCTATCCGCAGCCGGAGTTCGATATGGACGGGGTGATGTTCGACTTGAACTATTTCAAGTATTGTTTCCTGAAGGCTACCGACCTTGATTTCCATGAGTTGAAGCTCGAAGCCAATTTCCGCTTGCTGGCAAAAGACCTCACCGAAGAGAAGATGGACAGTTTCCTCTATCGCGATTTCCAGGCGCGCAACGTGATGCTCGATGCTGACGGCAACCCTCATTTCATCGATTTCCAAGGCGGAAGGAAAGGACCTGTCTATTACGATCTGGCGTCGTTCCTATGGCAAGCGTCGGCGAGATATTCCCCCAAGTTGCGTCAAGAACTGGTCAAGGAGTATTACGAGGCGCTGAAAAACTATACCGAAGTGCCGTCAATACGCCATTTCACTCACCGACTGAACCTGTTTGTCCTGTTCCGCACCCTGCAGGTGCTCGGTGCTTACGGCTTCCGCGGATATTTTGAGCGCAAGAAACATTTCATCGACAGCATTCCTCCGGCAATAGAAAATCTGCGTGAGTTGCTTGCAATGAATGTTCAGGGAGACGAAAACGATGAAGAGTCAGCCCCGATGGCTTTCCCTTACCCATACTTGATGGACTTGTTGCAACGGCTGACAGAGCTTCCGCAATTTGCGCCTACACAGGAAACGAAGAAACAGCGTTCGGATGGTTACAAGACAACAGACAGCACCGTGTATGATGCGAATCCGAAAGACGGTCCTGCAACGTTCTCGAAATATGACGGTAAGGGACCGCTCGTCGTGCGCATATTCAGCTTTTCTTTCCATAAAGGAATACCGGAAGATGAGAGCGGCAATGGTGGAGGCTACGTGTTCGACTGCCGTTCCACGCACAACCCTGGTCGTTACGAGCCATACAAGCAGATTACAGGACTCGACGAGCCCGTCATTCGCTTCCTGGAAGACGACGGGGAGATTCTCACCTTCCTCGAGAGCGTCTATCAACTTGCCGACCACCATGTGGAACGATACATGCAGCGCGGTTTCACTTCGCTGATGTTCTCCTTCGGTTGTACGGGCGGTCAGCACCGTTCCGTCTATTGCGCACAGCATCTGGCGGAACACATTCATGAGAAGTATGGCATTGAGGTGCGCGTGTGCCACCGCGAACAAGGCATCACGCAAGTATTGAAATAGGAAATGGATAAGAATAAAAGAAAGCAGGCAACCAAACGGCTGCCTGCTTTTCTTATTGATAGCTTTAAGAAGTAGGGCAAGGAGTTGGAACGCAACTAATTATGCCACTTTGAGAGCGACTGGAGCGGTTTCTTTGGCAACTGTTTCCAACTCTCAGTAGGGGTGTATTCGACGTCTTTCATTACACTATACTTCTGCGTCTGTTGCTTATGGGTGAGATAGTTCGTGCTCACCTTCTCGGCAATACCCGTATTTCTCGCCATCGTCTCATGCTCCTCGCCGATGAGGAAGAAATCGCCCTGCTGGAATCGGAACATGTAGGTGTCGTTGTAGTTGTTCCAACTGCCGCTGCTGAAGAAGGTGCTTTGGTCCAAGCGCAGCACACCCCTGGCGGTGACGGAAAGCATGTAGTCTATTATCTCGTTATCATTGTCGATAGCCGACAAAGCATCGTACACGCGCCAACGGACATAGCGGTCGCCGCCTTTTCCCCAATAGACGGCAAGCTTGGGAGCCATGTTCCGGCGAGGCGGAAGCGCTATCAACACCATATCCTTGATGCCGTCTTTGTTCAGGTCGCCGTAGGCATGGCTACTCGTCCATCCTTCAGGCAGCACATCCTCTGCCGATGCACCTTCAGGTTTCAGGGTTTGCGCCTCAGTTATGGAAGGCAGCAAGGTTAGCAACAATAGAAAAACTTTCTTCATCATCATTCTGAGTTTGTTTATAAAGGAAATGGTTGAGTAAATCTGTCGGTTACAAAGATAGAAAAAATCCTAAAAACAGCAAGCAGATGGTAAAAATATTTATGATTGTTTCTCGGTCATGTATTTCCAATATCTTCGGGGCATGTCGCTGAGTTGTTTGCGGGGATTCATGCGTTCCTTGATGCAGATGGCTTTGAAGTAGGTCTGCCAGAGGTTTTGGAACAAGCGGTCGTTCTCGCTTAGGATTCCCTCGCTCATTTTTCCATCTTCAAGCGAGAAGGGCAGGGTGTTTTCGTCTTCAAAGGTGATGCGTGTCAGCGCCTCGTCTCCAGTCTCCGAGGGTGAGTAATAGTAGCCGTATTTGTGCTTGGCGTCATAGATGAGCCACGCCTGGTCGCCAAAGCGGTCGCGGAAGTGGTCGATGATGAGTGGCAACACGTTGTTGTCGGGCGAGACGACACCGAGGTAGGTTCCGTCTTTTGCTTTTTGGAATCGGATGAATTGTTTCATTCTCAGCTGTTCGTGCATCACTCGCCGTGCCGTGTTCGTCACGTGGAGCACGTCGGCATCGGAGAAGTTGCGCTCAACGGATTTCCCCGTTTTGAACACCTTATATATATAATGTAGGAGCGGTGTGCTCAGTTCCTTTTCCTCTGAGAGCCAGCTGACCATAATGAGCCGCATGGCTTCTTTCGTGAGCAGCTTTTCGAGTCCTTTCCATACCCTTGACGCTTTCTCTTCGGTGGTTGTGACGTGCCAAGTCTCGTCACAGAAGAGCGGCAGTTGCTCGCCTTCACCCATCAGCATGTCGGGCTCTTGATGCCGGAAGAAGGCATCGAAGACGGCAGAGAGCACACCGTCAAATGTCTGGTCGAAAGTATAGACGAGCACGTTTTTTTCTTTGTTTAGAAGTCGAGTGTGAGTTGTCGTTCTGCGGCGGCTCTTTTCTGTTGAGCCTTGCTAATGAGCAGTGGGCGCAGGCGTTCGGGGCGAAGTTCGTTGATGCCGATGATGGGTTGCGAGTAGGTGGCAGTCAGTTCGCCGCAGGTGATGAAGTATTTCGCCTTTTTCATGACTACACCCATTTTCTTCAGGTGATATGAGGTGATGCGGTTGAAGCGTCGCGAGTTGACAATGAGCCATGCCGACTTCGTCCCTATGCCCGGCACGCGTAGAATCATCTCGTAGTCGGCGCTGTTGATGTCTATGGGAAACACCTCCGGGTGGCGTAGTGCCCATGCCAGTTTCGGATCGATGTCAAGGTCGAGGTGTGTGTGTTTGTCGTCCACGATTTCATCCACTCTGAAGTGATAGAAGCGCATCAGCCAGTCGGCTTGGTAGAGTCGGTTTTCGCGCACCAACGGCGGTTGTTTCAGCACAGGCAGCCGTTTGTCGTACGTGTTCACGCTGATGTAGCCGGAATAATACACACGCCGCATGGACGGTTGTCCGTAGAGAGCCGACGACATCTTGAGTATGTCGCGGTCGGTTTCCTTTGTGGCGCCGACAATCATCTGTGTGGATTGTCCTGCCGGCACGAATCGCGGGGTGTGTCGGTAGCGTCGTCGGTCTTCCTTGTTCTCCAATACGCCTTGTTGTATGAGTTGCATCGGTCGGAACACGCTTTGATGGTCTTTCTCCGGTGCGAGCTGTTTGAGCGAATCTTCCTTTGCTATCTCGATGTTCACGCTCATGCGGTCGGCGTATCGTCCCGCTTCGGTCAGCAATTCGCGGCTTGCCCCGGGAATGGTTTTCAGGTGAATATACCCGTTGAAGCGGTGTATGGTCCGCAGGTCGCGTACGATGGCTGTCAGCCGTTCCATCGTATAGTCGGGGTTGCGCACCACTCCGCTCGAGAGAAAGAGCCCTTCGATATAGTTCCGGCGATAAAACTCCATCGTGATTTCTTCCAGTTCGCTGACGGAGAGGGTTGCCCTTTGGATGTCGTTCGAGCGGCGGTTGATGCAATAGGCACAGTCATACATGCAATGGTTCGTGAGCATCACCTTCAGCAATGAGATGCACCGCCCGTCGTCGGCAAACGAGTGGCAAATGCCCACGCCGCCGACAGTATTGCCCACCATGCCTTTCTTTCCTCCTCGCACAGTTCCGCTCGACGAGCACGAAACGTCGTACTTTGCCGATTCTGTCAGTATTCGTAGCTTTTCTATGGTCTTTTCCGTCAGCATAGGTCTGACAAAGGTACGTTTTTTTTAGAAGAAAAGCGATGAAAAAGAAAAACTTTTCACGCAAAAAGTTGTATCTTTGCACCGCCCTTAGAGATTCGGACAATCCCCGCCAAGCGAGGGGATGCGTAAGGAAAAAAAGGGGGGGTACATGATTATGAACTGGATATTGTTAGTCGTTGCAGGACTTTGCGAGGTGGGATTCACCTATTGCCTTGGTCGGGCAAAGTCGGTTACTGGCATTGAGTGGTGGGCATGGATGGGAGGATTCCTCGTTTTCACGTTCATCAGCATGGGATTGTTGGCAAAAGTGACGCATTCCCTGCCGCTCGGAACGGCTTATCCTGTGTGGACAGGCATCGGAGCTGTGGGAACGGTGCTCATCGGAATTTTCATCTTCCATGAACCGGCAACCTTTTGGCGACTCTTTTTCATCACGATGCTCATCGTCTCCATCATCGGATTGAAGATGATATCATCATAGCGAACAAGCAAAAAAGTGAACGAAAGGCGTATGAGCAAGCAAGCCATGATATTTGCAGCAGGATTGGGGACACGTCTCAAACCACTGACCGACACGATGCCAAAAGCATTGGTGAGGGTAGGGGGAGAGCCGCTGCTCAGACACGTCGTCCTCCGCCTGAAAGACGCAGGATATACGCATATTGTCGTCAACGTTCACCACTTCGCTCAGCAAATCATCGACTATCTGGTAGCCAACGACCATTTCGGCATCGACATACGTATCTCCGATGAGCGTGAGGCGCTCTTGGAAACAGGCGGAGGTATCAAGAAAGCCATTCCCTTGTTCGACGACGAAACTCCGTTGCTCATCCATAATGTCGATATTCTCGACAACGTCGATTACGAGTGGTTCTACCGGCAGCACCTCGACAGCGAAGATGCCGTGTTGCTCGTGAGCCGGCGGAAGACCAAGCGCTATCTCCTTTTCGACCATGCCATGCGGCTGATGGGATGGATGAATGTGGAGACGGGGGAAGTGAAGAGTCCGTTCCCATGGCTGCGCAATGCCAAGGTTACTATAGATGACAGTTACAGAGCGATTGTCAGCGAACAGCGTCCACCGTTTGAAACCTCCTCCACAGAGGGCGGATTGGAGGAGGCTCTCTATGCCTTTGCTTTCTCAGGTATCCATTCCTTCTCGCCCCGCTTGTTCCCCTTGATGGAACGCTTCCCCGAGCGTTTCCCCATTATGGACTTCTATCTGCAGACCTGCCATCGTACCCGCATCTATGGCTGTATCAAAGATGACCTCCACATCCTCGACGTAGGCAAACTCGACTCACTCGACGCTGCTGAAACGTTCCTCCAGGAGCACGTCTGACTATGCTTCTTAAAATGTAAATACTATGTTTGTGCGACGCAAATGATATGTTTGCGTGGTGTAGATGTGGCGTTTTTGCGATACGTTTCTTGCACGGATGATTTTTTTTTGCTAATTTTGTAGCACAAAAGAATGCCATGATATCAAAATGTCATAATGTCGTAATAACGAAATAACGTAATACACCATTATAAAAAATGAAGCCATGACTCAGAAAATTATCATTCTCGACTTCGGTTCGCAAACCACCCAGCTGATTGGTCGCCGTGTGCGTGAACTGGATACGTTTTGTGAAATTCTCCCGTACAATAAGTTTCCCGTAGGCGATGAATCAGTCATCGGAGTGATTCTCAGCGGCTCGCCATATTCCGTTCACGACCCCGAGGCATTTCAGGTTGACCTCAGCCAATTTGTAGGAAAAATACCCGTGCTGGGCATCTGCTATGGGGCGCAATTCATCTCCCACACAAATGGTGGAAGAGTGGAGAAGACCGATACGCGTGAGTATGGTCGTGCGCATCTGCAAACGGTTGATACTCAGAATGCTCTCTTTAAAGGATTCGAGCAAAACTCACAGGTGTGGATGAGTCATGGCGACTCTATCACCGCCATCCCCGAAGGCTTCAAATGTATCGCTTCGACGGCAGATGTGAAGTATGCAGCCTATTGGGCTCCCTCTCCACTTGGCATGGGCGGGAGTGAGGCTTCCGTCTGGGCAGTTCAGTTTCATCCGGAGGTGTTCCATTCCGTTCAGGGTTCGTTGCTGTTGAATAACTTTGTGGTTGACATCTGCGGCTCTCGACAGGATTGGAGCGCAGCCTCATTCATCGATACGACGGTGGCAGAGCTGAAAGAGCAGATTGGCAGCGACCGTGTCATTCTCGGTCTTTCCGGCGGTGTTGACTCGAGTGTTGCCGGCGTTTTGCTCAACAAGGCAATCGGTAAGAACCTCACTTGTATTTTCGTTGACCACGGCATGTTGCGCAAGAATGAGTTCGCGCAGGTGATGGAAGACTATAAAGGCTTGGGATTGAACGTCATTGGAGTAGATGCCAGTGAGAAGTTTTTCGCTGATTTGAAAGGCGTGACCGACCCCGAACAGAAGCGGAAAATCATAGGTCGCGACTTCGTTGAGGTGTTCAATTCGGAGGCGAAGAAGATAACCGATGCCCGCTGGCTGGCACAGGGCACTATCTATCCCGACTGCATCGAGTCGCTCAACATCACGGGCAAGGTCATCAAGAGCCATCACAACGTGGGCGGACTCCCCGAAGAGATGCACTTGCAGTTGTGCGAGCCATTGAAGTGGCTGTTCAAAGACGAGGTGCGCCGTGTCGGTCGGCAACTCGGAATGCCCGAACATCTCATCACCCGGCATCCGTTCCCGGGACCGGGACTGGCGGTGCGCATACTTGGCGACATCACTCCCGAGAAGGTGCGCATCCTGCAAGATGCCGACGATATCTACATCCGCGGCTTGCGCGAATATAAAGAGAAACTCACGGGAGAAGCTGCGCGCCGAGTGTTGGCTGCGGGTGTTCCCGCACAGATGCAGGATGGCGAGATAGAAGTTTCCCTTTACGACCAGATTTGGCAGGCAGGAGCCGTGTTGCTCTCTACCGTCCGCAGCGTCGGTGTGATGGGCGACGAGCGTACCTATGAGCATCCTGTAGCCCTGCGCGCCGTGACCAGTACCGATGCGATGACAGCCGACTGGGCGCATCTGCCTTACGACTTCATGGCGAAAGTGTCTAATGAGATCATCAACAAGGTGCATGGTGTCAACCGCGTCTGCTACGACATCTCCTCCAAACCGCCTTCGACTATAGAGTGGGAGTAGGAGTGGAGAATAAGAAAAAAGAAAAGGCATATTACAGTCCCTTTCATCTTTTTTTCTTATTTTTGCAAACCAAAATACAAATGGAATTGATTTATGCCAGAGAAAACAAATAACACGAAACCGCGTGCACGCAAGACGCAGGAGATAGACATGTCGTATGGTCATCTGCAACCGCAGGCGACGGATATCGAGCGAGTGGTGCTCGGTGCTTTGATGATTGATGAGGACGCCTTTTCGGTGGTGAGCGAACGTTTGCACCCCGAGACATTTTATGAGCCGCGCCACCAGAAGATATACCATGCCATACAAGCGCTGAGTATCGAAGAGCGTCCGGTGGATATCATGACCGTGACCGAACAGCTGAAGCGTGAAAACGAGTTGGAAAATGTGGGCGGTCCCGGATATATCGTCGAGCTGAGTTCGCAGGTGGTATCTTCCGCCCATATAGAATACCATGCCCAGATTCTTGCGCAAAAGCATCTTGCGCGACAGTTGATAACGTATGCCAGCAAACTGAGTACGTCTGCGTTCGACGAGACGGTGAACGTAGATGAACTGATGCAGGAGGCAGAGGCGCAATTATTTGAACTGTCGCAGAAGAATATGCGCTCCGACTATATGCATATCGACCCCGTACTGAAATTGGCTACCGAGGCGATTCAGAGTGCGGCGAGCCGGCAGGAGAATGGATTGACGGGAATCCCCAGCGGCATGGACGACCTGGACAAGATTACGGCAGGATGGCAGCCGAGCGACTTGATTATCATAGCCGGACGTCCTGCAATGGGAAAGACATCGTTCGCCCTTTCCATCGCGAAGAATATTGCCGTTGACCACCAGATTCCAATCGCTTTCTTCTCGCTTGAAATGACTAACGTGCAGTTGGCTAACCGCTTGATATCGAATGTCTGCGAAATCTCAGGTACAAAAATCCTTAGCGGACAGCTTGACAAGGAGGAGTGGATGCGCTTCGACAAGATGATCAGCAGGTTGTATGGAACACCTCTTTATGTGGACGATTCGTCCAACTTGTCGATTTTCGAGTTGCGTACAAAGGCACGGCGACTGGTGCGCGAGAAAGGCGTAAAAATCATCATGATAGACTATCTGCAGCTGATGAATGCCAGCGGAATACGCTTTGGAAGCCGTCAGGAAGAGGTCTCGACCATCAGCCGTTCACTCAAAGGACTTGCCAAGGAACTGAATGTGCCGATTATAGCCCTTTCACAGCTGAACCGTAGTGTGGACACA
Organism: Prevotella sp. Rep29; assembly: GCF_019551475.1. Lineage (NCBI taxonomy): Bacteria > Pseudomonadati > Bacteroidota > Bacteroidia > Bacteroidales > Prevotellaceae > Prevotella > Prevotella sp. Rep29. Next base: position 1,065,495 of record NZ_CP047159.1, read on the forward strand.
CGCGATAATTCGGTGGAAGGAGTTGACGGCAAGCGTCCGCAACTGAGCGATTTGCGTGAGTCGGGTGCCATAGAGCAAGATGCCGATATGGTGATTTTCGTCCACCGACCGGAATATTATAAGATATATGAAGACAACAAGAACGGAAACCTGCGTGGAAAGGCTTTTGCCATCATAGCAAAACATCGTAAAGGCGCTACGGGTGATGTCTTGCTTGCATTCAGGCAAGAATATACACGCTTTGAGAATAATCGGAATACGTCAACATCCTATGCCGCTCCACCGGCAGGCGGATATATCGATTCAAAGATGAACGGCCCCGAAGGCGACCCGTTCGGCGGAGGCGACATGGAACGCCCCGCATTTTTAGAGGGATGATAAACAGATAAGACGAACATCGCATGAAAAAAATAATATTGATATATGTATGCCTGCTGACAGTACTCGGACAGGCATCTGCACAATCTTCAGCTGTGCAGAAAGTGGGACGCTCGGTCTTCACGCTGACAACTTATAGCGAGGATGGTACGGTAATCGCCACCTCGCACGGCTTTTTCATTTCTTCCGACGGACTGGCACTCAGTGAGTGGAAACCCTTTATCGGTGCAGTGCGGGCGGAAGTGACAGATGGCAGCGGAAAAACCTATCCCGTGGATTGCGTCTGTGGTGCCAACGAACTCTACGACGTGGTAAAGTTTCGCGTCGAAGGACGTTTCACACCCGTGACACTGGCAAAAACACCGTCCGACAAGGAGAGCAAGCTGTGGGCAGTGTCTCCTTCCGCTAAAAAAGCTTCGACGATGGAGATGAATGTGTCGCAGACGGAGAAATTCATGGACACCTATTTATATTATGTTTTGACGCCATCGGTAGAGCCGGAATTGACGGGATGTCCGTTGGTCGCTGCGAACGGAGAGGTCGTAGCTCTGCTGCAGCCCTCTTCAGAGGCAGGCAAAAGCTCCGGTACGAGTGCCCTCTACATAGCATCTTTCAAACCGGAAGCACTGTCGGCAAATAACTCAACTTTGCGACGCACAAAAATCCGTATCGACTTGCCCGATGACAAAGAACAGGCGTTGCTGCCGTTGATGATGTCAGCCGAACAATATGACTCTGCTGCATATGTTGCTTTGGTAGAGTCATTTATCAAAAAATTCCCAACGGCACACGACGGATATGTCACACGCGCCGGAATCAGCATGGCTGCCGGCGATTTCGAAAAAGCGACACGCGACATGGAGACGGCGCTTAAATATGCAGAGAAAAAGGATGAAGTACACTTTGCCTACGCCAATCTCATCTATCAGAAAGAACTCTATCAGGCAGACAAACCATATACCGCCTGGAGCCTTGACAAAGCTTATGAAGAAGCGCAAAAAGCATACGATGTCAGTCCGCTGCCCATCTATCGCCACTTGCAGGCACAGATAGATTACGTCAAGGGCGACTACCAAAAAGCATACGACACATTTATAGACCTGACCAAAACGCCGATCAGAAATTCAGAACTCTATTATGAAGGAGCACAATGCAAGAAAATGCTGAATGCTCCGCAAAGCGAAGTGCTGGAGCTTCTTGATAGTGCGGTCGCTGTTTGTCCGAAACCATTGCTGCCAATATCGGCTCCCTACCTCTTGGCAAGGGGAATGTATCTTGAAGAAATCGGGGAATATCGCCGTGCTGTCAGGGATTATAATGTGTATGACACTCTGATGGTAGGAAGGATAGGAGCAGACTTCTACTATATGCGCGAGCAGTGCGAGGTGAAAGGAAAACTCTACAAGCAAGCACTCGAAGACATTAACCGGGCAATCATGCTCGCACCGGGCGAGCCGATGTACCTTGCAGAAAAAGCATCGCTGCTTCTTCGCGTGAACATGAAAGAGGAAGCTTTTGCCACCGCCGACAACTGCGTCAAAATGGCACCGGAATATGCAGAAGGTTACTTGCTGAGAGGGCTGGCAGCCGTTCAGCAAGGGCGGAAAAAACAAGGGCTTGACGACCTGCAAAAGGCAAAAGAACTTGGAAATGAGCAGGCACAATCGCTCATTGATAAATACAAATGACAACTTTCTAAAATAGAGAAAACAAAGACAAAGGTTGCAAACTTTCTGTCCAAATATTTGGTGGCAAACCGAAAAAAGACTAATTTTGCAGCCGATTACGATGGTTCCGTAGCTCAGTTGGATTAGAGCAACAGCCTTCTAAGCTGTGGGTCTTGGGTTCGAGCCCCAACGGAATCACGAAATGACAAGAGACCGGAAATTAGAAGTTGATTCTGATTTCCGTTCTTTTTTGTCGATGAATTTTGACGGAACAAAAAAATAAGTCCTTTTTGTTTTGCACTTTACATTCTTTTTCGTACCTTTGCAGCCGCTTAATGTAAACCAGTTGAATGAGAAACGACAAGAAAAAAGAAAATCAGTATCGAGTGAACGAACAGATTCGGGCACGTGAAGTGCGTGTCGTCAGCGATGGCGAGTCTTCAGTGATGCCTTTGCGCCAAGCGTTGGACTTGGCTCGCCAGGAGGGTGTTGACCTTGTGGAAATATCTCCCAATGCACAGCCGCCAGTTTGTCGCCTCATCGACTATTCCAAATTCCTCTATCAGCAGAAAAAACGCCAGAAAGAAATGAAGGCGAAGCAGGTGAAGGTGGAAGTGAAAGAAATTCGTTTCGGTCCGCAGACGGGCGAGAACGACTACAACTTCAAACTTAAGCATGCCAAGGAGTTTTTGGAAGAAGGTAACAAAGTGCGCGCTTTTGTCTTTTTCCGTGGTCGCTCCATTCTGTTCAAAGAGCAGGGAGAAGTGCTTCTGCTCCGTTTTGCCAACGATTTGGAGGAGTACGGAAAGGTTGAACAGTTGCCGGCACTTGAAGGCAAGAAGATGGCAATCATCATGTCGCCGAAGAAAGCGGGCGTAGCTAAGAAGAGCCAACAGAAGATGGACCGTGAGAAACGTGAGGCGGAAGCCAAGGAGACGGCTCGTCAGCAGAAGGAAGCGTCGGCAGTGGAGAATGGATTGCTCGCCAATGCGAAGATTAGTAGCGATGCCCTTGAAAGACTGAAAGAACAGGAATGAGAAGAACGCGATGCGCGTAACGCCCGGTATATGCGTTGCCGCTCGTAATTTAATAACAATTTAAAACAATAAAAACAATGCCAAAAGTAAAAACAAACTCCGGAGCTAAGAAGCGTTTCCGCTTCACCGGAACAGGCAAGATCAAGCGTAACCACGCTTATCACAGCCACATTCTGACAAAGAAAACAAAGAAACAAAAACGAAATCTGGTGCACCAGACACTCGTTGACAGGTCGAACATGAAGCAGGTACGCGATTTGCTCTGCCTCCGTTAATCACATTAAAAATTAAAAAGGAGAAAAATTATGCCAAGATCAGTAAATCACGTTGCTTCTAAAGCAAAAAGAACAAGAATCCTGAAACTCACGAAAGGTTATTTCGGAGCCCGTAAGAATGTTTGGACAGTAGCCAAGAACACTTGGGAGAAAGGTCTCACCTATGCTTATCGCGATCGTCGTAATAAGAAACGTACATTCCGCGCATTGTGGATTCAGCGTATCAACGCTGCTGCACGCATGGAAGGAATGAGTTATTCGCAGTTCATGGGCGCTATGCACAAGGCTGGTATCGAAATCAACCGCAAAGTACTGGCTGACCTCGCAGTAAACAATCCCGAAGCCTTCAAGGCGATTGTGGCAAAAGTGAAGTAAAAAGAATGAATATATTTGACGAGAGTGGCGGCAGCTTCCAGACGGGGCTGTCGCCACTTTTTTGTGGTTATTAGAGAAATCTTCAGATATTTTTTGTAGATTTGTATGCTGAAAACATAAATAAAGATGACTCACGAAGCATTTACTTTGACACATGTCACGGCAACCATTCCGTTGGAAGACTATGTGCGCGATTACCGCGACAAGGAGCGTTTTATGGGCTATTGCAAGCAATGCGGTCAGTATGGGAAGCGTTGGTCGTGTCCGCCTTATGACTTTGATGTTGACACCTATATCGCCGGCTATCAGCAAGTGATGATTCTCGGCACGAAGATTACGTTCGACGAGGCGTACCGCCATTCGTTTACTACTGCGAAGGAACGCAATGAAGCATCAAACGAGGCGATGGAGACTGCCATCAAGCTGATGGACGAGTGTCATCGCCAATTGGAAAAGGAATACCCCGGTAGTCTTTCGTTTACGGGAGCCAAATGTTTCCTCTGTGCGCCTGAGCCGTGTGCACGGTTGAAGAACGAGCCTTGCCGTCACCCGGAGCAGATGCGTCACTCCTTGGAGTCGGTGGGCTTCGACATCAGCAAGACAGCCAGTCAGTTGCTCGGCATGGAACTGAAATGGGCAACGGGAATAGAGCTGCCCGAATATCTGGTGCTTGTCACGGCGCTGTTTGTGAAGGGCGAAATCGCCGAAACGCCATCTTCACTTCTTGGTTTTGATGCCCTTCATGCTCAGTGATATGCGGTTTCTCCGATGGTCAACCTCCTTGACGCGCACCGTCACATGCTGATGGAGTTTCACTATCTCGTTAGCATCGCGCACGAAGCGGTCAGCGAGTTGTGAGACATGTACCAATCCGTCTTGGTGAACGCCAATATCGACGAACGCTCCGAAGTTGGTGATGTTGGTGACGATGCCCGGTAGCACCATTCCTTCTTCTAAATCATCAATGGTTTGCACGTTTGGGTCGAACTCAAACTCTTCAATCTGCTCGCGTGGGTCGCGTCCCGGTTTTTCCAGTTCGCGCATAATGTCGGTCAAGGTGGGGAGACCGATGTCTGCCGTGGTGTAGTTTTCGATGCGAATATTCTTTTGGCGCTCTTTGTCGTTGATAAGTTCAGCCACCGAGCACCCGCAATCTTTTGCCATTTGTTCGACGATTGGATAACTCTCGGGGTGTACTGCGCTGTTGTCGAGCGGGTTGTTTGATTCGGGGATGCGCAGGAATCCGGCACATTGCTCGAATGCGCTCTCACCAAGGCGTGCCACTCGCTTGAGTTGTGTGCGTGCGGTGAAAGCGCCATGTTCCCGCCGGTATTCAACAATGTTCTTTGCCAATGCCGGTCCTAATCCGCTGACGTACGTGAGCAGGTGTTGCGATGCTGTGTTCAGGTTGACTCCCACCAGGTTGACGCAACTCTCGACGGTCATGTCCAGACTCCTCTTGAGTGCCGACTGATCCACGTCGTGTTGGTATTGCCCGACGCCGATGCTTTTCGGGTCAATCTTCACCAGTTCAGCCAGCGGGTCCATCAGTCGTCTGCCAATGCTCACGGCACCCCGCACGGTCACGTCTTCATCGGGAAACTCTTCGCGAGCGGTTTTCGATGCGGAATATACCGACGCTCCGTCCTCGCTGACGGTGAAGACTCTGACTGTATGTGTGCCTGCAGTCTCTTTCTCCAGTTCCTTCAATGTGTCTTTCACAAAGTCGCCCGTCTCACGGCTGGCTGTGCCGTTGCCGATAGCAATCGCTTCAATCTGATAATCTTTCAGCATCTTCATGAGGTGCATGGTTGCCTGCATGCGGCGGTTGACGGGAGGGTGGGGGAATATGGCTTCGTGGTGCAGCAGGTTTCCCTGTGCGTCGAGGCAAACCACTTTGCATCCCGTTCGGAATCCGGGGTCGATGCCCATCACCCGCTTTTGTCCTAACGGTGCAGCGAGCAACAGTTGCCGCAGGTTTTCGGCAAAAACGGCGATACATTCTTCGTCTGCCCGCTCTTTGCTGAGGGCAGCAAATTCGTTCTCTATCGACGGTTCGAGCAATCGTTTGTAAGCATCTTCCACCGCTTCTCCTACCAGTTTTCCGCATGGTGAGGAACCTCTGACAAATTGCCGTTGCAGCCGGCTGACACACTCCTCGTTGTCGGCTGATATGCTGACGCGCAGGAAGCCTTCCTCCTCGCCTCGGCGCATGGCGAGCAGCCGGTGTGCGGAGCATCGTTTCAGCGGTTCTGACCAATTGAAGTAGTCAGCGAATTTCTGTGCATTTTCCTCTTCGGCTTTTGCTTTTACGACCTTGGACGAGATGGTGGCGTGTTTGTTGAACATCATTCGGATGGTGTTGCGTGCCTGTTCGTTTTCGCTGACTTGCTCGGCGATGATGTCCATGGCTCCTTTCAGTGCGCTCTCAACGTCTTCCACTTCGCCTTTCACAAATCGCTTTGCGGCTTCGTCCGGGCGTTGCTCGCGTTGGAGCAAAAGTAGTTGTGCAAGCGGTTCCAGTCCCTGTTCGCGTGCCACTTGTGCCCGTGTGCGCCGTTTGGGTCGATAGGGCAGGTAAATGTCTTCCAGCTCGGTTGTGTTCCAACATTCCTCGATGCGTTTCTGGAGCTCGGGCGTCATGCGTTCCTGTTCGGTGATGCTTTTGGTGATACTCTCCTTGCGTTTGGCAATCTCTTTATACTTATTATATAATGTGGCAATCTGCCCGATTTGTATTTCGTCCAGTCCTCCTGTGCGCTCTTTCCGGTAGCGTGCAATAAACGGGATGGTACATCCCTGCTCGAGTAGCGCCAATGTGTTTTCCACATTGCCTTCTTTCAGTGCCAGTTCGCTGGCAATCATTTTCGTGAATATATTCATGTCGGTCTCGGTTTTGTTTGTAAAATTACGAAAAATCACGCTAATGCGCAAGAAATCTTTCCGTTCTTTATTGTCTTAACCGATTTTTTGCAGTATCTTTGCGCAATTAAATGAAAAAACAGGATGATTTCGGTTGACGATTTAAGTGTGGAATTTTCGGCGCGCCCGCTCTTTTCGGGTGTCGGCTTTGTCATCAATGATCGTGACCGGATTGCGCTGGTTGGAAAGAACGGGGCAGGAAAATCAACTCTTTTGAAGATTCTATGCGGGCAGCAGCGTCCTACTTCGGGCACGGTGAATATTCCCAACGACACCACAATCGGCTATTTGCCGCAGGTGATGCGGTTGGCTGACGACACGACGGTGTGCGAAGAGGCGCGGAAAGCCTTTTCTGCGCATACCGCATTGAAGGAGCGACTCGACCGGATGGAGCGTGAGCTGTCGGAGCGGAACGACTACGACTCGCCAGACTACATGGCGCTGGTGGAGCGTTTCACTCAGGAGCACGACCGCTATCAGATGCTCGGTGCGGAGAACAACGAGGCGAAAATGGAGCGCACGCTGACGGGACTGGGATTTCTCAGGACAGATTTTGACCGTCCGACGAAAGAGTTCTCGGGCGGTTGGCGCATGCGAATCGAACTGGCGAAGATACTTCTTCAGCGCCCTGATGTGTTGTTGTTGGACGAGCCGACCAACCATCTTGATATAGAAAGCATTCAGTGGCTGGAGCAATTCCTCTCGCAGAGCGGGCAGGCTGTTGTCTTGGTGAGCCACGACAGGGCGTTCATCAACAACGTGACTAATCGGACGTTGGAAATTTCTTGCGGACAGGTCATCGACTACAAGGTGAAATACGACGAATATGTTGTCTTGAGGAAGGAGCGGCGCGAGCAGCAAATACGCGCTTATGAGAACCAGCAAAAGGAGATAGCTGATGCGAAAGAGTTCATCAATCGCTTCCGGTACAAGCCTTCGAAGGCTGTTCAGGTTCAACAGAAAATCAGGCAGTTAGAGAAAATCGTTCCAGTGGAGATTGATGAAGTGGATATGTCTGCCATTCGCCTGAAGTTTCCTCCTTGTCTGCGTAGTGGCGACTTTCCCATTATCTGCGAAGAGGTGGGAAAGAGTTATGGTGAACATGAGGTGTTTTCGGGAGTCAATCTTTCAATCCGCCGTGGCGAGAAGGTTGCCTTTGTCGGCAAAAACGGTGAGGGAAAAACCACGCTTGTGAAGTGTATCATGAACGAGATTCCCTATGTGGGCGACTTGAAAGTGGGACACAATGTACAGATAGGCTATTTTGCACAAAACCAGGCGCAGCTCTTGGACGAGTCGCTGACCGTTTTCGAGACCATCGACCGCGTGGCGAGGGGCGACGTACGCCTGCGCATCAACGATATTCTCGGCGCTTTCATGTTTGGCGGCGAGGAATCGGAGAAGAAGGTGAAGGTGCTCAGTGGCGGCGAGCGCAGTCGTTTGGCGATGATCAAGCTATTGCTGGAGCCAGTCAACCTGTTGATTCTCGACGAGCCGACCAACCATCTCGATATGGTGTCGAAGGATGTGTTGAAGGAAGCTGTCCGCGCATTCGACGGAACGGCAATCATCGTCTCGCACGACCGTGAATTTCTCGATGGGCTGGTGACGAAAGTCTTTGAGTTCTCCGGCGGGAAAGTGCGTGAGCATATTGGTGGAATCTACGATTTCCTGCAGTCGCGAAACATCCAGTCGCTCAACCAGTTGGGGCAGACCGTGCCCGTCGCGAAAGAGCAGCCGTCGCAAAAAACGGAAAAAGACACTTCGCCGAAGGAAAGCTATGCGGAGCGCAAGGAGCGACAGCGTGCGAAGAGCAAGCTGGAAAAGGCTGTCAGTCAGTCGGAAGCGAAAATTGAAGAGATGGAGAATCGCCTGAAGGAACTCGATGAAATCCTCTCTCAGCCGGAGAATGCTTCGGACATGAACCTCGTCACCGAATACACATCTACGAAACGCTGTCTGGATGAGGAGGTGGAACGCTGGGGACAACTGTCTGAAGAGCTCGAGAGCCTTGAAGGTTAGTGGAGGCTGCCGGCAGGACTGGACAGAAGAAAAGCCATTCTTTTTTTTGTGATAGTGAACGTTTTGTCGGTCCTCACCGCGCGATTGTATATTTATGCACCAGTGGAAGTTTCGGGTGCTCGCTCCTAAATATTTGTCTATCAGTATGTTAGGAAGTGCTTTCCAAAAGTTCAAATTTTAGCTTGCAAAAGTTGAACTTTTAGACGATGAAAGTTGAACTTTCAGGACGCAAAAGTTGAACTTTTGGAAAGTGAAAGTTCAACTGTATATTTATACGCCCTTTTCCGTATGTTTATGCAAAGGTGGTTTCCATGAAGAAATAGGACAATTTGGTCGATTGGACAGACTATCATTTCAAACTCCGCCGTTCGTCATTTTCTTGATGGGAAAGATGAGTTTTCTTGATGGGATTGGCTTATAATCTCGGAAATTTATTTACCTTTGCAGAGATAATGCTGAAAACTCTTTACAAACAGATAGGCGAATATAAGACCGCATCGGTTTTGACACCGCTTTTCACTTCGTTGGAAGTGGTGATGGATGTGCTGATTCCCTATGTGACGGCTCGGTTGATTGACGATGGACTGAATGCCGGCAACATGGGTGATGTGTATTTCTATGGTGCGGTGATGGTTGGAATGGCGTGTGTGAGTCTTTTGTTCGGGATACTTGCCGGCAGGTATTCGGCTTATGCGTCATCAGGTTTTGCTGCCAACTTGCGTCGGGCGATGTATCGCAACGTGCAGACCTTTTCGTTTTCCGACATCGACAAGTTTTCCACGTCGGGCTTGGTGACGCGCATGACGACGGATGTGACGAACTTGCAGAACGCCTATCAGCAGATATTACGCGTGACGGTTCGGGCTCCTTACCGTTTGGTGCTGAGCATTGTGATGTGTGTGGTAATCAATCCGCAGCTCTCGTTCATCTTTATTATTGCCACCGTGATTCTTTCTGTCTTTCTTTATCTGGTCATCAGCAGGGTGGCAAAGCTTTTCACGCAGGTGTTCCAGCAGTACGACGTGTTGAACCAGTGTGTGCAGGAGAACATATCGGGCATCCGGGTGGTAAAGGCGTTTGTGCGTGAAGACTATGAGACCTTGAAGTTCAGCCGTGCTGCTCAGGGGTTATACCGCCTGTACGTGCGTTCGGAGCGGCTGATGGCACTCAATCATCCGGTCATGAACATGGTGGTGTATGGTTGTATCATCGCCATTTCGTGGTTTGGTGCCCATCTGGTGGTGGGTGGTTCGTTGACTACGGGTGAGCTGACGTCATTGTTCACCTACGTGATGTCGATTCTGATGTCGCTGATGATGCTTTCCATGATTTTCGTGATGTTGACCATGAGTGCTGCGAGTGGGAAACGAGTGGCTGAGGTGATTGACGAGAAGGCTGACATTGTGGACCCTGAAAAGCCTGTTTACGAGCTTCAAAGCGGTGCAATAGACTTCGAAAACGTATGCTTTGCTTACCACGGGATGAGCCTGAAACAGCTGGAGAGGTTCGGTAAACTATTCGACTCGTTGCGAAAGTTGCTCGGTCAGAAAGCCCTTGAGGGTGACTATGCGTTGCGCAATATCACTCTGAGCGTGAAGTCGGGTGAGAGCATCGGCATCATTGGCGGAACGGGAAGCGGCAAGTCGTCGCTGGTCAATCTTGTCAGCCGCCTGTATGATGCGACCGAAGGAACCGTGAAGGTCGGTGGCAGGGATGTGCGGTCGTATGCCCTCGCAGCGCTCAGGAACTCAGTTTCGGTTGTGCTGCAAAAGAATGTGCTGTTCTCGGGCACGATTCTTGACAATCTCCATTGGGGAAATGCGGAGGCTACTCTGGAGCAATGCCGCGAGGCGTGTCGGTGTGCTTGTGCCGATGAGTTTATCGACCAGTTGCCCGACGGTTATGAAACGCGTGTGGAACAGGGTGGGGCGAACTTCTCCGGCGGGCAGCGTCAGCGTCTTTGCATCGCCCGTGCCTTGCTGAAGCGGCCGAAGGTGTTGATTCTTGACGATTCGACGAGTGCCTGCGACACGGCAACCGATACAAAGATACGAAAGGCATTGCGCGAGGAACTTCCTGCCATGACCAAGCTGATTATCGCCCAGCGCATCGCCAGTGTGCAGGATTGTGACCGCATTCTTGTGATGGAGAATGGACAGGTGAGTGGCTTCGACACACACGAGAGACTGCTGCAGACGAATGAACTCTATCGGGAGATTTATCAGATACAGACGGAAGACGGCGGCGATTTTGACGAGCCAGGCAGCCAGGCGAAAGGAGGTGACGAATGAGAAACGCTTTTACTCCTCATCAACGGAACAAGGTGGAAAACCTTGCAGGGGTTGACAAGAAGGGTGTCTTGTTGCGACTGACACGCTACGTGCTGAAGAATTACCGCTTCTCGTGCCTGACCGTTGCGTTCTGCATCCTCGTCACGGCAGTCACGACGTTGACGTCAACGCTCTTCACGCGGACGCTGATAGACGATTATATCGTGCCGCTCACGCAGACAGACAATCCGCAGTATGGGTCGTTGGCACAGGCACTGCTCACTCTGGGAGTCGTCTTGCTTTTCGGCGTAATATGCTCCTACACCTACAACCGCATCATGATCAACGTCACGCAAGGCACCATGCTGCGCCTGCGAAACGATATGTTTGCCCACATGCAGAAACTTCCGGTCTCCTATTTCGACGGTCGGTCGCACGGCGACGTGATGTCCACCTATACGAACGATGTCGATACGTTGCGGCAGATGATAGGGCAGAGCTTGCCGCAAGCGTTCAACTCCGTGATAACTCTGTGTGTCACGTTTGCCAGCATGATTGTGCTGAGCATACCGCTGACCCTTGTCTCGATCTTGATGGCAGTGGTGATGGGTGTGGCAACGACGCAACTCGGCAAGCGCTCGCGGCGCCACTTCACGTTGCAGCAGCAGAATATCGCGCGCGTCAATAGCTTTATTGAGGAGATGATGAGCGGGCAGAAGGTCGTGAAAGTGTTCTGCCACGAGCAGGAAGCCATCAGGGAGTTTGAGGAAATCAACGAGGAATTGCGTAAGAGTGCCTACCATGCCAACCGGATTGCCAATATCGTGATGCCAGTGAACGGTAATCTCGGCAACCTCGGTTATGTGCTGATTGCTGTTGTCGGCGCCACGCTGGCACTCTCCGGCAATTTCAGTCTTACGCTGGGTACGATTGTTTCATTCCTGACGCTGAACAAGAATTTCTCGCAGCCGATAGCCCATGTCAGTCAGCAGATTAACAGTATCATCATGGCATCGGCAGGAGCAGAGCGGGTGTTCAGGCTGTTGGATGACAGTCAGGAGCCCGACCGTGGGCATTGGACGATGAAAGACGGGTGCTGGACGGACGGGAAGACAAGCGTTCCCGTGCGTGGCGGCGTGAAGTTCGACATGGTAGATTTCAGTTATGTGCCGGAAAAACAAGTCCTTTTCGATGTGCAGATAGATGCGATGCCAGGTCAGAAAATCGCTTTTGTCGGCGGGACAGGAGCGGGAAAGACCACGATTACCAACCTCATCAACCGCTTCTATGACATCCAGGACGGGAAAATCCAATTCGACGGCATCAATATCAATGACATCCGGAAAACCGATTTGCGCAAGAGTCTGGGCATGGTGCTCCAGGAAACCCATCTGTTCAGCGGAACGGTCATCGACAATATCCGCTACGGATGTCTTGATGCGACCGACGAAGATTGTGTCAAGGCTGCAAAACTGGTAGGCGCAGACGATTTCATCCGTCGTCTGAGTAATGGCTATCTGACAGAATTGCAAGAGGGAAACAGTGCGGCTCTCAGTCAGGGCGAGCGCCAGCTGCTTGCCATTGCCCGTGCTGCCGTAGCCAATCCTCCGGTGTTGATTCTCGATGAGGCAACCAGTAGCATCGACACTTACACGGAGCGCCTCGTGCAACAAGGAATGGACTCTATCATGAAAGGGCGCACCACGTTTGTCATCGCGCATCGTCTCTCCACCGTTCGTAATGCAGACTGCATCATCGTTCTCGACCATGGGCGCATCATCGAGCAGGGAACACACGAGCAACTCATTGCCTTGCAAGGGAAATACTATCAACTCTATACAGGCGGAAGCTTGTAGGCATTGGCGAGTTTCTCCATCCCGGCATAAGAAATAAATGGATTTATTTTGCTCGGCATTAAATTTCCCACATTTCTTAGAGTAACTATGGGTACCTCTTTTTTGCAAATAGCCAAAATAAAAAAAGATAACATCGTTTTTTACTGGTGTCTGATTGCATTCTCGAAAATATTTTGTATTTTTGCGAATTAAAATAAGATATTGCATTCGTGGTTAAGAATAAAATAAAACTTTCCGAATTGCCCGAAACTACTACCGCCGACGGCGTGAAGGAGTATGGCCTCACGTCCTACGAGACGCAGATAGCCATACTGAGCCACTATCTGCACTCGTTCGACGGAAGGCAGGACATGGAGGCGCGGGTCAATCGCGATGAGATTCTGACGGCCATCCGCGACTATATTGAATACAAACGCGTCCACGACAAAAAGAATCCGATGTGGCAGGACGTGGACGATGAAGAGGTGACGAAGGCGGCAGAAAGTCCACTGGAGAATGATCTCTTCCGCGACTTTTTCGATGTGCCCTTCCCTGCGCCGGAGCATCCGAAATTTACATTCATCGACTTGTTTGCTGGAATGGGAGGTTTTCGTTTGGCAATGCAGGCACAAGGAGGAAAATGCGTATTCTCCTCGGAGTGGAATGCCTATTCACAAAAGACCTATTTCGCCAATTTTGGAGAGATGCCATTTGGAGACATTACGAAAGAATTGACGAAATCATATATACCCGAAAAGTTTGACGTTCTTTGTGCTGGTTTCCCATGCCAACCCTTTTCCATTGCCGGAGTTTCAAAGAAGAAAAGTTTGGGACGTGAGACAGGCTTCAAGGACAAGACGCAGGGCACGCTGTTCTTTGATGTTGCAGACATCATTAGTCGGCATCGCCCAAAAGCATTCTATTTGGAGAATGTTAAGAATCTTACTTCTCATGATAAGGGAAACACCTTCCGCATCATTCGCGAAACATTAGAGGAATTGAACTATTCCATTCATTACCAAGTGATGGACGGGCAGACATACGTTCCCCAGCACCGTGAGCGCATTATGATTGTTGGTTTCGACAAGAAACGTTATCATGGTGAGGAGAAGTTTGAGTTTCCCGAACAGCATGAGGCAACACGAGCTATTAAGGAAATACTTGAGCCCAATATTGACCCTAAATACACGTTGAGCGATAAGCTTTGGGCTTATTTGCAGAACTACGCCGAAAAACATCGCGCAAAGGGAAATGGTTTCGGCTATGGACTTGTTGACCTGAATGGTATTAGCAGGACGCTCAGCGCAAGATACTACAAGGATGGTTCTGAGATACTGATTCCGCAGGAAGAAGGCAAGAATCCTCGCAGATTGTCGCCTCGCGAATGTGCGCGTCTGATGGGTTATCCCGATAAATATAGGATTGACCGGGTTTCAGATGTACAAGCCTATAGGCAATGTGGTAATTCAGTTATAGTGCCGTTGATAACAGCCGTATCAGAAAGAATTATTAATACTATGGAGGAAAACTGATGATTGAAGAGAGTTTACAAGATGCTATACAATTAGTGAACGAATCTGAGTTTGCTTATTGTCATTATATTACACCTAATGATGTTGGTGAGACAGGCAGCCATCAATATGGTTTTACTTTTGCCAAACCGTGCTATAAAATGTTTTTCGATGAACCTGGCGTTAAAGGTTTAAATAAAGACGAGTTTATAGAAATAGATTGGCAAAAAGGGCTTTTTAAGACCCAAAGCCGCGCTATTTATTATGGCGTAGGAACAAGAAATGAATATCGTATCACAAGATTCGGTAGAGGTTTTGAATTCCTTCGTGACGACTACATTGGAAGTCTTCAAATAATGACAAGAAACCGAGAAGGCAATTATTGTGCGTACATATTGTCGAATCAAGACAATATAGAAGACTTTATGGACGCTTTCAGTCTTGATTTATTTAAGGGAAACCAAGTCATAGAAAGAGCCTCCATTTTATCTCCAGACGAAAGATTAAGCAATGATTTCCAAGCATTCATAGATGCCCACACTGATTTCCCAGATACCATTCAGATGGCAACATTCGTGCGTCAATGTGTAATAACAGCCAATGGTTATACAGAAAGTACCATTTCAAGCGAAGCCGATAAAGTTATATTAAAATGGATAGATGCAGAATATCAGCTATTTCGAGGGTTAGAAGAAAAAATCTATCGCCCTGTTTTTACACGACCTTTTGAGAATTGTCAAAGTCTTGTTGAGTTCTCAAATACGATTCTTAATAGAAGAAAGTCGAGAGCGGGAAAGTCATTGGAACATCATTTGGCAGAAATATTTAGTGCTTCTCATCTGAGGTTTGAAGAACAGGTAATAACTGAAAACAAGAAGAAACCAGATTTCATTTTCCCCGATGGTGAGAGTTATCACAATTTCATGTTCCCTGCAGACAAACTGACAATGCTCGGAGCCAAGACCACATGCAAAGACCGTTGGCGCCAAGTGCTTAATGAAGCTAACAGAATACCCAACAAACACTTGTTTACCTTGCAGCGTGGTGTTTCGAGAAATCAGCTTCAAGAAATGAAAGACGAGCATCTGACACTTGTTGTTCCCAAAGAAAATAAATCTTTGTTCTTGCCCGAATTTCATGAGAACATCATGTGTCTTTCAGACTTTATCGGGATGGTTCGGGAA
Source organism: Prevotella sp. Rep29 (assembly GCF_019551475.1). Classification (NCBI taxonomy): domain Bacteria; kingdom Pseudomonadati; phylum Bacteroidota; class Bacteroidia; order Bacteroidales; family Prevotellaceae; genus Prevotella; species Prevotella sp. Rep29. The sequence goes on from NZ_CP047159.1 coordinate 1,080,971, forward strand.
CGGCAATGTTAGTCGTGTGTTTTAATATATTATTAACATTCAGGGATTTTAGCAAAGTGTTCCATCCCGGCATAAGAAATAAATGGATTTATTTCGTTCTGCTCTCAATTTTTCGTAACGTTACATAGTTTTTCGCATAGCTCAAGGGAACTTCTCACGCTCGGAAAAACTAAATAAAATTTGGTTTTTCGCTCGCTTAATCGTAACTTTGCAAATTGAAAATGTAAACAGATAAAAAACGAAAGAATATGAAAGCATTTGTATTTCCAGGACAAGGTGCTCAGTTCTCAGGAATGGGCAAGGACTTGTATGAGAGTAATGAGTTGGCGAAAGAGTTGTTTGAAAAAGCAAACGACATTCTCGGCTATAGAATCACCGACATCATGTTCGAGGGAACGGATGAAGAACTCACTCAGACGAAGGTGACTCAGCCTGCCGTTTTCCTTCATAGTGTCATCAGTGCCTTCTGCATGGGAGAGGCATTTCAGCCGGAGATGACCGCCGGCCATTCGCTCGGGGAATTTTCTGCATTGGTGGCTGCCGGAGCGCTGAGCTTCGAAGACGGATTGAAACTTGTCTATGCACGTGCTATGGCGATGCAGAAAGCGTGCGAGATGGCACCATCGACCATGGCAGCTATCGTAGGGTTGCCCGACGAGAACGTGGAAGAGATATGCGCTGCAATCAACAGGGAAGGACATGTTGTCGTGCCGGCAAACTATAATTGTCCGGGACAGTTAGTCATCTCTGGAAACGTGGAGGCTATCAACGAGGCATGTGCGAAAATCAAGGAAGCAGGTGCCAAGCGTGCGTTGCCCTTGAAAGTGGGCGGAGCATTCCATTCCCCACTCATGCAGCCGGCAAAGGATGAGTTGCAGGCAGCTATTGAGAAGACGGAAATCAAGACACCGAAGTGTCCTGTCTATCAGAATGTGGATGGGAAACCCCATACTGACCCGCAAGAAATCAAGCAAAACCTGATAGCTCAGCTGACAAGCAGCGTGCGCTGGACACAATGCGTGCAGAATATGATTGCCGACGGTGCCGACGACTTCACGGAGTGCGGTCCTGGAAAAGCGCTGCAGGGAATGATCGGGCGCATCAATAAGGATGTGGCAGCACACGGAATCCTCTAATATCGCACGGATTAACTCATGGAAGATTCCCGTAAACTCATCATCTATCAAGCTTTCCCACGCATCTTCGGGAATCGCAATCGCACTCGGAAGAAGAACGGGACCATTGCGGAAAACGGCTGCGGAAAGCTGAATGACTTCAGTGGTGAGGTGTTGGGATTGATTCGTGATTTGGGTGTCACCCATATTTGGTACACGGGCATCATACGCCATGCTACGCAAACCGATTATACAGCCTACGGGATACCGCGCCAGCATCCTGCGATAGTCAAGGGAAAGGCTGGCTCTCCCTATGCCATTGTCGATTATTACGATATTGATCCGGATCTTGCGGTGGACGTGAGGCATCGGATGGAGGAGTTCGAGGCTTTGCTGCATCGCACTCATGAGGCAGGGATGAAGGTGATTATCGATTTCGTTCCCAACCATGTGGCTCGTGAATATCACTCCGTGACCAAGCCGGCAGGCATTCGTGATTTGGGGGAAAACGAGGACGTGACCGTTCATTTCTCACCGAACAATAATTTTTACTATTATCCCAACCAGCCGTTGGCTCCGCAATTCAATGTGGATGACTACAGAGAGTTTCCGGCAAAGGCGACGGGAAACGATTGTTTCAGCGTGCATCCCACGCAAAATGATTGGTATGAGACCGTCAAGCTCAACTATGCTGCCGGCACAGAACTGCAAAACGAAAAGCCCGACACATGGCTGAAAATGCGGGAGATATTGCATTTCTGGGCATCAAAAGGAGTGGACGGCTTCCGTTGTGACATGGCAGAGATGGTTCCGGAAGAGTTTTGGAAATGGGTCATCAGTGATCTGAAAGGAAATTTCCCGCATCTGATTATCATCGGAGAGGTCTATCAGCCGGTGCGCTATCAGGGTTTCTTAGAGGCAGGGTTCGACTATCTCTACGACAAAGTGGGCATGTATAATTGCCTGCGCAACGTCGTTTGTGGCAGACAGCCGTCGGCAGCCATCACGGGAGAGTGGCAAGCCACCGACCACATCCGCACACACATGCTCTATTTCCTGGAAAACCATGACGAGCAGCGGTTGGCATCTCCCTTCTTTGCTGGTAGTCCGCAGAAGGCTTTTCCCGCCTTGTTGGTGGCTACCATGTTGGGAAAGAATCCTTTCATGCTCTACAACGGGCAGGAATATGGGGAGCAGGGAATGGATACGGAGGGTTTCAGTGGCGAGGACGGGCGCACTTCCATCTTCGACTATTGGAGTCTGGACACACTCATAACCGGCTATTTCGAACGGGAGAAACAGACAGAAGAGCAAAAGCAACTTGCGCATTTCTATCGCCACATCTTTCATCTTGCGCAACAAGAAAAAGCGGTGACGAAGGGAAAAATGTTCGACCTGATGTATGTCAACCCGCAGCTTGGCAGTCAGCAGTTCGCTTTCCTTAGAAAAGAGGGCAGGGAGATGCTGCTCGTTGTTGCCAATTTCTCTGAACGGGCGATACGCACCGAAGTGTTTATACCGCAACATGCCATCGACTACATGCAGATACGGGGAAGGCATTTCCACGCCGTTGACCTGCTGACGGAAGAACAACGCAACTTCGAACTTCAGGCAGACGCTATGGTAAAAATGGAAATCCCTGCCTTGTCAGGAAGAGTATGGAAAATGACAGACCAAAAATAGATACCAGGAATGAAAGACGAAGACTATCTGTTCAATGACCACAACAAGGAAGAATTTCCTCCGGCACACACGGCTGAGCACTTGCTGAACCAACTGATGGTGCGGATGTTCGGTTGTGAGCGGTCGCGCAATGCACACATCGAGCGCAAGAAGAGTAAAATCAGCTATGTTGTTGACCATAAGCCCGACAGGAAAGAGGAGCGGGAAATAGAGCGGCGCATGAACGAACTGATAGCCGAAGACCTGCCGGTGACTTTCGAATATGTGACGAGAGATGAGCTCCCCGATGAGGTTGATGCCGACCGTTTGCCCGAAGATGCCAGCGACACTATACGCTTGGTGAGAATAGGCGACTTCGACGTATGCCCGTGCATCGGAAAGCACGTCCGTTCAACCTCGCAAATCGGGAAGTTCGAGATGTTGGGAACCAATTGGGATAACGATACACGTACGTTCAGAATACGATTCAAAATCATTCAATAAGGCGTTAACACATTTTATTATATAGTGGAGGACAGTTCCCTTTTTGCCTACTCACTACCTCCTATATGCCTCCTATGTAACTCCTATATTTTTTGAGTTTGTATTTATTAACAAACAATGTGTAGATACTTTTTCGGAAAATGTTTATCTTTGCAACATATAACCCTAATCATAAATACTGAAACAATGAAAAAATTATTGACACTAATGGCTATTGCAATGACATCAATGGCAGTCTCGGCGCAAAATCAGCCGGGAATCAAACCTGAGAACATGGACAAAACCGTGAAGCCGCAGGACGACTTCTACATGTATGCGACGGGAGGATGGCAGAAACGCAATCCGCTCCCTGCTGCCTATTCACGGTTCGGTAGCTTCGACCAGCTGCAGGAGGACAACAACAAGCGCATCAATTCTATTCTGGATGAGCTTCAGAAAAAGAAATTTGCGGAGGGAACGACAGAGCGCAAACTCTCTGATTTCTACAAACTGGCAATGGATGCTGAACGTCGGAACAAAGAGGGAATTGCACCCGTGAAGCCTTTGTTGGACGAGATGGAAGAAGCCGATACGAAAGACGACCTGTTCAAAATCCAGAAGAAATATGCCGTCTTTGGATATGGTGTTCCATTCGGTTCGGGATTTAGCGCAGATGCTAAAAACGTGACGATGAATATCTTCCACGTGAGTCAGGGCGGTCTTACACTCGGACAGAAAGACTACTACCTAAACAACGACGAGGCAACGGTAAAGATTCGTGAAGCATACAAAAAGCACATCGTGAAGATGTTTAAACTCTTCGGATTCGATGAAGATGATGCCATTGAAAAGCGTGATGCCATTTTCCGCTACGAGACGGCTCTGGCACTGATTTCGAAGAGTCGCACCGAGTTGCGCGACCCGCAGTCGAACTACAACAAGATGACGCTGAAGGAATTCCAGACAAACTATCCGAACATTCCGCTCGAGGTATTGGCTAATGCCGAGGGCGTGAAGAGCGAGTATATTCAGGAAATGATTGTGGGACAGCCCAAATTCATGGAAGGACTCGACAAACTGTCGGCAGCACTCAACGCAGACGACCTGAAGGCTTACATGCAGTGGGATGTGATTACCAGTTCGGCATCGCTGCTCTCTGACGATATTCGTGAAGCCAACTTCGAATTCTTCGGAAAGACCATGTCGGGACGGAAAGAGGATTATCCGCTCTGGAAGCGTGCAACCAACAGCGTGCAAAGTGTTATGGGAGAGGCTCTCGGAAAAATGTATTGCGACCGCTACTTCCCGGCTTCTTCAAAGAAAATCATGGAGCAGCTTGTTAAGAACCTCCAGATTGCACTGGGCGAGCGTATCGATGCACAGAAATGGATGGGAGCAGAGACAAAAGCCAACGCACACAAGAAGTTGAGCACTTTCTACGTTAAGATTGGCTATCCCAACAAATGGCGCGACTACTCCTCGCTGCAAATCAATCCGCAGAAATCTTATTATGAAAACGTAATGGCTTGTCGCCAATGGAGAAACAATTTGCACATTGCCGAAAAGGCAGGTAAGCCGGTTGACCGTGACGAGTGGTACATGACACCGCAGACCGTCAATGCATACTACAATCCGACGACCAACGAAATCTGCTTCCCGGCTGGCATTCTCCAGTATCCGTTCTTCGACCCGAAGGCTGACGAGGCATTCAACTATGGAGCAATCGGTGTCGTTATCGGACACGAAATGACGCACGGATTTGACGACAAAGGTCGCCAATTCGACTCGGAAGGCTATATGAAGGACTGGTGGACAGCAGAAGATGCCAAGGGATTTGAGGAGCGTGCAGAAATGTATGCCAACTTCTTCTCGAACATCAAGGTGCTGCCCGACCTGAATGCCAATGGACACTTCACGCTCGGCGAAAACCTGGCTGACCACGGCGGACTGCAAGTGGCATGGTATGGATACAAGAACGCAACAGCCAAGAAACCGCTGAAAGTGAAGGATGGACTGACTGGCGACCAGCGCTTCTTCATCGCTTACGCCGGCGTGTGGGGACAGAACATTACCGAGCAGGAAATCCGCAACCGCGTGAAGACCGACCCGCACTCTCTGGGCGAATGGCGAGTAAACGGTGCGCTGCCACACGTTGATATGTGGTACGAAGCATTCGGCGTGAAAGAAGGCGACAAGATGTTTATCCCGAAAGAGCAGCGTCTTGACCTTTGGTAAGCAATCAGATTGCAGTTCTGACGGCAATTCATGAAGAATTGATTTGCCTTTGACTGAATATCACCATGAAATAATGCCCCTGAAACATGAGTGTTCGCCATGTTTCAGGGGCATTTTCTTTTTGTCTCTCCAACCAAATTCACTGAATTTGATGACCAATTTCACTGAATTTGGTAATCAATTTCAGTGAATTTGTTTTTTTAATGTTGAACTTTTATGTGGCAAATCAACTTGATTTGGTTTGTGGAAGAACAAATACTGAGTCCCGGCTTGTGTTCAACGGATTCATGGAAATAAAAAAACCGCCGAACTATCGTCCGGCGGTCGTTTTTCTCGAATTGAGTCGTAGGATTACTCCTTAACTTCTTCAACAGCCTCTTCAACAACTGCTGCTGCTGAGTCAACAACTTCCTCAACTGCGTTTGTGTCAACAACTTCCTCAACTGCTGTTGTGTCAACAGGAGCTTCAGTCTTCTTTGTCTGATCACAAGATGTTGCTGCGAAAGAGATAGCTGCGAAAGCTACAACTGCAAAAACTAATTTTTTCATTTTCTTTTCTTTTTAAATCTGTAAAACAATCATGTTTATTAAAACGTTGCAAAGGTAAATATTTTTTTGATACACCGCTCTTTTTTTTCGTTTTTTTTTATGTTTTATGTGTAACTTTTTTATAAACTGTTGATATACAGTATTTTGCAAATAGATAATATTTGTTAATTTTATTAATATTTTCCGTTTTTTTCTGGCAAAAAGTGGCAAAAAGTGATTTTTGGTGGTGGCAAAATAGGTAGGTTCGTTTCTGAAATCCAATAATATTGCTTACCTTTGTGTCGTATTTACGGCGAAAGCGGTGACGAAACAATAATCAAAAGATGATAGATTCTTCGGCTTTTCAAGGCAAGACGGCAGCCTATTACACATTGGGCTGCAAGCTGAATTTCTCCGAGACATCCACCTTCGGGAAACTGCTTCAGGAGATGGGGGTGCGTACGGTCCGGCAAGGCGAGCAGGCAGATATTTGTCTGATCAATACTTGCTCGGTGACCGATGTGGCTGACCGCAAGTGTCGGCAGATTATCAGGCGGATGGTGCGCCAACATCCGGGAGCGTTCGTGGTCGTTACGGGGTGTTATGCCCAGTTGGAACCCGAACAGGTGAGCCGGATGGACGGTGTCGATTTGGTGCTTGGTTCGGATGAGAAGCAGCATCTGGTGCAATTCCTTTCAGACGCATGGGTGATGAAAGAGGAACGGCAAGTAGGAGAAGGGCAGGAGAGGGAGAGTCTGCATCTTTGTCATTCCGTCAAGTCGAAAGATATCAAGTCGTTTGCACCGAGTTGTTCTCGCGGCAATCGCACCCGCTATTTTCTGAAAGTGCAGGACGGATGCAATTATTTCTGCACCTATTGCACGATACCTTATGCGCGTGGATTCAGTCGCAATCCTTCTGTTACCTCCTTGGTTGAGCAGGCAGAACAGGCGGCGCGCGAGGGAGGGAAGGAGATTGTGCTCACGGGAGTGAATATCGGTGACTTCGGGCGCACGACGAACGAAACTTTTCTCGATTTGGTAAAGGCTTTGGATGGTGTGGAAGGCATACAGCGTTTCCGCATCAGCAGCCTGGAGCCCGATTTGCTTTCCGACGAACTGATTGACTATTGTGCAGCGAGCCGCGCCTTCATGCCGCATTTTCATATACCGTTGCAGAGCGGTTCGGATGCTGTGCTGAAACTGATGCACCGCCGATACGACACCGCTTTGTTCGCGCATAAGATTCAGCGGATAAAGGAACGTATGCCCGATGCTTTTATTGGAGTGGACGTGATGGTTGGAACGCGGGGCGAGGAACCGGCTTTTTTTGAGGAGACATACGAATTCCTGCGCTCGCTGGATGTGACCCAGTTGCATGTGTTCCCATATAGTGAACGTCCCGGAACTGCAGCATTGAAGATTCCCCACGTGGTCTCAGAAGCCGATAAGCGCCAAAGAAGTCATCGCTTGCTTGAGCTGTCCGATGAAAAGACGCATGCTTTTTATGAAAAGCATATTGGGCAGACGGCAGAAGTGTTGTTCGAAAAAGCTGTTCGGGGAAAGGCGATGCATGGGTTTACGAGAAATTACGTCAGAGTGGAGTTGCCGCCGGCAGAGGCTGATGAAGCGTATGATAACCAGTTGCTGCAGGTGAGGCTGGGGGATTTCAACCGTGGCGGTGATGCCCTGAGAGCTGTAATAATATAAAATGTATGAAGCGAGTTGCGATTGTTATACTGAACTGGAACGGCAGGAAGATGCTTGCCGAGTATCTGCCGTCCGTGCTCGACTATTCGCGGGCTGATGCCGATATCTATGTGGCAGACAATGCGTCAACCGACGATTCCGTGGACTTCCTTCAGCAGCATTATGCTTCGGAGGTCAAGCTGATTCGGTTGGAGAAAAACTGGGGCTTTGCCGAAGGATATAATCGGGCTTTGGCAGAGATAGATGCCGAGTATCTTGTGTTGCTGAACAGCGATGTCGAGGTGACACATCATTGGCTGACTCCCCTGATTGAATTCATGGATAGCCATGAGGAAGTGGCGGCATGCCAGCCGAAACTCCTTTCACTGACTGACAAAGATTTCTTTGAGTATGCCGGTGCCTCAGGCGGATTCATCGACCGTTATGGATATCCGTTTTGTCGCGGTCGCATATTCGACACCTTGGAGGAAGACAACGGGCAGTACGACTATCGGCAGGAAATTTTCTGGGCAACAGGCGCATGCCTGTTCATCCGCGCAAAAGACTATGCGGATGTCGGTGGATTGGATGCACGTTTCTTCGCCCATAATGAAGAGATAGACCTTTGCTGGCGCCTGAGGTTGCGCGGACGGAAGATATATTGCATTCCGGAGAGTGTGGTCTATCATTTAGGAGGCGGCAGCTTGCCGAAGGGCAATCCGATGAAAACCTTCCTGAATTTCCGGAATAACCTGACGATGCTCTATAAAAATCTTCCCGAAAGTGAGCTGAGGCATGTGATGCGCTGGCGGTGGTTCCTGGATTATCTGGCAGCATGGAAGATGCTTTTGTTGGATCGGAACGTCGGGGAGTTCAAGGCGGTATATCGCGCCCGACGGGCATTCAAGGCATGGCGAAAAGATTTTTCCGCTGACCGTGAGCAGATTCAACAGCGTAGGGCAGAGGGAACGGCAATGGGGATGTATGCCCATTCCATCCTTTGGCAATATTATGTAAAAGGAAATCATCATTTCTCGAAATTAGTTGAGAAATGATTCGTTTATGAAGTGTTTTTTGTTGAATTATCAAAAAAAAAGAAGAATAAATAACAAAACACGACAATTTCGCAAAAAAAAATGATAAATTATTTGTGAGTTTCAAAAAATATATCTATATTTGCACCGTTATCCTGAATACAATCTTTTTACCTTTAAAAAGCTAATACCTATTGAGATGAAACGCCTCCTCTGTGAAGAACGGGCGTTTCTTTTTTATTTATAGGTACTTACGCTCCTTTGGAAAGTCGGTTGGATGGCGCTATGTGCAGGCTATTTGATACCTCTCTCATTAAGTGCTTTGGCATATTTTGCCGCATTGGCGAGATGCTCCTGATAGGTGGCTGCAAAGTTATGCGTGCCACTGAGGTCTTCCTTTGCGCACATGTAGAGATAGTCATGCTTGTCATAGTTGAGCACGGCATCGATGCCGGCAATCGTCGGAATGCGAATCGGTCCGGGAGGCAGTCCGGCGTTGAGATAAGTGTTGTACGGGCTTTGTGTGCGCAACATATTTGTGTAGATGCGTTTCAGTTCGAAGCGCTTCAATGCGAATTTGATGGTTGGGTCAGCCTGCAGGGGCATTCCGTCGGGATATTCGCTGTTGCGAAGCATGAGTCGGTTATAGTATAATCCTGCAATCACCGGTTTTTCTGCATCGTTGGACGTCTCTTCGTCAACGATACTTGCCAGCGTAATGACTTCTTTATGTGTGAGTCCCATGTCCTTAGCTTTCTGTGTTCTTGCCTTTGTCCAGAACTTCTTGCTTTCCTTCTGCATCCGTTCCAGAAATTTTTCTATCGGCATATTCCAAAATACTTCATACGTATTTGGAATGAACATGCAGGCAATGGTCGTCGTGTCATATCCCAGTTTCTCGCAGACGTTCTGACTGCTCAAAGCCCGATAGAGTGAAAGGCTGTCCACCATCATTTTCTTCGAGATGGTTCCGGCGAGTCGGTCCATCGTGCGCACACATGGGATAACCAGCATGACGGGTTCTTGTATTCCGTTTTTCAGTTTGCGGAAGGTTGTGAATGCACTCTCTCCGGGCTTGATGGCATATCGTCCGGTCCGTATATGCTCATCGTATTGGCTGTGACGCACAAGTGTCCGGAAACCCGTCATTCCCTTGTTTGTTGCGACGGGTTGGAGTTGCGCATAGACAGAATCGATGTTGTCATCTTCATCTATATATATATAATGTGTATCTTTCCCACTTGTAAGTGAAGTGAAGAAATAGTAGTAAATGATACCGGCAATCAATATCGCAATGGTTCCTAATGCGACAAGGATGCGTCTCTTTTTATTTTTCATGTTTTTGTCTTTTAGCTTGGTTCGATTTGTTGTTCCTTTTTCTGTTCCTGTCGTTCCGTCCTTTTCCCCTTGAGTAGTGTGTGCGCTTTTTCTCGGGTTGAGCTTTATACTCCGGAGCGTCGCCCATGCCCTCGGGCAATGGGAGTTTTGTGACGACGTGGTGCATGAATTTCTCTATTGCCATGAACTTTCCGATGTCTGCACCTCGCACGAAAGTGATGGCTTGCCCGGCTTGGTCTGCCCGTGCCGTTCGTCCGATGCGGTGTATGTAGTCTTCGGCATCATGCGGAACGTCGTAGTTGATGACGGTCGCGATGTTGTCAATATCAATGCCCCTGGCAACGATGTCGGTTGCAACGAGCACGTCAATATGGCGGTTCTTGAATCTGTGCATCACATCGTCGCGTTGTGACTGCTGCAGGTCGGCATGCATCTCGTCGCTGTTAATCTCCATCCGCCTTAAAGAGCGGTTGATTTCTTTCACCTTGACTTTTGAACTGGAGAAGATAATAACCCGTTTCAATTGGTTGTCTTTAAACAGATGCTCGATGATTCCAAGTTTCTGGCTCTCATGGCAGACATAGGCTGTTTGGCTGATTTTCTCTGCGGGTTGGCTGACTGCAATTTTTATCTCGACAGGATTCTTCAGCATATTCTTTGCCAGCATTCCAATCTTGTCGGGCATAGTAGCGGAGAACATGACTGTCTGACAGGTGTCAGGCAACAGTTTCTTTATTTTCAGGATATCATCATAAAAGCCCATGTCCAGCATCCGGTCGGCTTCGTCGAGCACGCAGAAAGAGACGCGCGACAGGTCGGCGTGTCCCATTTTGAGATGGCTCAGGAACCTTCCCGGTGTAGCGATGATAATCTCTGCGCCCAGACTCAGTCCTTTTGTCTCTTGGTCAAACCGTGTGCCGTCGTTGCCGCCATAGACAGCTACGCTGCTGACATCATCCAGATAGTAGCCGAACCCCTGCATGGCTTGGTCTATTTGCTGCGCCAATTCGCGTGTAGGGCTCATGATGATACAGTTGATGGCATCTTTAGGATAATATCCGTCGTCCAGCAGACTGAGGATGGGAAGGAGATAGGCGGCAGTCTTCCCTGTGCCGGTTTGGGCTATTCCCATTACATCACGGCCATCGAGAATCTGCGGAATACATTTCTCCTGTATGGGTGTGCATTCTTCGAACCTCATGTCGTCGAGTGCATCCAAAATATTTGGGTTGAGATTCAGTTCATCAAAATACATCGTTCATCTTTTTTTAATTGGGTGCATTACGATAACAGAAATAGGCAATGATGGCAAACAGGATGTTCGGAAGCCATGCTGCGAGCATTGCCGGCCATCCGGAATTGATGGCAAAGGTTGACGATACGGTCTGAAGCAGGATATAGGCGAAACTCAATGCCAATCCGATTCCCAGATATAAGCCCATGCCGCCTTTACGCTTGCGGGCAGAGAGCGAGAGACCGATAATGGTTAGGATGAATGATGCGAACGAGGAGGCTATGCGCTTGTGATATTCCACCTCATATTGCACGACATTTCCTGAGCCCCTGCTCTGTTGCTTGCTGATATATTCTCTGAGTTGCGGACTGGTGAACGTCTCCTGCTGTCCTTTCGAATAAACCAAGTCGGTAGGTTCCATCTGAATAACGGTATCCATGACGGTGCCACTGGTGATTTTCTCACGAAGTCCGTGCAGGCTTCTGATTTTCCAGTTGCGTGCTTTCCAGTGGTACTTGCTTTCGGAGATGGTATCGTATTGAATTTCCGTTGCTGTCATGTGTTGGACAAGCTTTTTGTTCTCAAACTTGTCCAGACAGAATCCGTATCCCCGTTTGTGGTTATCGTCGTAGTGCTGGATGTAGGCAATCACGCCGTTTCCTACTTGCAGCTGCACATTCTCGGCAGCAGTATTCCTTTTCTTATTTTTGTACATCGCCTCGAAGTTCTGCCTGATAACCGTTCCGTGCGGGATGACGTATGCGCCAAGATAGAAAGTGACGAGTGATATCAGTACACAGGAAATCATATATGGACGCATGATTCGCTTGAACGAAATGCCTGAGGCGAGCATGGAAATGATTTCAGAGTTCCCTGCCAGTTTTGAGGTGAAGAAAATAACGGCGATAAAGACAAACAACGGGCTGAAAAGGTTGGCAAAGTAGGGAACGAAATTTGCATAGTAATCGAGTGCGATAGCCCGGAAAGGCGCATGGTATTGCGTGAATTTGGCAAGATTCTCGTTTACGTCGAAGACGATGGAGATAGAGATAATCAAGATAATAGAGAATATATAGGTCCCAATGAACTTCTTGATGATGTACCAATCCAACCGCTTGATGTATCTTCGGGGATTGAGCCATCCCAAGTGTGTCTTGCACCAATTGGTAAGAACGGGAATCCACGTCAGACGTTCTTTGATATGTCTGCCGTTTTCCTGCAACCGATGGAGTGCATCGTTCATTTTTGTTCCCATTCCTTTCATATCCTTTGTCCTAATTGATGGATGACACTTGCCTTCCAGGTCGTGAAATCGCCCTGCTCGATATGTTTTCTTGCGTCGCCGACGAGTCGCAGGTAGAACGCCAGATTGTGAATGCTTGCTATCTGCATGGCAAGCAGTTCCTGTGCCTTGAATAGATGGTGCAGATAGGCTTTTGTGTGAAGTCGGTCTATCTCGCAGCCGTCGGCATCAATGGGTGAGAAGTCTTTTTCCCATTTTTTGTTGCGCATGTTCATCGTTCCTTGATAGGTGAAGAGCATGGCGTTGCGTCCGTTGCGTGTCGGCATCACACAGTCGAACATATCCACTCCTCGCTCTATGGCTTCGAGAATGTTCTGCGGCGTTCCTACTCCCATCAGATAGCGGGGCTTGTCTTTGGGGAGAATAGCATTCACCACTTCTATCATTTCGTACATCACTTCTGTCGGTTCGCCGACTGCCAGTCCTCCAATGGCATTTCCGTCTGCACCTTTGTCGGCAACAAACTTCGCCGCCTCACTTCGCAAGTCTTTGAACGTGCAGCCTTGTACGATGGGGAACAGGCTTTGTTCGTATCCGTACAACGGTTCGGTCTCGTTGAATCGTTTGATGCACCGGTCAAGCCACCGCTCGGTCAATCCGAGGCTTTTCTTGGCATATTGATAGTCGCTCTGTCCCGGTGGGCATTCATCGAGCGCCATCATAATGTCGGCGCCGATAATCCGTTCCGTATCCATCACGTTTTCAGGGGTGAAGATGTGTTTCGACCCATCAATGTGTGAACGGAACTCGCATCCTTCTTCGCGCAGTTTCCGGATTCCAGTGAGCGAAAACACCTGAAAGCCTCCGGAGTCTGTCAATATGGGTTTATCCCATGTGTTGAACCGATGCAGTCCTCCAGCCGATTTCAGAACGTCCAGACCCGGTCGCAGATACAGGTGATAGGTGTTTCCCAGGATGATTTGCGCCTGCACTTGTTCCGTAAGTTCGGAGAAGTGAACGCCTTTGACCGACCCGCATGTTCCGACAGGCATGAAGATGGGTGTCTTTATCTGACCATGCACGGTGGTAATCAGTCCCGTTCTGGCGTCAGATGCTTTGTCTGTATGTTGCAGTTCGAATGTCACTTGTCTTTTTCCTCTTCCTCTATGTCCAACTTGATGGGGTGCTTAACTTTCTCGTTTGTCAGGGCAAATTTCCATACGTCTTGTATGTTCTCGACGTAGTGGAACTCAATGCCGTTGAGATACATGGCAGGTATTTCGTCAATATCTTTCTTGTTGTCTTTGCAGATGACGATATCTGTAATGCCAGCCCTCTTGGCTGCGAGAATCTTCTCTTTGATGCCTCCGACGGGCAGCACTTTTCCGCGCAGGGTGATTTCGCCTGTCATGGCTGTATTCTTGCGCACCTTCCGCTGGGTGAGTGCCGAAGCGATAGAGGTGGCGATGGTGATACCTGCCGACGGACCGTCTTTCGGGGTGGCGCCTTCCGGCACGTGGATGTGGATATTCCATTGGTCAAACAGGCGATAGTCTATCTTCAGGATATCTACATGAGCTTTGATGTATTCCAGCGCGATGACTGCCGATTCCTTCATCACGTCGCCGAGATTTCCGGTGAGGGTCAGTTTCGAGCCTTTGCCTTTGCTGAGCGATGTCTCGATAAAGAGAATTTCTCCGCCAACGCTCGTCCATGCCAGTCCGGTGACCACTCCGGCATAGTCATTTCCTTGATAGATGTCGCGATAGAATGGCGGTTTGCCCAGCAGTCCCTCTATCTTGTCTGCAGATATTTTGCTGAATGAAACGTCTTTGTTGAGTGCAATCTGGAATGCGATTTTCCGGAAAGCTTTGTTGATTTGCTTCTCCAACAGGCGGACACCGCTCTCCCGCGTATATTGCTCAATGATTTTCTCGATGGCTCCTTTGTTGAACGAAGGTTTTTCCTTGAGTTGGTTCAAACCGGTGTTCTCAAGTTCGCGTGGTATGAGGTGCCGCTTGGCTATCTCGATTTTCTCTTCCGTAATGTAGCCGCTCACTTCGATAATCTCCATGCGGTCGAGCAGTGGGCGTGGAATGGTGTTGAGGTCGTTGGCGGTAGCGATGAACATGACCTTCGAAAGGTCGTAATCCACGTCAAGGTAATTGTCGTGGAATGCGTTGTTCTGTTCAGGGTCGAGCACCTCGAGCAGGGCAGACGCAGGGTCGCCATGGATGGTGTTCTGTGTCACCTTGTCTATCTCGTCGAGTATGAAGACGGGGTTGGACGAGCCGGCTTTCTGGATGCTCTTGATGATACGTCCAGGCATGGCACCGACGTATGTGCGGCGGTGTCCGCGTATTTCGCTCTCATCGTGCAGACCGCCCAATGACACACGCACGTATTTGCGGTTCATTGCCGAGGCGATGCTCTTTCCCAGACTCGTCTTTCCGACTCCCGGAGGTCCGTACAGACAGAGGATGGGCGATTTCAGGTCGCCTCTGAGTGCGAGCACTGCCATGTATTCGAGTATGCGCTCTTTCACTTTCTCCATTCCGTAGTGGTCGCGGTTGAGAATGCGTTCTGCACGCTTGATGTTCAGGTCGTCTTCGGTGTATTCGCCCCAAGGCAGGTCAACCATCGTTTGCAGATAGTTCATCTGTACGCTGTATTCCGGACCTTGCGGATGCAGCATGTCCAGTTTCTCCAATTCCTTGTGGAACACTTTTTCCACTTCCTCCGACCATTTCTTTCCTTTCGCTTTCTCCAAAAGTTCCATCCGTTCGGGCGAACCTTCTCCGTTGCCCAACTCCTCTTTGATGTTTTTTATCTGTTGCTGGAGAAAGTATTCCCGTTGCTGTTCATCGATGTCTTCTCGTGTTTTTGAACGGATGTTTTGTTTCAGGCGGAGCAACTGCAATTCCTTGTTGAGAACTTTCAATACGCCGAACACGCGCTCTTTCATGCTGCTGAACTCGAGAAGTTTGACTTTGTCGCGGATGCTGAATGGCATGTTCGCACACACAAAGTTCACAGAAACAATCGGGTTGCTGATGTTCGTTATGGCAAACTGCGACTCGTCTGGGATTTCCTCGTTCTCGTGCACATATTCTATCGTTGTCTTGTTTAAGTCTTCGACAGCTGCGGCATATTCCGCATCGTTCGGTTCGGGAAAGGCTTCCACTGCAAGTGATGTCCTGCCTACGAGATAGGGACGGGTTCTTTTCAGTTCATGCAGTTGGCAGCGTCCCAGTCCTTGCACGATGACGGTCACATTCTTGCCGGGTCCGGGCATGTCAAGCACTTTGAGTAATTTAGCATATACACCATACTCAAAGAGGTCGCTGCTTATGGGATGGTCAATGTTGGCATCGCGCTGACAAAATATGGCAAAGACAACATTCTCATGCTGTTGCAGATAGTTAATCAGGTTCAGACTGTTGGCACGCCCTACGAGAATAGGGGAGATGATGCCGGGAAAGAGCACCATGTTTCGGGTCGCCAGAATGGGCGTTTCTTCAGGAGGCTCAATCTTGAAAAGATTATTCACATCACCTTCATAGTCAACAATCATCTGGAATGTATTGTTCTTTTCTTTGTTCATCTTCTTCGTATCCTGTTATGATTTTTTTGAGCGACAAAGTTACTGCAAAGTATAGAGAATACAAAATAAAAGTTGCTTTATTTTTCCCTATGACAAGCGCTTTGAAGCTATTACGCGACAAAGTTACTCAATAAAAACGAGAAAACGGAAATGCGACCGAATATTTAGGGATTTTCAACATTCTGTCGCCTGTTTCGGCTGCCTATGGATAGAAGGCGTGAGGGGGTAGGGGGAGGTGGGCGTTTCCTCCTGTCGTGAATTTGTCTCGTTTTTATTTCGTGTTTTCTATACTTTGCAGTAACTTTGTCGCAGTAAATGGGTTTCACGATGTCTAACGATTACTTCAAGTTTCAGCAATTCACGGTCAGGCAGGGTGCGTGCGCGATGAAAGTGGGTACCGATGGCGTGCTGCTGGGGGCATGGGCTGCCGGCGGTCGGCAAATCTTGGATATCGGAACGGGGACGGGACTCATCGCCTTGATGATGGCACAGCGTTTTCCTGATGCTCGCGTGACGGGGATAGATATTGATGACGTGGCATGCAGGCAGGCAATGGAAAATGTGTCTGATTCGCCTTTTTCGGAGCGTATGGAAATAAATCATGTCGGTGCATTGGATTTTATGTGTGAAAAGGGAGGAGGGGCTCTCGTGGAAGGTCATGGGAAAACGGCGTTCTTTGATTCGATAGTCTCCAATCCGCCTTATTTCAACCATTCGTTGAAGAATCCGGACATGGCGCGCAGGACGGCTCGACATACTGACACGTTGACTTATGCGGATTTGTTCAAGGCAGTCTCGCGTCTGCTGACGGACGACGGGGTGTTTTCCTCAATCATACCTTTCGATTGTCTTGCGGATTTTCAGGACGAGGCGCGGCTGGCAGGTTTGTTTCAGACGCGAATATGTGCGGTGCGCACTATACCACAAAAGGCTCCGCGGCGCTATCTGTTGGCATTCTCCAAGCATCCCGTGCTGGAACTGGAGCGTACGGAAGCGGTGTTGGAAGGGGAGAACCATAGGCGGTCGGAATGGTATGAAAACTTGACTTCGGGGTTCTACCTCAAACCGTCGCAGGGATAGGCTTTCCTTGAAAGCACGAAGCAGGGAAGAGGCATGAGAAAACAGCGAGGAGTTCAACCTTTTTTGGGTGAACTCCTCGCCGTTTTTAGTGTTTGTCGTTTTCCTCTTTCATGTCGATAAACTGCCGCTTATCGTCGTAGAACTCGTATTGCAGGAATCCGAGTTTCTGCGAGGAGATGACATGCACGCCCAACCCGTATTTCATCTGCCATCTTCGTTTCAGGCTGATAAAGCCTTGGTTGATGAAGGCTGCGACGTAGGGGTGTACGTGCAAATAGAATTTCTTGATGCCGATCTTGTTGACCATGTTGTCAATTTTACTCTCAAGTTGGTCTGTGAAAAGAATGCTCGATTTAATCTTTCCACTTCCGAAGCAGCTCGGACAGGTCTCCTCTACATTGACATCGACTGCCGGACGTACTCGCTGACGGGTAATCTGCATCAGTCCGAACTTCGACAAGGGGAGGATGTTGTGCCGGGCGCGGTCGGTCTGCATGTTCTTGCACATGCGCTCATAGAGGATTTGCCGGTCTTCCGCCTTGTTCATGTCGATGAAGTCAACGACGATGATTCCGCCCATGTCGCGAAGGCGCAGCTGTCGTGCCAATTCGTCGGCAGCTCCTAAGTTCACTTCGAGGGCGTTGGCTTCCTGACCGTTTTCCGAGCGCGTGCGGATTCCGCTGTTGACGTCAACCACGTGCATGGCTTCGGTGTGTTCAATGATGAGATATGCTCCCTTTTTGTAGTTGACAATCTTTCCGAAACTGGACTTCTGTTGTTTCGTGATGTTGAAATTGTCGAAGATGGGAGTGTTGCCTGTGTAGAGCTTCACTATATTCGCCTTTTCAGGGGCTATGAGTGAAATATAGTGCTTCACCTCATTGCAGACTTCCTCATTGTTCACATAAATGTTCTCATAAGTAGGGTTGAAGAGGTCGCGGAGCATGGCTACCGCTCTTCCTGTCTCTTCAAACACCAGCTGCGGACGGGTTTCCGTCTTCTGAACTTTGGTGATGGCGTCTTCCCAGCGCTTCAAAAGCACTTTCAGTTCAGAGTCGAGTTCTGCCACACGTTTTCCCTCGGCAACAGTTCTCACGATAACGCCGAAGTTCTTGGGCTTGATGCTCTGAATGAGTTGTTTGAGGCGGGCACGCTCTTCGCCGCTCTTGATTTTTGAAGAGACTGATACTTTATCGTTAAAGGGGATGAGCACAATGTTTCTTCCGGCAAAACTGAGCTCACCCGTAAGTCGTGGACCTTTCGTCGAAATAGGTTCCTTTACAATTTGCACCATCACTTCCTGACCGACCGTAAGGGTTGTGGCAATGTTGCCGTCTTTCGGCAGGTCGGGAAGGCGTGACGCCTTGGAGAATGGATAAAGTTTCTTCTTGTCGCTCCCTACTTGTTTGAGATACTTCGCATAAGAGTTAAACTGATTCCCTAAGTCAAGGTAGTGAAGAAAGGCATCTCGTTCAGAGCCCACATCTACAAAACAGGCGTTCAGACCAGGCATGATCTTACGCACCTTCGCAATGTAGATGTTGCCGACAGAGAATGATGCCGAACGCGGTTCCGACTGATACTCAACGAGGTTCTTGTCCTCCATGAGCGCAATCGAAATGTCCTTGTCCTGCACATCAATTACTACTTCGCTAGTCATGTTCCTTTGATTAAACTTAGTGAATGAATACCAAAAAGGGCATGCCAATCGGCTTACTCAAAAAGCCGTTTGGCATACCTCTCAGTCGGAAAGACTGACTTGACAAGATTTACTTGTTCTTATGTCTGTTCTTTCTTAGTCTTTTTTTACGCTTGTGAGTAGCCATCTTGTGGCCCTTCTTCTTTTTTCCGTTTGGCATAATAATAAAGTCGTGTTATGTTAATAAAATAAATATTCTTACCTGCTCCTAACGTTCTTATTCACCCTTCATCTTGCTGACAAAACTCTTGGCGGGTTTGAAACTGGGAATGTCGTGGGCAGCAATAGTAATTGTCGTGTTCTTCGAAATGTTGCGAGCTGTTTTCTCTGCTCTGTGCTTCACAATGAAACTACCGAAACCACGAAGGTAAACATTCTCTTTCTCAAGTAAACTGTTCTTAATCACTTCCATCAGTGACTCAACCGTGATAGATACATCCTTCTTGGGAATACCTGTCTGGTTGGAAATCTCGTTGATAATTTCTGCTTTTGTCATATTCTTAGCTTGTTTTATTGTAATGATTATTTTATATCATCCCATTTGGGTGTGCAAATATACAAGTTTTTGCTGTGATACCGAAATTTATTTTGTTTTTTTTGCGCAAACAGACCTTTTTTCTTTTTAGAAATGCTTAATATACACCTATTTATCTCCGCAAAAGCCCCAAATGAATCAGCAGAATTATAGTTCGAAAAACGCCTTCCCCCGTAAGCAGCGATACCATCGCTGCACGAACCCCTTCAAAAAAACGACAGGAAGCTTCGTGCGAAGCTCCCTGCCACTTACTCAATCGGAAAAGAGAATTTAATACTCCATGACGGGGTCCAGTGCTTTTGCCTGGTCAATCATGTCTTGAATCTCTTTCAAGCTGGGCACGCGTCCCACGAGATGCTTCTCTCCGTTCACTTCTTCTAGTTTCGGCTGGAGGTTTTCCGCAACCCGGTGGCGGAACTCCTTCACCGTATCAACACCAGCAGCCTCAAGCAGTTCAGAGAACTGAGGACCAACACCGTCAATACGCATCAGGTCGGCATGGTTCGCCCATGTCAAAATCAGTTTACCGGAGATTCCGGTCTCCTCTTCAAGCGCCTTACGCCCTGCAGGCTTGGCACATTTTTCCAACAACTGCTTGTCGGTCTCAATACCAGCAGCAAGCAACTTCTCTGCATAAATAGGACCGATGCCTTCAATGTCAATAATCTTGTAAATCATAAGCGTTCTTATTTAGTTTAATAAAAAAATACTTACGCAAAGATACATAAAATGGTTCAAAAAAGAGAAATAACTTAGGGATTATAATATATTTTAACGTTCTGTTCTTAATAATCCTCCCCAAAACGTAAGACCCCATTACGCTATTTGTCGCTTTATATTCATGGCATTTCCGTGTGTCAACAGAGCGGCATCTTCCTGTTTCTAATCCCTTTCCTCCTTCTTTATCTGTTCTTTATGCGCCATCCGTTCTGCAGTTCTGCACTGTTCATTCGGCGGTCCTGCACCTTTCGTTCCCCGAAAGTTCCTCCGTCGTTGACCAATCTCGTACGACTTTGCTATGCAATCTCGTACGAGTTTGGTATGCAACTTCGTACGACTTTGGTGTGCAATCTCGTACGAGTTTGGTATGCAACTTCGTACGAGTTTGGTTAATGAAAGTTCCCCTTTCGCCCAACGTCCCTTGCGTTTTCTGCCGACGCTCGCTGCAATATCCTCTGATTATCTGGTGGTTATGAGGATTTGTTCCGTTGCAGTCTTTTCCTTTTTCGTGCAGGCTGGTATGCTGTCCGCCACAGGTTGTCAACCTTGGGGTAGGGGTGGCTTGGTGTGTTCGCCTGTTTTATTGGGTCGGTTTCCCTTTCCCCTTTTTTCTTCTTTCGCGCGCGTTATATATAATAATGTGTGTTTTTCGTTTTATTTTCTTTTTTCCCTGTCGTTATTCCTTGCTTTCATTATTTTTTTTTATTTTTCCGAAAAAAAGTCCGTAAAAAGTTTGCTGTTTCGGAAAATAGTGTTACCTTTGCACTCGCTTTCGCCCATTTTCGGGTGTCAGCCTTCCGGTTTTTTTCCGGTTGCACAGAAAGAGTTCTTTGAAAGTTTTCCATAGACGAGGAAGTAGTACGGGACGTCCCTTTGCCCTTTGGGCGCTGGAGACGTTGTGACGAACCGTCAATTCATCCGCCCCTTTGTGGGGCGGTCCGATACTACCGGACAGGCGTTCTGAGACAGATTATTCGGTGCGCGCTTGTTTCCCTTCCCGCTTTTCCCTTTGTGGGTCTTGCGGTCTTTTGGGATATGGCGTGTCATCGTCGATATTTTTTTTTACAATGTAGAGTTTGATCCTGGCTCAGGATGAACGCTAGCTACAGGCTTAACACATGCAAGTCGAGGGGCAGCATGACGAGAGCTTGCTCTTGTTGATGGCGACCGGCGCACGGGTGCGTAACGCGTATCCAACCTTCCCCCTGCCAGGGAACAGCCCGTTGAAAGACGGATTAATGCCCTATGTTGTGCGAAGATGGCATCAGATTTGCACGAAAGATTTGATCGGCATGGGATGGGGATGCGTAGGATTAGGTAGTCGGCGGGGTAACGGCCCACCGAGCCGTCGATCCTTAGGGGTTCTGAGAGGAAGGTCCCCCACACTGGTACTGAGACACGGACCAGACTCCTACGGGAGGCAGCAGTGAGGAATATTGGTCAATGGGCGTAAGCCTGAACCAGCCAAGTAGCGTGCAGGATGACGGCCCTATGGGTTGTAAACTGCTTTTATAGGGGGATAAAGTGAGGTATGCATACCTTTTTGCATGTACCCTATGAATAAGGACCGGCTAATTCCGTGCCAGCAGCCGCGGTAATACGGAAGGTCCGGGCGTTATCCGGATTTATTGGGTTTAAAGGGAGCGTAGGCTGGATGCTAAGCGTGACGTGAAATGCCGTGGCTCAACCATGGCACTGCGTCGCGAACTGGTGTTCTTGAGTATGCAGGAGGCAGGCGGAATTCGTGGTGTAGCGGTGAAATGCTTAGATATCACGAGGAACTCCGATTGCGAAGGCAGCTTGCTGCTGCTTTACTGACGCTGAAGCTCGAAGGCGCGGGTATCGAACAGGATTAGATACCCTGGTAGTCCGCGCGGTAAACGATGGATGCCCGCTGTTTGCCATTTATTGGTGAGCGGCCAAGCGAAAGCGTTAAGCATCCCACCTGGGGAGTACGCCGGCAACGGTGAAACTCAAAGGAATTGACGGGGGCCCGCACAAGCGGAGGAACATGTGGTTTAATTCGATGATACGCGAGGAACCTTACCCGGGCTTGAACTGCAGCAGAACGATTCAGAGATGATGAGGTCCTTCGGGACTGCTGTGGAGGTGCTGCATGGTTGTCGTCAGCTCGTGCCGTGAGGTGTCGGCTTAAGTGCCATAACGAGCGCAACCCCTTTCCATAGTTGCCATCAGGTTATGCTGGGCACTCTGTGGATACTGCCGCCGCAAGGTGGAGGAGGGTGGGGATGACGTCAAATCAGCACGGCCCTTACGTCCGGGGCTACACACGTGTTACAATGGGCGGTACAGCGAGTTGGTGTCTGGTGACAGTCATCTAATCCTGAAAGCCGTTCCCAGTTCGGATCGGGGTCTGCAACCCGACCCCGTGAAGCTGGATTCGCTAGTAATCGCGCATCAGCCATGGCGCGGTGAATACGTTCCCGGGCCTTGTACACACCGCCCGTCAAGCCATGAAAGCCGGGGGCGCCTGAAGTCCGTGACCGCGAGGGTCGGCCTAGGGTGAAACCGGTGATTGGGGCTAAGTCGTAACAAGGTAGCCGTACCGGAAGGTGCGGCTGGAACACCTCCTTTCTGGAGATGGATGCCTGTTTTTTATGGTATGTATATTTATATATTGTATGGTTTTGTCCATCCCGCTACTTTTCCTGTCTATCGGATATTATTGAGAGAGGCGAGGCTGGGCGCTGTTCCCGCTCGGATACCATCACGGAGTCCTATAGCTCAGTTGGTTAGAGCGCCACACTGATAATGTGGAGGTCGGCAGTTCAAGTCTGCCTGGGACTACACATGGGCGAGAGCCAATGTGTACCAGGTAGCAAGTCTGCCTGGGACTACACATGGGCGAGAGCCAATGTGTACTAGGTAGCAAGTCTGCCTGGGACTACGCGAGTGTTAATTGAGAATTGACAATTGACAATTGACAGATATGTTGACTTGACATACCACTAGTAATCATATTTATCAATTATGAATTATCAATTATCAATTATTCCAGTCACGGGGGATTAGCTCAGCTGGCTAGAGCACCTGCTTTGCAAGCAGGGGGTCAACGGTTCGAATCCGTTATTCTCCACTTGTCCGTCGGTATCTTGGTTTTTTCGCGTTTCCGCGGTTTGCGCTGCGGTTCGTGTTGTCCGGATATCCTATGGAATCGTTCTTTGACATATTGACACAGGCAAGACTGTAAGTAGATTGAATCAACAACAATACAATTTTGACAGCCAGAAGTATATGCCTGCCGTGCTTTGTCGGCTTTCCTGCTTTTGCGGGTTAGTCTTTCAGAGTATCGTGCAGTGCGGAGATAAAGCGAGCAAGGGCGCACGGTGGATGCCTTGGCTCACGGAGGCGATGAAGGACGTGATAAGCTGCGATAAGCTGCGGGTAGGTGCAAATGACCATTGATCCGCGGATTTCCGAATGGGACAACCCGGCCGTCTGAAGGACGGTCATCCTTACGTATTTTGTAAGGAGGCGAACCGGGGGAACTGAAACATCTTAGTACCCCGAGGAAGAGAAAATAACTGAATGATTCCCCCAGTAGTGGCGAGCGACCGGGGAAGAGCCCAAACCGGGCGTGTGCTTTGCGCATGTCCGGGGTTGTAGGACCGCGCTGTGGTATGTGTATTGCGAGAAGAAGGATCTGGAAAGTTCCGTCAGAGAGGGTGATATCCCCGTATTCGTAGCAATGCATGGCCTAGCGGTATCCTGAGTAGCGCGGGACACGAGTAATCCTGCGTGAATCTGCCGGGACCATCCGGTAAGGCTAAATACTCCCGTGAGACCGATAGTGTACTAGTACCGTGAGGGAAAGGTGAAAAGCACCCCTGGCAGGGGAGTGAAATAGTTCCTGAACCCGTGCGCCTACAAGCGGTCGGAGCATGTTTTTGCATGTGACGGCGTGCCTTTTGCATAATGAACCTACGAGTTGCCGTCGCCGGCGAGGTTAAGCGTCACGAGACGCGTTATCCGCAGTGAAAGCGAGCCTGAACAGGGCGTTTAGTCGGTGGTGGCAGACGCGAAACCGAGTGATCTACACATGGCCAGGGTGAAGTTCCGGTAACACGGAATGGAGGCCCGAACGGATAAGCGTTGAAAAGCTTCCCGATGAGTTGTGTGTAGGAGTGAAAGGCCAATCAAACTCGGAGATAGCTCGTACTCCCCGAAAGGCATTTAGGTGCCGCGTCGCGTGTTTCGCGTGAGAGGTAGAGCGACCGATAGGATGCGAGGGCTTCACCGCCTATCAAGTCCTGACGAACTCCGAATGCTCACGCGTAGTAGCGCGGCAGTAAGGGCGCGGGTGCTAAGGTCCGTGCCCGAGAGGAGAAGAATCCGGACCGCCGTCTAAGGTCCCCGAGTGCTGCCTGAGTTAGTCTAACGAAGTCCGGTCCCCGTGACAGCCAGGATGTTGGCTTGGAAGCAGCCATTCATTCAAAGAGTGCGTAACAGCTCACTGGTCGAGGGTCCGGGCGTGGATAATAATCGGGTATAAGGCAGCCACCGAAGGCGCGGGATAGTATATTGATTTATAGTATCGGTAGGGGAGCATTCCGTGTGCGTTGAATGGTGTACGTGAGTTATCCTGGAGCGCACGGAAACGCAAATGTAGGTATAAGTAACGATTAGGGGCGTGTGATCCGCCCCCGCCGCAAGACCGAGGTTTCCCGGGCGATGCTGATCAGCCCGGGGTCAGTCGGGTCCTAAGGCTCAGCCGAGTGGCGAGGCCGATGGCTTCACGGTCAACATTCCGTGACTTCCCCCATGAGCGATGTGGTGACGGAGCAGTGGAACCGCCGCGCACTGCCGGAGTAGTGCGTTGAAGGGTGTAGGCGCCGATGCGTATAGGCAAATCCGTACGCAGAGCCGACCCTGAGAGTACCGTCGTCCCTTTTGGGACGGTGGATAGTGTGGGTAATCATACTCCCGAGAAAACCCGCTAAGCGTTAATTGTGTGGGAACCCGTACCGCAAACCGACACAGGTGGTCGTGTAGAGTATACTGAGGCGTTGGGTGATTCATGGTTAAGGAATTAGGCAAACTGACCCCGTAACTTCGGGAGAAGGGGTCCTCACTTTATTGTGAGGCGCAGAGACCAGGTCCAGGCAACTGTTTATCAAAAACACAGGGCTGTGCAAACTCGAAAGATGACGTATACAGCCTGACACCTGCCCGGTGCCGGAAGGTTAAGAGGAGATGTCAGCCCTTTGGGTGAAGCATTGAATTGAAGCCCCGGTAAACGGCGGCCGTAACTATAACGGTCCTAAGGTAGCGAAATTCCTTGTCGGGTAAGTTCCGACCTGCACGAATGGTGTAATGATCCGGACGCTGTCTCAACCATGAGCCCAGTGAAATTGTAGTATCGGTGAAGATGCCGATTACCCGCGATGGGACGAAAAGACCCCGTGAACCTTTACTGCAGCTTAGCACTGGACTTGGTCGCCGGATGTGTAGGATAGGCCGGAGACTTTGAAGTAGGTACGCCAGTATTTATGGAGTCATCCTTGAAATACGGCCCTTCCTGCGCCTGAGTCCTAACGCGTGTTTTTATGCGGACACTGCTTGGTGGGCAGTTTGACTGGGGTGGTCGCCTCCAAAAGCGTAACGGAGGCTTCCAAAGGTGCCCTCTGGCCGTTTGGTAACCGGCCGTTGGAGTGTAATGGCACAAGGGCGCTTGACTGGGAGGCAGACATGCCGAGCAGGCAGGAAACTGGGGCATAGTGATCCGGTGCAAGTGTATGGAAACTGCATCGCTCAAAGGATAAAAGGTACTCCGGGGATAACAGGCTGATCCCCCCCAAGAGCTCATATCGACGGGGTGGTTTGGCACCTCGATGTCGGCTCGTCACATCCTGGGGCTGGAGAAGGTCCCAAGGGTTGGGCTGTTCGCCCATTAAAGTGGCACGCGAGCTGGGTTCAGAACGTCGTGAGACAGTTCGGTCTCTATCTATCGCGGGCGTTGGAGTCTTGAGCGGGTCTGGCACTAGTACGAGAGGACCGTGTTGGACAGACCTCCGGTTTACCGGTTGTGCCGCCAGGTGCACCGCCGGGTATCCGCGTCTGGTAAGGATAAGCGCTGAAAGCATCTAAGTGCGAAGCCATCCGCGAGATGAGGGCTCCTTTGAGGGTCGTCCGAGACGAGGACGTTGATAGGAGGCAGGTGTAAAGACGGTGACGTCAAAGCCGAGCCTTACTAATTGCCCGAACGCTTTTTTCCGTTGTGGCATGTTCTTCTGTCTGTCGTGATGTGCCGGCAAGTATGCCGGCGTATGAATACAGTGTGTATTGTTATGGCAGTTCCTTCTGCTTGTCGTTTTGCCTGTGCATGATGTCAATCGTATATGTCGCGATGTCGTGTTGTGGTGTTGGCGTTATTCCGTTATACCGTTATATCGTTATTACGCCTTTCGTTATGACGCTATCGTTCACGATGATTTGTCGGCAGAGAGATTTATGGCGGTTATTGCGGCGGTGTCCCACCTCTTCCCATTCCGAACAGAGCAGTTAAGCCCGCTTGCGCCGATGGTACTGCAATGCAATGCGGGAGAGTAGGTGGCTGCCGTTTTTTTGAATTTATTTTTGAGGCGGGTGTTCCTGACTGGAGCACCCGCCTTTTTTGTTGGCAAGGGGTAAGGCTGTTCTATGAGTACAGGAGCTGATTATATAATAAGAAAGGATAAACAGAAAGAGGGTAAGCCTTTTATGGGGCATACCCTCTTAACTGACGAAGCTCTTAATTAAGATTGAATATGTTTGATAGAACATATATGAGTATTACCACTCAAAAGTGAAAACCACTTTTTGGGGCTCATTTAGTATCTCATTTAGTATCTTTTTCTTGTCCGTTCTCGTTAACTTAGTGCCGTCAAGCTTCTCTAAGTCATAAGTATAGTCTATTACGACCTCTGTTGGTAGTTCAATAGATTCAGTTTCCCCAGACTTTGTCTTTTTTGTATAATTAGAAAACGCCCAAGTGAATGTACTTTTTTTGACAAAATTCAAACCATCACCATCATATTCATATCTTGTTCCCGATTCGTAACAAGTATTAGGTAAGAACGAGCATGGAAGCCCTAGGAGGCCTGCATAATAGAGAAGAGTGGCAGGATTGAAATCCAAAAGCATATCTACCATGATACCGGAATTATTAAATATGGGGTTCTCGAGGTTGCAATAATAGGAACGCGTTAAATAATGTCCAAAAGCATGTGAAGGGATTACATCATAATCTCTGAATAGAAGGTTGCCTATGCTTGGTTCATGTACTTCTATGTTCGGATATGTACGGGAAAGCAATTGATCCTGATTGAAATAGTTGTCACCATGTGGAGAAGAGATGGATATAATATGATGTTCTTCATCATAATTGAAGACGTATCCTCCGTATCCTCTGGCAGTTTCTATATCCAAAGCCCATTTGGCAAATCCCTCTTTATTTAGGACTAATCGGGTGTCTGTTCCATATTTTCCTCCATCTTCTTCAAATTCTTCCATGAAGCGTTTTATCGAATAATTGATGATGGCAATTTGTCCTATATCGTTCCCTTTAAATCCTATATATCCGTCTTTGAAAAGTCCATAATTCATAATAGGTGTTTCTATGCCATACGCAAAATGGACGGTATCTCTTCCATTTATGATTTGCTGAACGAGGTTGTAATTGATCTCTTCATCTTCAGTAGACCATAATTTGAACTTCATGTCCAAAAAAAGGCTGTCTTTTCCTTTATGGTCCGTGGCATAGCCTTTGATGTTTTTCGGAAGACCATAGGGAAAAATGCGTTCCAAATTGATAATAATTTCAGAACTTTCGTCATCTTTGTTTTGACTGAACACGTTGTTGTTAGCTGTTAAGACAAACAACAATAGAAATAAAATCTTTTTCATAATTTCCTTGATATTAAATGGTTTGAAAGTATTAGTCGTAAATATATTTTGTAGTCTGGTATTTAATAGAAGACAGTGTTGTTCCTTTTCCATTCCCATACTCATAAGAATACTCGTATTCATGTACTTCACATTTCACAGGAAGCCCTTTTTCGTTTAATGTCCATTTAAAGATTTTGCGTGTTTCACTGTGATCGCCACCGTGGTAATGAGAATATGTAGCAATGGGTAGTTTTCTGTTTGGATTCCCGAGTAGTCCAGCTAAAGCAAGATAGATGTCCTTTCCGTCTTCCAAAATGATAAAACCGTTATTGTCGTATTCCTGATAAGGATTGGTGTTTGTATACTCTTTCCAAAATTTATCAGCATAGAACTCTTTAAACTGTTTCTCTGACACTTCTTCGCAAAAAGTATTTTTGGTCTTTGTTATATCATTCGTGTTGTAACAAAACTTTGTAATATAGGGACCGTCGGAATCCACATAACAATCAGTAATACATCCATCGTTATAAGAAAATCGTGGAAGTTCATTATATTGGCCGTCGTAAGGGGCAATGGTTGTATGTCTTAATTTTAAATTAAGGGAATTATCGTAAGATAATTTCTCTTGGTCGAAATAAATAGTCTCGTCATCAATAGTTCTATCGTAGCGCATAACCTTATTCACTTCTTCTGCCAGTCCATGATTGTTGCATTTGATGAAAGCTGTAGAAGAGTCTGGATATGTCACAATAAAATCACCTACGGCTGGCTGGCTAAACACGACTTCGCCAATCTTTCCGCTTTTTATTTCAGCTTCTTCTATTGTTATAGTGTATGCGACCGCTGATTCTGAAGCATCAGAATTCTTGTATTTCTCAAAGATTTTCACTTCAGGCTCAATAATAATCTTCTTGGGAATACCATTAGGATAGACGTTTTTAATATGTTGTTGTAAATTAACCCTGTCGTTCTGTGCAGAGACAGTCTGCATGCTCAGAGTTGTGATGATACCGATGATACCAAGGATTTTGATACAATTTTTCATAATCTTTATTTGTTGTGCCTTTCTCTATCCCCAGCGGTTGGGCGGTTAAACTTTTGGATAAAGACATGAAAAAGCGTGGGGACTAATGCACCACTTCTTCATTGGAGGTCCTGAGAAAACCCTTAAGCACGAATGTAATGATAGATACCCACGCCAGTTTGCGTGGAAACTATTATACTTTTCTTGTGCTTAATAGAAATTTCTCAGGTTCCCAATGACAAGATGAGCATAACGCTTCTTTTCCTCGATGTCTTGGACACATATTTATATATATCCATTTGCAAAGATATGGAAAAAGAGGAAAAGTTCCAAATATGAATGCAATAATTTTGCGGGGAGATGAAAAATAGTTTGTATGGTTAAATAAAAGTATTTTTTTGTGACGGTTTATTACTTTTTTCGTATATTTGCATTCGGTATGTATAGGATTCGAAGGCTATTTGTGTGGCTTCGTCGTTCCCGATACAGTCGTGGTTTCGGCGTGCAGTCGCCCTTTGCTTACGGATTTGTCCGTTATGTCGTGAATGAGCATTATCCGTATTATGCTTATGAGCGACTGATGCGGCAGATGCCGGATATCGGCAAGAAAGCGCATAAACTGGGACGCCTGTACTTCAGGATAGTAAACTGGAAGCAGCCTGAAGTCGCTCTGAGTTTTGGTGGCGAGCAGGATTCTTTTCGTGCCTATGCCACGGCTGGGCGTCGTGCTGTGCGGGTGGTGAGCGTGGATTGTTCTGCGTTGATGACCGAAGTGGAGAAGGAACTTCTTGCATTGGCGGGCGTGGTGAGTTTCATCCGTGTGGTGCCGGAGGGCGGTTATAAGGAGTTTTGTGAGCGGATACTGGCTGGTGCGCATGAGATGAGTGTTTTGGTCGTGGAACAGATACATCGTGATGCGTCGATGTTCAGATATTGGAAAGAACTGTGTGCTCATGAGACTGTGACGGTGGCGTTCGATTTATATTATTGTGGCGTCATCTTGTTTGAGAAGAAACATTATAAACAATATTATAAGATAAACTTTTAAACATTAACGACTATGAAGATAACAAAGGTTTATACTAAGACCGGTGATGAGGGATTGACCAGTCTTGTCGGCGGTTATCGTGTGAAGAAGACAAATTCCCGTATTGAAGCGTACGGAACGGTGGATGAACTGAGTGCCAACCTTGGTCTGCTCACGTCTTGGATGAAAGACGGTGATGACAAGGAGTTGATTGTCCGGGCGCAGCGCAATCTTTTTACGATTTCTTCGTATCTTGCCACGGATCAGTCGAAGACACCGGTCGGACCTTCTTATATGCTTCCGATAGAAGAGGTGGAGTTGCTGGAAGAAGAGATTGACGCCATCAACTCAAACATTCCTCCTCTCACCTCATTCCTGTTGCCTGGTGGCAGCCACGAGGCGGCGATATGTCATGTGTGCAGAACGGTTTGCCGTCGTGCAGAGCGCCGTATATTCTTCCTTCACGAGACATCGCCCGTGTCAAGGGAAATCCTTCAATACATGAATCGCCTGTCCGACTATTTGTTTGTTTTGGCGCGCAAATTGAATTTTGTTGATGGCGTGCGTGAAAAAATTTGGAAGAAGCCTTGATTATATAATAAAAATTACTACATTTGCACGCTAATTGTTAAACGTAATAATTTTTAGACTATGTATTGGACATTAGAATTGGCTTCTAAATTAGAAGATGCGCCATGGCCTGCAACGAAGGAAGAGCTTATCGACTACGCTATTCGTTCAGGTGCGCCTCTTGAGGTTCTTGAAAATCTTCAGGAGATAGAAGATGAGGGTGATGTCTATGAAAGTATCGAAGATATCTGGCCCGACTATCCCACCAAGGAAGACTTCCTTTTCAACGAGGATGAGTATTAGGACTTAGAAATAAGCGATATGGCATTTGAGCTGTGTCGCTTATTTTTTTGTTGAGTCGTTTGTCGTCTTGTATATTTATGCAAGGGTGGAATGGTTGAGGGGTGTTTTGTAAACTTCTGTATTTCAAGATGTTAAGTGGTGCTTTTCAAAAGTTCAACTTTTAGCTTGCAAAAGTTGAACTTTTAGGCGATGAAAGTTGAACTTTCAGGACGCAAAAGTTGAACTTTTGGAAAGTGAAAGTTCAACTGCATATTTATACGTCCTTTCCTGTATGTTTATGCGGGCGTATTTTGTCGGTAATTTGTCAGCGTGTTTCGTCTGTGATTTGTCAGCGTTTTTTGTATTCGGCGGGTGTCATTCCCGTCAGCCGTTTGAAATATTTGCAGAAGAAAGAGGGGTTGGGGAAGTTCATCTCGTCCGAGATTTGTGCTACTGTCTTTTCCGTGTGTTTCAGTTCAACCTTGATGCGTAGGATGATGGCGCGGTCAATCCATTCCTTGGCGGTGATGCCGCTGGTCTGTCGGATGATGGTGCCGAGATAGCGTTCGGTGAGGCACATCTTGGACGCGTAGAATTTGATTTGGTGTTCTTGTGCGGCATGTAGGTTGACCAGGTAGATGAAGCGGTCGAAGATGGTCTGCTCGCGCGACTTGCTTGCCTGTTGCTGTTCGTTCAGCCGATGATAAAGGCTGTCGTAATGGTGCATCAATGCCGCTACGAGGCTGCTGGCGACAGGGCGGTTGTAGTCTTGTTGGTGAACCAGTTGCCAGAGCGTGTCAATGATGTTTCGGGCAGTGTCGAAGTCTGTTTTATCGACCTTCAGTTGGAAGTCGCGCACCTGTCCGTTGAATGCTGACGGTAATTGTCCGGCAGCAAAGGGCATGGGGAATTGGGAGAAGATGACCATCCCGGTGATTTCGAGGTCGTCGGAAATGGCGATGGGGTTGATGATGGTGCCAGGTCCGATGAATACGAGCGTACCGGCTTCCAACTGTTTCTCCACCAGATTGAAGTTGACGCGGATATGCCCGCGCAGTATGAGCCCGAGGCGGTAGTCGTCGATAGCGAAAGGCGGATGCTGTTGCATGACCAGCTGAAAAACCCGTGAGTTGGCATGAACGATTCCCAGCTCACGGCTGAAATAAATCTGTTCACGTATCTGCGCGAAGTGGGGTTCAAAGATGTCGTGCATCCGTGAGAAGTTCATCAGTTTCGGTTGTCTGTCCATAAGGCTTTGTTGTCGAAATTGCGTCGCAAAGATAATAAAATTCTGCAAAATGGTATTCTTTTTGTACGTAAATCGAACAAAAAGAACATTTTCCCATTTGTAAAGATAGTGCTGCTTCGGAATCTTCATGTTACCTTTGCACCGATGAAATCAAAATAAGAACGACGTATGAAGAAACTATTCGTAATCATGGCTTTGTTGCCTGTGATGGCAGGTGCGCAGTCGCTGGAGGAATGTCAGCAGGCAGCAGAGCGCAACTATCCTCTCATCAGGCAATATGGACTGATAGCGCAGACGACAGAATTGACGGTGAGCAACATCCGGAAAGGCTGGCTGCCGCAGGTGTCGGCTTCGGCACAGGCCACGCTGCAGAGCGATGTGGTGTCGTGGCCCGAGCAGATGCAATCGGTGTATCAGCAAATGGGGCTTGATATGCGCGGGCTCAGGAAAGACCAGTATCGTGTCGGCATTGATGTGCAACAGATGGTGTTCGACGGCGGCGCAATCAGCAGTCAGAAGAATATTGTGCGCGAGCAGGGCAAGGTGCAGGAAGCTCAGAACGAAGTGACCATGTATCAGGTGCGGCGCAGGGTCAACGAGATGTACTTTGGGCTGTTGCTGTTGGACAAACAGATACAGTTGAACCATGATTTGCAGGAGGTGCTGGCAGCCAACGAGCGAAAGCTGTCGTCGATGTATGAACGCGGTACGGCGGCAAAGAGCGATTACCAAACCGTGAAAGCCGAGCGGCTGAATGTGGTGCAGCAGGTTTCGAGCCTTCAGGCACAGCGGAATGCGGTGGCAAGAATGCTGAGCATGTTCTGCGGGCTGGAAGTGAAAGAGCTGGAAAAACCACAGGCGACTTCGTCGGGCATGCAGTCGGCAGGACAACGCCCGGAGCTCAAGTCCATCGATGCGCAATTGCGGCTCGCCGATGCCCAAGAGAAGGCGCTTGATGCTGCGCTCATGCCGAAGCTGTCGGTGTTCGTTCAGGGATATTACGGCTATCCGGGATATAACATGTTCGAAGATATGATGTCTCATCGTTGGTCGTGGAATGGTTTGATAGGGGCGCGGCTCTCGTGGAATATCGGTGCCCTCTATACCCGGAAGAACGATAAGGCGAAAATACAGTTGCAGCGCGACATGGCAACGACCAACCGCGACGTGTTCCTCTTCAACAATCAGTTGGAACAGATACGGCAGAATGAAGACATAGAGCGCTATCGCCGGCTGATGGCTTCCGACGAGGAGATTATCGCCTTGCGCTCCTCCGTCCGTAAGGCTGCCGAGTCGAAGCTGGCGCATGGCATCATCGACGTGAACGATCTTGTTCGCGAAATCAATAATGAGAACGCCGCGCGCCTGCAGATGTCCGTCCACGAGATTGAAATGCTGAAAGAGATGTATGACCTGAGATTTACAACCAACAACTAAGTTCAAGATATGAAAAGGATTTTTGCCATTGCAAGTGTAGCCGTCGTGCTGGCAGCTTGCGGAAAAACGGAAAAAGAATACGACGCAACAGGCACGTTTGAGGCTACTGAAACTACCGTTTCGGCAGAACAAAGCGGTGCTTTACTGATGTTCAACGTCAATGAGGGTGATGCGATAGAGGCAGGACGCGAAGTGGGGTTGATAGACACCACCCAGATATGGCTGAAGATTCGCCAGGCGGAAGCCACGAAGACGGTGTATCAGAGTCAGAAACCAGACATGGAAAAACAGATAGCCGCCACACGCCAACAGTTGGTTAAGGCGCGACAAGAGCAACGGCGCTATCAGGAATTGGTGAACGACGGAGCCGCTCCCAGCAAGATGCTCGACGATGCGAAGAGTCAGGTGCAGGTGCTCCAGCGGCAGCTTGACGCCCAGATTTCCGCTCTCTCCACGCAGCTTTCGACGCTCAACTCCCAGCGCTCTGCGGTCGATGTCCAAGTCAGTCAGCTCAGGGACCAACTGCAGAAATGCCACGTCGTGGCTCCGACGGCAGGCACCGTCTTGGAGAAATATGTGGAGCGTGGTGAGTTCGTAGCCGTTGGCAAACCGCTGTTCAAGATGGCAGACACACGCAAGATGTTTCTCCGCGCCTATGTCACCTCGTCTCAGTTGCAAGACATGAAAGTGGGGCGTCGGGTGAAGGTGTTTGCCGATTATGGCGATGGTCAGCGGAAGGAATACGGCGGCACCGTCGTGTGGATTTCTTCCCGTTCGGAGTTCACGCCCAAGACGATTCTGACAGACGACGAGCGCGCCGACTTGGTGTATGCCGTGAAGATTGCCGTCGAGAGTGACGGATATATTAAAATAGGTATGTACGGCGAAGTGAAGCTGTAGTCATGAATGCCATCGAAGTAAACGGAATCAGCAAGCGGTACGGACGGGTGCAAGCGTTGCACGACGTGTCATTGACGGTGGGGAAGGGCGAGGTGTTCGGCATCATCGGTCCCGACGGTGCCGGCAAGACGACGCTCTACCGCATTCTCAGCACGTTGCTCTTGCCGGATGGTGGGAATGCCTTGGTGGACGGTTACGATACAATCCGGCAGATGGGGGAAATCCGGAAGCGAGTGGGGTATATGCCCGGACGCTTCTCACTCTATCAGGACTTGACGGTGGAGGAGAATCTGAAGTTTTTCGCCACCCTTTTTGGCACTACCGTTGAGGAAGGCTACGACAGCATTCGTGCCATCTATTCGCAGATAGAGCGTTTCCGCAACCGGCGGGCAGGAGCATTGTCGGGCGGCATGAAGCAGAAGCTGGCATTGAGTTGTGCATTGGTACATTCGCCGAGCGTGCTTTTCCTTGACGAACCGACGACGGGAGTTGACCCCGTGAGCCGCAAAGAGTTGTGGGAGATGCTGCTCATGCTGAAGGAACGGGGCATCACGATTGTGGCTTCCACGCCCTATCTCGATGAAGTGCGCTGTTGTGAGCGGGTGGCATTCCTCGACCAAGGAAAGATTCGTGGCATTGACTCGCCCGAAATCATTCTCGACCGCTTCGCAGAGATATTCAATCCGCCGGGATTAGCGCGACAGAACGAGACGAAAGTAGAAGACGAAAACGTCATCGAGGTCTCACATTTGGTGAAGGCTTTCGGTACATTCCATGCCGTTGACGACATCTCGTTCACGGTCAGGCGCGGTGAGATTTTCGGTTTCCTCGGAGCCAACGGCGCAGGCAAGACCACCGCCATGCACATGTTGACAGGACTCAGTCAGCCGACGAGCGGTACGGGGCGCGTATGTGGCTATGACATCCGTACGGAATATGAGCAGATCAAGCGTCATATCGGCTACATGTCGCAGCGCTTCTCGCTCTATGAAGACCTGACTGTCGCCGAAAACATCCGGCTTTTTGCGGGAATCTACGGAATGGACGATTCCACCATACGTACAAAGACGGACGAGCTCTTGCACCGTCTCCAGTTCGAAGCCCACAAAGACGACCTCGTCTCGTCGCTGCCCCTTGGTTGGAAGCAGAAGCTGGCGTTCTCCGTGAGTATATTCCATGAGCCGGGCGTCGTGTTCCTGGACGAACCGACGGGAGGCGTAGATCCTTCCACGCGTCGCCAGTTCTGGGAACTCATCTACGATGCTGCCCGTCGTGGCATTACCGTCTTCGTGACCACCCACTACATGGACGAGGCGGACTATTGCGACCGCATCTCCATCATGGTGGATGGGAAAATCAGCGCTCTCGGCACGCCCGACGAGTTGAAGACGCGTTTCAGTCAACCCGATATGGATCATGTCTTCACCTATCTTGCGCGTCAGGCAACAAGGTCTTCAGATTAACAGTCACTACGGCTAAAAAGGATATTAAGCTTATGCGTCAATTCATGTCATTCGTCATCAAGGAAGCCCGCCATATCGTGCGCGACAAGCGGACGATGCTCATTCTCTTCGGTATGCCGACGGTGATGATGCTCCTGTTCGGCTTTGCCATCTCGACCGACGTGCGGAATGTGCGGACGGTGGTGGTCACGTCGCAGATGGACCATCAGACCCAGGCAGCCGTTGAGCGCC
This sequence comes from Prevotella sp. Rep29, assembly GCF_019551475.1. Lineage (NCBI taxonomy): Bacteria > Pseudomonadati > Bacteroidota > Bacteroidia > Bacteroidales > Prevotellaceae > Prevotella > Prevotella sp. Rep29. Next base: position 1,117,239 of record NZ_CP047159.1, read on the forward strand.
TTTCGGCTTCCGAATATTTCACGATTACCGCCGCCGTTGCCACTCCTCGCGATGCTGAGCGGATGATTCGCCATCAAGAGGCTGACATGGCTGTCGTGTTCGGGAAAGATTTTGCTGCCAAGAAGTCGGGTGTCCAGTTGATTGTCGATGGCGCCGATCCGAACATGGCGCAGCAATGGGCAACCTATGCGCAGCAAGTCGTTGCCAATCCGTCGTCGTCAGTTGTCAATTCGAAGATGCTCTATAATCCGCAGATGCGTTCTGCGTACAACTTTGTGCCTGCCATTATGGGCATGTTGCTGATGCTCGTCTGTGCGATGATGACATCTATCAGTATTGTGCGCGAGAAGGAGCGTGGCACGATGGAGGTGCTGCTCGTGTCGCCGGTCCGTCCGCTGATGGTGATTATAGCCAAGGCGGTTCCTTATCTGGTGCTGGCTTTCACCATTCTCGTCGTCATTCTGCTGATGGCGCACTATGTGCTCGACGTGCCGCTTGTCGGTTCGTTGTTCTGGATTGTCGCTGTCTCCACATTATATATATTATTGGCGCTCTCGCTGGGGTTGCTCATTTCGAATGTCGCGCGGACGCAGCTCGTGGCGTTGCTCTTGTCGGCGATGGTGTTGCTGATGCCTGTGGTGATGCTGTCGGGCATGATGTTTCCTGTGGAGTCGATGCCGCAAGTGTTGCAATGGGGGGCTGCCGTCGTTCCTCCGCGTTATTACATTGATGCCATGCGTAAGCTGATGATTATGGGAGTGGGCATCGGTGAGGTGGTGAAGGAGGTTGCCATACTTGCAGGAATGACTTTCCTGTTTCTTTCCGTCGCCATCGCCAAGTTCAAGAAGCGGTTGGAGTAATGAAGAAAAGCGATATAACGTCATCACGTCATCACGAAATAACGAAAATAATAACAATGCTAAGACATCTCATCCGAAAAGAGTTCCTTCAGATCAGGCGCAATGCTTTCCTGCCACGGCTCATCGTTGCGTTTCCCGTTGTCATTATGTGTGTCATGCCGTGGGTGATGCAGATGGAGGTGAAGAACATTCGCGTCGATGTGGTTGACAACGACCGCTCGACTGCCAGCCAGCGCCTCGTTCACGCCATTGAGCAGAGCCGCTATTTCATCTTTGGCGGGCAGAAATCCAGTTACCGGCTTGCCCTCTCCGAAGTGGAGAAGGGGAGGAGCGACGTGGTGCTGGTCATTCCGAAGGACTACGGGCGTGACCTCGTCAAGGGCAGATTGCCGCAGGTGCTCATTGCCGCCAACGCCGTGAACGGCACGAAGGGGTCGATGGGCAGCGCATACCTTTCGCAGATTGTCGTTTCTTCGGTCTCCGTTCCCTCCGCTGCGTCTTTGCCCTCGGTGCTCGTTCTCTACAATAAGGGTCAGAATTACAAGCTCTTTATGATTCCCGCCCTTCTCGCTATCGTGATGATGCTCATGACGGGCTTTCTGCCTACGCTCAACATCGTGGGCGAGAAGGAGGCTGGAACCATCGAGCAAATCAACGTCACGCCCGTCCCGAAGTGGGCGTTCATCCTTGCCAAACTGATTCCCTACTGGCTCATTGCGCTCTTCGTCATCACCGTGTGTCTGCTGTTGGCGTGGCTTATCTACGGCATCGCGCCCGCCGGTCCGCTCTGGCTCATCTACGTGTTGGCGATGCTGCTTGCGCTGTTCTTCTCCTCGTTCGGGCTTATCGTGTCCAACTATAGCGACACGATGCAGCAGGCAGTCTTCGTGATGTGGTTCTTCGTGGTGTGCATCATGCTGCTCAGCGGACTTTTCACGCCGACGCGTTCCATGCCACAATGGGCGTACATGACCACCTATGTCAATCCGATGCACTATTTCATCGACGCCATCCGCACCGTCTTCGTTCGCGGAGGCTCCTTCTCAGCGGTCGCCCACCAGCTTGCCGCCCTCCTCGCCATCGGCATTTTCATGGCAGTCTGGGCGGTGCGGAGCTATAAGAAAAACAGCTGAAGCGTGAACGCCGCGCTCCGCCGTAGCGAACACTGCGTTCCGCACTGTTAAACGTAGCGCCTCGCTCTGTTAAACGTAGCGCCCCGCTGTGTTGAGCGCAGCATGAGCGAGCGTTGAAATATGCATGTCGTCAATCACGTTGTTGATAAGAAAAATGAAAGAAAAAGTGCTTTACATTTGTCAAATCTACATTTTTTATTTATATTTGCAAACAGATGGAAACTTAATCTTTTAATTAACAACAAAATGAAAAATTCAGTTATTACATTCCCGGTGCCGGCAAACGAGCCCGTAAAAGCCTATCTGGCTGGCTCTCCGGAGCGCGTTGAACTCGAGAAAGAGTTGAAGCGCCAGAGCAAATTAGTGGTTGACATTCCAATTATCATCGGCGGTGAAGAGATTCGCACGGGCGATGTGGGCAAGGTGACTTGTCCGCACGACCATAAGCACGTGCTGGCTACTTACCACAAGGTGGGCAAGAAGGAAGTTGAAATGGCGGTCAAGGCTGCCATGAAAGCTTGGAAGGAATGGAGCCGTACGCCGTGGACAACACGCGCAGCTGTCGTGATGAAGATGGCAGAGCTGCTCGCTACGAAGTATCGCCCCATCCTGAATGCTGCCACGATGCTCGGACAGAGCAAGAACATCTATCAGGCGGAAATCGACTCTGCATGCGAGACAATCGACTTCTTCCGCTACAACGTGCACTACGCTTCGAAGATTTACAGCATGCAGCCGAAAGATGGAGTAGGACACTTGAACCACATGGAATATCGTCCGCTGGAAGGATTCATCCTGGCAGTCACCCCGTTCAACTTCACGTCGATTGCATCCAACCTTTGCATGACGCCGGTTCTGATGGGTAACGTGGCGCTCTGGAAACCTTCAACGACCGCTTTGCTGAGCAACTACTATCTGATGCAGCTCTACAAGGAGGCAGGTCTTCCCGATGGTGTCATCAACTTCCTGCCGGGTAGCGGCGCGCTGATAGGCGAGGTGGCTACGCAGTCGAAATACTTCTCAGGCATTCACTTCACCGGTTCTACGGAGACGTTCAACTCACTCTGGCGTCAGGCAGGTCAGAACCTTGGCAAATACATCTCTTATCCGCGCCTCGTAGGTGAGACGGGTGGTAAGGACTTCATCTTCGTTCATCCTTCTGCAGATGCGAAGGCAGTGGCAACGGCAGCATTCTGCGGTGCGTTCGAGTTCCAAGGACAGAAGTGCTCGGCAGCCTCTCGCATGTACATCCCGAAGAGCCTCTGGGGTGATGTGCTGAAAGATATCAAGCGCATGGCGAAAGAAGTGAAGATGGGCGACGTGGCAGATGCGAAGAACTTCATCAACGCCGTGATTGACCAGGCTTCGTTCGACAAGTGCAAGTCGTATATCGACTATGCGAAGAAGGCGAAAGACGCTAAGGTCGTGATGGGCGGTAAGTGCGACAAGACGAAGGGTTGGTTTGTTGAGCCTACGGTTATCGAGACAACAAATCCGCGCTTCAAGTCGATGGTAGAAGAAATCTTCGGCCCGATTCTCACCGTTTATCCTTATGACGACAACAAGGTTGACGAGGCAGTTAAGCTCTGCGACGAGACTTCTCCTTACGGACTTACAGGTGCGGTGTTCGGACGTGACCGCCTTGCAGTAGAGAAACTTGCCGACAAGTTGAGCTATGCAGCCGGAAACTTCTACATCAACGACAAGCCGACAGGTGCTGTGGTTGGTATGCAGCCGTTCGGTGGTGCACGTGCGAGCGGTACGAACGACAAGGCTGGTGGCGAGTTCAACCTCATTCGCTGGATTATCCCGCGTGTGATTAAGGAGACGCTTGTTTCGCCGACGGATTACCGTTACACCTATTTGAAATAATGTAGGTAGCGAAGCCGAAAGGCGCAGCTAACCTGTAAATACGAATAAACCCCAAAAGCCGGAAAGCTTTTGGGGTTTATTGTTTCTCGTTTTTTCAGTCAAGGGTAGAACCTTTAATTTTCAAATCAAATGAATTTGGTCATCAAATTCACTTGATTTGGTAATCAAATTCAGTGAATTTGGTTTTCGAGAGTTAAACTTTGGTTGCTGAACGTTGCCGTTTTGTCTGGCAAGAGTCCATTCAGGGGCTTTTATTTCTTGGGGAATATGATGGCTCTGTCGCGCTCGATGGCAGGCTTTGTCCATTCTTCGGGCACGAAGCGCCAATTGTCGTGTTTCTTTGGTTTGACTATTTTCATGCGTTCAATCTCGTTCATGAGGTAGTATCGCTGATCGCGTTCGCTCTCGAAAATGATGCGGTTCACGAGTTCTTCCCTCGGTATTCCCGCTCCTTTGGTGAGCAGTTCGCCGCCTCCGTTTCCGCGATAGCTGTTCATTGCCACTCTGTACCATTGCTTCTCGTTGAAAGGCTCTCCGTTGCTCATGCGCAGTATGCGCACTTTCTCTCCGTCGGGTTTGGTCACGTCCACTTCGTAGTCAATACCTGCGGCGCTGTCGAAGTTGAAAGCGAGGTTTTTGAATCCGAATCGCTTCATGTCGTTATGCGTGTATTCGCTGAGGAGCATGATGTGGTCGTCGGGCGATGTCATGGTGTTGACCCACAGGTCGTAGCTCATTTCGAGGTGTTTGCGTATCTCCTCGCCCGTGAGTCTCAACACGTAGATTTGGTTTTCATATCGGTAGAGGTTGAACATGTCGCTCACATACACCACGCCTTTTTGTATGCTGATGTCGAAGGCGAGTGGGGCGTTGAACGAGATGTCGGCACCTGTTATCTGCAGTTGCAGGTCGTGTATGAAGTCGGTGAATGCGGCATTTCCGAAATAGCAGTCGCGCGAATAGATGCTTTCTTCGAACACGCCGATGGGTCGGTGAATGAAGTTGCTCACGCTGTCGATTGTCTCTTCGAAGCGTTTCATGTATGCCTCGTCGATTTCTTGTTGCTCGATGTTGACCACTTCGCCTGTTATTTCTTTCTTCAGGATTTGTCCTTTCTTGTTGATTTGGAGGTTGATTTCCGCATCAGCCACCATATAGGCGTTGGCTGAGGGGTTGAGCAGGAGCACGTCGTTGCCCTCTTGGTTTTTGACGATGCTTTTGTGTTGTGCGTGGTCGTGTCCGAAGAGAATTATGTCGAATCCCGGCACTTCCCTTGCCACGCGCATGGTGGCGTCTTCTTCATACTCGTCGGTGGTGATGCCTCCGTCTTTTCCCGAGTGGAAGAGTCCGATGATGATGTCGGGCTTTTCTGTCGTCTTGAGGTGGTTCACCCAGTAGCGTGCCGATGCGGTGATGTCTTCGAACCGTAGTCCGCTCCATAGTGATTCGCGCAACCAGTTGGGTATTGCGGGTGTGAGCATTCCGACGACGGCTATTTTCACGCCTTCGCGTTTGAATATGGCGTATGGCGCAACGTAGGGTTTGCCGGTTTTCGTGTCGATGATGTTGGCTCCGAGCATGGGGCATTCCACTTCTCGTATCCATTTGTCATACACCTCGTGTCCTGTTTCTATGTCGTGGTTTCCGATGGTCTGTGCGTCGTATTTCATGTAGTTGATGACTTCCGCCGCGACGTTCGGAATGTTGGGATTGATGTAGTTGCAGTAGTAGCACGTCGGTTGGCCTTGCAGGATGTCGCCGTTGTCGAGCAGCAGCAGATTGTTGCCGTAGTGCTTTCTCAGGCTGTCAACATAGGTGATGACGCGTGCCAGCGTTCCTTCTTTCGGCTTCCTGTTGATGAAGTCGTAAGGGAAGAAGCATCCGTGCACGTCGCTTGTCTGAATGATTCTCAACTTGACTGTCTTTGGTTTTGCCGTGATGAATGAATTAAAGAAGAATGCTGCCATACATAGGATAAATATTTTCTTCATGTGTAATATCTTTTATTTTGTGTGCAAAAGTAAGCAAAAATTCTTATCTTTGCAAAAGAGAGATAAACAAATACAAAACGAAAAATGGAAATGAGTTTTAACTGGGCGGAGGATATGAACTGCGCCGTCACGGTGTGTGACAAATCGGGAGTGATTGTGTTTATGAATCAGAAGTCGCGTGAGACGTTCTGTAAGAATGGCGAGTCGATGGTTGGTCGCTCCATGATACCTTGCCACAATGAGCGTTCGCAGGGAATCATCCGTGAGATGTTGGAGAAAGGAACGAGCAACAGCTATACGATTCAGAAGAACGGTGTGAAGAAGATGATTTATCAGACACCGTGGCGGGAGAACGGCGAGATAATGGGGCTCGTGGAAATCTCCATGGTCATTCCTGAAGAGATGCCGCACTATGTGCGCGGATAGGTCTTTTGCGAGCCGTGAACGTGCTCTTTGCAAAGAGTGAACGTGCTCTTTGCGGTGCGTGAAAGGGTCAGTTGCTTATCGTGCTTCTGAAACCTTCGAGGTTTTCATATTTGCGCTTCATCATGCGTCTGTAGATGTTGCGTATCCATAGTTTGTGGGTTGCGATGAAGGCAAAGCCGATGGCCATCAGCACGAGGTAAGTGGGTGTCTCGCCAATGACAAGTTTAAGCACCGAGATGAGAATGAGCGGCACGGCGAAGACGAGGATATTCACAAAGAGTTGCAGATAGTTGGTCTCCATGCTTCCTTTTCCGACGAATTTGCTGTTTAGCGGAATGGTCTGCTTGTTATATACTGCCATCTGGAAGAACAGGAAATAGAGAAATCCTGCCATGAAGACCATGACGGCGAGAAGCATCATCAGCGAGCACTTTCCCGTGACGACCATCGGAAGCATCAGCAGGAGGGGAAGCAGCAGGAGTGCGGTGTAGAAGTAGTATTTGGCGCGCAGGAGCGAGACAATGTTCTCTTGGCGCACCATCAGACACTCGATGTAGTTGCCTTCGTGGCACATGACCTTGACGAGAATCATGGCGCCGTAGATGCCGAAGTTGTAGATACACCAGAAGACGACCATATTGTTGTAAATATCGCTAAATGAAATAGCGAAGCTCAGGAGCGCGACCGCTACCGTAGCGAAGATAAATCCCTTCTTGATGTTCTTGTTGCGCATGATGCTTTTTACCTCTAACTTCAGGTATTCGCCCGTCTCCTCGAACCGGTCGAACATCTTGAACTGGCTGACGTGATGGAGCTTGGTCGTTTCCGTGCGCGACAACTCCGCATACACAAAGCGGTATTGCAGTCGGCGGTTGATGTAGATAAGTATCGCCAGCACCGCAAACAAAAAGAGCCAGGGAAGGGGTTTCCACGTTGCAAGCAGGTATCCCCCGTCGGCATAAAACTGGCAGCATTTTGCCATGTCGGCACCTTCCCAGGCGTATGCCGGCAAGAAGATGAGGGCATAGACGATGAGTGGCAGCACCCACCAGGCTATATGGCGGTTGATGAGGCTCCTTGCCAGCATGTACCATTGGCTGTTGATGAGTATCAGCACGTAGAAGCCTGCCAGGCAACCGAGCGTGACTCCTATTCCCTCAGAAAAGACGATGGACATGATGCTGTAGGGTATGAGCATGGCAAACCACGTGAGGTTGCCGATGCTGAGCAGCGAATTGGCTATGAAGCAGTCAATGCACGTGTATCGGGAAATGGGGAGGAGTATGTAGGGCTTGATTTGCTGCGAAGGCGTTTGCTGTGCGATGAACCTGAAAAAGAAATCCAAGGCAAGGATGAATGGCGCAATGCCGAATATCAGCTCTGATGCCGTGGTGCTATGGCTCTCGTTGGCAATCAAGGCAAACATGATGGCGAAGCCTATCAGGTAGAGTAATATGAAGGCAGCGCCAATCCACAAAAATACTTTTGCCACTTTGTTTTGTGTGACGGCGGGATTGCGCTTGTCTGCCAGACTGTTATGCGTGCGCAATGTCTTAAAGAGCTGGAACTTGTTCATGTTTATCTCAAGTCGATGATTTCCGCATTGGGATAATTCTTCGCGTTGAATGTGAAGAGCGCGTCACTGAGTGTCTTCATCTGGAAGTTGCTGATGGTGATGGTGCTCCACTTGTTGTTCTGCCGCATTCTTACTTGTGTGGGAAGGTTGGTCGCCTTGTTGACGGTGACGTACATCTCTTGTATCGACTGTTTTTTCTGGTCTTTGAGATGTATCTGATAGCTGTTGCCGACGGTTTTCATCGCCAGTGCATATCCTTTTTTATATAATGTGATGAACGTGTAGGGGTTCATCTGTGCCTGTTGTGCGGCATTCGGATTGCTGACGTTCACCTCTTCGCTCTTCGCCAGATAGGTCCATTGGGTCTTTCCGTTGTACCATGTGGCTGCCTGTGGTGTCTTTGCGTAGAACTTGTTTCCTTTGACGTAGAGCGTTCCCGAGAGTTTTCCACTGGCGCCTCCGTCGATGGTGAAGTTGGCACTTGCGCCTCCTTTGCGCGTGATGAGTTTTGCTGCCTTGTCAAGTATCTGCTTTGCCTGAGCCGCATTTTGCGCATAGGCGGTTAAAGAGAGCAGAAGGGTCAGCGCTATCAGTATGTTTTTTCTTTTCATCGTTATTGCTTTTTGTCAGTATGACGCTCGTTTGCGAACAAGGTTTAACTTATTTTGCCAGCGAGGCGAGCAGTTGCTCGAGCGTGTTGAGGTCTTGTATGAGCACTTCGCGCGGTTTGCTGCCTTGTGCCACGCCCACGATTCCTGCCTGTTCGAGTTGATCCATCAGTCGTCCGGCACGGTTGTAGCCGATAGAGAAGCGCCGTTGAACCATGCTCGTTGAGCCTTGTTGCGAGGAGACGATGGAGCGTGCCGCCTCGTTGAAGAGCGGGTCTATCTGTGCGTTGGCGTCGAATGAGCCGCCTCCGCCTGCGCTTTCTTCCACGATGGGTTCAGGAATTTCAAACGGGTGCTGCGGACCAGGTTGGTTACAGATGTGTTCGTTGATGCGTTCCACTTCGGGTGTATCAACGAAGGCGCATTGTACGCGTTCCGGTTCGTTGCCTACGAGACAGAGCATGTCACCGCGACCGATGAGTTGGTTGGCTCCCGTGCGGTCGAGGATGATACTGGAGTCGATGCGTTGAGCTGTCTTGAAGGCGATGCGTCCGGGGAAGTTGGCTTTGATTCCGCCGGTGATGACTTTCGCTGAAGGACGCTGGGTGGCAATTACCATGTGAATACCGATGGCACGTGCCAACTGTGCGATACGTGTCAATGGCGTTTCCACCTCTTTTCCTGCGGTGATAATCAAGTCGGCAAACTCATCGATGATGACCACGATGTAGGGCATGAAAGCATGTCCGTCTTTGGGACTGAGCCGGTGGTTGAGGAATTTTGTGTTATATTCTTTGATGTTTCGTGCTCCGGCTTTCTTGAGCAGGTCGTAGCGGTGGTCCATCAACACGCAGAGTCCGTTCAGGGTCTTGATTACTTTCGAGGTGTCGGTGATGATAGGTTCGTCCATGTTCTCGTCCAGCGCAGCCATGAAATGGTCGGCTATGGGACTATAGACGCTGAATTCCACCTTCTTCGGGTCGATGAGCACGAACTTCAGTTCGTTGGGATGTTTCTTGTAGAGCAGCGAAGTGATGATGGCGTTCATGCCGACCGACTTTCCCTGACCGGTCGCTCCTGCCACGAGCAGGTGTGGAACCTTTGCCAAATCTACCATATAGACCTCGTTCATGATGGTTTTTCCGAGCGCCATAGGCAGTTCCATGCTCTTTTCCGCTTCCTGGAACTTCTTCGAGTTGAGGATGCTCTGCATGGAGACGACATTTGCCTTGGCATTGGGCACTTCGATACCGATGGTTCCTTTTCCCGGTATCGGTGCGATGATGCGTATGCCCATGGCTGAGAGCGAGAGGGCGATGTCGTCTTCCAGGTTTTTGATTCTCGAGATTTTCACACCAGGTGCGGGAGTGACTTCATAGAGGGTGATGGTCGGTCCGATGGTTGCTCGTATCTCGCTGATTTGCACGCCGAATGAGTTGAGTACGCGGATGATTCGGTTCTTGTTCGACTCCTGTTCGTCGCGGTCGATATATGGTTTTCCGTCGTCTTCGTATTTCTTGAGCAGTTCGAGCGTCGGGAATTTGTATCTTGTGAAGGGCTCGCGGGGGTTGATGGGCGTGTTGATGTCCACGTTTGCCACGGTCTTCCCATCGGCTTTTTCCTCTTCTTTCATCACTTCAACCTTCATGCCCAACCCGTTCGAGTTGTTCGTGCCTTCATTGCTGAGGGGCTCTTCTGCAATCGGCTTTTCCTCTTCCTGTTCTTGTGGATGAAGGTATTCCTCTTGTGAAGTGCCGGCTTCATCGGTTGTTTCCCCGTCGTCGAAGGTTCCCACTTCTGCGGTCTTAGATTCTTTTGATGAATTGTTGGTGATGACAAAGGGTATTTTTTTCAGATAGCCGAACGGATTGAACATCTTCCGAATGATATTGATGGTCTCGGAGCTGACGAAAGCGAGGAAGGCGAGTGCCACGATGAGCAGCAGCGCGATGAGTCCCGGTGCTCCGATGACGTTCTCAATCCATTGCGAGACGTGCGCTCCGTGGTCTCCGCCGGGGGTGAATATGCGGTCGCCGAAGATGGGTTTGAGGAATTTTGCGAAGGTGACCGAGCACCAGATGGTGATGATGGCGAGGCTGAAAAACCATTTCCAGAGGTTCAGCTGGTAGGCGTTCATGAGTTTGAGTCCGCAGATGATGAGGAATAAGGGAATCGTGAACGCTGCTATTCCGAAGCAGCGGGAGATGAAGAAGTAGGAGACGATGGCTCCCACCGACCCGCAGGTGTTCTGGAAGCTGCGCGCCGTGTTTTCTATTTCGCCCGGTCGCAAATCGGTCACCAGACTTTGGTCGGCTTCGCCCGTAGAGAAATAGGAGATGAAGGCGATGACCATGACTATCGCCAGCAGTATCAGGACGATGCCTGAGACGAAGTTGAATGTTTCGTTCTTTTGAAATATATTGCGGGCGCCCAATGCTTCGAGGAATGATTTTTTCTTCTGCGCCGTTTTCTTTTTCTTTGCCATGTGGAATATGTTGTTGTGAATTTACATGCAAAAGTAAGGAAAAAAGTTAGAAAAGCCGATAAATTCGCAACTTTTTTTTAATTTTGCACTTTCAAAAGAGAGTGGTTGATGAAAAAAGTCATCTACAATAAATATGATAAGGCTCTGATAGGCGGTTTGCCTCAGGTGCTTTTCCCGGGTGAAGTGGTGGTGATTGTCGATGCTGCCGAGGCTGACCGTGCCGTTGATTTTCTGCTTTCCCATCCGCTTTTGGGCGTTGATACGGAGACGCGCCCCTCGTTCAGGAAAGGCAAGCAGAACCGGGTGGCGCTCCTTCAGGTGGCAACGCCGCAGCGCTGTTTCCTCTTCCGTCTGAACCGCTTGGGCTTGGTGCCGTCGGTGGTGCGGCTGCTGGAGGACAAGAGGACGCTGAAGGTGGGCTTGTCGTTACACGATGATTTGCTTTCTCTCCACCGTCTGGGAGCCTTCACGGCGGGGCGTTTTGCCGATTTACAGGACTTGATGACCGAGATAGGCATCGAGGACAAGAGTCTGCAGAAACTCTATGCCAATCTTTTCCACGAGAAAATCAGCAAACGGCAGCAGCTCTCGAACTGGGAGAACGACACGTTGTCGGAGAAGCAGAAAGGCTATGCTGCCACCGATGCGTGGGCGTGCATCAATTTGTATAATGAATATAACCGATTGCGGGAGACGGGTGATTATCAACTCGTTATAAGTGAAGCAAAGAAAGAGGAATATGTACAGGAAAGTATATCTGAAGAAGGGTAAGGAGGAAAGTCTCAAGCGCTTTCATCCGTGGATTTTCTCGGGTGCGATTCATCATGTGGATGAGGGCATCGGCGAGGGCGAAGTGGTGCGCGTGCTGACCGTCGATGGCGATTTCATTGCCGTTGGTCACTATCAGGTGGGCTCCATTGCCGTTCGTGTGCTTTCGTTCGACGACGAGGAGGTGGGTGAAGCCTTCTGGGAGCGCCGGCTGAGGGCGGCTTTGCAGATGCGCATTGCCGTAGGTTTGGCTGACGTGACGGGCAACGACACCTACCGTCTGGTGCACGGCGAGGGCGACTTCCTGCCAGGGTTGGTCATCGACTGCTATGGCAAGACGGCGGTCGTGCAGGCACATAGCGTAGGAATGCACGTCTCACGCCACGAGATAGCCCAAACGCTCGTCAGCGTGATGGAAGGCAGAATCGCCAACGTCTTCTACAAGAGTGAGACGACGCTCCCCTTCAAAGCAGATTTGGGGCAGGAGAACGGCTTTATCATTGGCGGGAGTGCCGACGATACGGCTGTTGAGAACGGCTTGCGCTTCCATGTCGATTGGCTGAAAGGGCAGAAGACGGGCTTTTTCATCGACCAGCGCGAGAACCGCCTCCTGTTGGAAAAATATGCCAAGGGTAGGGACGTGCTGAACATGTTCTGCTACACGGGTGGCTTCTCGTTCTATGCCATGCGCGGCGGTGCGCAGACGGTACATTCGGTGGACAGCAGCGCCAAAGCCATTGAGCTGACCCGTCAGAACATCGCCCTCAACTTCCCCGACGACAGCCGCCATCAGGCGTTTTGCGAAGATGCCTTCAAGTTTCTCGACGGAATCGACGGGCGCTACGACCTCATCGTGCTCGACCCGCCAGCCTTTGCCAAGCACCGCGGAGCGCTCCACAATGCGCTGAAAGGCTACACACGCCTCAACGCCAAGGCTTTCGAGCGGATACGCGAGGGAGGAATCCTCTTCACGTTCAGCTGCAGCCAGGTGGTCACGAAAGACCACTTCCGCAACGCCGTCTTCACCGCTGCCGCACAGTCGGGACGCAAGGTGCGGATATTGCATCAGCTGCATCAGCCCGCCGACCATCCTGTCAACATCTACCACCCCGAAGGCGAGTACCTGAAAGGACTTGTCTTGTACGTCGAATAACACACACCAGCGGATATGTCGAACAGCGATTTCCTGAAGAAAGTTTCAGCCTTCATCGCCAAGCACCAGATGCTTCAGAAGGAAGGCACCTACCTGGTGGCACTCTCGGGCGGAGCCGACAGCGTGGCGCTGCTGTGCGCCCTGCAGGCGTTGGGCTATCGCGTGAAAGCTGCACATTGCAATTTCCATCTCCGTGGCGAAGAGTCGCTCAGGGACGCCAAGTTTTGCAAGCAGCTGTGCAAGGAGAGAGGCATCTTCATGCATCAGACAAATTTCGACACCCGCGCCCATGCCGCCAAGCGCAAGATAAGCATCGAGATGGCTGCCCGACAGCTGCGCTATACGTATTTCTATAAGATGTTCTGGAAATATGGGTATGCTGGAGTGTGCATCGCCCACCACCGCGACGACTCCGTTGAGACGCTGCTCATCAATCTCATCCGCGGTACAGGCATTCATGGCTTGCGCGGCATCACACCAGTCAACGAGATTTTCTACCGACCGCTGCTCGGCGTCAGTCGGATGGAGATAGAAGACTATCTCAGCAGCATCGGGCAAGACTACATCACCGACAGCTCGAATCTCGTGGACGACGTGGTGAGAAACAAAATCCGGCTCAACGTACTGCCGCTGCTGGAGACCATCAACCCTTCCGTGCGCAAGTGCATCGCCAAGACTGCCGGCCGTATGCGCGATGCAGCATCCATCATCGACCGCGTGATGGAAGAACGGACTGGCGACTTCGACCTCTTCAGCACACACAGACCTATATTCATCTCCATAGCATTAATCAAAAACGAAGAACACCTGTACCTCCTACTGGAAGATTACGGCTTCAAACCCCAGCAGATAGAACAAATCTACGACAACCTTCACACCACGACGGGGAAGATGTTCCGCTCCGATACCTACGAACTGCTTTTCGACCGCGGAAACATCATTGTGGAACGTCGGGGGTGGGAAAATATTCCGCCGCTCACCATCACCGCGACAGGGACATATTCCTATTCCGGCGACAAGACCTTCACGGTGGCAGAAGAGGAGTACACGCCCGGAATGCTTCTTGATAGAGGACCACATTGTGCACTTCTCGACAAGGCGAAAGTGACGTTCCCCCTGACCGTCAGGCGCGCAGCGAAAGGCGACCGCTTCGTGCCTCTCGGCATGAAAGGCTCCAAGCTGCTCAGCGACTTCATGACCGACCGCAAGATGACGCGCTTCGAGAAACGTGCCCAGCTCGTCGTCACCGACGCCACCGGACGCATCATCTGGGTCGTCAGCCACCGACCCGACCACCGCTTCGCTGTTACCGGCGAAACGCGCAGTCTAATCACTATAAAATTGATAATTGACAATTGATAGTTCTTTTAGTCGCTTCGCTTGGGATTTCGCTTTGCACCTGAGCACCTACGGAGCGCAAGAAAAGCGTTAGAGACGATTATATAAATATGATTAGGTGTTTTCTACCTAAAATGTTTTATCCCTCGTAGGGGCGGATTGATGTATCCGCCCGCAAAGAAACAATCTGTATAATCTGCGCAATCTGCGGTTAATACTATTCGAGTGAATCAATGTATCCGCAGAAAACAATCCGTGTAATCTGTGCAATCTGCGGTTAATGACGTTTCATTTAATTGTTAAAATGTCAAGATTTCACCCGAAAAATGCTTACAAACGGGATGAAAGTTTTTGAATAGATATACGGCTGTTTCCGAATAATTATGCAAAACGTGCATATTTTTCACCGAAAAATGGTGGAAATTGCTTCCCAAAGTGCCACTTTCGGGCTTCAAAAGTGCAACTTTGGGAATGCGAAAGTGGCACTTTGGGGAGGTCAAAGTTGAACTTTCGCAAATCGCGTCTGCATGTTTTTGGTATAAAATGTGCTTTTTGCGTTTCTAACGCGCTGATTTTCAAGAAACTTTTCACAGGAGCGCTTAAAATGCTTCCGCCCTCGTCACAGTCCACCGACTTAAATATACAGCCTCTGAGTGCGTTAATATTTGTAAAGAAACCTAAAACGTCATCAGAAAAATGTCAAGGAAAATGACAAATGGAAGTCAGGAAAGTTAAGCCGGTAGAATCAGTGGAAAGTCTCATTTCTTTTGTCTTGGAGTAGGGGCGGATTGGTGTATCCGCCCGATTTGCTCCTGCGGGTCGATACATCAATCGACCCCTACATGCGTCATACCTTAATTAAAGAATTATGAATGTTACACCATCTCGGCATAAAAAACAAATGTATTTGTTTTGTTCTGCTCTCGATTTTTCGTAACTTTGTAAGAATTCTCAGCTTTTCTTTGTATAAAGGCTGTCTGAGGAATTGAAAGAAAATAGGGTTACGAATTGGCAACCGTACTCAATTCCACATTCTGCTATGAAATGCATTCAATGAACACCCGACGGTGAGCCACCAGCCGTTTCAATAACTCATCATCGGGTGCAAAGGTAAACATTTCTTTTGAAAGAGCAAAATCTATTCATCTCTTTTTTCCTCTGAGCTTGCTCATCGCTCTTGAACTGATTGCGGCATTTTTTGTGGCACTTGCCAGATAAGTGCGTATTAGGCTACGTCCTTCTTCTGAAATGATATGTCGCATACAGAACTACCTAAGAATACTGCATCAGGAGAATCTACCTTGAAATGTGTACATCTTTTATCTCTCTACTCTTTACTTTGATACATTCTGCGGACGAGGAATCGAATAGTACGACATTTACGCCACCATTATGTAATGAACTATTAAAGCATATACCATCAATACCATTAATCTTACAATACTCACAAATTAGTTGCGTTGGAACATACTCTAACTCGGAATCATATCGTCTTAAGGGTTTTGACAAGTCTGAACTTATAAGTTGTAGTATTTTTTGTTTTGCAATTACTTCTGAAAGCGAAATGGTAGAATTGTTATACGCATAATACAAACTCAATGCAGAGGTGAAATCCAAGATATTTAAGTCTCTTGTAGTCTTAAAACTTCCTATGGCTAACTTATCCAAATACAACGCACGGACTTCGTAGTATGTTGTTTCCTCGTTCTTGCACAAATACAAATAGGGTATACCAAGAGGATTTGCTCTACCTGCTGTTGCCTTCCCTCTCGGAGGACAACCCATATCGTTTTTGGTCAGATAGGTTCGCTCTGATGGAATGACTCTTGCTCTATACAAAATAGTGCCTTGGGGAATTGTTGTATTCGCTTCTATCATATTGTTACCATCAAAGTATGACAAATTTGCAAAGAACCTCTTTTCTTCTCGAACTTCCCTTTTTATATCATCCCATGTTGAGATGTCACTCTTGATAGCATCAACATATCCAACTTTTTCGTTTAAATCATAACCATAATTGTCTAATGACAAAAAATGACCTATGATTCTTTTGCCAACTTCATCATCAACAAAAATGTCCCAGTCCTTTTGAAGAAGACCAACTATATCTACCCCTTCTCTGGCTGGCTGAAACAAATGTAACAATTCCTTGAAGAAATCTGCAAAGATGTCGATGTCTACAACATATGCTTCTTGCCCACACGCATCGCAAATCCCAAAAACTGACGATTCGTTGCTGACAGAAATTTGTAATTCTACATCATTAAAGCAGTTACTACAGATTAACATAGTTATATATCAGTCGGACAAAATGCCGTTTATTAATTCAAGATGATTCAGTATTGATAACTTTTTTATATAGCCAAGCCCTGGGTAGCCATCTTCCTGGTTTGCTTTTTCAATTAACTCGTCAACAGCAGTAGTATGGGCAATACCATTACTATAGAATGGAGCTATCTTTATGGCTGCTTCATGGAATTTTCCACGAACATTGGATTGGTCAAAATTGCTATCTGATACAAAATGATGTACAAAAATCTGGTCTTCTGCCTTTTGGTATGTCAGATGAATGGCAATTGCATATGGCATCATGCCCCCCTCTATAAAGTCTTTAGGCAATGAAGTGTAGTCAGAAAAACCATATAGGCCATCAGCATTGTAATACGCGAAATCATCACTAAAGAATTCATCATCGGGTTCCGCATAATCTGCATTTCTTGACTTATTGTTAAATCTGTCTTCAAGCGAGATTAGTTGCTTGTTTAATCTAAGAAGCCTTGCCCGAGTTGATCTATTTCCATTGTTCCCATTCACGATATAAGAAACCCTTTCATTACGAAGAAAGTCCATCAAACTTTCATCATTGACATCAGCCCCATTAGGAAGTATAATCATTACTTGCTGGAGATTATTTTGATCAATATGATCGAGAAGGGCATTGGCATTTCGTCTGTATATATAAGCGGGAATCCAACCATCATGCGTACCGGCTAAAGAAGTCAGGCTTCCAAAAATGTCATTATTTACATTTGGATGTTTGAAATCTCCATCCTTAGGGTTAAGAATCATCGCAAATTGGAGCCCGCTATCCAACATGGTAGATATGGCTGTGTTAAGCCCTCCAAATTGTTGCTTTACAGGCTCTATAATGGGGACTACCTTTTCTTTGCCTTGATTTCCTGTTGCGAAATCTCGCAAAGCCAATAACTCAAACTGTTTACCTCTTAAATACGGGAAATACATAAATCAGACTTTTTTATTGGGTTACATAGTTGGTTAGCCAATTCGAGCCTTTGCTTTTCTGAGAGATTTAAAGAAAGACATATTTGCCTGAGTTCTTTCGGAACATCCTTCAATTTGCTTGTTACACTCTTTCTTTTCTTAATCTCATAAAGGAATAGCTCATTTAGCCTCAAGGATGGTATTTGCATAATGCGTGCTTTGCATGCATTGTACATTTGATATTCACTAACGTCAGGAAGATAACCATCAAATGATAACACGATGTCCTTGTATTCCTGTGTTCTCAGACATCCCATTAGAATTTCGGAATCGAGTTCTGAATTCTTAACAGCAGGTCTGTATTCATTTAATTTTATTCTCCCTCTATCATAAAATAACTCTATGATGCCTATAGTTGGTTCAACAATACTCTCATAATAACCTAAATCTTCAGAAGCAACAACAATATAACATTTGTTGAATACTTTCTTATAATCTCCCATCTGTTTGGAAAGCCTTCTTGATGTATCGAACTGGGTCTTAATTTCAAAAGCTTTACTCTCTCCATTCATCATGGCAAAGTCGACGATAGAGTTGCCTATCCGAAATTCATTGAATGCTATGGTGTTTTTTGTACCATACTTCTTCAACAAGAGTTGATTTATAATTTCGTTCTTGTATACATACTCGCATCTATAAAATCTCGCAATATACTTATATAGGTATAGAAGATAGTCAGAATATGATTCAATACCTCTCTGATACTGGTCATACGTTGAATATAGCCAATTCAAATGAGAGAAATCGTTATAGTTGATAATATCTGAAAACACCTTTCGAGTAAAGACTGAAGAATAGCTTCTCAATCTTTCGCCCTGTACGTATGGTGTAGTCTTATTCATACATGATATTGCAATAATCTGTGCAAAAATAATGTTTTTTCTTGAAAATAGCAACGATTTTTGAAGTTTTTTCGCAAAAACGTGCACAATGTGCCAACTTTTTTGTATTTTTGCATCATATGTTGACGCCATACACATCTATAAAAACTAAGCAAGATGTCATTCTTCTATTGAATGACAATAATTTTGTGCTGTCGTTGTGTGACAATCTGACATTTCTGATGAGAAAGTCTATCAGTCCCAATGATGATGACTATATTTGTTGTCAAAGAGAACAAGCTCCAATTCTTGGTCTGTATGTAAAAATTTACAAGTTCTGGAAGGAATGTATAGATGTTAACAAGCGTGGAGAGTTTGGCGTATACATTGTCTATGAACGCATCTTATATGAGGCATTTACAAAAATGGTCTATCTAATCGTAAATGGTAAGGAAGCATTGGATGACTTTAGGCTAGCCTCATACAAAAATCGAATCAACGTATATAACAAAACAGAAAAGAAAGTTGATGGAGTTAATCTTGTTCGAAACACAAAGTTTTTAGACGATTTGAAAGCTGACGGTTTTACTATTGAGGACTTAAAGTCTATCCATCCAAAGAACTTCAAAACAATACTGAATCTTGTCGATCAAACTTATACACAGGAAGAAAAGGATTTGATTTACACTTTAGAATATGGACTTTCATCTGATGCTATTCATTCTGACTGGGGTGAGCTACGTCAAATTCACCTAAATGATATTGGGGATGGAATGATGGTACCGAATATAGACGAACGAGTATATAATCATTATCGCATTATACTTCCTATAGCAGACATCATCACACTGGCAATACAAGCGTTCATTCCATACATAAATGAAACCAAAGCTGTTGTCATTGCAGGCGACGCTTTGGTTTCAATGGCCGAAGACATCCAACGTGTCCTTCGACTGATTTTTGAACACATCAAAGACGAATATGAAAATATCCCCGATGCGTTTATGACGAAATAAGAAATGTGTTAGTGGCTATCCATTAGTATCATTATGTATTCTTATTTCTTGACGCTATTTCTAATGTCGTCAATTGCCTCTCCGATACATCCTCCAAACAGGGTGAATAAACCGCCAAAGAAAGAACTGGCTCCAAATATTGCTGCGTCAGCTTTATCATTACTTAAAGATGCAAGAAACGCTATTACTCCAATTACGATAAACAATCCTCCAAGCCATTTGTAAATTGTTGAAACTTTACCAAGAAGTGTAGAACCAATGGTTTGATTGCTTGCAGTTGATGCTTGTTCTTTTTGTTGGTTTTCCAACATGTTTTCTAAATTACCCATACTTAAAGTTTTTTGTAAAATTTATATAATGAATAAGTCAAAACTACATACTCAGCAAAATAAAGTAAAACCACATCGTCTGCTTCATTCCATAAGCCAAAGCCTCTATAATGTGCAAACATAGTATTAGCTCCATACATGACACCAAACCCAATCATGGAAAGAATAGCAGGAATACACACTCCACTGAGAGCCATCTTAGATCTCTTAAGAAGGTAACCAAAATATGATGCCATAATAATACCTGCTAAGAAAACCCAATTTGTTGAGAAACTGAAGATATTTCGGCAAGCAGCGTATAAGGGATACTCTTCAGGTGTGAAATCATATTCTGAAATTATTCCATATCCGAATTTTCCACTTTTTGGTTGGTCACAAAATTCATAGATGATACCTATAACAGCGACAAATAGTATAAAGGCAGATGCAATTGCCGCTCCCAATGATATGTATCGAGTAATTATGTCCGTTGTGTCTAAAGCAGATGAGAGAAAAAGAAAGATTAGTGAAATAATGAGTAAATAGAAACTAAGACAGAGAAGTGTATTGGTATCAAAAGAATAACTATAACCATTCCACATTCTCGGCAATATGGTCAATATAATGATTCCAAGAAACACTCTTGTCGATACTTCGCCAGCCTTTATTATTGCATATACGATTGGGCCTACAACTATAACTAAAAGTATCAAAGCGTTTATGATATTGTCATAATATAAGTCAAGAACTGAATAAGTGGAATTGAGGCATACGGAAACACATAAAGCTCGAACTACAATCGAGTCTTTTACACAGAAGAAAGAAATTACCGATAAAATGGCCAAAATTACATGCGCTGTACTAAAACCATATGAAGGCATAGATAGCAATACTGCAACAGAAGAGAAAAAGCACAATTCTGCTTGATTCTTCAATGGAAATAATTGTTTGATATTCATATATGATTATTTTAAAATTTCCACATAAAGAGGCGCAGACTTTCGCCATACGCCGCACGGTTCACCACAAACCACATAGAAATATGGGAAATCTGCGCCCTATACGGGGCAGCTCCTATATTCTATGTTCGCTCGTAGCAAGTACGGTGGTGATTGTGCGGCTATCGAGCTTTATGTCTTTGCGCTCCTATCGGATTGCGAGTGCAAAAATAACAAATAATTTCGAGATTATGACTAAAATGAAGAAAAAAAATGAAATTAGTGTTTTTGCGGCTATACAAGTAGGAATTAATGAAGAACCGACAATGTTATAAGGCATACATTTCCCATGAAGGGTGTAGCCTAATACGCACTTTTCTGTGGAGTACCACACAAAGATGCTTGTCTGCTTTCGAATAAGCAAGCTCGGCAGACATTAGGCTTTTGTTTCCCTGAATTGTTATTTCACAACAAGGAATTATCAGAATGAGTTTATCTGGAGATCATGGCCTACCTTTGCACGCAAAATTCAAAAACTAAACAGACATGGAAGTAGTATCAATTGAGCGCAGTACCTACGAGGAGCTGCTGACGAGCTTCAACAGTTTCGTCACAAAGATGAAGGAGATGGCCAGTAGAGGCACAGACAAAGGGTTAGGTAACTGGCTTGACAACCAAGACGTGTGCCAGATGCTGAACATCAGCCCAAGAACATTACAAACTTTACGAGACAACGGAACATTGGCCTATTCTCAAATCAATCGTAAGGTATATTACAAGCCTGAGGATGTGGAGAGTATTCTTCATGTTGTGGCAGGTAGAGATAAGGATAGCAAGATGTGTAACCTCAAAACGGAGTGCCTATGAACGAACTGATAATGCCTCATAACGTCAGCGTAAAGAATGCGTTGGAGAACATGAAAGAGGTGCTTGCCCTATACAAGAAGGTGATAGGCAATTATCGCCCATTGCTTGATGGTGAACGCTACCTGACAGACAGAGAGGTGGCACAGATCCTGAAGGTCAGCAGACGAACGCTACAGGAATACCGAAATGATGGTTTACTACCTTATATATTATTAGGTGGCAAGGTGCTATATCGTGAGAGTGACTTGGAAAGGGTTCTGGAAAGTTGCTATCACCCTGCGTATATACGATAGGGAAAAAGAAAGATCCGTCAGTGGCTTGTGTGCTGAGGGAATATAATGCAGAAAGACGGATGACAGACTTCGCTAATCATTCGTCTTTCTGCTTTGAAGTATTTATGCGTCGTTAGTGGTTATGCTCTCTTTATATCCTTGAATGAGGCATTGAGCTTATTGCCGAGCATCGTCAAGTCATTGTCGAGTTTCTGGCTCGTGATTTTGGCATAAATCTGGGTGGTCACGATGTTAGTATGTCCCAATACGCGACTCACGCTCTCAATAGGCATTCCTTTTGAAAGCGCTAAGGTTGCGAATGAGTGACGTCCGCAATGGTAGGATATGGCTTTCTCTATGCCACAAGCTGACATCACCGTTTTCAGTTTCTTGCACATTGACCAGTAGTTCATCTTGCCGAACACCAGTTTGTCTTCCTGTAGGTGTTTGTAGCGGTCGATAATCTGCAAGGGTACCTCCATCAGCTTCACTTGAAAGGGAATGTTGGTCTTATGTCGCTTGCTGATAATCCACTTGTCACCGTTGATGTCCACGATGTTGGCCGTCGTCAGGTTCTTCACGTCGATGAACGAAAGGGCAGTGAAGCACACGAATACAAAGATGTCACGCACGAAGGCGAGACTGTCGTCGTCGAACTCATGGGTCACGACAGCCTTCAGTTCTTCCTCGGTCAGAAACTCCCTTTCCTTACAGTTCGGGCTGATGTGGAACTGCGCGAACGGGTTACGGGGAATCTTGCCGTTATAGTGCGCTCTCAGAACAACACCTTTCAGCCACATACATCGCTGCCAGATAGTGCCGTTGGCCAGTCCACGGTCTGTACTGAGGTAGGCGGCAAAGTCTTTGATGAACTCTGGTGTTAGTTCCAACATCGACATGTCTGTGCGACGGTAGTGCGACTGAATGAACTCTGCCACATCCTTCCGCGAACGCTCCATAGCCCAAAGCGTGCTTGCAGCCCTGTCCTTGCCCACACGTTTCTTCTGATTGTCGATGTCCTTGTCGAAAGCACTCAATAATGTCTCGTACTCGCTTCCAAATCCCTGATAGGAGTTGCGCACCATCTCTGCCGTCACGAAAGCCTCACGGTCAGAAAGATGCTGATAATGTTTGATAATCTGTGCCTTGATGTTATTCAGTTCGCGGTTGATCTGCAAAGCCTCCTTGCTACGGCCTTTGGCACAATTGCCCTTTACATCCCACATGTCAAGCGGAATCGTCTTCTTACAGCTGAACTGCGACTGAGTCCCATTAATCGTCACCCTGCCCATCACAGGCACAACACCGTTCTTCTCCTTACTCTTGTTCACATAGAACAGAATGTTAAAAGTACTTCTCATGTTTCTTACTCCTTTTTTAATTTTGGCTGCAAAACTACTGTTTCTTTTGGCATCCATCGCTATGCAAAATGTAGCAGTTTGCGGAATAAGAAACTGGAAGTGAACGGATGGTGAAAGGTACGCCATTCTGCCCCGATTTGCTTAGTCGATTAACCTGCATCAGAACCCTAATTTTGGGTTACGATTTGGCAACCTAACTCCTTCACCAATCCTCCCTAATTTGCTTTTAGCCCCAAATTGAACTTCTTCATTCTTCCCCGTCTTGCCTTTATTTTAGGCCGAACTGCGTTAATCTTCCAAAATCGCTTCGCTTTTACAAGCTTTTTTCGTAACTTTGCAGTGTTCCAATTTGCGCACAAAACGCAGATGGGACAACTACATATTGGAAAAGCGTCATTGATGCTTTGTTTTTGGCAACTCAAAATTACCACAGAAAAGACCAGTCAAGAACATTGCGGAGGTGAATGCTACGGGTGTAGTATATACTCCCCGGAGTGTGCCGAGGGCAAACTGTGTCCTCACGCACACTTTTGGGATGCATATATACTTACCAGCGTGGGTATTCAAGACTCTGTTTCGTTCACTGGTCAGGTTGTGGTAAACCTTGAGTTGCGGGCGAGCAGATGAGGATACCCCGTTTTTCGTTTATGTAGCAAACAAGGTAAAAAACAGCTGATGTTTGGGTATCGGTCAGTATTTATAACAAAAGAACGGATGGATGTAAATGCTGTTAAAGAATTAGGAAATGGATATATTATAGACTTTATATCTAACGAACCTGTTAAGGCAACTCCAGAAGAAGTTAATGCTGTACAGGTTTATTCGAAAATGTTAGTAGCAGACTATAATTATAATCGTAATCAAATACAAACTCATCCTCAGTTTAGGGTCAAGGCATCACCATCAGATACGGAGTATAGATATCCTGTTGATATTGTTGTATTTAAAACGGAAGAGAAAAAACGTGGGGATGAATATATAGTGGTGGAATGTAAAAAACCAACCCGTGAAGATGGTGTAGAACAGTTGAAGTTGTATCTTAAGTTTTCTGAAGCGGAACTTGGAGTTTGGTTTAATGGTGAAAACACTCATTACATTAGAAAAGTTATTAAAGGAGGAAGAATAGAGTTTGATGAAAATCTTCTGAACATCCCGGCGTATGGGCAAAGACTTGAGGATATAGGAAAATATAAAAAGGAGGATTTGATACCTACGCATAACTTGAAACAGAAGTTTATATCAATTAGAAACTATTTGGCTGGTAATGCTGTGGGTACTACGCGTGATGAAGAGTATGCAAGACAGATTATAAACGTTATCCTTTGCAAGTTGTATGATGAAAAATATACCCGTCCTACCGAAGTACTGACATTTAGAGCCGGAATAGATGAAAGTCCTAAAGATATAAAAAAGAGAATTGTTGACAGGTTCAAAGAAGCAAAAAGGACATACAAAGATGTCTTGGATGATTCGGATAACATAACATTGGATGATAAGTCATTAGCTTATATTGTCGGTGAACTTCAGCCCTATTCATTGATGACAGCGCAACGCGATGTGATTGGAGATGCTTTCGAAGTGTTTATCCATCGTGCATTAAAGGGAGGGCAAGGGCAATATTTTACGCCTAAAAATATAGTTCGCACAGCAATTCAAATTTTGGATCCAGGTTGTGATGACAAAATAATAGACCCTGCTTGTGGATCTGGAGGTTTTCTTATAGAGGGGCTCAAGTATCTTCATGGTAAAGTGGAAAAAATGGGAGCAGAAATGAATTGGCCGGAGGAAATGATAAAAGAAGAGAAGATAGCCAAGGCAAATATAAATTTCTGTGGAATAGAAAAAGATACTTTTTTGAGCAAGGTGGTAAAAGCCTACATGATTTTGATGGGTGATGGCAAAAGTGGCATTTTCTGTGAAGATAGTTTGAATGAACCAAAAGATTGGGATGGAAAAACAAAAGCTCGTATTCAATTAGATTGTTTTGATATTCTTTTAGCAAACCCTCCTTTTGGTGCAAAGATTCCCGTGAAGGGTGAGAAAAAACTTTCACAATATCCATTAGGTCATAAATGGAAATATGATAGAGATGGCAAATTGTGGACAAAGACAAACAAAGTAAAAGAAAGTGAAGCTCCGCAGATTCTTTTTTTGGATAGGTGTATAGATTTGGTAAGAGAAGGAGGAAAACTTGCAATAGTTGTTCCAGATGGTGTACTATGTAATCCGACAGACGGATATATTGTACAAGAGTTATTAAGCAAGACGGAACTTCTTGGACTAATAGATTTACCAATGAGCTCTTTTTTACCATATACGCCAACGAAAACACATCTTATTTTTCTGAAAAAAACAGCAACCCCGAGAGACGATTATCCATTTTTCATGAGTTACGCTAAAAGTTGTGGTCATGATAAACGAGGTCGTGAAATTAAAAATGATGAGATAGCAGAAATTCCAGAATATTTGAAAATGTTGAGAAACGGAAAAATAGAAAAGCCTTCACATCTTGGATGGTTTATGCGAATCAGTGATTTGAAAGACAATATATTATTGCCAAAATATTACAATCCAGACATTCAGACGGAATTGGATTCTTACTTACAATCTGGAGATTTTGAACTTAAAACTTTGCAAGAACTTCAGGATGATAAAATATTGAAAGTTTCAAGAGGACACGAGGTTGGTAGCGAACATTATGGGACGGGAGATATTCCTTTTGTCCGGACTTCTGAAATTTCGAATTGGGAAATAACTTCTGACTGTACTCATTGCCTTTCAGAAGATATTTATATGAAGTATAAAGATAAGCAAAATCTTGAGACGGAAGACATACTTGTCGTAAATGATGGCACCTATCTTATGGGTAGAGCAGCAATGATAACCGAGTCTGATTTAAAGATAATCTTTCAAAGCCATTTTAGAAGAATCAAAATATACAGAAAGGATATTCTGTCTCCTTATTTGCTTTTGGCCCTGTTGGGAATGGAAATCGTTCAAAGACAAATTGAATCCAAATCATTTAGACAGGGTACTATTTCAACAATGGGGAATAGGCTAATGGAAGTGAAAATACCAATACCAACCGATGATGTACTCAAAAGTAGAATAATTGATGACATGAAAATAATAATTAATAATAAAAATGAAGCAAAAAAGAAAGCGCAATCATATATCATCATGACAAAACAGGAGAATTTGATGGGCTTAAGAAATAAAGCTAAGATAGGTAATCTGTAAATTTTGATAGGACAATAAAAAAGCACGATACAAATAAATGTACCGTGCTTTTTTTGATAGTTATATGTTTTTGTGTCCTCGTCGAACAGTTGCGACGTTACTCGCTCTTGGTGAAGACGAGTTCTTCTTTTTCGGGATGTTTGTCGGCGTGGATGGTGTCGCCGCTTTGCAGTTCACCGCTCAGGATGCGCTCGCAGACACCGTCTTCGATGTGGTTTTGGATGGCGCGTTTGAGCGGGCGGGCACCGAACTGTACGTCGTAGCCCTTTGTGGCAACAAACTCCTTGGCAGCGTCGCTGACGGTCAGGTGATAGCCCATGTTCTCTATCCGCTTGAAGAGTCCTTTGAGCTCGATGTCGATGATGCGCTTGATGGCGTCGAGGTCGAGCTGGTCGAAGGTGATGATTTCGTCGAGGCGGTTGAGGAACTCAGGGGCGAACTGTCGGCTAAGGCTCTTCTGGATGATGGAGCGGGCGTGTTCCTTGTCTTTCTCGTCGAGCACGCCACCGAACTGTCCTCCGGTGTTGAAGCCGATGCCGCGTCCGAACTCTTTGAGTTGTCGGGTGCCGGCGTTGGAGGTCATGATGACGACGGTGTTACGGAAGTCGATAAGTCGCCCGTTGCCGTCGGTCAGTCGTCCTTCGTCGAGCACTTGCAGCAGGAGGTTGAAGACGTTGCCGTGGGCTTTCTCTATCTCGTCGAGCAGGACGATGGAGTAGGGTTTGCGACGCACTTTTTCGGTGAGCTGTCCGCCTTCTTCATAGCCGACGTATCCCGGAGGGGCGCCGACGAGTCGGGAGACGTTGAAACTCTCGGTGAATTCGCTCATGTCGATGCGTATGAGGTCGTCTTCGCTTCCGAACATTTCTTCGGCGAGTTTCTTGGCGAGATAGGTCTTTCCGACGCCTGTCGGACCGAGGAACATGAAGACGCCGATGGGGTGGTTGGGCTCTTTCAGTCCTACGCGGTTGCGCTGGATGGCTTTGACCATCTTTTCGATGGCTTCGTCTTGTGCGATGACGGCGCCTTTGAGCCGCTCTGCCATGTTTCTGAGACGTATGCCTTCAGCCTCTGCCATGCGCTGTACGGGCACGCCGGTCATCATCGACACGACGTCTGCCACTTCTTTCTCGGTGACGGTCTCGCGCGTTCCTGCCTCGCCGTTGCTCCATTGCTCGTTGAGACGTTGGAGCTCGGCTTCGAGCTGTGTCTGTCGGTCGCGGTAGTTGGCGGCGAGTTCGAAGTCTTGACTCTTGACGGCAGCGTCTTTCTTTTGCTTGACGAGTTCTATCTCTTTCTCCTTCTCGTTGATTTCGGGCGGCACTTGTGCGTGTTGCAGATGTACGCGTGCGCCCACTTCGTCGAGCGCGTCGATGGCTTTGTCGGGGAAGGAGCGGTCGGTCACGTAGCGTTCTGTCAGTTTGACACATGCTGTGATGGCATCGTCGGTGTAGGCAACGTGGTGATGTTGCTCGTAGCGGTCTTTGATGTTTTCGAGTATCTGCAGTGTCTCGACGGTATTGGTTGGCTCGACGAGCACTTTCTGGAAGCGTCGCTCGAGTGCTCCGTCTTTTTCTATGCTGTTGCGGTATTCGTCAAGAGTAGTGGCTCCGATGCACTGGATGGTGCCTCTTGCGAGTGCCGGTTTGAGGATGTTGGCAGCGTCCATTGAACCGGGTGTCGAGCCTGCTCCGATGATGGTGTGTATCTCGTCGATGAAGACGATGATGTCGGGATTCTGCTCGATTTCCTTGATAAGTGCCTTGATGCGCTCTTCGAACTGTCCGCGGTATTTGGTTCCTGCCACGACGGCGGTGAGGTCGAGACTCACGAGGCGTTTGTTGAACAGCACGGGCGATGTCTTGCGCTTGGCGATGAGTTGTGCCAGTCCTTCGACGATAGCGCTTTTGCCGACGCCCGGCTCGCCGATGAGTATGGGGTTGTTCTTTTTTCGGCGGCAGAGAATCTCTGTCACACGCTGTATCTCGCGCTCGCGTCCCACGACGGGGTCAAGCTTTCCTTCGAGGGCAGCAGCCGTGAGATTGACCGAGAAGTTATCGAGCACGGGGGTCTTTCCGCTACTCTTGCGTGCTTGTGTGGTCGTATGGCTGCCGTTCTGCTCCTCGTTGCGCGGGTTTTGTCCGATGGGTTCGAGTTCTTCCTCGTCTTCATCGGGGAGCCCGATGCCGCTTTGTGGCATGTTGGCTTTCTGCTGGAGATATTCCAAGGTGTCTTGATAGTTCATTTTGTTGAGTTCTAAGATTCGTTTTGCCTCGTTGCCCGATGGGTCGTGGAGGATAGCGAGGAGGAGATGCTGCACGTCGACGGTGTCTCGGTGCTGCGTGCGTGCCTCGATGACTGCTTGTCGGAGTATGTTGCTCGACTGCTCGCTGAGAGCGAGCTCTGTCGGATGGGTGCTTGCTGGCTCTCTCCGCACGTTGTTTTCAAGTTCTGTCTTTATGGATTGCAGATTGATGTTCAGTTTATCGAACATATCGTGTACAACGTCGCCTTTCCCCCTCATGATGCCCATGAGCAGATGCTCGGGACTTACCGACTGGCAGCAGAGGCGTTCTGCTTCCTCACGGCTGAAGGTGAGAATCTCAGAGAGTCTGTCTGAAAACAGGTTGTTCATGGTATGCCTTTCTTTTATATATTATATATGAATAATGTATTGGCATTCATGCAAATAGTGTGCCAAACATTTTCTATAGGGCGACGATGTGGCAGAATGCGTCGCGGAAAATGAGGCTGAGGCTGTCTGGCTTTTTGTCGAACAGGGCATAGATAGCGCTGCCGCTGCCGGTCATCTGTGCATAGATGGCTCCTTCGGAATAGAGCCTTTCCTTGATGCGGGCAAGCTCGGGATAAATGCTGAACACGGACGTTTCGAAGTCGTTGGTGAGCTGATGGCGCCATGTCTCGACGGGTTGTTGCACGATGTCGAGGCAGCAGCGTTCGGGCTTTTTCGGCACAATCCGGGCGAAGGCTTCGCGGGTGGATACTGCCACGTTGGTCTTTACGACCGCCATGTAGAGCCCTTTCAAATGAGACAAGTTCCCTTCGACTGCTGACAGCTTGTCACCTATGCCTCTTGCAAATGCTGGTATCGACTCGATGAAGAAGGCGCAGTCGGCACCAAGTCTGGTGGCTTTCGTCTGCATTTCTTCCACGCTGAGTCCTAAGCGGAACTTCTCGTTGAGCAGACGAATCATGTAGGCAGCATCGCTCGAGCCTCCGCCCATGCCCGCTTGTGAGGGAATGGCTTTGTGGAGGTGTATGCTGAGGGGTGGAAGCGCGTGCTCCGCAGCCAACAGGCGATAAGCCTTCAACACGAGGTTGTCCGTCGGCGCACCTTCGATTTCGATGCCGCTCATCGTGAATTCGCATTCTCCCGACGCATTATTGCCTGTCATGGCTTCTACTTCCAGCGTGTCGTATAGCGGGATGGGATAGAACACCGTTTCCAAATCGTGGTAACCGTCGGTGCGACGCTCCACGATGTTCAAACCCAGATTGACTTTCGCACAAGGATATATTTTCATCGTTCTCTGATAAATATGGTTGATATGATGGGCGTGTAGTACTCTGCACGAAGCTTCCTGCCCGTGGCGTCGTACGTATATACATGCTTGCTGTTGTTACCGAAACGTATCATCTTCGGCAAATTTAAGCAATTATATTCAATCCTCAAAATCCCAGCGTCCAAATCTTTCGTCAGGTTGCCGTTGGCGTCGTATTCATAGCTTTTCTTTATTGTTTAGGTACAGATTCCTTGAAATTGAAGAAATTAGATCGTATAATTCCGTAAATTCTTTCGAGTAGTTATATTCGTAGTAGCCTTGTCTCGTTCCAACTATCATATCATAGGAAAATATTTTCTGATTATTATTATATCCTGTAATAGTAAAAAACGGAAAATCTGCTTCAACATACAATTCTTTATGTTCTTTTTTAACAATAATAGGTTTCTTTTTTATGCAAATTTCATAAGCATAATAAAATATTTTAGAATAATCATACTGCGGAAGTTTTTCTATTATGTTTTCCCCAACTATCCGAACAATACCTCCCATAGTATCTAATTCAAAGACAAATTGATATCCTAAAGTTGAAGCAGATCCATAATATTTTATGATACATTTATCCAAACCCCTAATTAAATTCATTTGGAAGAGAGTGTTTTCTTTTTTTTCTACTTCAAGTACTGAAGATTCACTATTTACCAATTTGGGGGTTGCTTCTCCTCTGCATGACAGAAATACTGAACCAAATAATAAAAGTAATAATATTGATAAGATATGTTTCATGTTATGTATATTATGAACTATACTTCAGAAAGAATTTTTACCGCTTGCGAAGTATATCTGTTATACTCGGCAAAGATAATGAAAACCGAGCGCAGAACAAAATAAATTCATTTGTTTTTTATGCCGAGGTGCATCTTATCTTATGTAAATTTAGCGAATTATATTCAATTCTCAAAATTCCCGCATCCAAATCTTTCACGGGGTCTGTTTGTAGATTCCAGTAGCAAGTGCAAAGTTATGTTATTTTTTTGAAGAATTCAGCAGTAGGTGTGGAAAAGTTTAGTTTTTTTCTTGGCCTACGGTTTATTTTATGTTGTATTCTCTTTATTTGTTCCTCTGAAATATGTTTAAAGTCAGTTCCTTTTGGTATATATTGCCTGATGAGTTTGTTGGTGTTTTCTATGTTTCCTTTCTCCCATGATGAGTATGGATGTGTGAAGAAGATCTTTGTTTTGAGTCTCTCTGCTATGTATTTGTGCTCAGCGAACTCACTTCCGTTGTCTGTGGTAATACTTTTTATCCTTCCTATGTACGGTGTCATCATGGCTACTACGGTTTTTGCCAGCTGCTTTGCGTTTTTCCCGTGTCTGAGTTTTCTCATCATGAAGAAGTCCCGGCTTCTCTCGACAATTGTAACGATTGTCCCTTTTCCGTCCTTTCCGATGATGGTGTCCATTTCGAAATCCCCGAATCGTGTTCCGTCAGCCTCTTCTTCCCTCTGTTCTATCATTACCCTGTCCTTTATGGCAGTATGTGCAGTTTCGGCAGTCCTTCTGATGTTCTTCAGGCGGTGCCTGCAGTGTTTGTAGAGTTCTCCTCCGCACTTGCGGTCAAATCGGATATATTGATAGATGGTTTCTACTGAAACGCACTTTTCTCCATTCCTTTCCATCCATCCCTTGATTTGTTCCGGCGACCACTGCTCACACACCAGGAGTGAGACGATTCTCCTTCGCATATCTATGGAGAACTTGCGGTGTCTCCTCATCCTGTGCTTACGCTCGTCACACTTATGCTGGGCTATACCATAATGGTAATGGTGTGTGCCTTTGTTGCGTTTCAACTCACGATAGACTGTGCTGTAATGCACTCCTATCGTATCAGCGATGTCTTTTATCGCTACATTCTTTTGCCGTAACACGAAAATTGTGTACCTTTGCTGTGAGGTTAGTTGATGATACATCATTACAATACAAAGTTAACTAATCTTTGGGAGACAGCAGTCTCCCTTTTTGCTTTTTTTTTGTATTGCTACTGGTGAATCAATGTCTCGCCGGGGCTGTCTGCCCCTTGCCGACAGCGTTCCACGAGTGTTTTACATGGTTGAGGGCTTACAATTGAAAACCATTTGCACTTCTTATTGGAACTTATGGTTTGAAAAATGGCAAAAATAGGCAGGTTTTCCTTTTGCATTTTCCTTATTTATTTGTATCTTTGGTGCAGTTTTTTACTAAAACACAGAAAGGTATTATTATGGGAGAATTTTTTAAGAACATCCTGAAGATGGGCGAAGAGAGTGGAATTCTCGAAGGGCTCAAGGAGAAGTTGGGAGGAGGAGTCCTTGATGCTGTCAAGGAGAAATTGAATCTGGAGAATATGGATCTCGGGAGCCTCGCCCAAAGCGTGTTGAGTATTATTGGGCTTGCCGGCAATTCGGTTGCAACGGAAGGCGAAGCGGAAGTAGTTGAAGACGAAACAGTAGTAGAGGAGGAATGATATGGAAAAGTTAGCTAATGTTGTGAGACTGATGGCAAAAACGGGATTGTTCTTTGCCAATTGCGACGGTCAGTATGCTCAGCCGGAGAAGGATTTCATCCATGGTTTCATTGCTCAGATAGAGCAAGTGGGGACGATTGACGAGGAGCTGAAGAAGGAAGTGACGGGAGCCATCGACCGCAAATATACGCTTGAGGAAATCGTTCGCGACACGCAGGAAGTGCTCGAAGGCTTCAACCGCGACGAACAGAAAGCCATTCTCTTGACCATCGACGCGTTTGTGGCGAAAGTGATTAAGGCAGACAAGCGCATGGCTGAGGCGGAGAATGCCAACCGCATGGCTTGGAAAAAGCAGTTCGCTTTGGATTAAGCTTTATCGACTCATCACTCATGGGTTATGCTTCTCCGACGGGGAGGCATAGCCTTCTGTTTCATGCGGAATGGCGTACAGAAAGATTATACATATTGATATGGATGCGTTCTTTGCGGCGGTAGAGCAAAGAGACCATCCCGAATTGCGGGGCAAACCGATTGCCGTCGGTTTTGACGGACCGCGCGGGGTGGTGGCGACCGCCAGCTACGAAGCGCGTCGGTATGGTATTCATTCCGCCATGTCGATTGTTCGGGCGAAGTATCTCTGTCCGGAGCTGACCATTGTCTTTCCCGACCATACGCATTATAAGGAAGTGTCGATGGAGGTTCAGGAGATTTTCCGCGAATATACCGACGTGATAGAACCGCTCTCGATTGATGAGGCTTTCTTGGATGTGACGGAAAACAAGAAAGGCATGGAAATGGCGGTCGATATTGCCCGCGAAATCAGAGAACGAATCCGCCAACAGCTGCATCTGACCGCCTCGGCAGGCATCTCCTATAACAAGTTTCTGGCGAAAATAGCGTCTGACATGCGCAAGCCCGACGGTATGTGTGTGGTTCATCCCGACCGTTCCGATGAGTTTATC
Organism: Prevotella sp. Rep29; assembly: GCF_019551475.1. Taxonomy (NCBI): domain Bacteria; kingdom Pseudomonadati; phylum Bacteroidota; class Bacteroidia; order Bacteroidales; family Prevotellaceae; genus Prevotella; species Prevotella sp. Rep29. Next base: position 1,150,542 of record NZ_CP047159.1, read on the forward strand.
GCGCAACTGAAGATTGAGAAATTCTGGGGAGTGGGACCGAAAACCGCCACGCGCTTTCATCGCATGGGTGTCTTCAACGGTGCCGATTTGCGAAAACTGACGATGGAACAACTGTCGTTCGTCTTCGGCAAAGTGGGCAGAATCTATTACAATTTCGCACGGGGAATAGACGACCGCCCCGTCGTCACGTCTCGCGTGAGGAAGTCGGTAGGGTGTGAGCAGACGTTCCTGGAAGACATCAACACGCGAGTAGCCGTCTTGGTGGAACTCTATCGCATCGTCCTCGAACTCATACAGCGTATCCGAAAGAGCCATTTCGAAGGTTACACGCTCACGCTGAAAGTGAAATACGAGGACTTTACACAACTCACCCGCAGCGTAACAAAACCGCACCCCCTGCAAACGAAAGAACAGATATTGCCACTTGCCAAGGAGCTGATGAAGCAAGTGGATTACGAGAAACGTGCCATCCGACTGATAGGCGTGAGCGTCTCCAATCCCCATCTGGCCGACACCCATTCGGTTTGGGTAGAAGGTGAACTCGACTTCTCGGCGTAGCGTCATGCGGAAACCGTCTCCCTCTGGCAGATGCTGTTTATGTATGTTTATGCAGAGGTGGAACTGTTGACGTTCGTTTTGTAAACTCTTGAATTTCAACATGTTAAATACTGCTTTCCAAAAGTTCAACTTTTAGCTTGCAAAAGTTGAACTTTTAGGCGATGAAAGTTGAACTTTCAGGACGCAAAAGTTGAACTTTTGGAAAGTGAAAGTTCAACCGTATATTTATACGCCCTTTTCCGTATGTTTATGCAAACATGTTTTTGTGGTTCTTTTTCATTGAATTCACGTTCTCAAACAGCACGTTCATCCATCGTAAACGGCACGTTTGCGCTCATGAAGAGCAAAGTCTATCTGCTGCCAACGCAAAAAGGTGTCTCTCCAAAATGGAAAGACACCTTTTGCGTATCATGACGTGATGATTTCATTCAGAGTTTTTTGATGATTTTCTCCAGTTGCTCGCCAAGTCCGATGGTGTAACCCTGTGAGATGCTAACCACGCGGTTGAACGTGTCAGAGGTGAAGAAAATAGGCAGCAGGCGGTCGCTTTGGAGTTTCATCTCCTTGACGATTTGCTGCTTGATGGCGCCGTCTTTGTCGATACCGTAGATGATGGTGTTGGGCAGTTCGCCGAACTCTTTCTTGTTAAATTTCCGTGCTTCCTCTTCGTTTTCGAAAAGCAGGAGAATCGGACGTCCCCACGTCTCGAACGACTTCCGCACTTTGGCAATGTCGCGCAGCGCATGGTTGGTCGGCTCTTGTCCTACGCCGATGAGTCCTACGATGAAGTAGCCCCTGCCTGTCTGTGAGAGGATGCTAACTTCCTTCTTGTCGCCAATTGTGAGGAATTTGCTTTCGGAGTCGAAGCTGCCGATGACGCTCACTTCTTGGTCGGTAGAGCGCAACGTGAGTTCGATGTTGGTCGTTTCTCCCGCACGGATGTTGAATATCTGTGAGGTGGAGAGCACCGTGCCGTTGGCAAGGCGCATACCGGTCACCAGTTCGTAGGTTCCCTCGTCGAGCAACGTTCCGTTCTTGAATGTGTTCGACCAGCTGACACCGCCGCCCATATCTACCTGCCCCTCGTCGAAGCTGAGGAGCGATGTCGTTCCGTTGTCGATGCGCGAGATGGTGAAGTGGCTGTAGTATTTCGGGTCGTCCACCATCTTCGTCGGGGTATATCCCAACATGAGTGTGCCTTGCGGGGCGCTCGCCTGTTCGGTAGCATCGAAGTTCACATCTACCCATTTGCCGTCCTGCTTGTATTGCACCTTCGAGGTGACGCCGTCTTTTTGCGCTTCAATGCCCAGGCTTCGCGCCACGTCAACGAAGAAGATGTCGCGCGAACGTGTGTCAGTCACCCGTGAACGCCATACTCCGACGGGAGTCTGTGCAATGCGGATGGCTTTCTTGTCGGGATTGAGGCGAATGTTTTTCTTCACCCAGCCGACCAGTTCTGAAGGATTCTTGCGGAAGCGGTCAGCCGTTTTCTTGTCGAAAGCCTTCTCGAAGAACTGCTTGAACGGGAGAATAATCATCTCGTTTTCTACACGCGGGCAGAGTTGGTCGCTCGTTGCGTTCATGTTATCATCCAGAATGTCCATCTGCATGTCGCGCAAATCTTTGTCGCTCAGCGTCGAGAGCAGTTTGTATGCGCGCTCTTTCCGGTCGCTGTATTTCTCGAGGAACGCAAGAATCGTCTGCCAGTTGCCGCGCGCCTTTATTAAATAAGGTGTCGCTTCAGCGGGGAAGTTGCTTGCTGTCTCTTGAGAAATGAAGGTGGCGACGTAGGCGTTGCGGATAGAGTCTTCATACGCAAAGCGCTCTTTGTTCCGCTTCTGCATATCTTCGGGCACGTCGGGGAGGTTGACCTTCTCTGGTGGCGGCACAATGTCGAACTCTTCGACCGGGAAGACCCGTTGTGTGAGGTCGCTGTTTTGTGAACGCGACAAGGTGATGGTGATGTGTTTGTCCTTCCCGAATGATGCTTTCGTGAAACCGTATCTGCCTTCGTGTGACGCCCATACAATCAGGTCGCCAAGACCTGCCGTGAGGAATGTCTCTCCTCGCTCATCTGTATATTTCGTCACGGCGGTGTAATATTCCGCATAGTTGTAGATTTTGAAATCCACACGTGCCCCGTTCACCGCTTTCCCGTCGGTATCTACCACACGGAAGTCGATGCGTTCGGTCGTGGCGTAATTGTCGATGAGGTTGATTTCTGTATAGTTGTTGGTGCGGAGAACTGCCTCTTCGGGACCGTTGTAGTCGCCGAAGGCACGTGTGTGCATGAGCATGGCTCTTGATGCCGGTGCGTTGAACCATCCGAGATTCAGCACGGCTTCCGGCTCGCAGGCACCAAGGAAATACCATTCACCATCTGCCCATGCTTCCACCCACGCGTGGTTGTCATCGGTATGTGCCCAACGCGGAGTATAGACCTGACGGGCAGGAATACCGATGGAGCGGAGGGCTGCCACCGTGAAGGTCGACTCCTCGCCGCATCGTCCATAGGCGGTGCGGATGGAAGCGAGTGGGGAAGAGGTGCGGGCGTCTGAAGGCTGATAGGTCACCCTCTCGTGGCACCAATGGTTCACTTCAAGGATGGCTTCCTTCATCGACATGCCTTTTACGCGTTCTTTCAGATCTTTATAGAACACCATGCGGCTCTCGTCAAGATTCTCGTTGTTGACACGCACGGGTAAAACGAAATGGCGGAACAACAATTCGGGAATCTTTACACCCCAAGGCATTTCCTTTTGGGCGGTAAATGAGCACTTCACATTGTCATAAAAGAATGAGGTGGGATAGTCGGTCGCATCCGCTAAAGCCATGTAGGCATAGAGGAATTTGAGTGCTTCCAACTCTCTTTCATTTGCATTCAGTTTCTTTGTGTCAAAAAACTGTTTGCCAATGAGTTGCATTTTTTCGTTAAATGCTTTCTCAGTCTTTTCCCGATAGTTGTCATCGGAGATGAAATGCTTGCTTTTCTGCGCTTGAGCACCCATCATGACCGAGAGGCAAATGGTGAATATAAAAATCTTTTTTTTCATTTGTAAAAGTAATCTATGAATGAATTTGTGTTGCCTGAAATTATTTTACGGGAATCTTCTCTACGCGCTTCAGGTGGCGTCCTGCTTCGAATGTCGTCTTGAAGAATTCGTCCATGATTTTTTCAGCCGTCTTGTTGTCGATGAAGCGTCCGGGCATTACGAGGACGTTGGCATCATTGTGCTGACGAATCATGTGTGCAATTTCGGGAATCCATGCCAAGCCGGCGCGTACACCTTGGTGCTTGTTCAGCGTCATGGCAATGCCTTCGCCGCTTCCGCAAATGCCGATACCGGGATAGACTTCACCGCTTTCGATACCTTCAGCAAGGGCATGTCCGAAGTCTGGATAATCCACACTCACGTCGCTCCATGTGCCGTAGTCTTTGTAAGGATAACCGTGCTTTTCCAAATACTCAATCACAAATTTTTTTAACGCATAACCTGCATGGTCGCAGGCAATTCCAACTGTCTTGATTTCCATGATATTTATGTTTTTTGTTTGTTGATATTTGTCTCTTTTTGTTACTTACCTAAGAAGTCTTTCACTTGCCGATAGACGTTCTCACCGGTGAAACCGAGTTTCTCGTCGAGCACTTTGTAGGGTGCGGAGAAGCCGAAACTGGTGAGTCCGAATACACGTCCGTTGCTGCCTGCCAATCCTTCGAGCGTGACAGGGAGTCCGGCGGTCAATCCGAATTTCTTCGCTTCAGCGGGCAGAATCATTTCTTGGTATTCCTTTGATTGCTGACGGAAGAGTCCTTCTGACGGAACACTGACGATGCGAACTTTGATGTTGTCCTTGCGCAAGAGTTCGGCTCCGGCAACGAGTGTCGCCACTTCAGAACCAGAAGCAAAGAGTATCACATCATACTGCTCGTCGCTTCCTGCAACGATATAGGCACCTTTGCGCGCTTCTTGATAGTTGGTGCCTGCAGGAAGCTTGCTGATGTCCTGCCGTGAGAGGACAAGCGCCGTCGGTGTTTCCATGTTTTCCATCGCCATTTGCCAGCAAACGGTCGTCTCGTCGGCATCGGCAGGACGGAAAACACGCACGGAGTCTTTCCCGTGATGGTTTTTCAGTTTTTCCATCAGTCGTATCTGTGCTTCCTGTTCCACCGGTTCGTGCGTCGGACCGTCTTCACCTACGCGGAAGGCATCGTGCGTCCAGATGAACTTGATGGGCACTTCCATGAGAGCCGCCATTCGTACTGCCGGCTTCATATAGTCGGAGAATACAAAGAATGTTCCGCATGCGGGAATCACTCCGCCATGCAGGTACATACCGATGCACACACACGCCATCGTCAGTTCGCTGACTCCTGCTTGCAGGAAGGCACCGCTGAAATCGTTGCGTTGCAGGTCGTGGGTCTTTTTCAGGAACCCGTCGGTCTTATCGGAGTTGGACAGGTCGGCAGATGAGCACACCATGTTCGGAACCTGCTCGGCGAGTATTCCGAGACAAGCTGCCGAAGCAGCACGGGTGGCACATCCTTCTTTCTGAATGAGCGCACTCCAATCCACTTTCGGTGCCTTCCCTTCAAACCACTCTTGCATTTGCGCGGCTTGTGCCGGATGACCTTTTGTCCATTCTGCCTCCTCGTTCTTTCGCTCAGCCACGATGTGTTTGAGTTCTTCTCTGCGGCAGGCATAGAGTTTTTCGGTTTCAGGGAAGATGACAAACGGATTTTCGGGATCGCCACCAAGGTTCTTTATCGTGTTGATGTAGGCATCGCCACCGAGCGGTGCACCATGCGTCTTAATTGTCCGTTCATACGATGAGCCGTCGGCTTGCAAAGCACCTTTTCCCATGACGGTCTTTCCGATGATGAGTGTCGGTCGGCTTTTCTCCTCGATAGCCTCTTGGAGCGCCTGTCGAATCTCGTCAGCATCGTTGCCGTTGATGTTCAGGACATTCCATCCCCATGACTTGTACTTGGCTTCGGTGTCTTCTTCCATCACGACCGAGCATTCCGTAGAGAGCTGTATGTCGTTCGAGTCATAGAACATAATCAGGTTGTTCAGTCCCAACAGTCCTGCCATGCGACCGGCACCTTGTGAAATCTCTTCCTGAATGCCTCCGTCGGAAATATAGGCATAGATTTTATGTTGCATCATGGTGTGTCCAAGGCGTGCTTCGAGGAACTTTTCCGCAATGGCAGCTCCGACGGCGAAAGTGTGTCCTTGTCCGAGCGGTCCGCTGGTGTTCTCAATGCCTCGTTCCACGTCGCGTTCGGGATGTCCGGGTGTCGGAGATTCCCATTGTCTGAATGCTTTCAGTTCGTCGATAGTGAATCTGCCCTGCAAGGCGAGAGCTGAGTAAAGCATGGGTGACATGTGCCCCGGGTCTAAATAGAAACGGTCGCGACCGCTCCACGTCGGGTTTTCGGGGTCATAAACGAGAAATTCGGAGAAAAGCACATTGATGAAATCGGCACCGCCCATAGCGCCGCCAGGATGTCCGGATTTGGCTTTTTCCACCATCGAAGCAGCGAGAATGCGTATGTTGTCTGCTGCCCGTGTCATAAGGTCTTTGCTGTTCATAATGATATTGTTTGTTTTCTTATTCCTTAATAATTGTGTTCCTATCTTACCCATGCAAAGGTAATGAATTAAATTGAATCAGCGAAATTTTCGCATATGAATTGTTTGATAATCTTCAAAAATAGGAAAACTTTCGTTTCTTTGTAGGTAATGACAGATTTTTTTGTAATTTTGCACAGTCAAAAAAAAGAATTCTGATTCAAATTTAATATTATGCTTACGCTTAGACTTATCAATGAAGAAACGGATCGCGTGATTCGCGGATTGGAGAAAAAACATTTCAAGGGTGCCAAAGAGGCGATAGAAAAGGTTCAGGAAGTGGACAGACTTCGTCGTGAAACCCAGCAAAAACTGGATAAAACCAAGCAAGACGCTAAGCTGTTGGCTGCTCAAATCGGACAGTTGATGAAACAGGGCGATAAAGAGCAGGCAGAGCAGGTGAAAGAACAGGTGGCTGCATTGAAACAGGCGGACAAGACGCTGCAAGAGAAAATGGATGCGGCTGAGCAGGAACTCACGAATTTGCTTTGCGCCATTCCCAATATTCCCTGCGAGCTCGTTCCTGAAGGGGCTGACGCTTCGGCAAATGTGGTCGTGAAAGAGGGTGGAGTAAAGCCTCAGTTGGGAGCCGATGCGCAATGCCATTGGGACTTGTGCAAGAAGTATAATCTGATAGATTTCGACCTCGGTGTGAAAGTGACGGGAGCCGGTTTCCCGATATATATAGGTAAGATGGCACGTTTGCAACGCGCATTGGAGGCATTCTTCCTCGAAGAGGCGCGCAAGAGCGGCTATCTGGAAGTTCAGCCGCCTTACGTGGTGAACGAAGCTTCGGGATATGGTACGGGACAATTACCCGACAAAGAGGGGCAGATGTATCATGTCAACATGGACAATCTCTATCTGATACCTACGGCGGAAGTGCCCGTGACCAATATCTTCCGCGACGTGATTCTCGATGAAAGTGAATTGCCTATCAAGCGTTGTGCCTACTCGGCATGTTTCCGCAGAGAGGCGGGCTCGTATGGTAAGGATGTGCGAGGATTGAATCGTCTGCATCAGTTCGATAAGGTTGAAATCGTGCGCATAGACACTCCGCAGCACTCGTATGAAAGTCTCGACGAGATGCTTGTTCACGTGGAAGGTCTGATGAAGCAACTTGAACTGCCTTATCGCATCTTACGTCTTTGCGGTGGCGACATGAGTTTCACCAGTGCGATATGCTATGACTTTGAAGTGTGGAGTGCAGCGCAGGAGCGTTGGCTGGAAGTGTCTTCCGTCAGCAACTTCGAGAGCTATCAGGCAAACCGCTTGAAGTGCCGTTATCGCCGTGCCGAGGACAAGAAAATAGAACTGTGCCACACCTTGAATGGTTCGGCATTGGCATTGCCGCGCATCGTTGCTGCGATTATCGAGAACAACCAGACACCGGAAGGCATTCGCATACCGAAGTGCCTCGTGCCCTATTGTGGTTTCGAAATACTCGACGATAAGAATTTCTGATACAAACAGTATATGACAAAGCCTGTCTTCGCAGAAAGAAGACAGGCTTTTTTATTGCTAAACGGCATGTTAAAGCATCGTAAACGGCATGTTTGCGACGGCTAAACGTTGTGTTTGCGCAATTCCCAGAAAGCTACGGCAGCCGCTGCCGACACGTTGAGCGAATCTACGTGGTAGGACATCGGGATGCGAACGACATAATCGGCTTCGGAAATGGTCTTTTCAGGCAGACCGTCGCCTTCCGTCCCCATAATGACAGCCAGGCGTTCTTCGTCTTTCAGGCGAGGGTCGTCGAGCGCGATGGCTTGTTCGGAAAGCGCCATGGCTGCTGTCTTGAAACCGTATTGGTGCAAACTCGTTGCGGGTTCGTCCAACCACGTCCAGGGTATCAGGAATACACTCCCCATGGACACGCGGACGGCACGGCGGTTCAGCGGGTCGCACGAATCTTTTGTGAGCAATACAGCGTCCATCCCAAGCGCCGCTGCCGAGCGGAATATTCCGCCGATGTTCGTCGTGTCGCTCACTCCCTCGATGACAACGATGCGACGGGCATCCTTGCACAGCGTTTCCACGTCGGGAAGTTGTTTTCTCCGCATCGCACACAGGACGCCTCTCGTGAGTGTGTAGCCCGTCAGCTGTGCGAGCAGTTCGCGGCTTCCCGTATATACAGGGACTCCTTCGCAGCGCTGGAGCACCTCTGCCGCGTCGCCTTCGATGTGTCGGCGTTCACACAAGACGGAGAGGGGTTCATATCCGGCGGCGAGTGCCACCTTGATGACTTTGGGACTCTCGGCTATGAAGATGCCGTCTTCCATGTGCAGGCGGTTGCGTAGTTGTGCCTCGGTCAGCGAATGAAACACTTCCACGCCCGGGACGTTCAGTGACGATATTTCTATGATGTTAGCCATGCTGTTGCAAAGGTACGCTTTTTATGCACAAAGCGAGCAATAACGAACGATTTTTCCTTAATAATTTTTGTATTGTCTCGGCTTTTAATTAACTTTGCCGTTAGAATGCACGACATGATTACCATACTTGGTCCTACGGCAAGCGGTAAGACTCGTTTGGCTGTAGCCCTTGCACTGAAGCTGAATGCGGAAATTATCAGCGCAGACAGCCGACAGGTGTATCGGCGTATGGATATTGGGACAGGTAAGGATTTGGACGACTATTGTGTTGAAGGGCAACGCGTTCCTTTCCATTTGATAGACATTTGCGAGCCGGGAACGAAATACAATCTGTTTGAATATCAGCGCGATTTCCTTGCTGCCTACGATTTGATTCGCGGGCGGAACCGGCTCCCGCTGCTGTGTGGCGGTACGGGGTTGTATATAGAGTCAGTCCTGAAGGGTTATCAACTGTCGCCCGTGCCCCAAGATGCGGCATTGAGGGAGCGTCTTTCGGACAAGTCGTTGGACGAACTGACCGAGATGTTGCGCGACTTGAAGCGACAGACAGGCTCTGCGATGCACAACCGTTCGGACGTTGACACACCGCAACGCGCCATTCGTGCCATCGAGATAGAGATGGGAGTGCTCGCTGCCCAGCGCGACAAGGATGAAGGCAGGTGCATGGAACGGTCGTTTCCGCAAATCAACTCCGTCATTCTCGGCGTTGACATTGACCGCGAAGAGCGCCGGAAAAAGATTACCGCGCGACTGAAAGAGCGCTTGGAACAAGGCATGGCAGACGAGGTGCGCAGCCTCTTGGATGAAGGAATCTCTCCTGAAGACTTGACGTATTACGGGTTGGAATATCGCTATGTCACGGAATATGTCACGGGAAAAATCACCTTCGACGAGATGTTCCAGCGGTTGGAGATTGCCATCCACCAGTTTGCCAAGCGGCAGATGACGTGGTTCCGGGGAATGGAACGGCGTGGATTCACAATACATTGGATAGACGCCATGTTGCCGATGGACGAGAAAATAAGTCAAGCCCTTTCATATATATAAATAATGTATAGCAATGAGTAGCAGTATCGACAAGAAGTGGGGAATCATCTATTGCCCGAAAAATGCCTTCCGTCCGCAGAAACGATGGGAGAAGATAGAAAAGAGCCTTCGTGCGCACGAAATCGACTTCGATTTGGTGCAAAGTGAAAACTCCGCAGGTGTGGAACGCCTTGTGACCATGATGATTAACAATGGCTACAAGACGTTGGTAATCGTCGGCGGCGACTCTGCTTTGAACGATGCGGTGAACTGTCTGATGCAGGCGGAAAAGTCGGTGCGTGAGAGCATCGCACTCGGAGTTATTCCAAACGGTTCAATCAACGACTTTGCCAAGTTCTGGGACTTCAAGGAGAGCGAAGTCGAGCAGACCGTCGCGTGGTTGAAGAAACACCGCACGAGGAAGATAGACCTGGGATGTATCCGATATACGAACAAGAACAACGAGCGTTGCCACCGCTATTTCCTCAACAGCATGAACGTCGGGCTGGTGGCTGCGGTGATGAATCTTCGCCGTAAGACGCGCGGATATTTCGGTTCGAAGACGCTTTCGTTCATCCCCTCATCGCTGATGATGATTTTCCAGCGACTGGACTATAAGATGAAATTGCGAATCAATTCCGATACCATCAACCGGAAAGTCATGGCGGTGTGTGTCGGCAACGCTACGGCATACGGCATGACCCCCAATGCCGTTCCCTATAATGGCTTGTTGGACGTCTCTGTCATATCCCATCCGGAGATGACCAAGCTGATAGAGGGCTTCTATCTGCTGTATAACGGAAAGATATTGAACCACAAAGACGTGCACCCTTACCGCACGCGCGAGGTCTATTTCGACAAGGCAGAGCGCGCAATGGTCAGTCTTGACGGAAGACTGTTGGCGACACCGGTCGGACCGTTCAAGGTGACAGTAGAGCAGGAGGTCATCAATTTCCTCATACCGGGATAGCATCCTGTGTTTTGCCAACTTGCTGCTTCTGCATATTTATGCATAAGTGGGGCTGTTGGTGTGTGTTTTGTAAACCACTGAATTTCAGAACGTTAGGATGGGCTTTCCAAAAGTGCCACTTTCGCACTCCAAAAGTGGCACTTTCAGGAGGTGAAAGGGGAACTTTTGCAAGCTAAAAGTGGCACTTTTGGAAAGTGAAAGTTCAACTGCATATTTATACGCCCTTTTCCGTATGTTTATACAAGGGCTGTCGTTCTCCAAAAATAGCACTCCCGTCAACCAATTCCGTGCGACTTTGGTTGATGAAAGTTCAGCTGTCGGATGACGAAGCGAGTGAGTCCTATTCTTGTTTGAGGGAATCTGCCGGCATTTCCGGTATGCTGTCGGGTGTGGCTTGCGATGTCTTTTTCTTCTTCCGTCCGAACAAATCACGGAAATTGTTGAAGTCTTTTTTGATAATAAGACCGATGCCCTGCGTGTTGAGTGAACTGCGTGTGAAATAGCGGTCGTTTGTCTGGTTGTAAACCTTGACGGCAAGGTTGCCATTGGGGAAGAGCAGGTAGCGGATATCGAAGTCACCGATGAACGAAGTGGTGGCGTTGGGGTTGTCGCGGTAGCCGAACTGTCCGTTGATGAGCAGTCGGTTGTTGAGCAGTCGTCCGGACAGGATGCCCTCATATTCGGCGTTGTTCCATCCTTCCGTTCCGGTCGAGATGTTGGCTCCGAAGTTCCAGTTGCTGTTGTTCACCACACTTCCCAAGACCGTATTGATTTGCTGGCTGAGTGTTCCGCTGAGCAGACTTTGCATGGCGAGACTTGCCTGGCTGGGAGAGGTGCCGTCTTGGTTGGCGTTGTTGGCACCCTGCGTGTAGAAGCGTCCGATGGTCAGGAGGTAAATCACTTGCTGGTTGAGTTCCTCTTCGCTGTTGATGAGCGAGCGCACCATCTGTTGCGCATCGCTGCTGACGGTTGGCAGTTGGAGGTCGAAGTCGGCTTTGGGTGCACTTGGCGTTCCGGTGATGTTCATCAGGCAGTTGACACGGATGTTGTTGGATGAGAACGAGCGTCCGATGTTGAGGTCGGAGAGACTGACGCCATTGATGGTGTGGGCGGCTTGAAGGTTGAGTGTCGCTTCGTAGGGGTCGCCACCGAAGACGATGGTTCCGCCTTCTTGGAATTCAAAGTCTTTCTTGATGATGTTTTGTATGGTCATCTTATACACCCCGTGGTCGATGATGTAATTGCCGAAAATGTCGAAGCTTCCTTTATTGAAATAGGTGGCTCGGAGCACGCCATTGCCGTGCAGGTCGATATAGTCGCCGCTCTCTTCGTTCATGATGAGGCGGAGTGTCAGGTCGGGTGTGGTGTTGATGAGGAAGTTGATGTGGAGGTTGGTTGGGATGGATATGTTTTGCGACGTGGTAGCCGTTTCCGTCTCCTCTTTCGCGATGGCAATCTCCAGCGGTTTGTAGAAAAGCGGATTCTTCTCCGTGACGTCATGCCAATGGATGAACTCTTGCTTCTTTACGGCATTGGGACTGTCCGCATTATATTTGATGATGGAATTTTCTTGTGGCGTCGCCTCGATATCGAGTACGACCTCGTTGGTCTGGTTGCTGATGTGGCAGGTGCCTGTGGCATAGACCGTTCCGCAGAAGCTGTCATCGCCGAAGTCTTTGACGTCGAATGCCAGCACGTTGTCAGCCTCGATGTTGAGGTCGTATATCCAGTTTTTGAGGCATGTGTGGTAGATATCTCCGTTGACGACGGCGAGATGTTTGTTCTTGTCGAACACGCTGTCTGCGCGGAAGATGAGGTGGTCGGGCAGAAGGCGTATCGTATCGTTGTGCAGGGTGTATGTCGTGTTGAGGGGTTCTATGCCGACATCTCCGTTAGCCACGACTTCCCCTTCGATGTTAATGTTCTTGAGTGGTCCGAAGATGCGGAGGCTTCCTGTTGCCCGCGCATCCATCTTGTGCATGACGCCCTTCAAGTAGTTCTCCAGAAATTCAATCCTCGTGTTGTTCAAGTCGCAGTTGAGGGTGAGGATTTCCGGCGTAAGGGCAATGTCTCCGTTGATGAGTGTCTGCCCCAGCGGACCATCGTCTGCCACACCGTGGATGTTGATGGTGTTGTCGGTCTTGTTCCAGTCGGCGGTTGCGCGCAATGCTCCCAGCCTTCCATCTACGAAGGTGAAGTCCTCTATGCTTAGCGCAGCGTTTGCTGTAGTGTTCGCAAAGACCGATGCGAGCGTGGCTTTCCCTGAGGCACTTCCCCCGAAGAACACGTCATCCACGTTGAGAATGTCGGAGAAGAAACCGATATCAACGTTCTTCAGGTCAATGTTGACTGTGTCTTGTATCTCTGTTGTGGCTATTCCCGAAACGATGACGTGCTGTTCTCCGTTCTGGATGGCGAAATGGTCGATGATGAGATGTTTGTCGCTGTAAACGATATCCGAAGGCTCCACGTTCCACGTCGCTTCGTTGACCGACAACTGGGAGGGGTGTATGATGGTGTGGGCTGCGGGCTGTCCCTGTTCGTTCCTGAAGAATTGTGTCTCAGTAGAAATGACACCTTTCAGGTGGCGCAGTTCGTCATGGTTGTCCAGGATGAAATCAGCTTTGGTATTGTTCTCGGCAGCTTTGGCAGATATCGCAAAGTCGAAGAAATTGCCGTTGCTCATCAGTTTTTTTGTCGAGCCGTCCAGTTTCAGCGTGTCGTCAACGGTTTTCAGAACGATTTCCGTTTGGTTGTACTGGTTGTCGTTGTATGTAAACTCGGGCAGGATGCACGTCAAGTCCACCGCCTTCTTCTCATCGTTGATAGAAGCGTTGACGGTCATCGGGCGTTTGAGTTGTAGGTCGATGTCGAAGAATGCTTTCAGCCAGTCGGTCTTTGTGATGTTGGCATTGAGCGAGAGCTGGTTGGGTCGTATGTTTTTTGTTGCGGGAAGTCCCGGCAGGGTGGGGAGCTTGTCTTTGATGGCGTTGGTAATGCTGTGTGCCAAAGTGCTGTAATCGTAGTCGCCGACAATCTGTATGTTGCCGAAGTCGCCATGAATGTCGATGTTCTGGTTGCCACGCTCAGAAAGACTTTCTATGATCAGTTGCTCCATCTGGTACTGTTCTTCCGGCGATTGCAATGTGAAATTGTTCAGTTCAACCCTTCCGGTCAACTTGTTGAGCGACTTTCCCTGAAGGTTGATTTTCGTGTCGAAGCTCACTTTTGCGGTATTCCATTTCTTGTCCAGACGGAGAATGGCAGCGTTAAACTGGTGAACCTTCGCCGTAAGGTTGGCTTCCGGAATCTTGGAAGAGAAGTCAATCGTTCCGTCCATGCTCGCAGAGCCGTTCTCATCGTTGATGGAGAACTTTCCGGCAAAAGCCTGATTGTGATAGACACCGTCGATGTCGATATTCTTGTAGGTATTGCCCTCGTAGTCGAACCGGCTGACATCTCCTTTCAGCTTGAAATCATTCCTCTTCAAATCGCCTTCTATGTTCATCTGGGTGGCAAGCGTTCCGAGGCGTTGGTCGTTGAGTAGCTCCCGGAGATTGATGCCGTCTGTCGATATCTTGGCGCTGAGCAGGTTGCCTCGCAGTTTCAGGTCGGCATTGGTTTTTCCGATGTCCGTCTGCAAGATGCCGTTAAGTGCCAGGCTGTTTCCGTCCCGATTGCTGATTTCGCCTTGATAGTTGACTTTCCCGAGCGACGCTATCTGCGCAGGGGCTGAGGGCACAAATTCTTTCAGCAAGCGTGAGTTGACCGATAGTTGACGGATGTTTGCATACCATTTGGGAGTCGTGTTCAACTGGTTGGCGTAGCCATTTCCCTGAAGCTTTAATTCTCCGTCTTTCGACGAAAGTGCCATTTGTGCTATCTGAATGCCATCTTTATCACCGCTAAATGTGCCGGATAGGGTCAGGGAAGAGGGTAGCAATTGTGGATTCACATAGTTTCGGAGGAGTGGCTTCAAGTCATCGGTGCCGATTTCCGATGGGTTGATTCTTCCGTTGAACGACTTTTTGGTGGATAAGGATTGTGCTGTGAGTTCAGGAATCTGGATATGGCTGTGTGGTAGTTTTATTTCCAGATTCCGGAGCTTTGCGTCTTGATTCGCCACCGACAGTTTGAAGATGATGTTCTGCACGTCCAGTCCAGCTTGTTCCTTGAATGCCAGTCGCTTGACCTTGAGTGACAGCGAATCGTCTGAAAGTTGGTCAAGCGTAAGGTGTGCGCTTAGTGCGTTGACGTGAATGTGTTTCGGGTTGAAGATGCCTGTGGTTTGCGGGGCATCAAGTTGGTCGTATTTGATGTTGCCGTGTCTGATAACGAGCGAGTTGATGTGAATCTCTGTCTTCTTTTCCTCGTCCGTTTCCTTAGACTTGAGCGAGTCGAGCATGAATTGGAAATTGGGCTGACTCGCTGCATCCTTTTTATATAAGGTGGCATGGAGTCCGAAAATCTGTGCCGACGAAATGTCAACCGTACCCTTTATCAATGCGATGAGATCCAGTTTGGCTGAGAGTCGGGAAGCGCTGAGCATCTTTTTGTGTTGCTGGTCTTTGATGACGACATCGTCGATGACGAGGCGGTTCAGAAAGCCAAAGCTGACTTTCCCGACCTTGACTTCAGTGCCCAGCTTGTCGGATAGCGTGCTCTCAATCCTGTTTCCTATAAAACGTTGTACGGCAGGTATTTGTATGGATATCATCAACAAAAGGTATGAACCGATGAGGGTCCATAATGCAATGTTGATGATGCGTTTGATTCGACTTAATTTCTTCATCCTTTCGGTCGGTCTCCATCATTAGGAAACGCTTTTCTTCCATTATTTCAAATAGCCACTGCAAAGATAATGCAAAGCCTTTGAAGTGCAAAATAATTTAAGTTATTTTACCGAAACGCTATTATTGTCATTTGAAAATGCCTCATTTTTTTGTCAACGTCCTTATTTTTTAGTAAATTTGCACCCAATATCGTGAACGAATACTAGTATTTAAATATTATGGCGAATGTGATAAAATTGCGTAAAGGTCTGGATATCCGTTTGAAGGGAACAGCCGATATGCGTAAGATTCAGCCAGCATTTTCAGATGATTTTGGTTTTGTGCCTGACGATTTCGTCGGTGTGAAGCCAAAGGTTGTTGTTGATGTTGGAGACCGTGTGCTGGCAGGTGATGCCTTGTTTGTCAACAAGCGTTTCCCTGAAGTGAGATTTGCATCTTCTGTAAGTGGCGTTGTCACGGATGTGGTGCGTGGCGAACGCCGGAAAGTTTTGTGTGTAAAGGTGAAGGCAGACAAGGAACCGGAATTCCGTGATTTCGGAAAAATGAATCTCCCGGAGATGGACGGAAATGCTGTTTGCCAGAAACTGATGGAAGCAGGTTTGTTCGGCTATATCAATCAGTTGCCTTATGCCATCTCAGCCGAGCCGACAGTGCAGCCCAAAGCTGTTTTCGTAAGTGCATTGCGTGACATGCCTTTGGCAGCAGACTTTGAGTATGAACTGCAAGGAAATGAAGCAGATTGGCAAGCAGGATTGACGGCGCTGTCTAAGATTGCCAAGACCTATCTGGGCGTCGGTGCGCGACAAACCTCAGCCGCTTTATTGAACGCAAAAGATGTCGAGGTCACAGTCTTCGACGGTCCCTGCCCGGCTGGTAATGTCGGCGTTCAGGTGAATCATCTTTCTCCCGTCAATAAGGGCGAGGTGGTATGGACCGTCGCTCCGACAGCCGTCATCTTCATCGGTCGTCTCTTCAATACGGGCAAAGTGGATCTGCGTCGCACGATAGCCATTGCAGGCAGCGAGGTGAGCGAGCCTGCTTATGCTGATGTGTTGGTTGGTCAGCGCATCAGCACCGTGTATGAGCCGTCAGGCGAGCATGTCCGTCTCATCAAGGGCAATCCCCTGACAGGAATGAAAACGACGGCTGAAGATTATATCGGTGCAAACACTTCCGAGATAACAGCGATACCTGAGGGCAATGACCGTGACGAGATGTTCGGCTGGATACTTCCCCGAACAAAAGATTTCTCGACAAACAGGAGCTATTTCAGTTGGCTGTGCGGAAAGAAAAAGGAATATACGCTGGATGCTCGCGTGAAAGGCGGTGAGCGTCACATGATTATGAGCGGTGAATATGACCGCGTGTTCCCGATGGACATCTATCCTGAATATCTGATTAAGGCAATCATTGCCGGTGATATTGATAGGCAGGAACAATTGGGTATCTATGAAGTAAGTCCGGAAGATTTTGCGCTGGCAGAGTTTGTGGACTCCTCGAAATTGGAGTTGCAGCGGATAGTTCGCGAAGGTCTGGACATGTTGCGTAAAGAAAATGCTTAGGAATTGAATGATAAACGATTAGAACTTATGAAAAAGCTAAGAAATTATCTTGATAAAGTGAAGCCGAACTTCGAGGAAGGCGGCAAACTACATGCTTTCCAGAGCATTTTTGACGGAATGGAAACATTCTTGTATGTGCCGAACACTACGGCAAAAAGCGGAACGAACATTCATGATGCCATTGACTCGAAGCGCATTATGAGTATCGTCGTGATTGCGCTGATGCCGGCGATGTTGTTTGGTATGTATAATGTGGGATATCAGAACTACATGGCTGCCGGAACATTGGCAAACGCTTCTTTCCTCGAAGTGTTCTTCTATGGTTTCCTGGCAGTTCTCCCAAAGATTCTTGTGAGCTATATCGTAGGCTTGGGTATAGAGTTTGCGTGGGCACAATGGAAAGGGGAAGAGATTCAGGAAGGCTATCTCGTTTCGGGAATCATCATCCCCTTGATTATTCCAATCGGTTGTCCGCTTTGGATGCTGGCATTGGCATGTGCATTCTCGGTCATTTTCGTCAAGGAGATTTTCGGCGGAACAGGTATGAATATCTTTAATGTGGCGATTGCCGCACGCATGTTCCTGTTCTTCTCCTACCCATCGAAAATGACGGGAGACACGATTTGGGTGGCAGACGAAAGTATCTTCGGATTGGGAAATACGCTTCCCGATACTTTCACGGCAGCAACCCCGTTAGGACAGATTGGTGCCAACATGCCGACAGAATATAGCATTTGCGATATGATAACAGGTTTCATTCCCGGAAGTATCGGTGAAACGAGTATCATCGCTATCGCCATTGGTGCCGTGATTCTCCTCTGGACGGGCATTGCTTCTTGGAAAACCATGCTGAGTGTATTTGTCGGCGGTGCCGTTGCAGGCTTGATTTTCTCGCAGGCAGATATGACCCCGATACCGTTCTATGAGCATCTGATTCTGGGAGGATTCGCTTTCGGAGCTGTGTTTATGGCAACCGACCCGGTAACAAGTGCACGTACGGAGACCGGTAAATACTATTATGGCTTCATCATCGGAGCTCTGGCAGTTATCGTGCGCGTAATGAACCCTGGCTATCCCGAAGGTATGATGCTTGCCATCTTCTTCGGAAATATGTTTGCACCGCTCATCGACCATTTCGTTGTAGCGCGTAATATCTCGAAACGAATGAAGAGAGGAGGTTCCAAATGAAACTGAATACAAACAATAATGCGTACATTATTATATATAGTGCGATACTTGTAGTCATCGTTGCATTCCTGCTGGCATTCGTCTATCAGGCGTTGAAGCCTATGCAGGACGCGAACGTGGCGCTTGACCAGAAGAAGCAGATACTCAATTCGCTGAACCTCAGAAATCTTGATGGGGCAGAGGCGGAAGCGATGTATGGAAGGGTTGTCAAGTCAGAAGAGGAAATTGACGGCAGCACCTATTATCTTTGTGAGACCAAAGCCGGCAACAAGAAGTATGTGTTCCCATTGAAAGGAATGGGACTGTGGGGAGGCATCAGCGGATATGTGGCTGTTGATGATGACCTGAACACCATTTTTGGCGTCTATTTCAACCATGAGAGCGAGACGGCTGGCTTGGGCTCTGAGATAAAAGATTCGCAGGCTTGGCAGGAGAAGTTTATCGGCAAGAAAATCTATTCCGAAAGCGGCGAACTCGCTGTCGGTGTGGTGAAGAAGGTTGAGAATGCAGCCTCTGAGGTCGATTGCATCACCGGTGCCACGCTGACGTCAAATGGAGTTCACGACATGCTTCGCAATGGGTTGGATGGTTATATTTCTAAATTGAAGGAGGAATAGTATTATGGCATTATTCAGTAAACAAAATAAAGAGGTTCTGACAACCCCGTTGAACCTTGACCACCCGATTCTTAATCAGGTTTTAGGTATATGTTCCGCATTGGCTGTTACGGCACAGCTGAAGCCTGCAATCGTGATGGGACTTGCCGTAATCGTCATCACGGCGTTTTCCAATGTGATTATCTCGCTGATTCGCAAGACCATCCCCAACCGCATCCGTATCGTGGTGCAGCTGGTTGTGGTGGCAGCGTTGGTGACCATTGTCTCGCAAGTGCTCAAGGCGTTTGTGTATGACGTGAGTGTGGAGCTGAGCGTTTATGTTGGATTGATTATCACCAACTGTATTCTGATGGGACGCCTGGAGGCGTTTGCTATGATGAACAAGCCGTGGCCATCGCTTCTTGATGGAGTGGGCAACGGAATCGGTTACGCCATGATACTTGTAATCGTAGGAGGTGTGCGTGAATTTCTGGGACGCGGCTCGCTGCTGGGATTCCAGATACTTCCCGACAGTTTCTATGAGGCTGGCTATATGAACAATGGTATGATGACAATGCCCGCAATGGCACTCATCCTCGTCGGTTGTGTGATTTGGGTGCATCGTGCATATTTTTATAAGGAGAAATAAGATATGGAACACGCAATAAGTTTATTCTTTCGGTCGATATTTGTCGACAACATGATTTTCGCCTTCTTCCTTGGCATGTGTTCATACCTTGCCGTTTCGAAGACGGTAAAGACTTCGGTAGGATTGGGCTTGGCTGTGACCTTTGTGTTGACAGTTACTGTTCCTGTCAATTATTTGCTTCAGACGAAGGTGCTTGGTCCCGATTGCCTGATAGAAGGAGTTGATTTGAGCTATCTCAGTTTCATCCTTTTCATCGCGGTGATAGCGGGCATGGTGCAGTTGGTTGAGATGACGGTGGAGAAATATTCTCCCTCGCTATATGCTGCATTGGGCATCTTCTTACCTTTGATAGCAGTCAACTGTGCCATCATGGGTGCCTCGCTCTTCATGCAGCAGCGCATTCTGTTGGATCCCGAAAATTCTCAGGCAATCACCAGTGTCTGGGATGCCATCGTCTATGGTTTCGGTTCGGGCTTGGGCTGGACATTGGCAGTGGTGGCATTGGGTGCCATTCGTGAAAAGATGCAGTATAGCGATGTTCCTAAACCCTTGCAGGGACTTGGCATCGTCTTTATCACTGTCGGACTGATGGCAATGGCAATGATGTGTTTCTCCGGACTTAATATATAAATAAGGTATGGTACAGTTTATATTATACAGCATAATCGTATTTCTGGCAACGATACTTCTGCTCGTAGTCATTTTGCTCGTAGCCAAGAAATACCTTTCCCCGAGTGGAAATGTCAATATTGAAATCAATGGTGAGCGGACCATCAACGTCCCACAAGGCAATAACCTGATGGCAACGCTCAACGAGAACGGGATATTCCTTCCGTCAGCCTGTGGAGGAAAAGCCTCTTGCGGTCAATGCAAGGTGCAGGTTCTGGAGGGAGGCGGAGAGATTCTCGATTCCGAGCGTCCGCACTTCACCCGTAAGGAAATAAAAGACCACTGGCGATTGGGTTGCCAATGCAAGGTGAAGGGCGATTTGACAATCAAAGTGCCCGAGAGCGTCATGGGTGTTAAGGAATGGGAGTGTACGGTCATTTCCAACAAGAACGTGTCGTCGTTCATCAAGGAGTTTATCGTCGCACTGCCCGAAGGTGAACACATGGACTTCATTCCCGGTTCGTACGCTCAGATTAAGATTCCTGCATACGACTGCATCGACTATGACAAGGACTTCGATAAGAACGATATCGGTCCAGACTATCTGCCGTCATGGGAGAACTTCAATATCTTCTCGTTGAAGGCTCACAATCCGGAAGACACAATTCGCGCCTATTCCATGGCAAACTATCCGGCAGAGGGCGATCGCATCACGCTGACTGTGCGCATCGCAACGACACCGTTCAAACCAAAGCCCGAAGTGGGCTTCCAGGATGTGCCGACGGGCATCGCCTCCAGTTACATCTTCTCACGTAAGCCGGGCGATAAGGTGATTATGAGTGGTCCTTATGGCGATTTCCATCCCATCTTCGATTCTAAAAAGGAGATGATATGGGTCGGTGGAGGTGCCGGAATGGCTCCTCTGAGAGCACAAATCATGCACATGACTAAAACGCTGAACACGCGCGACCGCGAAATGCACTATTTCTATGGCGCACGTGCGCTCGTCGAGGCATTCTTCGTGGAAGACTTTCTGGAGTTGGAGAAAGAGTTTCCGAACTTCCATTTCCACCTTGCGCTCGACCGTCCCGATCCGAAAGCAGACGAGGCTGGCGTGAAATACACGGCTGGTTTTGTGCATCAGGTGATGTATGAAACCTATCTGAAAGACCATGAGGCACCAGAGGATATCGAATATTACATGTGTGGTCCCGGTCCGATGTCGAAAGCCGTGCAGGGCATGCTCGACTCGTTGGGCGTAGAACCCGAAAGCATCATGTTCGACAATTTCGGATAATGAAACAGAGTGCCGTAAAGAAAGGCACTCCGTATAGAAAACCAAAAAGCGAGCCGACTGAGGAATGTTTATGTAAAACACCTCAGTCGGCTCGCTTTTTTTATTTGCTGAATTGTTTCTCGATGTAATTGATTAGGTCGTTGCCTATCAGTCCGTTTTGCAAAATGATCCCATCTTGAGCAACAATCACCGTGTGAGGAATAGCATACACGTTGAATGCCCGTGCCACGGTGTTTTCCCAGCCATTGAGCTCAGAGACGTTCGTCCATGACATGTTCAACTCCTTGATGGCATTTTTCCAACTGGTCTCATCCGTATCCAGCGAGATACTGATGATGCCCAATCCCTTATCCTTGTATTTGTTGTAGAGTTCAGCCACCCGAGGCATCTCGTAGAGGCAGGGTCCGCACCAGCTTGCCCAGAAGTCGATGATGGTGAGCTTGTGCTTGCTGATTTCATCGAGGGCAGAGATGGTTGTCCCCTCGGGGGTGTTCATGCTGAAATCATCAATCCGGTTGATACTTTCAGCCACTTCCTCTTGTGCCTGTTCGGTCGTCTCCGTCTGCTTAGGCACCTGTTTGCACGAAGCGAACAAGATGGCAGCAAGTGCCATCCCGATCAATTTCCTGTCAATCATACACCTTATTATTATATAAGATATTGCGAACTGATACTCTGGTTATCTACCACACGGCGGATGGTTTCGGCAAACATGTCGGCAACCGACAGTTGCTTAACCTTTGCGCAGCGGTGGGAGTAGGGGATAGAGTCGGTGAACACGATTTCCTCGAGGGCGGAATTCTGTACGCGGTCGCTCGCCGGTCCGCTCATGACACAATGGGATGCACATGCGCGCACACTCTTTGCGCCAGCTTCCTTCATCACGTCGGCTGCCATCGTAATTGTTCCTGCTGTGTCAACCATGTCATCCACTATGATGACGTTCTTGTCCTTCACGTCGCCGATAATCTGCATGCTTTCCACCACGTTTGCACGGGCACGCGTCTTGTTGCAGATGACAAACGGGCAACCGAGGTATTTTGCGTATGCGTTGGCACGTTTCGAGCCGCCTACGTCAGGCGATGCGATGCAGATGTCTTCGAGTTTCAGGCTCTGCAGATACGGCAGGATGACGCCTGAGGCATACAGGTGGTCAACAGGAACGTCGAAGAATCCTTGTATCTGGTCGGCGTGCAGGTCCATGGTAATCACGCGGTTGACACCAGCCACTGAGAGGAGGTCGGCAACCAGTTTCGCGCCGATGCTGACGCGCGGTTTGTCCTTTCTGTCTTGCCGTGCCCATCCGAAATAGGGTATCACGGCGTTGATCTGTCGTGCTGATGCCCTTTTGGCAGCGTCAATCATCAGGAGCAATTCCATCAGATTGTCGGAGTTGGGGAAGGTGCTTTGAACAAGGAACACGTCGCGTCCGCGAATAGATTCTTCATACGACACAACAAACTCTCCGTCAGAGAATTTGGTGATCTGTAGTTTTCCTAAAGGACAGCCTAGACTGTTGCAAATTTTTTCTGCCAAGTATTGGGTACTTGTGCCAGAAAACACGATAAAGGAGTTCTGCTCACTCATTGCTCTTTTGTTGTTTTTAGTTATATAATGTGGAGTTTCATTAAATGGCTTTATACAATTTCGTGAAATGAATAATCAAATTCCTGTAGTCTTGTTCGTTGTGAATATCGAATCTTGTCCAAAGGTCGTTGCAGATGACCGCACCTCCGAATCCCAGTTCTTTCAGCACCTTGATGTTTTCCAGGCGCACTCCTCCCAGCGCATATACATGCTTGTCGATGAGCCCTCTGTGAGCGGCTTCTTTCAGTTGGTCATAACTGAACGATGCTTTCCCGTTGGCGTCGGAAATGCTGTCAAAAACGTCTCTCAGAAATACATATTTCGATTGTTTCTTCGCGCTTTTCAGTTCTTCGAGAGACCGACACGTGCGTGATATCTTGCCCTTGTAGCCTTGCGGCGCCTCGGCATCGGCTTCGTCCAGGTGAATGCCGGCGAGCCCATATTCGTTCTTCAGGTAATAATTGTCATGGACAACAATCTTCTTGTGATATTCTTCCGGCAGCAGCGACAGCAGACGCTCAGCATATACAGGGGAGGAGTCAGGCTTATTGAGATGAAGCATTTCCATCCCTTCTTCGAAGAGTGTTTCGAGGATTTTGTCTTCTTCCACAAAGTATGTGGGGCTTGTCATGATTATGAGTTTCATCTCTAATGCTTTTCAAGTGCAAATGTATAAAAAATATAGCAAACACACAATAATATCCGAGATAATTATCGTTCCTTTTCTTGAAAAATGAAAATTATTGATGTGCTTGGCATATAATCTCGGAAATTATGTTTAAATTTGCATGAGATTATATTGTTGTTTGAAGAAATGGAAGCTAATCATCCATATACCGACATTCGGCGTCCGACCTATGTGTTGGACGAGGCTCGTCTGCTCCGTAATCTCGAACTCATAGCGAGCGTGGCGCGGCGGGCTGATGTGGAAATCATCCTGGCGTTCAAGGCGTATGCGCTGTGGAAGACGTTTCCCGTATTCCAGAGATATGTCCATTCGACAACAGCCAGTTCCCTGAACGAGCTGCGGATGGCAGTTGAGAAATTCGGACGACCGCCCCATACCTATTCACCGGCTTATGAGGAGCACGAGATTGAAGAGATTGCCCGCCATTCCAGCCATCTCACCTTCAACTCCCTCTCGCAGTATGAACGGTTCCATGAGCAGGCACGGCTTGCGAACCCTGCACTCTCGTTGGGACTGCGCATCAATCCTGAATACAGCGAGGTGGGAACTGAACTGTACAACCCCTGCGCTCCGGGAACACGTTTCGGCGTGACGGCAGACAAGCTGCCCGAGCGCCTGCCCGACGACCTGGAGGGATTCCATTGCCATTGCCATTGCGAGAGCGGTGCTGATGTCTTTGTGCGGACGCTGGCGCATATTGAGGAAAAGTTCTCACGATGGTTTTCCCAGATTCGGTGGATTAACTTCGGTGGCGGACATCTGATGACGCGCAAAGACTATGATGTGGAACTGCTGATAGCGACATTGAGGGAGTTCAAGAAACGCTATCCCCACCTGCAGGTCATTCTCGAGCCGGGCAGCGCATTCGCATGGCAGACGGGCGACCTTGTGGCGCAAGTCGTTGACGTGGTGGAGGATAAAGGAATACGCACGGCGATTCTCAACGTGAGCTTCACATGCCACATGCCCGATTGTCTGGAAATGCCTTATCAGCCCGCAGTCACCGGTGCAGCGCAGGTAGATGCCGTGGAAGACCTTCCAACAAAAGATTTCTGTTATCGGCTCGGAGGCAACAGTTGCCTGTCGGGCGACTTCATGGGGTATTGGCAGTTTGCACACGAACTGCAGATAGGGGAGAATATCATCTTCGAAGACATGCTGCACTACACAACGGTAAAGACAAACATGTTCAACGGAGTCGCTCATCCAGCCATCGCCTTCCTTCGTACCGACGGACAACTGGAATTGTTGCGCGAATACACCTATGACGATTATCTTTCGCGAATGGATTGAATTTCTCAACCTTCCCATTAACCGCAGATTATACAGATTTTTTCTTTGCGGGTCGATACATTGATCGACCCCTACGAAGGATAAACATTTTTAGGTAGAAAAACCTAATCATAATTCTTAATTCTTAATTTTTAATTCTTAATTCTTAATTATCGAAGCTTTTCTCCCGTCAGGCATTCCCTCCCAATTTGGGGGAGGGTTAGGGAGGGGCTCTTAAGGTTTCTTTACAAATAATAACGCGCTCAGAGGCTGTATATTTAAGTCGGTGGACTGTGGCGAGGGCGGAAGCATTTTAAGCGCTCCTGCGAAAAGTTTTCTGAAAATCAGCGGATTAGAAGCACGAAAAGCATATTTTATACCAAAAACATGCGGACGTGATTTGCGAAAGTTCAACTTTGACCTTGCAAAAGTGCCACTTTCGCATTCCCAAAGTGGCACTTTTGAAGCCCGAAAGTGGCACTTTTGGAAGCAATTTTCGCCGTTTTTCGGTGAAAAATATGCACGTTTTGCATAATTATTCGGAAATAGCCGTATATCTATTCAAAAACTCCCGTCCCGTTTGTAAGCATTTTTCGGGTGAAATCTTGACATTTTAACAATTAGAAGAAGGAAGCCCTCTTTATATTATTATCTATAAATTGTAATCCATGTGTGTGTAGGGGTCAATCGATGTATCGACCCGCAGAAACAAATCGGGCGGATACACCGATCCGCCCCTACAAATAGCAACCCATTCTTAGATAGAAATCGCCTAAACGTATTTATCATTTAGCGAAGCGCTTTGTTTTCAAAAAAATGATTATCTTTGCATCAGAAAATGATGTGATACAGGTTTTAACCTGCTTATCATATGAAGGATTACAAACTAAAAATAATTAAATTATGGAACAAAACGAAGTTGAAGTAAAAGTGCCGAATATATCGGAAAATCCAGAAAGTATATTAAAGACAGTGGCCATCATTCTCCTAATAGGTGGTATTTTTGCTGCTTTGATTTTTATGTTTGGTGTTGAAGACCACGCCATTGGACTTGGCGCTGGCATAGGAATAATGCTTAGTGCTCTGGCTTCATGGGCTGTACTTAATGTAATTGCTAACATTTCTCTTCGGCTAAAGGCCATTCAAGAAACTATGCCCTTGAAACTCGTTTCTCCTGAAGTTGGAAAAGAAAATAACAATTCAACAACTGATACTCCTGCTGTTCAGGAAGAAAAAGTTTCTGTTACAAAGGGAGATGTTGTTATTTCAAGAATGACAAAGCAGGAATATACGGTTGAAGACGTTAAAGATAACATGATTTATATAAATCGTGGCAGGTTTGCAGGTTATAAATGGGAACCACTAAGCGATTTTCTTATACAACAAGATTAGAGAAATGAGTAGTTTGGAGATAATGTTTTAACCTGCTATCATAAAAGGTGTTATAGCTACCTTATATATTATATGGAACTAAATCACGAAAAAATAAGTGCAAAAAGTTTGTGAGTTCCGAAAAAAACGATTATCTTTGCACCGCATTTGGAGAAATGCCCTTGAGAAATCAGGGATTTTGCGGCAATAGCTCAGTTGGTAGAGCACGACCTTGCCAAGGTCGGGGTCGCGAGTTCGAGCCTCGTTTGCCGCTCACATTCTGAAACAATCTTTTGAATGTTTGTAAAACCGTTTTGGGTTTTGACTTTAGTCGTTCAAAAGAAAATTTGCCCAGGTGGCGGAATTGGTAGACGCGCACGTTTCAGGTGCGTGTGCCGCGAGGCGTGCAGGTTCGAGTCCTGTTCTGGGCACCCAATGATTTCGGAATGTTATTGTGATGGAGAGGTGGCGGAATTGGTAGACGCGCTACTTTGAGGGGGTAGTGTCAATTGCGACGTGGGAGTTCGAGTCTCCTCCTCTTCACACATTTGTTTTCGGTTGGTGGGAAAGATTTTCTGATTTTTCATGAACCCTTTCTCAATTAATCCCAAAACTCAATGCGGCAATAGCTCAGTTGGTAGAGCACGACCTTGCCAAGGTCGGGGTCGCGAGTTCGAGCCTCGTTTGCCGCTCTTTTTTTGAATAGAAAAAACAATCAGGACAGCAGATGAATTTATATTTGAGGTATTTTGATAAGGAGACATTGGTTTTTAATGTCGATGATGCAATTAGTTTTTTGAGTTCAATCCCCGAAATTGACATGGATGAGCATCTTGAAGCGGATATTAGGGACTATGCCGCAAGCAACGTGTATTATCCCAAACGCTATAAGATTCGTCCGCGCGTGTACTTTATTATTATAAAGACAGAGGCAGCCTCGATGCTCGACTTCAAGCAGAAGAAGGCTGTGCGTCCGACAATAGCAGGGGAGAGTCGCGAGGCAGCAGCATCGGCCTTGTCGCGCCTGGTTGACGACCGTCCGGGATGGTACGAAGGGGCACTCGATTTTAAGCGGGTTGTGATGATTCCTGCAACGGGAAAATTTGAGTATCGCGACACTCGGTTTGTTGCCCAGTGCAAAGCCAATTCGCCGCAAGATTGTTATGACAGGATCGTTGAGCATCTGCGAGGACGCGTTGACAGTCGCAGCCAGTTCCCTTCTGTCAAAGGAAAAAACTTCAGATATAAGTATTTGGGATATTGGAAATAATTTCTTTGGAGACGTATGAATAAGGTAATGCTGATAGGTAACGTCGGGAAAGAGCCGGAAGTCAGATATTATGACTCCGAGCAGGTTTGTGCCATGTTCTCATTGGCAACGACGGAACGTGGTTATACATTGGCAAACGGGACACAGGTGCCCGACCATACGGATTGGCATAATATCATTATGTGGCGTGGGCTTGCAAAAATAGCTGAGCGATATGTCCATAAAGGTGATAAATTGTATATAGAAGGGCGTATTCGTTACAGGACCTACGATGATCAAAAAGGAAAACGTGTTACGGTGACTGAGATTCTTGCAGACGCGATGGAGTTGCTGTCGCCAAAGCAGGACAGAAAGGAAAAGGTTGCTGAAGAACCGACGGCAACAACTGAAGAGAATCAGCCGGATAACGATAAGATGCCATTTTGATGGATACACTTTCACTTCTCTTGTTTGTTAAGTTCGTTGCTCCTGATTCGGGAGTGATTATTGCAGCTGTCTTGGCAGTTGTCCTTTTAGTCTTGTCCGCTTTCGCAAGTGGTTCGGAAGTGGCTTTTTTCAGTCTCTCGCCGAGTGACTTGGGCGAATTGGAAGAGAGCAAGTCGGCTACCGACAAGAACATTAGGATGCTTCGAGAGGAGAGCGAACGGACACTGGCAACCATCCTGATTACCAATAACTTCGTGAACGTAACTATCATCATGCTTTGCAATTATATCTTTGCGAAGGTGGTGGATTTCGGGGATGCTGCGTGGCTTCAATTCCTGTGTGTCACGGTGTTGCTTACTTTTTTGCTCCTGTTGTTTGGCGAGATTATTCCGAAGGTGTATAGCCGCCAGTCTCCCTTGGCTTTTTGCCGTCGCACGGTGAATGGGCTTTTGATTGCCCGTAAGTTGTTTTGGCCTGTCGAGAACCTGCTGATGAAGAGCGGTCTTTTGACGAAGCGGGTTGCTCACAAGGAACAACATGTCTTGAGTGTGGATGACCTGGAGCAGGCGTTGGAGTTGACCGACAATGAAGAGATAAAGGAGGAGAGGAGTATGCTGGAGGGCATCATCCGTTTCGGTGATGAGACCGCGAAGGAGATTATGACAAGTCGCCAGGATATTGTCGACTTGGACATCCGGAGTCCTTTCCCCGACGTGCTGAAATGTATCGTTGAGAATAACTATAGCCGCATCCCCGTCTATCAAGACACGACGGACAATATTCGCGGTATCTTATATATCAAGGACTTGTTGCCCCACCTTGATAAGGGAGCAACCTTCCGCTGGCAGAGTTTGATTCGTCCGCCGTATTTCGTTCCGGAGACAAAAAAGATTGACGATTTGTTGCGAGAGTTCCAAGAGAACAAAGTGCATATTGCGATTGTCGTTGATGAGTTTGGGGGAACGAGCGGTATCGTTACGCTTGAAGATATTCTCGAGGAGATTGTCGGCGAGATAAACGATGAGTTTGATGAGGAGGAAAGGACGTACACCCGCATCAATCAGAATACTTATATCTTCGAAGGAAAGACCCTACTGAGCGATTTCTGCAAGATACTCGACATCGATGATGACGAATTCTCTGAAGTGGAAGGGGAAGCTGATTCGCTTGCCGGTCTCTTGCTTGAACTGAAAGGAGACTTCCCGGAAATTCATGAGAAGATAGACTATCACCATTACAGTTTTGAAATTCTGGGAATCGAAGAGCGCAGAATTTCACGCGTGAAGGTCGTTATCCGCAATGTTGATGAAAATAATTAGAGAGCCGGATGCCGCTAATTTCGATTGAAACAATAGCAGAAGATGTCTCTTTAGGATTGTGGAAAATAACAGAGACAGCGGATGAATTGTATCAGCAATATCCTTTTTTAGAGACTTATAGGGATGAGCTAGACAGGCATTATCGGGCAGAGGCGAGGAAGAAGGAATTTCTTTGTGTGCATCTGTTGCTGGCACTGATGACGGGCAATCGCCGGTTGAGAGTTGGGCATCTTTCGTCGGGAAAGCCATGCCTGGAGAGCGGACAGCATATCAGTATCAGCCATACGAAAGGATATGCGGCGGTGATTCTTTCCGGAAAGCGGACGGTTGCCGTGGATATAGAATATCAGAGTGACAGGGTGCAGCGAATTGCTCATAAGTTTATCCGTCCAGACGAAGAAGCCGATACCATTCTCAGCCAACTTCTGCATTGGAGCACGAAGGAAACTCTTTACAAGTATTTCTCGGAGACACCCTTGGGGTATTTTGATATGCGGCTGCAACCGTTCGCCGTGGCGGATAGCGGAACCGTCAAGGGGGAGAACCTGACTACGGGCGAAATGTTGCCGGTCTATTACCGTGTAGCGAAAGATTATGTGCTTACTTTCGCTTTTTAATCCAATATCTTACTACGAAGAAAACCGCTACGATTCCAACCAGTGCGATGATTCCCCATTTGATGTAGTCTCCATATTCTGTGAGCTTGCTTTCCAGTTGGTCTGCCGGCACGATAGTATGCACGTACCATCCCAACGCTGCCAAGATGCAGTTCCACACACCTGCTCCGATTGTCGTATATAGCAGGAATTTCCAGTAATTCATCTTGGCTATTCCGGCAGGGATGGAAATCAAGTGGCGGATGCCCGGTATCAGTCGTCCGCTGATTGTTGCCACCATGCCGTGGTTATAAAAGTATTTCTCGCTTTTTTCTACTTTTTCTTGATTCAGCAAGCATAGACGTCCCCAACGGCTGTTGGCAAACTTATAGATAATGGGACGTCCCAGATAATATCCGCCGACGTAGTTGATGGTAGCCCCCAGGTCTGCTCCTATTGTAGCGAAAAGAATGACGAGGAAGATGTTCAGGTTTCCCGCAGCCGCATGGTATGCCGCAGGAGAAACCACCAGTTCGGACGGTACGGGGACGACCGTGCTTTCAAGCATCATCAAGAAGGTGATTGTCCCGTAGTTGAGATTGTCAAGCAGGGTGGAAATCCAGTTCATGACTATTGATTCGTTTGTTATTTATTGATTTTTGCCCACGAGTCTTTCAGCCCGACAGTCTTGTTGAATATCGGATGTTCGGGTGTGGAATCAATGTCTGCCATGAAGTAGCCGATTCGTTGGAACTGCAGATACTCGCCGGCTTTCCGTTCGGCAGCATAGGGTTCTACATAACACTCGGTCATGACTTGCAGCGAGTCGGGATTTAACAGTTCGTGGAAATCCTGACCTTCCACAGCGGTATTCTCCACGTTGAAAAGTCGGTCGTAGATTCTTACTTCGGCTTTTCTGCAATGTTCGGTAGAGAGCCAGTGCAGTGTACCTTTCACCTTGCGGCTTGCACCTTCTCTTCCGCTCTTGCTTTCCGGATCATATTCCGCATAGATTTCCTCTATTTCTCCCTTTTCGTTTTTCTTACAGCCCGTACACATGATGATGTATGCGTTCTTCAGCCTCACTTCTTTTCCGGGTGTCAGGCGGAAGAATTTCTTGGGTGCGTCTTCCATGAAATCGTCACGCTCAATCCACAAGGTCTTTGAGAAGGTTGTCGTATGAGTGCCGTCAGCCTCGTTCTCCGGGTTGTTGATGGCAACCATTTCCTCGGTCTCGTTTTCGGGATAGTTGGTGATGACAAGTTTCACGGGATTGAGCACAGCCGACACTCGTGTGGCGCGTGCATTGAGGTCTTCGCGGATGGCTGCTTCGAGCAGTGCCATGTCGTTGAGTGCATCAAACTTGGTATATCCGATAGAGTTGATGAAGTTTCTGATGCCTTCGGGCGAGTAGCCTCTGCGCCGCATGCCGCTGATGGTCGGCATTCGGGGGTCGTCCCACCCGTTCACTCTCTTCTCTTCGACGAGTGCCAGCAACTTACGCTTACTCATGATGGTGTAAGTGAGGTTGAGGCGGTTGAACTCAATCTGCACAGGACGGTAGTCGTGCTGTTGGTCTTTTTCCTGCAGATAGTCGATAAACCTGTCGTACAAGGGGCGGTGGGGCACAAATTCGAGCGTACAGATGGAGTGGGTCACTCCTTCAAAGTAGTCACTCTGTCCGTGTGCGAAGTCATACATCGGGTAAGCGTTCCATTTCGTTCCGGTGCGATGGTGCGGCGTATGTATGATTCGATACATGATTGGGTCGCGGAAGTGCATGTTGGGATTTGCCATGTCCAGTTTGGCACGCAGCACCATGGAGCCTTCCACGGCTTCAGGCGTATTCATCTTCTTGAAGAGGGCGAGGTTTTCCTCGACGGGACGGTCGCGATAGGGGGAGTTGGTGCCGGCTTCTGTCGGTGTGCCTTTTTGTTCGGCTATTTGTTCCGAAGTCTGTTCGTCCACGTAAGCCAGTCCTTTTTCAATCAGCCACACGGCGAAGTCCCAGAGTTGCTGGAAGTAGTCGGATGCGTAATAGACGTTTCCCCACTGGAAGCCCAGCCAATGGATGTCGTTGAGGATATTCTCGACGTATTCGTTGTTTTCCTTGCTCGGGTTGGTATCGTCGAAGCGCAGGTTGCATACGCCATTATATTTTGTTGCGATGCCGAAGTCCATGCAGATGGCCTTTGCATGTCCTATGTGGAGATAGCCGTTCGGTTCGGGCGGGAAACGGGTTTGTATGCGTCCGTTGTTCTTTCCTTCGGCAAGGTCTTTCTCTATCATTTGTTCAACAAAGCTGAGGCTTTGTCTTTCTTCATTCGTTTTGATTTCTTGTTTGTCCATATTGTTCTTATCTTCACTTATGCTGCAAAGATAGTGCAAATCGCTCATAAAACAAAACGAATTGGTTATTTTTCTTTCTGTGGGAAAAATATTTTGTCGTTTGTTGTCTGTTGTTTTATTTATTTCGTAATTTTGTGGGCAGAAATAAAAAGAAAAGACGATGACTTCCGGAGGAAAACGATATCTGCAGGGATTTGGGGTGCTGGTGCTGATACTGGCACTGGTGCGCTGCATCTTTCCTCGCGTTTCATCATCCTATTCGCCGGGTGTCCCTCTGGTGTCCGTGCAGGATACGCTCTCCGAGGTCCAGGAGGTGGCATCGGTGGATTCCGTCAAGTCTTCCGTACAGTCACTGTTCCCGTCAGCAACCCGTTTTGAGGATGCTGACGGAAACCTTGTGAAACATCCGATATACAGTGTCCCGAGCTATTCTGCAGCGTTCCCCGACTCGAACGATGTGCAGATGGAAGCCGCCCGGCAGCATGGCGTTCGGCCGGTGGCTGACAGGGGAGAGGCGGAACGGCGGAAGATGGAACTGGTCTATATCGCAGCCAATCCTTACTACAAGGTGGACAAACTGTATAGCAGCATTCCTTATCTCGTTCCTCGTGCGGCATTGCTCTTACAGGACATCGGGCACAGTTTCTTCGACAGTCTTCAGGTAAAGGGCGTGCCTCTCCATCGTTTCGTGGTCACCAGCGTCTTGCGCAGCAAGGCTGACGTGGAGCGTCTGCGTCGTCACAACAAGAATGCCACGGAGAATAGTTGCCACATGTATGGCACGACGTTCGACATCGGTTACAACCGCTATGAGGCGGTCTCGGCTCCCGGCATTTATGTGGGTAGGAAGGTTTCTAACGACACACTGAAGTGGGTGCTGAGCGAAGTGCTGGACGACATGCGCAAGTCGGGCAGGTGCTACATCAAGTATGAGGTCAAGCAGGGCTGCTTCCACATCACGGTGCGCTGATGTTTTTTTCACCAACTGAACCCTTGTATAAACATACAGGAATGGGCGTATAAATATACCGTTGAACTTTCGTTTTCCAAAAGTTGAACTTTTAGCTTGCAAAAGTTCAACTTTCAGGCTGCAAAAGTTGAACTTTCAGGACGCGAAAGTTGAACTTTTGGAAAGCCATATTTAAGTTATTGAAATACAGGTGTTTACAAATCGTCTTCCGAATCCTTAGCCGTTGTATAAATATACAATTACTGCGCCCCGACAAACGAGCTGTCGGGGCGCAGTGAAAAGTTACAGAATTTATATGATTTGCGGTCAAGGGCAGTGGGTTATTGCGCCACTTCCTTGATGATGCCGCGTCTGTATGCGTACAGCAGTTCCTGGAGATATTCCACCTGCTTTTTGAGTTCCTTTCCCTTATCGGTGTCGGCAACGAGCATTCTGTGCGATGCCATCTCCACAATCTGCGTGGTGCTGATAATGTCGGTACCATTTTTGATAGCCTCTTCCGTGCTTGTAAACGGCTGGTGCTGAATCAGTTGGAATCCGCGGCTGTGATGGATGAGCGTATATCCCGCGATACCTGTTTCTTTGTGATAGGCTTGTGAGAAACCGCCGTCAATCACCATCAGCTTTCCATTGGCTTTGATGGGCGTTTCTCCCTTCACCACGTGCACGGGAACGTGTCCGTTGATGATGTGCCGGTTCTTTCCTTTGATGCCGAACGCGTCGAGAATATAGTCACATACGGCTTCGTTGTCCCTCAGTTTGTAATAGTAGCCCTTTTCTTCGTGGAAGGTTTTTTTATCCTCAATGAAGTAACGCTCGAACGTGGACATCTTTGACTTGTCGAACAGCGGCGAGTCTTTTCCGCACCATAGATACATGAAGTAGTCGATGGCATAGTTCCGCTCCGCGGGGTCGGCACCTTTCTGGAAGGCAGTTCGTATCAGCATGCCCGTCTGGTGGAGCAGCTCTTTTCCTTTGTATTTCTTTCCGAATACTTCCACCTCTTTGAGCGTTCCGTCTTCGTTGAGGGGAACCGATGCGTGGAAGAGGAGGTTATTGTTGCTGATGGTGTACATGCAGCCGTGTGCGAGGATGGTGCGCATGTGGCGCTGCAGTTTTTCGCATTTTGTGAATGAGCGGTGCAGTTTCTCCATCAGTATCTCTTCGTCGGGTGTGAACTGGTTGGGATTCTTCGGGTCGATGGTCGGGAAGTTGTTGCTGCTCAGCTTGTATTTCTTTCCCTCGAGCATGATGGTTCCTTTTTTGTAGTCGATATGGTTGAGCAGCATTCGGTCTTGCATGTCCCACTCCGGATACTTTTCATAAAGCTGTGCTTCCTTCTTGAAAAGCATGATGGCAATCGCTTTGTGCATGAGGGCGGTAAGTCGCTGGGTCTTCTCGTCCATGTTGCTGCTTTCTGCGCTATATTTAGGAATGAATTCCTCGCAGGGATCATTTCCGTAAGTCTCCATGGCGAAGGTGGCAAGTGGCACGAGGTTGATGCCGTAGCCTTCTTCCAGTGTCGTCAGGTTGGCATATCTCAGGCAGAGGCGTATCACGCTGCAGATGCAGGCATCGTTTCCTGCACATGCTCCCATCCATACGATGTCGTGGTTTCCCCACTGGATATCCCATGAGTTGTATTCCTCCATCAGGTCCATAATCAGGTGGGCACCCGGTCCTCGGTCGTAGATGTCGCCCAGGATGTGGAGTTGGTCGATGGCGAGTTTGTGGATGACGCCGGCAATGGCGATGACAAACTCATCGGCGCGCCCGATGTTGATGATGGTGTCAATGATGGCACTGACATATCCCGACTTGTTGGCGTCATCGGTGCGCTCGTGCAACAATTCCTGAATGATGTAGCTGAAGTCTTTCGGGAGTGATTTTCTCACCTTCGAGCGGGTGTATTTGCTGGAAACGTCGCGCAACACGCGAATCAGTTTGTGAAGCGTGATGTGATACCAGTCGTTCATGTTTTTCTCACACGCTTTTATCAGTTCCAGCTTCTGTTCCGGATAGTAGATGAGCGTGCAGAGGTCTTGCTTTTCAGCCTCGCGCAATTCGTTTCCGAACAGGTCGTTCACCTTTCGCTTGATGTTTCCTGAAGCGTTTCTCAGCACATGTTGGAAAGCCTCATACTCTCCGTGAATGTCTGCCAGAAAGTGCTCAGTCCCTTTGGGCAGGTTGAGAATGGCTTGCAGGTTGATAATCTCCGTACTTGCCGCTGCTACGGTCGGGAACGACTGTGAGAGCAGTTCCAGATACGCCAAGTCTTTTTCGATATCATACTTCTTTTTCATAGTGTTAAGGTTTTAGGATGATACTTTTTCTTATTTTTTCTGTATGGTTGTCGTTTCGTTGTCTGACGGGCATGAATCCTTCCGTGAGGAAGAATATTTCCGAGAGTACTTGTTCCATGCGGGCTGTGAAGCGTGCCATTTTCTTCTCCTTGAGCTCCCGGCATAGCTCGTCCTCGTCGCAGTCGAGTTGTATGAATGTCTGGTATAGGTCGGACAGGTGGCGCAGGGTGACGGTGCGTTTCTTCACATGCTTCCGTACATCTGCCAACATGCCGACGATTCCGTTCTCCCTATTCAGATGGGTGCTGCTCTCTGTCGGCGGTGCACTGACAGGATGGCGGTAGGGGATTTGTAACTGTTGAATCTCGATACCTTTCAGGATAAGGTCTGTCACCTCTTCCTTTTGTGTATAGATGAAGATGCGTCTCCACTGTTCTGCGCTCAGTCGTTCCATGACGCTCGTGGGGAGACGGTCGGTCTGACGCAGGTCTCCTGAAAGTGCCGTGTGCAACAGATAGCATACGCTCTGTCGCTCGTCCACCGACATTTGTCGATGAATGTCGCGGTCGATGACTCTCTGGTAGAACGCCTGCATCAGGTGTAGCTGGTCGTGTCGCACCATGGTAATGTGGCGGTTCCACTTGAGTGCGGCAAGGTTGTCCCTCTCTTGTTCATTGCCTGCATGCAGGGCGCAGCAGTGGCGCACCATGTTGCACTGATAGCAGACGGTGGGCAATAGCCTTGTTTTGAAAAAGCCTAAGTTCCAAACATGTTTTCGGAGCCGGTCGTGTGGCGACAAGACCACCTTGAAACCCCTCTTTCGCGACCATTTCTCCACGTTGGCACCGAAAAGATTCCAACTTCCATGTATGTGTACCACGTCGGGCATCACTTGATAGAGAATCTTGATATATTGTGACGGCACCGATATCCACTCGGTCAGCGGATGTCGGTGATAGATGGTGTGGCAGGTAATGGGCAGGGTGGCAACTTTCTGCATGTCTTCCTCAAAAGCCGCTACGTGAATTTCTGTCGAATCCAGCATGCGTCCGATTAGCGACAAGGCGTTGTCGAGCACCTCGTCGTCTTTGTAATAAGGGGGGATGACATGCAGGATTTTCATAGTTTGTGGCTGATGAAGTCGTATTTGTCGGCTCTTAAATATCTTATTTTTGCTAAAAGATAGGTCCAGGGCAGTCGCAGCTCATAGAGCGTGACTTTCCATGCGGGTATGCTGAGGTCGAAGCGGCGCATGGCTTTCCGGGCAATGACTGTTCTGAGAATGATGGTGATGAGGAGAGCAGCCGCTGCCGCTGCGGTGAGCAGCCATTCTTGTGTAAACAATGAGTAGGTCAGCGCTCCCAGTATGGCGACATAGTTCAGATACATCATCGCCATGTCGAATCGGTAGGTCAGTCTGGGCATGAACCGCCTCTCCAGATGTTTCTTTGTTTCTTGATAATAGATGTGTTTGTTCCGCCACGTCTTGAGCGATGGGCAACTTTCCGTCAGCCGTGTCTCTGGGGCAGTGGCGACGGCGGTCATGCCTCGCTGGGCATACTTGTTTACCATGAAGTCATATTCTCCGCGGATGTATTTGAGGTTTCCTTGGAAGCCATTTCTTTCGAGGAACTCGCTTTTCTTGAAAGCTATCAGGGGCATGTTCGTCCTGAATGCCCTTCCTTTTCGGGCTTTCCGCATGAGATAGCAGGCTGTCCGGAAATGCTCAAACTGGTAGTAGGATGGGGTGTCGGCTTCATATTGGGTATAGCCCATCACGAGATTGTTCTTCTCCGTGAAATGGGCTGCCATGCTCTGAAGCCAGTGGCTGTCGGTGGGAGCCGTTGACGGGTCAGTCATGATAATCCATTCGTGTTTGGCAGCTTTTACTCCGAGCGTGACAGACAGTTTCTTCCGGCTCATATATCTTGATGAGTCGGGAATGAAGGTAATGTATAGATGCGGATTGTCGGCAACTCGTTTCAATACGTCTTCCGTCTCGGCATCGCCTTTTTCTGCAACGACAATCACTTCATAGTCGTTTCCGTACTCCTGTGTGAGAAAGGCTGGCAGATGGTTTTCGAGTTGTTCGGAATGCCCAAACGCTGTCAGCAGTACCGACACTTTGGGCATTTCCGGCGTTTCATCCGCTTGCCGGACTGCTGTTATCTTTCTGAAAAAGATGTTGCACAGCGGTGTGACTGCTGCCAGGATAATCAGTGCCGCTGCTGATATGATGAGTTCTGTTGTCATGGTTCTGTGTGATAGAATAGGGTGTTGCTCAATCGTTGCAGTGCTTCTTTCTTGTCGGTCATAGACACCAGCAGGGAGATGTTGTGTTCCGATGCGCCGTAGGAGACCATCTTGACGGGAATGTCTCTCAGCGTGTTGAGGATGACGGCATCGTAGCCAGCCTCTTGAGAGAACAGGTCGCCGACTACGCAGATGACGCAGCAGTCGGGTTCTGTCTCGACGGTGCCGATGTTTTTCAGTTCCTCCACGATGTCGTCACGGTGGCGGTTGTCGTTGAAACTCAGGGTGACTCCTCCTTGTGAGGTGCACGCGATGTCAATCGGTGTCTGATAGTGTTCAAAGGCGTCAAACACCTGTTTGAGGAATGTGCTGACGGGTGTCCCTTTCCCTGCATGGACAGTGATGGCAGTCATGTCGTCTTTGGCAGCAATGGCTTTGATGGTTCCCGTGCAGGTCTCCTGACTGATGAGCGTCCCTTCCGCCTCTGGCTGCATGGTGTTGAGCAGACGCACGGGCACACCGCTGTCTTTCGCCGGTTGTATGCAAGTGGGGTGGAGGATTTTGGCTCCGAAGAAAGCGAGTTCGGCAGCCTCTTCAAAACTCAGTTGGCGCACAGGACTTGTTTTTTCCACGATACGCGGGTCGTTGTTGTGCATTCCGTCGATATCGGTCCATATCTGTATTTCTTCTGACTGGAGCGCCGCCCCGATGAGCGATGCCGTGTAGTCACTGCCTCCGCGCTGCAGATTGTCGGTCTCTCCGAAGGCATTGCGGCAGATGAATCCTTGCGTGACGTAGATTTGGTATCCCTGATGGGTGTCCATCAGTCCGGTAAGCTTTTTCCTGATATAGGGTTGGTCGGGCTCGCCGTATTTGTCGGTCTTCATGAAGTCGAGTGCCGGCAGGAGCATCGCCTTGATGTTCTGCTCAGTGAGATAGTTGGTCATCATCGTCGTGCTGAGCAGTTCACCCTGCGCCAGGATGTTTTTCTCCTCGTAACTTGTGAAAATATCGTTGGTGAACGAGTGGAGATATTCGAAAACCTCCCGAGCATAGGCGTGTGTCTTTTCGCGCCACGTCTCACTCTCATAGAGTTCATCTATGTGGTTGCGGTATTTCTCTTCCAGTGTGTCAATCAGTTTGTTTGCCTGTGTCTTCTCTTTTCTGTACAGGTGGTTGCAGATTTCTACCAGCGCATTGGTCGTGCCCGACATGGCTGAGAGGACGACAAACGTCTGCTCTCCCGATTTGGTGACCAGTGCCGCCACGTTTTTGATGCGTTCTGGGGAGCCGACAGAGGTTCCCCCGAATTTCATGACTTTCATTCTTTCTTACTCCTTTTCACTTTTCATGGTCATCAGTTCGTCTTCGCATTCATAGACGATGCCGGGGAACTTGTCCAGCAGCGCCATGTTGTGCGTAGTGACGATGACGGTCGTTCCCTGTTCGCTGATGCTTTTGAGCAGTTCGAAGATATTGTCGGCAGTCTCTTGGTCAAGATTACCGGTCGGCTCGTCGGCAAGAATCACTTTCGGGTTGTTCAGCAGTGCACGTGCGATGGAGATTCGTTGTTGTTCACCGCCCGAGAGTTCGTGCGGCATGTTCTCGATTTTGCTTTCCATCCCTACTTGTTGCAACACTTCCTCAATCCTGCTTCTGATGTCGTTTTTGTCTTTCCAGTCGGTAGCTCTCAGCACGAACTCTAGGTTCTTGAACACGCTGCGGTCGTGCAGCAGTTGGAAGTCTTGGAAGATGATGCCCATCTCCTTGCGGAGTGCGGGAATTTCTTTTCTGCGGATGGTGGTCAGGTCGCGTCCGAGCACGGTGGCAGTGTCGCAGCTGTCAATGTCCAGTTCGCAGTAGAATGTTTTCAGCAGCGAACTCTTTCCCGTTCCCACTTTACCAATGACATATATCAGTTGTCCTTCCTCTGCCGTGAAGTTGATGTCTTTCAGCACGTATTTCTCGTCGTGCGAGATATTGACGTTTTTATATTCTATCAGTGCCATATTCAATAGTTTGTTATTCTTTTCGTTTGCAAAGTTACGATTTAGCGAGAACAATACAAAAAGAATCACATTCTTTTTTATTGTCGAGCGTGAGTAAGTTATAAAAAGTTACGATTTAGCGAGTGAAAAAGCAAATTTATTTGCATTTTTCCGAGCGTTAGTAATTTGGACAATGGTCAAAGTTACGATTTAGCGAGAACAATACAAAATAAAGTTGATTTTATTTTATGGTGTAAAGTCCTTAGGGTCTTTAAGGTCCTTAAAGTCTTTAAAGTCCTTAAGGATAAAAATTTACTCGTGATGGTACGGCTCGCCTTTGATGATGGTGCAGGCGCGGTAGAGCTGTTCGGTGAAAATCAGTCGCACCATCTGATGGGAGAAGGTCATGGGTGAGAGTGAGAGCTTCTCGTTTGCCCGCTGATAGACCGCTTCGGAAAAGCCGTAAGGACCGCCAATCACAAAGACGAGGCGGCGACTGACGGCTTGCTTCTGTTGAAGCCATTTGGCAAAGTCGATGCTGCGGAAACTTTTCCCGTGCTCATCGAGAAGAACGACCGTGTCCGTTGGTTGCAACTGTTTGAGAATCAGTTCGCCCTCCAGTTTTTTCTGTTGCTCTTCTGAAAGATTTTTGGTGCTTTTCAGTTCGGGGATGATGCTCATGCTGAACGGCATGTAATGACCGATGCGACAGGCATAGTCGGCAATACATTCCTTGATGTGCGGGTTGACAGTCTTTCCGACCGCGATGAGCTCAGTCTTCATACTCGTGCTTACGTTTCGGATTCATGGGAAACCACCCCTTCTTCACCCGTATTCTTTGGTGGAACAGTTCGCCGATGGACCATATCAGCGAGGCACCCAAAACGCCCAGTAGGGATGAGACAATCACCGCTTCCACGAACAGGGCAGCAATGATGCTGATGATGCCAGCCACGAGGAAAACCCACCAGTAGCGCGTGCCACTGTGATATTCCACCTTGATGACCAACGGATGGAAAAGCCCTATTATAAGAAAGGTGGAAACGGCAATGATGATGCCGGTCAGATGTATCTCCATATATTTTTTTGCTGCAAAGATAATGCTTTTTTTGTACTTTTGCTTTCTTACATCTGAAAAAAGCACTATCTTTGCATAGAATAAGGACTCTAAGGACCTTAAAGACGCTAAAGACTTTAATTATTAAAAAACAATAGATTATGGAGAACAACGAACAACTGATTGCCCAGTGTGAGGCAAGAGCAAAAGAATGGCTTCAGCCAGCGTTTGACGAAGCAACGAGAAAAGCCGTGCAAGCAATGCTTGACAATAGTGACAAGACCGAACTGATTGATGCGTTCTATCGCGACCTTGAGTTCGGAACGGGTGGACTGCGTGGCATCATGGGTGCCGGTACCAACCGCATGAATATCTATATCGTGGGAATGGCGACGCAGGGTTTTGCCAACTACATCAATAAAGCCTTCGCAGGGCGCAACGACCTCAGTGTGGTGGTGGGACACGACTGCCGCAACAACGGACGGCTCTTCGCCGAGACCGTTGCCAACATTTTCTCTGCCAACGGCATCAAGGTTTATCTCTTCGAGAGTCTCCGCCCGACACCCGAAATCTCCTACGCCATTCGCCACCTCGGCTGTCAGGCGGGAGTGAACGTGACGGCGTCGCACAACCCCAAGGAATACAATGGCTACAAAGCCTACTGGGACGATGGTGCGCAGGTGCTTGCACCGCATGACAAAGGCATTATCGATGAAGTGAACAAGGTGAAAATCGGCGATGTGAAGTTCGAGGGCAACAAAGACCTCATTCAGATTATCGGCGGCGAGATGGACTGGGACTATCTGCAGGCAGTGAAAGAGGCGATGGTTGACCAGGAAGTGATTCTCCGTCAGAAAGACCTGAACATTGTCTATTCGCCGCTGCACGGCTGCGGTCGCGTCATCATTCCCGAGGCACTGCGCTCATGGGGATTCCAGAATATCCACGTGGTGCCCGAACAGATGGTCATCGACGGCAACTTCCCGACCGTCGTGTCACCCAATCCTGAGAATGCGGAAGCCATGACAATGGGCATGGAGCTCGGAACGAAACTCAATGCCGACCTTGTCATCGCCAGCGACCCCGATGCCGACCGCCTCGCTATCGTCTGCCGCAATGCGAAAGGGGAGTGGGAGATACTCAACGGCAACCAGACGTGCATGATGTTCTGCTGGTATATCATCGCCAACAAGAAGAAACTCGGACAGCTCAAGGGCAATGAATTCCTCGTGAAGACCATCGTCACCACAGAGGTCATCGCCGAGATTGCCAAGAAAAACGGCGTGGAGCTGCGCGACTGCTACACGGGATTCAAGTGGATTGCCAACGAGATACGCCTGTCGGAAGGTGTGAAGAAATATATCGGTGGCGGTGAGGAGTCGTTCGGATTCCTGCCCTTCGACAAGGTGCGCGACAAAGACTCACCAGCCTCCATCTGTCTCATCTGCGAGATTGCTGCCTACGCAAAAGATCAGGGCAAGACACTCTACGACCTGCTCATGGATATCTATCTTGAGTACGGGTTCTCACATGAATATACCATCAACGTTGTGCGTCCCGGAAAGACAGGTGCCGACGAGATACGCCAGATGATGGAGAACTTCCGTCACACTCCGCCGCAGCAGCTCGGCGGTTCGAAAGTCGTGGTGTGGAAAGACTTCCAGAATCTCGAGATGCGGAAGGCTGACGGCACCACCGAGCAACTCGCGATGCCCGACAAGAGCAATGTGCTCCAGTGGTTCTGCGAGGACGGTACGAAAGTGAGCGTCCGCCCATCGGGTACCGAGCCGAAGATCAAATTCTATCTCGAGGTGAAAGATTCCACCATGCGTTGCGCCGGCTGCTATGAGCGCTGCCTCGCCGCCAGCCGCGAGAAGATAGAGCAAATCAGGAAAGAACTGGGAGTATAGCTGGGAGCACTGGGAGAGCTGGGAGCCCTGAGAACACTACGATTTAAGCGAGATTCCCAGAATTCTCAGAATTCTCAGACTTCCCAGCCCTCCCAGACTTCCCATTAATTATTAAAACCAGAAACAATGTTTGAAGCCAATGATTTTCTCCGTTCGAAAGGCGACTACAAAAAGTTGGTCGTCTTTCAGAAGGCGGAATGCATTTATGATTTGACTTGCTATTTTATTGAGCACTACCTTCCGAAAACAGGCGACCGTACAGTCGATCAGATGAAACAGGCAGCGCGCTCGGGGAAACAGAATATCGCTGAAGGAAATGAGGCAGGCACCACCTCGATGGAAACAACATCAAATTGATGAATGTGGCAAAGGCAAGTCTTCGTGAATTGCAGGAAGATTATGAGGACTATCTGCGTACACACGACAGGGTGCCGTGGCTGACTGACGATCCGCGATGCCAGTCAGCGCGTGAATGGTGCAAGACACACAGCCGTCCGGCTGACTATCTGAAGGTTTGCAAGATGCGTGACGATGAGACGGTGGCAAATATCGCGTTGATTCTCATCCACCAGACCGACTATCTTCTACAAAGACTAATCGAAAAACTTAAAGCCGACTTTCTCCGGCATGGCGGCATCCGCGAACAAATGTCGCAAGCAAGAAAACAATGGCGAGATAGGAATAAAGGGTGAGAAGACTGGGAGCTCTGGGAAGGCTGGGAGTCCTGAGAGCACTACGACCTCAAACAAGATTCCCAGCCTTCCCAGTCCTCCCAGTTATTTTCTTAATAATCCTTAATAGCCCACCCGTTTAGTTAAATAACCTTTCAAAATTACCGAAAGTTGTAAAAAACTGTTTGGGTATCGAACTTATTATTTACTTTTGCACATCTTTATATAATATAGGGAATACAAAAACGGAATAAGAACAAATTAAAATCATACAGAAAATGAAAAAGAAATTACTCTTTTTGTTGCTGATGCTTATGCCGATGAGCGTGATGGCAACCGTTGTCGTAACGATTGATGGTCTGGAATATCTTGATGACCAAGATGGAAAAGGACCATACATCTGGGTTGCAGGTTCTGGTAATATCACCACTGAGGATGGCAGAGTATTCGCTCATACCCATTTTATCCCGGGTCCAGGTATGCGAGGTAATTTTCGGGGGAAGTGGAACAACAATAATCCTAAATGGTATAAGACGGATCTTGATGCTATTGAGGAGCTAGATCCGTCTGGATGGAAGAATTTTGATGATTATCAAGGGATAGAGTATTTTCGCAATCTGAAAAAATTACTTATTAATTCATCCGGTGCTGCTTCTGTAAAGTTGGATTTGTCGAAAAATACAAAGTTGGAGACCTTGACCTTTACGCAGCCAACGATTAGATTGTCTCAATTGAATATCAGCAATACAAAATTGACAAGTTTGTCTATCCCTTCGGGCTCGGTAAATACGCTTGCAAACTTTATTGCG
This sequence comes from Prevotella sp. Rep29, assembly GCF_019551475.1. NCBI lineage: Bacteria > Pseudomonadati > Bacteroidota > Bacteroidia > Bacteroidales > Prevotellaceae > Prevotella > Prevotella sp. Rep29. The sequence continues at coordinate 1,194,637 of NZ_CP047159.1, forward strand.
CGGGATATAAATATTTCATCTTTTGGCATCAATTTCAATAGCTTGAGAGGTTTGAGAGTCTTGGATGTGACCAATTCCGGTCTTACATCGTTGGATGTCAGCTCGTGCAGTAACTTGCAATCGCTTACAGCCAACGGGTTGAACCTCACGTCGCTGACACTGCCTGATAATGATAATCAATTGAAGTTCCTGTACCTGTCCGGGGTTTCGGGGCTGTCCACGTTGGATCTTGCAAGGTATGCCTATTTGGAAGAACTCGATGTGTCATCATCACAATTTACATCAAAATTGACCTTGCCTACCAACACTGGTTCTTTGAAATATCTCGATGTCAGCAATACCGGGACATATCTTTCAGGCAATTACAGTTATGCCGACCCGTGGGATTTGTCAGACTATATCCGTCTGGTTGGAACCGGAGGCTATATGAAATATGACGGTACGGGGTTCCGACAGACGAACGATGGTGATGCACCGACGCGAAATCTGATTTTGAGTGCAGATGAAGAAAACTGGGTTATAAGGGATTGGACTGGCTCGCCGGAGGAAGGTGGAACCTTGGATCTTTCTTCCTTCTCTAATCTGCGAGGTGTAGAGCTGACCGCCGGCGGTGGTCTTGTTTTGCCTAAAAATCTGACAGGTGCGCTTACAGTCAGATTGACAGGTAGCCCCAATATCGCTAAGGTTGATTTCTCGGGTATGAAACAATTGAAATTTCTTGATGTGATTGATGTGAAATCTGTTGATGTATCAGAATGTAAAAGTTTGGTCAATTTAATTTGTAATGGTGATTCCACAAAAGAGTTGAAACTGTCGGCAGACAATGGTGCCCTGAAGTTGTTGAATATTTCTAATTCAGGAATCAAAACGGTGGACTTGTCGCATAACGAGGCTCCAAACCTTGAGGACTTCAAGTCTTGGTGGGCACCATTAGAGTTGCTCGACTTGTCTGATCATGCAAGCTTGTCCACGCTCAGTCTTTATCCGGCACTCACTGGAGATGGCAAGGAGTCAATCACTGCCCCTGAAAAAGGAAAGACCTTCTTCAGTGAAGGAAACAAACTTCGTGTGCTGAGACTGAAACGGTGCAATGCATTGCGGTTGCAGACAGAGTACGATGAAGATCTGGATGCATGGCTCTCCATTCTGCGCTTGAACCCGGGACAGATTGGTGGCGCAGAGGATTATGAAATATATGTGGCTTTGGAGGAGCTGGACCTGACGGGAAACACCGCCATAGAGCATATCGCATGCCAGAACAGCATGCTGAACAAGTTGATTGTCAATGATTGCACCAACTTGAAGAAGATTGCTATCAACCAAGGTCGCCTGACCGGTAATGGTGACGTGCAGCTGTCAAATTGCGGAAGTCTCTATAAATTCATCGCAGACCGCCATCCCTGGGAGACGATGGACTTTCTTCTGAAACCCAGTGAAGGGCGTTCGCAGGCTGCCATCGAGGCTCTGGGATTCTTGCATGTAAATGGCGGTTCATATACGATCTTAACAGACAGGAACCGAGTTGTCAGGGAATATGACGGCGAGCCGATGCTTATCACCAGCCGCATCAAAGAACTGGACCTCTCACACTTGAAAAACGGAACGTTCAAGGGATTATACTGCGAAGCCAACCTTCTTACCGATCTGGACATCAGCAACCTTGGTTCAGGCATGACACATTTCTCCGTGAAAAACAACATGATTCTGACCATGGACCTCTCGTCTTTGAATCATACAGATCTGGAGGATGGTCAATGGAGTCCGCAGGTGGCTTTCCTGGATGTGGAGACGATAAAAGGCAATTACGGTGTAGCGCTCGATACAGGTGCAAAAGACTGGGTGGCACTCAACTTGCCGACAAAGGGCTATACCCATAAGATGGACAATACCTTGGGCTTGTACCCAAACCTCTATTGTGAGCTGAAAGATTCTGCCCAAATCGCAAGCGAGGCAGATCCTTGGATGTGCAAGGTGGAAGAGACCGACTCCCTGGCAAAGCATGCCGGAGCAACGGAGTTTCTGGATGCCAAATTTGATCCGAGTCACACGGGAGAGCACATCTTCCTGCATTCGCAGAATGAAATGGGATACAAAGACCAGGATCTCTACGGAAAAGTTCTGAAATACAGATATAACACCGGCTATAACCAGACGATAGAAAACGGCAAGCCGACAGGTATAAAAATTAATGAAGCCGATACGCTTGACGCGCATATAGACGTCCGTGTGCACATCTGGCCCTATATTATGAACCTGAATCACAGGACCTTGTCAACTCAGTCCAAGGCAAGGGGAGTTAACTATTATTCAAGCACCATCTATCTCGACTATGACGCAGTGATTCCAAAGGGAGTTGAGGTGTATTACATTACCGGCGTCACGGATACAACGAAAGTCATATATGGCGGAGGAACTGCTGTTGACAAGCAGTTTGACATGCTCCCGTTCGGTAAAGGCGATGTTGACCTGAGCGACCCGAGCATTGACCTGACCAAACCTGAAAATAACGTCATCCTGCCGGCTTATACACCGGTGTTCGTGAAGTCTAAGAAGGCAGCCGGGCTTTATGACTTTCAGACGGCATGGGACTTCAAGGAAATAAAAGGCTGGGAAAATATCGCGACGATTGAAGGTTTTGATGAAACGGAGATGCCGATGATTCTGCATGGCGTGCAGAAAACAGACGGGCGAATCATCAGACCGGAGTATGAACGCAGTGTTGCAGCAGCCTACGAACTCAAGGCCAAACTTGCGAATGATGGCGTGAAAAACCTGTTGACGGGTATCGCAGGAAAGAAATACAGCACAGCGGATCTGGAGGATAAAAACTTCAATATGTATGAGAAAGCTGACACGACCGTTACAAGGAGATCGGTATTGGTGCTGGCAAATGAAACACAGAAGGGAACGCAGATAATAGGCTTCTGGCCGTATAACGGAACAACTGTTGCTGCTCATCGATGCATCATCACCGGCGATGATTTCTATGCAGCAACCGGTTCAACCTCTTTGGATGGTGGCACGTTCTATTTCTCTGAAGACAACGAGACCACCGCAATTAAGAACATCGACAACGATTCACATCCTGCTGACGACGCTTGGTACACACCGCAAGGCATCCGTCTGAACGGTCGCCCGACGCAGCCCGGCATCTACATCAACATGGGCAGAAAAGTTGTCATAAAATAACGATGACGGTATGAAAAAAGAGAGATATCTAAAACCCGAAATAGAGACGATTCCATACATGGATAAGGACCTGTTGGAAACTATTTTACCTGGCTCTACCGGAGCTGATGAAGCCTTCGGCAAACAGACCGACTTCGACGAGTCGGATTGGAAAGACGAAGAAGGCAACGGCAACGGCGGCGGATGGGATTCGGGCTTCGGTTCGACGGACCCAGATGACAACAATTTGTCGAACGCATTTTTTGAAAACGAATTGGACGAATAATTTCACGCTGAGCCGATAGGAAGCCTGTCGCATAGATGATTTCGCGGATGAAACGAAAAGGGAGTAACTCACCGATTCGTTTCATCCGCGATTTTTTTTGCGGTGGGGGAGGTGGGGAGTTTAAGGAGTTTAGGGTCTTTAAGGAGTTTAGGGTCTTTAAAGTCCTTAGGGTCTTTAAAGTCCTTAGGGTCCTTAAGGTCTTTAGAGTCTCCGGTTAAAACTTCGCTTTTGTATATTTATGCATAGGTGGAGGTTTTGCTGCTCGGCGTGGAAGTTGTTGTTAGTCAGTGGGTTAGGAGGTGCTTTCCAAAAGTTCAACTTTTAGCTTGCAAAAGTTCAACTTTCAGGCTGCAAAAGTTCAACTTTTAGACGGTGAAAGTTCAACTTTTGGAAAACGAAAGTTCAACTGCATATTTATACGCCCTTTCCTGTATGTTTATGCGGGTGAAAAGGAGCCCCTCCCTAACCCTCCCAAAGGGAGGGAACGCCTGACGGAAGGAAACAATCTCTAATCATCATTCTTAATTCAAATATGGCGTTTGTAGGGGGCGATCGATGTATCGACCCGAACAGGCGACCCCACCCCTGACCCCTCCCCTCGGCGATGGGAGGGGAGTGTGATTAGTATCTTGTTCCGCTAGGCGTTCCCCTCCCATTTTAGAGGAGTGGAGTGTGATTAGTATCTTCTTCCGTCAGGCGTTCCCCTTCCATTTTAGGGGAGGGGAGTGTGATTAGTATCTTCTTCCGTCAGGCGTTCCCCTCCCATTTTAGGGGAGGGGAGTGTGATTAGTATCTTCTTCCGTCAGGCGTTCCCCTCCCATTTCAGGGGAGGGGAGTGTGATTAGTATCTTCTTCCGTCAGGCGCTCCCCTTCCATTTTAGAGGAGGGGAGTGTGATTAGTATCTTCTTCCGTCAGGCGCTCCCCTTCCATTTTAGAGGAGGGGAGTGTGATTAGTATCTTCTTCCGTCAGGCGTTCCCCTCCCATTTTAGAGGAGGGGAGTGTGATTAGTATCTTCTTCCGTCAGGCGCTCCCCTCCCATTTTAGGGGAGGGGTTGGGGTGGGGTGTCAATTCCGTCCGAATTAGGTTAATTCTTTTCTTCGTTTAGCGATGGAATTAGGTTAATAATATTTAATCTTACGTTCTATTTGGTTAAATAACCTTTTAAAGTAGAGAAAATTTGTAAAAAAAACATTCACATACCAAACTTATTACTTACCTTTGCACATCTTATATAATATATATATGGGAAAACAAGAACGGAATAATAATAAACTTAAAATTATATAAAAGCATGAAAAAGAAATTACTCTTTCTATTGTTGATGATTATGCCGATGAGCATGCTGGCGCAGACGGTGGTGACTGATTCTGATACGGGATTGAAATACCTGACGGATGATACGGATTTGGAAAACAAAAGCAGTTGGTATATCTATGTTGCCTCAAATAATGATATTGGTATGCAGATAGATGGTGTTAATGCTAATTTGTATTTTGTTCCTCATTCTAATTTCAGACCTTGGATAAGGAATCAGTGTAATGCTGGTACTGATGGTAAAATCTATTGGAGTACGTTGCAGGAGAAAACAAGTTTTTCATTTAATGCTACTAATGGGGGTGATAATGCAAACCTCACTTATAAAGGTATAGAATATTTTCCGAATCTGACTTCATTTACGGATGCGAACTCGTCTGGTGCAACATCGATAGTAGGCGACTTTTCAAAGAATAAGAAACTGGGTTCGTTGACATGGACTAATTCTACAGCAAAGACTAAAATAACGAGTCTGGATATCAGTAATACGGCGCTGACCTCTTGGACAGTTCCCACTGGTTCTACTGCCGGTTTTACGTTGACGGCAAAAAATACGGCGCTGACTTCGCTGAATATCGCCTCATCTAACGTTTCCATATTGGATGTGAGCGGTTCGGCAAATCTGACAACCGTGACAACAAAAACAGCCAATTCCCCATATTTGCGAGAAGTGAATATCGTAGGAACGAATATTACCTCTTTGGACCTGACGAAATATACAGGTCTGACGAAAGTCACTTTCGATTATGGTAAGATGACATGGGGAACGTCGGGTGCCGATTTGCTCGTTCCGTCAGGGTTTATTGCAATACGTAGAGGCAATGTTACGGACTTGCTAAAAAATAAAAATCCACTGACCATAGATGTGACGAACGAAGATGAAAAAGATATTGATCTCAGTGGGTGCTCAGGCTTGACTTGGCTCAAGGTGATTGGCGCAACGGGTGTGACTCTTCCTAATCTCAGTGGTTCTTCATTTACCTTAGAAGGTACGGGAAGTCCTGATTTGGTGGTAAATTTAGGCTCCCAAACAAGCCTCAAAACTCTCACTCTCATAAACGTAAATGAGATTGATATCTCGAATTGTAGTGCTCTTAATACTTTGTATTGCTATGACAAAGGAGTCGAGTGGGGCGATGGAACCGAAGGACACAAGGGAGTTATCTTCAATACCGGTGCAGCTTCAGGCTCTGAGACCTTGCCGAACCTTACAACAATCGATGCCATGAATTCAGGTGTACAGAAGTTGGATTTGACCAATGCCGCCATGAATTTGAATACCATCAATCTTTTAAATTCAACGACGAAAGAACTTCGCATTCCTAATCATACCAAGATAACTTCCTATAAATATGCTCCTCCAACTTTAAGTTCAGAAACGGGGCTTTTCTTAGGATACAGCAGTGTTGACACAAAGAATTATTATGGTAAATTTACTGGAGAGGGAAAAGCTATTTGGCATTCAGAGGGTGAGTTTTATTATAATCAGCTCGAAGTTCTTGATATCAGCGGTACGGGATTAGGCAGCATCGCAATATGGCTAAGTGCTGATGGTTCACTAAACTACAATGAAAGTCCGTTGCGGGAGTTTTATGCCAAGGGATGCAATATTACGAGATTTGTAAACTATAATAGTCCGCTGCATACCATTGACGTGCGCGATTGTAGCAAAATGACACATTTCTGGGTTGAGCAGACCCAGATTGAAACGGTTGACCTGAGCGGATGCACCAGCATTACTTCGTTCAATGCCAAGCGAAATCGCCTGACAGACCTTGACTTCTTGACAATGCCCTGCACCGGACGAACGGCAACCGACATCGCAAAATTGGCGAATATACAGGTTAACGGCGGAGCATCTGCTTCAAGGATGAAAGATGAAAATGGAAATGAGAAGGTAATTGTTCGAGATGTTTTCACCAATAAGATAAGCAACGTCAATACGACACATCTTGGCTCAGCATTGGTCACGCTACAGGTGGCAGACAACCTGTTGCAAACACTTGACATACATAGCGGGTTGACTGGGCTTACATCGTTCCAGTGTGAGAACAATATGCTCCTGACGCTGGATCTCTCAAAACTTCCTGTCACGGGTCAGAAAACTGGCTCAAAATGGGGTTGGAATATGGCTGGTGGTGTGATGCAGGTGGGATTCCTGAATGTGGAGGCGATAAAGGGAGAAGCTGAAGACGGCTCGCAAGACTGGATTGCAATGTTGCTGCCTAATGGTGGCGGATTTGATCACCTGCTTGACAATACTGTAGGACTCTACCCATCAATTGAGGATGCCAATGCAGGTACCAATGAGATTGCAGAGGAAGCCAATCCGTTTATGGGTACCCTTGAACATTTTAGCGAACGGATGGGGTATAATGCGGTTTGTCCTGACGGACATACGACAGAACACCTTTTCCTACATTCCCAAGATGAAATTAAAAGCGATAACGGTGGAAAAGTGAAAGACCAGGACCTCTATGGAAAGGTGTTAACTTATAAATACGACACTAAGTTTAATAACGGTCAGCCATCTGGTGTCTTGGATAATCACATCCAAATCCGTGCACATATCTGGCCGTATATCCTGAACATCAACCCAGCAACCAAAAGTGCTACGGGCAATCCCACGGGTACCAACTATTATTCTTCGACCATCTATCTCGACTACGATGCCCTCATTCCTGATGGCGTGAAGGTTTATGTGGTTACCGGTCTTAAAGAAGGTTATAAGGAAATAGGTCAGCCCGAAAGCCCTTATGACGCACAGCTCATATTGAAGGAAGTTGGCGTGCCAGGCGAGGTGCTGCCTGCAAGAACCCCGGTTATTGTTAAGTCGGAAACAGCAGCCGGACTCTATTCGTTCAAGACCGTATGGGACTTCGACTTTAAAGGTTGGGAAGACTTTAGCAGACAGCAGGAAATAGCACAGGCGTATGCAGAAAAGGAGGGGATTGATGTGAGTACATTGAGTCCTGTTTTGCATGGTGTGGATGAAGAGAACATAATCTATCGACCTGAATATGATCCGGCAACATACCCTGAGAAATGGGTGGACCTGAAGAATGGCGGAGAAATGCAAACATATCTGGAGGATAATATCCTGAGCGGTACGCTGGTAGATAAGCCCGTTGGGGTAATGTCGGTTTTGACTCTGGGTCGCCAAAAAGCTCCGGATGGCAACGGAAACGTATCGCTGAAGTTAGGCTTCTGGCGATATAATGGCACCGTGGTAGCTGCTCATCGCTGCTTCATCACTGGTAAGGACTTGGAGGATGCGTTGAAAGCTGGCAACTTCAATAATTCGAAAGAAGGTGGCGCGTTCTATTTCGGCGATGGTGAAGTAACAGGCATCCGAACCGTTGTGACAGAACCTGAAAAGACGGAACAGGTTGTTTACGACCTGCAAGGTCGCCGCGTGATCGGCAAACCGGCTCCGGGTATCTATATTGTTAATGGAAAGAAAGTTGTTGTAAAACAGTAAAATGAAAGGAATGATGATGGAAAGGAAAAAATATATAAGTCCGCAATCAACAATCGTTTTTTGTGAAAAACGACTTCTTTATACTCCCAGTCAATTTACTGAATGGACAGATGAAAACTATGGCAAACGGACCGATTACGAAGAGTCGAATTGGGGCTCTGATGATGACGGTGGTTTGTGGGATCCGAACTTCAGTTCAACGAAACCAAATCCCGACAAGCTGCCAAGAGGATTCTTTGACGATGATTGGACGTATGGCTTCACACCGAAAAGATAAAAAGACAATCGCATAAATGATTTCGCGGATGAAATGAATCACTCGTTTCATCCGTGAAGTTTTTTAGCGATAAGGGCTTTAAGGTCTTTAGGGACTTTAAGGAGAAATGATTGAGTTTGATGGATGAATATAAGACAATAGAAAAGACAGGGGAGGGCTTCTACAGCGAGAAACGTAGTAAGTTCCTTGCTTTCGCACACCATGTGACGACGGTGGAGGAGGTGAAGGAGTTGATTGACGGCTACCGCAAGAAGTTCTATGATGCGCGCCACGTCTGCTATGCTTATATGCTCGGCGCCGAACGGACGGAGTTTCGGGCGAACGACGACGGAGAACCATCGAGCACAGCCGGCAAACCGATTCTCGGACAAATCAATTCGCATGAGCTGACGGACGTCATGATAGTCGTCGTGCGTTACTATGGCGGAGTGAACCTCGGTACGGGCGGACTGATTGTTGCCTATCGCACCGCTGCCGCCGATGCTATTGCCCATACGGAAATCGTGGTGAAGCAGGTGGAGGAGATTGTCACCGTTCAATTTGACTATACGCTGATGAATGACGTGATGCGCATCGTCAAGGAGATGAGCCCGCGCATCGTCTCGCAACACTTCGACAACACCTGCGAGATGACGCTCGCCATCCGGAAGAATGATGCCGAAACGCTCAGGAACCGACTTCAGAAAGCAATAACAAAACTCCCCTAAAAGCCGAAGCTCTTAGGGGAGTGCTCTTTTAAGGACTTTAAGGTCTTTAGGGACCTTAGGGACTTTTGCTAAATTCCTTTGATGAGGGCTGCAAGCGTTTGCTTGGCATCGCCCAGCTCCAGATAGACGCCTTTCTCGCGGGTGTAGAGCGGATTCTCCACGCCAGCATAACCCGGCTTGAGGTCGTAGTTGCAGATGATGACCTCTGGTGCTGCGTCCACATTGAGTACCGGCATGCCGTAGATGGGTGTTCCCTCTGCATTGCGTGCGGCAGGATTCAGCACGTCGTTGGCACCGATGACTACGACCGCATCCGTCTTGGCAAAGTCGTCGTTGATGGCTTCCATCTCGAACAGCTTGTCGTAAGACACGTCAGCCTCTGCCAACAATACGTTCATGTGTCCCGGCATACGTCCGGCAACGGGGTGGATGGCAAAGCGTACGCGTGCACCATTGCTTTCGAGGGTGTCAGCAAGTTGCTTCACGAGGTGTTGTGCCTGTGCGAGTGCCATACCGTAGCCCGGTACGATGATTACGTCTTTGGCGGCAGCGAGTACACTGGCAGGTGATGCTGCAGCGGTTTCTTCTGCTGTTGCCGGGGTTGCTTCCATCTGGGCATTCAGCGTACCCACACGAGCCTCAAGCTCGCTGACGATGGCTTCGAGTTTCTTGATTCTTTCTTCTAATTGCATAACTCTATTTTCTAATTGTTTTTTATATTCTTCATCTTGTTGGTTTGTTTCGACCGCTTTCGTCTGTGCCGGAGCAGGGACGGTGGGCGGAATGAGAATCTTGAGCAGGCTGCGGTTCATCGCACGACACATGATTTGTGTGAGCAGTAGTCCCGAAGCTCCGACGATGCCTCCGACGGCTACGAGGAAAATGTCGCTGATAGCCATACCGGCAATCGAACCTGCCACACCCGAGAGGGAGTTGAGCAGCGAAATGGTAATGGGCATATCGGCACCGCCTACACGTATGGAGAAGAACAGTCCGAACAGTGCTGAGAAGACAATGCTGCCAATGATGAGCAGTGTGGAAGGACCTTCGACGAAGATGCCTGCGATGATACATGCCACGGTAAGTATGAGCAGCAGCATGGTGATGGCAGAATGATTTTGCCAAACGATGGGCTTCTGCGGCAATACGCGGTGAAGCTTACCGGCAGCTACAAGGCTTCCGACAAGCGTAATCATACCGACGGCGATAGCCAACAGCGACGTAAACCGTACGAACGGTTCATAGCCATTCATTGCTATTTCGAAAAGTTGCTCGCTGCTGAATCCCATGCCCGAAGCAGAGAGGATGCCGACAAATGCCGATGCACCACCACCGAGTCCGTTGAACAGCGCTACGACCTGCGGCATCTGAATCATCTGCACTTTGCGAGCCATCACACTACCGATGAGTGCACCGATGATAATGGCAGGATAGATGGTCCATGCAGACACCACGCCACTGAACAGCAGTGTCGCTACCACACCGACCAGCATGGCAAGTGCAGAGAGGAGATTACCGTTGACGGATGTCTTGACCTTGCTCATCATTGAGATGCCGACCAGGACAGCCACCGAGAGTAACGCACTGAGAATAATCTGTATGATGCTCATTGCTTGTCTCCTTTCTTCTTATTGAACATCTGGAGCATCCTGTGGGTCACTCCAAAGCCTCCGAATACATTGACGGTAGCCAGCACGATAGCCAGTACGCCAAAAATCTGTGCCAGCACGCCCGAGCCGTTCTGCAAGGCAAAGCCCGTAGCAGTGACAGCACCGACCAGTGTGACACCCGACAGGGCGTTCATACCCGACATCAGTGGGGTATGGAGCAGGCTGGGGACCGTCTTAATAATGAAATAACCCGCTACCGTGCATACCACGAAAACGAGTATCAAAATCCAAGGGTTGATCATATTACATATGTTATAATAAAGGGTGAAGGGCATGAAACCCTTCACCCGTCAATTTTCCACTGATTAAAGTCCCATTGCCTCACGAGCACCGGCATGAACCAGTTCGCCGTCGATGCAGACAAGACTCTTAGCAACCACTTCGTCAGAACGGTCGAGTTCAATCTTGCCGTCCTTCACGAGGTATTTCACGAGGTTGTACATGTTGTTGGAGAACATCCAAGTAGAACTGGTCGGCAGCTCGCCTGGAATATTCTTCACGCCCATGATGGTCACACCATGCTTCGTTTCAATGCCACCCTTCGGGGTCAGTTCGCAGTTACCGCCCTGGTCGATGGAGATGTCAACGATGACAGAACCACGCTTCATGCCCTTCACCATCTCTTCGGTGATGATGATAGGAGCCACCTTGCCCGGAATGAGGGCAGAGCAGAACACGATGTCCATCTCCTGAATCGTCTCTTTCAGGTTCTCACGCTCAACGACGAGAACATCGTCCGGCAGACGGAGGGCATAGCCACCCTCACCGACAGCGAGCTCTGCGGGAACACCCGTATCTGTCACCTTGGCACCCAGCGATCCAGCGTTCTCGGCAGCCATCGGACGGATGTCGGCAGCATAAGTAATCGCACCGAGGCGCTTAGCCGTAGCCAGTGCCTGAAGACCTGCAACACCCACACCGATAACCATCACCTTAGCCGGTTCAATCTTACCTACAGCGGTAAACATCTGGGGCAAGAAGCGGGTGAGGTGGTTGGCAGCCATCAGGATTCCCTTATAGCCGGCGCAGGTACTCATGGATGTCAGAGCATCGAGGTTTTGTGCGCGAGAGATACGAGGAATACCATCCAATGTGATGGCAGTAACGCCTTTGGCAGAGAGGTTCTTCACCATCTCGTGGTTCACCGGTGAGGCAGGGTGGATGAAAGTGATGAGGTACTGACCTTTGTGCATCATGTCCACCTCGTGCTTACCCAACTTCTCGTTGAACAGCGGTTCTTTCACCTTCAGGATAATCTCAGCCTTGTCATAGATCTCCTGCGGGTTGTCAATCACTTTGGCACCAGCCTGAATGTACTCATCATCGCAGAAGAGTGCACCATCGCCGGCGCTTTTTTCAACCAATACTTCAAAGCCGTCTTTGACAAATTTCTCGACGGTTTCCGGTGTACATGCAACGCGAGCTTCGTCGTGCATGATTTCTTTTGGAATACCAATAATCATAAGTTTAATTTTATATTAAGTTATAAGATGTTTTTCATGCTACAAATGTACGCTTTTTATGTTTGCCATGAGCGCTTACACCATACATTTAACATATTATTAACATTTGTGTTTCCCAATGATGTGAATAATCACGTGAATTCGGTGAAAATAACCCCCAAAACATGCCTGCATAAACATACAGGAATGGGTGTATAAATATGCAGTTGAACTTTCGTTTTCCAAAAGTGCCACTTTTAGCTTGCAAAAGTTCCCCTTTCAGCTCCTGAAAGTGCCACTTTTGGAGTGCGAAAGTGGCACTTTTGGAAAGCCCATTCTAACGTGCTGAAATTCAGGTGTTTGCAAAACACAGACCGAAAGCCTCTGTTATGCATAAATATGCAAAAGCAGCCGGGTGGCTAATTCCCATGTCCGTCGTTCTTGACCGTGAGTGTTCCCGTCAGTCGGATGTCTTCAGAGGAGGCTCCCACCATGATGGTGAAATCACCTGGTTCGATGACAGGTTTCATGTCTTTTCCGATGACAGACAAGTCTTCATCAGTCAGGAGGAATTTGATGGTTGTGCTTTCACCCCGTTTGATATGGATGCGCTTGAAATGTTTCAACTGTTTGAGCGGTTGTACGGTGGAGGCAATCTCGTCATGCAGATAGAGTTGCACCACCTCATCACCATCGTAGTTTCCTGTGTTTCTCACATTGCAACTCACCGTGAACTGTTTCCCGTCTGCCGCAGGTGTGATTTGCAGATGGCTGTATTCGAACGAGGTGTAGCTGAGACCGTGACCAAAAGGATAGAGCGGTTTGGCGCTCATCTCCACATAGTCGTGTGGAACAGGCGCCTTCTTGTTATAGTAAACCGGGATTTGTCCTACGTTGGCAGGTACCGTAACCGGCAATCTGCCTGCGGGGTTGTAGTCGCCGAACAGTACATCGGCAATGGCAGTTCCACCCTCTTCGCCGGGATAATAGGCAGTCAGCAGGGCATCGCCGTTCCGGTGAGCCCAATTTTTCTCCAACGGTCGTCCCTCAATATAAACAATGATAAGCGGTTTGCCTGTCTGTTTCAGAGCTTCCATCAGCTTCTGCTGATGTCCGAGCACTCCGAGCGTAGCTCTGTCAAACCCTTCTCCGCAGTCCATGTCGCTAATGGTTTTCGTATCAGCAATGGCTGCTCCCGTCTCCTTGTAGCTTGTCTTGAAGTCGCGTGCACTCGAACCGCCAACACACACGACGACGGCATCGGCTTTCCGGGCGGCATTAACCGCTTCGGCAATGTTACTTTCCGTCGTGTCGCGCACGGCACATCCCTTCGCATAAATTACATGTTCGGCACCGATTTTTTTCTTGATTCCGTCCAAGATGGTGATGACCTTCCCGTCAGGTTGCGGAGACGTGTAATCGCCCAGCATGTTGTAGCAGTTGTCTGCATTTGGTCCGATGACAGCAACGTGCATGTCTTTTTTCAATGGCAGGATGTGCTGTTCATTTTTCAGAAGCGTGACAGAAGCGCGTGCCGTTTGCAATGCCACTTCTTTAGCCTGTGCCGTTCCCACTTCCCTAGCAGCTTTTTTTGGCTCCACGTATGGATTTTCAAAGAGCCCCATCTCAAATTTCAGCCGAAGGATGCGTCGGACAGCAGTGTCGATGTCCTTCTCACGGATGAGGTTTTTGTGTACCGCATCACCCAATAAAGCATAGGCATTGGCTCCGAGGTCGGCATCAACACCGGCTTGAAGCGACTGGATGCCCGCTTCCTGCAAACTATGGGTGACGTGATAGTTATTGTGCATGACATCAATACTATATAAGTCTGAAACGACGAATCCGCGGAAATTCCATTCTCCGCGCAAGACGTCGTTCAGCAGATAGCCATTTGCCGTGCAGGGGATGCCGTCCATTGAATTGTATGACGTCATCACCGACAGTGCTCCTGCATCAATCGCTTTCCGGAATGGTGGAAGGAAATTCTCCAGAAGTTCTCGTTGTCCGATGAATGACGGAGCACCATTTTGTCCGCTCTCCGTGGTGCCGTAAGCGATGAAATGCTTCAGCGTGGCGAGCGTGGAGTAGGGGCGATGGAGCAATCCACCACCAGTTCCCCGTACCATCGCCGCTCCGATTTCTCCTGTCAGCACAGGATCTTCACCATAAGTCTCTTCCACACGCGACCAGCGAGGGTCACGAGCCAAATCGAGCACAGGACCGTAACTGATATGTCCTCCCTGAAGGCGAATCTCTTTTCCGATGACTTCACCGACGCGTTCAATCAGTTCCGGCGACCAGGTGGCAGCCATGCCGATGCCTGTTGGGAAGACGGTGGCACCGATAGCCATGTGACCGTGAGGAGCCTCCTCAGCGAGAAAAAGCGGGATGCCCAGTCGGGTGTTCTCTATCACGTAACGCTGTAAGGCATTGCCGGCTTTAGCTGCCAGCTCAGGTGTGAGTCCATTCTCAAGCGATTTCCGGGTCCAGGGGTCTGCCCGATAGGTTGCCCATAACATTCCGATATTTCCCTCACGAATATCTTTCTTGAATTTCTCCGAAGGGACGACGTTCTTACCCTGTATGGAATAATAGTCCCATGCCAGTGTGCAACGAAGTTGTCCAATCTTCTCTTCAAGCGTCATTCTGCCGATGAGGTCGTCCACCCGTTGGTCAACGGGCAGTGATGCGTCCTGGTAAGGAAACTTTTTTTGTGCACTGACGGTTATGGAACAGATGACACAAAATCCGAAAAATAATAAAAATCGTTTCATGATGTTTCTCTTTTTTCTATTGTTAAGTCTTTATCTTGGTATGATTGTGAATTCAAAGTTGAAAGGGCGGTCTGCCTGTATCATAAACTGTTTGTCAGGACGGGCTCCCCATGAGTCGTAACCACCAACTCCCATCATTTTTCCATCGATACACACTTCAACGAAATTGCGTGGAATAATATCGTTCGTATGGGTCTGTCGTCTCAGTCTGTTCTTAGCTTTTGCTTCGTCTCGGTTTTTAATCTCTTCTGCAGAGAAATTATTCCACTGATAGGGGCGACTAGTCGTTTCTTCACTATCGAAGTCCTCCACGCTATTGCGCAACACATTGAATTCAAACAACGAGTCGGCAAAGATGGTTAGCCCCTTCCCGTTTTCATCAGTCAGCTGCAGCCAGCTAACATCGGTGTGATGACCATTTTCCTGTGGTCGGATATAAGGGTAATATAACTCTTCAGCAGTGGTTTGATAAACTCCGACGTGCGTTCCATGCTTGCGGTCAGCATAGTTTTCTTCGGGACCTCTTCCCTGATAGGCTACCTGATGGAATTGTCGTGGTAAGCGGAAGCGCATGCCGACGCGTGGTATCTCTGGCGTGTCAGCAGAGGCAGGCTCGTAATTCACGTGGGTTTTGACAGCTCCCGAAGAGTATATTGTGTAGTGAACGATGAAAGAATTTCCTGTTGGCAGGAGATAATCAACATCGATGGTCGCTTGATGTCCACCGCTCTTTGCCGAAATTCTTTGAATCTTGAAGTTGCGGGAAGCCTCTTTCCATATCTGGCACCTTGCCGGAAGACCATTTCCGTAGTCGTTATCAGTGGGGCCACGCCAAAAGTTCGGCTGCAGTCCGAATCCGTCGTGGAAAATTTCTTTTCCATCCATGTGATATGAACTAACCATCCCTTGCTGTTTATCGAAGACGAAATCAAGTGAAGAAGACTTGATTACAATCTCGTTTTTACTTTCCTTGAGTGTGATTCTTTCTTGTGAGTCACTGGAAGGTCTGTCAGTTTCCCCTTCATCGATTATAAACTGTTCGGTTGCCACAACGTGTCCTTTCGGAATACCCAATGCGGCTTTTCTTGTCTTAACCGTAAAGTTGACCCAATGTTTTCCCGTAAGCTTTTGGTGTTCTTCCCAATGTGGAATGCTAAATATGGCATCATCCTGCGGCTTGACGTTCAATTGGAACGTGTTTTTCAGGACAATCTGTTTGCCATCACTTATCTCATATTGGATGTCGTAATCGGATAAATCGGTGAAATAAAAGCGGTTGGTAATTCTGAAATCTCCTTTTTGTAAGTCGGTAGATTCGAACCGGACATCTTGCATGCAGTATTTTACTTCAGCCATTGCGGGGTGTGGAGTACGATCGGGAGCAACAATTCCGTTGATGAGGAAATTGCCGTCGCTGGGCATGTCTTGTCCGAAATCACCGCCATACAGAAATCTTGTTGGCTGATGGTTGTCTGCATTCTTGTCCAGGAGCCCTTGATCTACCCAGTCCCAGATGAATCCTCCTGCGAGATTATCGTGCGAATAAATGGCTTGCCACTGTCCGAAGAGGTTGCCAGTGGAATTTCCCATCGCATGAGCATATTCCGATGGCATGACCGGGCGGTCACTTCCTTGTTCGCCTATCTGCTGAAGCCAGTCGGCAGAAGGATATTGCGGGACAAACATGTCCGTATTCCATTCCCATAATGCCCGTTCATAGCATACAGGGCGGTTCATACCTGCCTGCTCTTGTTGTTTTAGCCATGCGTATGTCTTATAAAAGTTGACACCATTTCCCGCCTCATTTCCCAATGACCAGAAAAGAACGCACGGATGGTTGCGATTGCGGAAATACATATTTTGCGTTCTGTCCAAATGCTTGTCAAACCATTCAGGATTATTTCCCAGCGTTCCGCCCTTGCGCAGATTGTATCCCATGCCGTGACTTTCTATGTTTGCCTCATCATAGACGTATAAGCCATATTCGTCGCAGAGTTCATAGAAACGGCTCTGCTGTGGATAATGGGAGAGGCGAACGGCATTGATGTTGTGTTGTTTCATTAGTTCAAAATCTTTCCGCATGAGTTCCTCCGTGACATAATGTCCCGTTTCCGGGTTATGCTCATGGATATTCACCCCTTTTACTTTTATCGGTTTTCCATTGACGCGCAATAAACTGCCGTCAATCTCAATGTTGCGGAATCCCACGTGATAGGGAATTGTTTCAACGACTTTTCCGCCTTGTCTCAAATCTATTTGTAGATGGTATAGATATGGGGTTTCAGCCGACCAAGCGCGAACGTTCGGAATATTTGTCTGGAAGATGGAATGTTGTAATGCAGGAGCAGTAGTCGCATTCTCAGCAATAACGTTGCCGTTTGCATCTTTCAATGTATAGGCTACTTCATATTTTTGTTTCTTTCCGCCTTTTTCTTGTAAGCCGGCAAGTTCAACGTCCATTTTGAAAATCCCATGTCGATAGGCCTCATCAAGTGTAGAAACAATGGTGAAGTCTCTGATGTGTACATTCGGTTGTGAATAGATTGCCACATCGCGTTCAATGCCGCTGATGCGCCAAAAGTCCTGACACTCTAAATAAGAGCCGGTTGACCATCGAAACACTTTTAAGACGAGTTCGTTCACATTTCCTTTCAGATACGGGGTGATGTCATATTCCGCTGCATTTTTAGAGTCTTCATTGTAGCCAACAAAACGTCCGTTGATGAACACATAGCAGCCAGACTTTATGCCCCCAATGTTCAGAAATGTTTTACGTACCGCCCATGACTGAGGTATGGTAAACGAACGTTTATAGTAGCCTACGGGATTGTTTTCCGGTAATTCTGGCGGTTGTGGATTGCAAGGTGAGAATTCATAAGGGATATTGGTGTAAATGGGAGTTCCAAATCCTTGCACTTCCCAGTTGCCTGGTACTTGAATCTTGTTCCATTGACCATCGAAAAAGAAATCCCAAGTGCCATTGAGAGATTGATAGAACGGATTCCCGTTGAAATGAAGGAATTCTGTTCGTGGAATCTCTTTGTTGATATGTGTTGTCTTAACGTTCAGGTGATAGTCGTTCACATCTTCCAATATGGGGACATCTGTCTGCGCCTGTATTGCTGATGTGAGCAAGAAGATTGATGACAGGAGGAATATCTTTTTCATAAGTTATGAATATTTGCTTTGTAATGTTCTGTTATTGAACAATTATCTCATCCATGAAGAACCATGCGGGATAGCCTACTCCGAAATGCCATGATGGGCAGTTGCCGAGTGTCTCAACATGTACTTTTATGTATCTGCCTTTGACGGGTGAAACGCTCTTGGCTGTTCCCTTTACAAACTTGACAGAGACATCGCGATCTTCTTCAAAGGTGAAAGAGCCAAAGTCGGTGAACGATTTCCCGTCGGAAGAAACGCTGTAATGTCCACCTTTTGGTAACAGAATCCATGCACCGAGCTGGTGTAAAAAGTCGGTAGATATGTGATTAAAAGTTTTTTCTTCTCCCAAGTCAAGAATGAAATCGGCATTCTCGCCTTCCCATCCAACCCAGCTTTCCACGTATGTCGTGCCACCATAGAGACCGTCGGTCAGCGCCTTGTCAGCAATCTTCTGGTAACGTTCTGCCGGTGGGTTGATAAATGTGACAGTTGCGTTAGCAGCCTTGTTGACTTGCCCACTCGGGAGGAAGCGTTCCCGATAGAGTTTGCAGTAATCGGCTGGCGAGTTTCGGCGTTCGTTGAGTGTCGGTACGTTGAATGCTTTTGTCCGTCGCTCAAACAAGTCAAGTAGTTTTTTTGTCTTTTCAATGTCCTGATTCTGTTCTGTACGTGCAATTTCAAGTTCGGAATACTGCAAAGTGAGCCTGGTCATTTGCACGCGCTTCAGTTTCTCCTCATCGTCTTGTACCGCAGCTTCAGCCTTGTCGAACAACTCATTGTACGTCTTTCTCAGTTGGGCGTTCAGCATGCCGTCTTTATGTGTGATGGGCGAATCATAAATCCACAACTCCTTACCACTTGCCAACAACGCTCCCTGCATGATTTTCAGATATTGGTCAAGATAGGGAGCTGCTTTTCCGTAGTATCCTTCCATAAAGGTCCGCATCAACGAGTCTGCATCTTGATAAGGATTCCACATGAGGCGAGCCATCATGTAGGTGCGCAACTCACCGAAATCCGTTCCCCTCGATGCGTTGATTTGCTCAAATACCATCGTGGCGTGGTGCTGATGAAAAAGCTGGAGATTCTTTTGCAAGTTGTGGAAATTGGGGAATGGCGATACCACATTGTCAAAATTGATGCCGTAGTCCCACACAAAAATATTGTTGCTGATGCGCGACCATCCTTCCAGCGCCTTCACAAAATCCCTTCCTGAAGCATTGTCGGTGAGTGGTACCTCACGTTTGGCATCAATGGAACACAACATAATATTGACGTTGGGCAAAGGTCGCGTATGCTTGGGAGGATGCATACTGAACAGATAGGCGAGGGTAGAGAACTGCTTGTCAGGGAATCGTTCCGCCAGACGATTCATAAAGCGTATGAGATTGCCCGAAGGCGATCCCTCATATTCATCAACAGCCTTGCAGCGTTCGCATTGGCATTGGGTGAAATTACCGTCGTTTTGGCTGACGGAAATCATCTTCATCTGTGGGTGTGCCTTAAAGATGGAGTCGATTTTAGAACATGCCGCCTCGAAAACCTCCTCGTTGGTCAGGCACCATTGGCTATGATTGCCAGGCTGACGCTTTCCTTTAATATACGAGTACCATTCCGGGTGTGCTTTCCCATACACCTCTGACGGAAGGATTCGGTTGAACGTGTGAACCCAATAGTTAGCAGCGAATTCTTCTTTAGGCTCTTCGAGTCTGAACCAGTCTTTGAATATAGGGTCTTCTATCCCATAGCTCTGTGTTTGTCGGTAGCGGAAGGCAGGTGTTTCAGTCAGGTTGATTTGTGGGAAAACCAGATTACTTGTCTTTTCAGGCAGGTCGTAAGTTTCGTAGGTGTAGTATCTGACACCGAGATATCGTTCAAGTAGTGTGACAACAGCATAGATACTCCCTTTCCCGCCACCGGAGAAAATCATGAGCCTGTCATTTTTAGTGACGATTGCAAATGCATCCTCGCTGAGTTTCTCTCCTAAATCATTGGGGGATAATCCCATTTCCTCTGGGGAGAATCCAATGAAGATATTGTTCTTTTTTGCAATTTCTTTTTTTAATGTTTTGGATTGTGCATTGTGAAAAAACGGGAATAGGACAGGGAGTCCTTTTGTATTTGAAATTTCTTTAATAAAACGGTTTAACATGTTGGCTGCCTGTATGTTTTCCTCTGTTGGAGAAACAACAATATTTGCGATGTACTTCCCATTTTTTACCAATGTTATTTGCGCCTTACATGGAATGCCAGTCAAGGTTATGATAGCAAAAAACAGTGCAGCAGAGATTTTACTGTATAATGATTTTCTCATAACTGATAGGTTCGTTTGCTTGAATGGTTTGTGTTGCCCGGAGCGTGATAAACTTGGCGTCTGTGGGCGTGAAATAAACTTCCTGCATGATTGGGTTGTTACGAATGTTGGAGAATTCGCCCTTTGCAACAGTTCGCATGTTTTCTTTAGATGTACCCGCAAGAATTTCGTAATGCGAGATGATACCATGACTTGCAGGCAGGTAGAATAATGAACGCACGGTCTGCGCCTGTTCCAACTCAACGGTAAATTCATTTTCAGCCGTCAGTTTAATGGATTTTACAGGGAGAGAGGCATGTGATTGCTTTTCCTGTTCGTATGACAAAGTGCCATTGGGAGCATAATAGGCACCAGCTTCATTGATACATAGCGGTCCTCTGCTTTCAAGAAAGCGCACCCGCAGTTGCTTGGCTTCAATGGTCTCGAAACGCACCAGTCGCTTATATCCGATGGTTGTCAGTTCCTCTTTTGCCCGCACCGGCTGCCATTGTGTTCCGGTTTTATACTCGATGGCGAAAGCGCTAACACGTTGTCCGAGTGGTATATATTCTTGAAGTTTCAGTCTGTTGACCTTCGTCGGTTTTTTGAAAGTGATTGTCAGGTCAGCAGTCGTAATACCGTCCTTTGTAGCCCAGTAAGTATCAAAATTGTCGTCAGTAAGGTTTTTCACGGTGAACTCCTTACCGCGGAAGCCGGAAGCCTTGATAGTCGCTTTTTTGAGCAAGTTGTCTTTCAGTTCGTTCTGCACTCGCCGGTAGAAGTTGACAGCATTGGCAGAGTCTGTCGGATGAATCCGTCCGTCTTTTGCTACTGGAAAGTTCACGAGGAACGTACCATTGTGTCCGACCGACCGATAATACAAATCGGTCAGTTGGTCAACCGTTTTCACTTTGTCATCTTCCTTTTCGTGGTAAAACCATCCGGGTCTGATGCTCACATTGCATTCTGCTGCCACCCATGTGTCGCCGTCAGCATGTCCTTGTTGCAGTTCAGGATAGCGGTCATAGCCAGGATAGACTTCATTGATTCTCAGAAAAGACCAGTTCGTTGCAAAGGCATATCCTTTCTCATTGCCTACCCAACGACAGCCGGGACCTCCGTCGCTGAAGATGACAGCTTCGGGCTGAAGTCGTTCAATTGTGCGGTGAGCACGCGGATAATCATAAAAAGTCTTTCGGTCGATGATGCGATTCTCCCTTGCTCCGCCATAATATCCGTCACCGCCGTTAGCACCGTCGAACCATACCTCAAACACTTCGCCGTATTGCGTGAGCAGTTCTTCCAGTTGAGCGTGGAAATATTCACGATAGAGCGGTGTCCCGTAAAATGCCTGATGACGGTCCCACGGTGAGAGATAAACACCCATCCGCAGCCCATATTTCCGACAGGCAGCAGCCAGTTCGCCCACGATATCGCCCTTCCCATCTTTATAAGGAGTGTTACGGATGGAATAGTCCGTGTATTTTGTCGGCCACAGACAGAATCCGTCGTGGTGTTTTGCCGTGAGAATGATACCTTTCATACCTGCATCTTTGCAGGTCTTTGCCCATTGTTCGCAGTCGAGGTTTGATGGATTGAAAACACTCAACTCCGTATCTCCATAGCCCCATTCCCGGTCGCAGAACGTGTTCAGGCCAAAGTGAATGAAAGCGTAGAGTTCCATCTGTTGCCACTTTACCTGCTTCGGCTGTGGCAGCGGTGGGATAGGGGTTGGTGTCTGTGCATTCAGCCAACTGCAGCAGAGTGATAAACCGAATGCAATGATGCAGATTCTGTGTGTCTGCATCATTGTTCTTATGTGGAAGCGTTTTTTTCTGTACATATTATAATAAGGTGTTTCATTTTCTCTTTTTCGTGCCAATCTCCTTGCTGAAAGAGTAGGGAGCATCTTCTGCCGATGTTCCTCTCTGGTAGTTGGGTTGCGCACTCATCTTGAACTCCAGCCGTCCGCCGTTGTTCAAGTCTTTATGCGTGAGATAGTTCTTGGTATATTCACTGCCGTTGAACGTCATTCTGTCAATAAATCGTTCAGCGGAACTGGTCTGGATGACTACTTCTTTTCCGTTTTCAAGATGCAGCGTTGCCTTTTTGAACAGCGGTGTGCCGAGTACATATTGGTCGGTAGCAGGACACACAGGATAGAACCCCAGTGCCGAGAACACATACCAAGCCGATGTCTGTCCGTTGTCCTCATCACCGCAATAGCCGTCGGGAGCAGCAGAATACATCCGGTTCATCACCTCGCGAATCCAGTATTGGGTCTTCCATGGCTGTCCGCTGAAGCCATAGAGATAAATCATGTGTTGGATTGGTTGGTTGCCATGTGCATAGTTTCCCATATTCATGATCTGCATTTCGCGTATTTCATGGATAGGGAAGCCATAATAACTGTCATCATAGATAGGCGGGAGATTGAATACGGAGTCGAGCATGTTGTTGAAATGCTCGCGTCCACCCATCAGCGTGATGAGTCCCTCGACATCGTGGAACACCGACCACGTGTAGTGCCATGCGTTTCCTTCCGTGAAGGCATCTCCCCATTTCAGGGGATTATACGGCGATTGAAATGTGCCGTCTTGCTTCTTTCCACGCATGAGGCGGTGGTCTTTATCGAACAGATGTCGGTAATTCATCGCACGTTTGGCGTAGATATCAATCTCTTTCTTTGGTTTGCCGAGCGCCTTTCCCAGTTGATAGATACACCAGTCGTCGTAAGCATATTCCAATGTGCGGGCAGCACTCTCATTGATTTTTACGTCGCATGGCACGTAGCCCAGTTTGTTATAGAGTTCATAACCGACCCTTCCCGTGGATTTTACGTCGGGATGCACCGCATTGGCACCGTGCACGACAGCCTTCCACAGTTCTTCAATGTCATAGTTTCGTCGTCCTTTCATGTAGGCATCAGCCACGATAGAGGCAGAATTGTTGCCCACCATGCAGTTCCGATGTCCCGGACTTGCCCATTCGGGAAGGAATCCGCTTTCCTGGTAGGTATTGACAAGTCCCTCTTGCATCTTCTCGTTCATTGATGGATACATAAGGTTGAGAAGTGGGAACAGGCAACGGAACGTGTCCCAGAAGCCCGTGTCGGTGAACATATAGCCGGGACGCACCTGTCCGTTGTAGGGACTGTAATGCACAGGGTTTCCCTTCTCGTCAATCTCGTAGAAAGAGCGCGGGAAGAGTACCGAGCGATAGAGACAGCTGTAGAACGTGCGGAGTCTGTCGATGTCTGTATCTTCAATCTCTATCTTTCCGAGCACTTCGTTCCAACAGTCGCGCGCAGCGTTCTTCGTTCCTTCAAATCCACTTGTTGAAAGTTCTTTCAAGTTGCGCTCCGCCTGTTCATAGCTGATAAAAGATGATGCCACACAGACATTGATTTGCTCGCCTCGCCGTGTCTTCCATCCCACGATAGCGCCGGCATGGTCGCAGTCAATTTCCTTGCTGCCTTCAAGAATCAGGCTGTCTTTCACCACGGCAACATAATCAAACGGGCGTTCGAATACCATCACGAAATAGTTCTTGAAGTTGGCTGGAACGCCACCGCTGTTGCGGGTGGTATATCCGATAATCTTATTCTCGTCAGGGATGACTTTCACGTATGAGCCTTTGTCGAAAGCATCTACCACGAGTCGTGCCTCGTCCGTAGCGGGATAAGTGAAACGCATGTGTGCTGCACGCATGGTGGGAGCCATTTCTGCCGTCACGTCATAGTCGGCAAGATAGACACTATAATAATAAGGTGTAGCTTTCTCGGCTTTGTGTGAGAACCAGCTGGCGCGTTTGTTCTCATCAAAAACCGTTCCGACGGTCGGCATCACCGCAAACTGTCCATAATCGTTAATCCACGGGCTGGGCTGGTGTGTTTGTTTCAGTCCTCGGATTTTGTCGGCACTGTATGTATATTGCCATCCGTCGCCCATCTTCCCCGTCTGCGGTACCCAGAAGTTCATGCCCCATGGCAGGGCGACGGCAGGGTAGGTGTTACCCGTAGAGAGTTCAAACTTCGACTGCGTGCCGACCAGTGTGCTGACGTAGTCAACTGGTTGTTGTGCTGTCATTTGTAATGTGAATATGGCAGCGAAAATGGAAAGAAAAGCTCTTCTCATAATATAATGAAATTGTTGTTACCTATATATATTAAAATGTGTATCTCAGAATACGCTTATCTTCTGCAAAGATAGTGCAAGTCGAATACAATCAAATTTGTTTGAAATTGCTGAAATGCCGCTTATCTTCTGCAAAGATACATTTTTTTTGTCACTTTCTCATGTATAACAGCCGTTAATTTAGTTTAGAAGTATAAAAATAAGTTAGAAAAATATAGAAGAAAGCAGCTTTCTTCAAATAATAAAAAAACGAAACAGATAGCAGACATTCTCTCCAAGTTCCCTATGTGACAAATTTCGTGTTAATAATACTATAACATTATGATGTATCTATAATTGAAACCATCTTTAATTGCATTCTTAATACAACATTCCAAAAAGCCATAATGGAATTTTGTTATCATGACCAATATCTATATTATCACTGACAACATAACTGTTTTCTATGCCTTTTATTTGAGTAAAGCCTTTGTTTTTTCCTCCAACTTCAAAAAGCCAACGACCATCCACCATCAAATCTCCTTTACTTGGCATGGAAAGTTGATGGCTGACTGCAAGTTGGGATGCAAAGTATGTCTCACGCATAGTTCCCGCTTCAGTATGAGGTGTCAGACAATACATCAAATTTGTGTTATAGAATAGTATCTTTTCAGGCTTTGTCAAACTATTCATTCCTTTGTCTGTAGCATAGAGCCGACGTATCAAAGCGGCTTTGTCCATCAGATTGAGAAGTTTCAAAACATTGTTACGAGAAGCTTGTAGTGCTACGCAAAGATTGGAGATATTCAATGTGTAGGGTGAACTTTCTGCAAGAATGGCAAGTAGCTGTTTGGTTTTGTAGATAGAATCATATTCAATGTTGCTGACAGAAGGAATTTCGCTGCTTATAATCGTATCTATCACTTGTTGCAGTCGGTCTGTAAAGCCATCTCCCTCCTCACGATAGAAAGGATAATAACCAGACTCCAGATATTTCTCGAAGTGTTGTAGTATTCTCACTTTCGATGTTATTTGTGATGCTTGTATAAAATGATCATGCAGGACAGTTTCCAACGGAAGTACTGGCAAATTGGTGATCTGCTCCAATTGTAGGTATTCTCTGAAAGACAATCCTTCCATTGTGTACTGTCTGTGACGGCGCGATAAGTCACCCATTAACGATTCTTCCAGTTTCAGCATGGAAGAGCCTGTTAGCACAATATGCAATTGTGGATAGGCATCATATATATTTTTTATT
Source organism: Prevotella sp. Rep29 (assembly GCF_019551475.1). Classification (NCBI taxonomy): domain Bacteria; kingdom Pseudomonadati; phylum Bacteroidota; class Bacteroidia; order Bacteroidales; family Prevotellaceae; genus Prevotella; species Prevotella sp. Rep29. The sequence goes on from NZ_CP047159.1 coordinate 1,220,593, forward strand.
TCTTGTTGCCATCCCTTGTATTTATGAACCTCATCAAGAAATAGGTGAGTTCCCCCATGGGTATAATGATACTCAGCCAAGTCTAATATAGAGTGATTGACAAACCAGATATGGTCAAGTGTCGCATACAATGCTTTTTGCTTTTCAGGGAATGTGCGTAATATATGTTGAAGAAGCATCGTTGTTTTGCCCACTCCTTTGGCTCCTTTGATTACAATCAGCTTGTTGTCCCAATTTATTTTTTCATACAGATATCTGGTGAATTCCAAATTTGTCTCTGCCAATAATCGGCCATAGGTTTTATATAATCTGTCCATTTGCTGAAATAATTAAAACTGTCGCAAAGTTAGAAATTTTACTTTGAAAAAGCAAAGAATAACTCGAAAATTAACTTTGTAAAGTGAAAAATGGGTATTTAAATTAACTTTATAAAGTGAAAAATGGGTATTTAAATTAACTTTGTAAAGTGAAAATTACCTTAGCGAACACACAAAAAGGAAATTGAAAAGTAAGAATGAGTTTATAATGTACAGGTATCGAAAAGCGGGATATACCCATTCGGCATATTCCGCTTTTCATATTTGTAGGAGAGTTTTATTAAGATAAGCATTTTTCTGTTAGTTGATAATCGATTGTAATAGTTCATTGACTTCTGCAGGATTACTAAAATCAACTTTTAAGTCGTTGATGCTCTTTTCAATTCTTTCTCTCTTGTCTGGAAAGAGTTTAAGCAATGACTTTTTGTCTTTGAAAAGTTTTGTTTTTTTTCCAATAGTTAAATGGTAAGTGTGGCGTGGGATATATTCCCATGCTTCGATGTTGCTATAGCGCCCTTCTTGAGGAACATGTCCCATGCTTTGTAAGTCAATGGTCTCAATGCCATTGGCTTGAGTTTTGATGCCCATTCCTCGATTCATTTTCCCACGATTGGCTGCTGAAAGTTTATAGTCAACTTTCAGTTCGTATGATGGGCTTTTATAATATACTTCCAGAAAACGATTCTGGTATGGAATCATTTTGTGGTTTCCAAGAAAAATAGTATCAATGGTAGCAATATCTACCAGTTCCAAGTTTAAATTAAATTGATCTAAGAACTCCATTCTTTGTTTCTCACAGTTATAATCAAAACGTTCACGCAGAGGCAAACCGTCTTTTACTGTGGCTATGCTCCATATTTCTTTACCAATGAGATATGGACTTTTGATGACATTCGATTGTGCAAAGACAGACATTTGTGTCATCAGTAATAAAAACAAAATATATTTAGAGTTTTTCATGACTGTATTGTTAAAACGTGGCTGCAACACAAAGGTTACAGCCACGTTACATTTAATCATTTATTGGATTTTGCCCAACTTACTAATATAATTAATAAGGAAGGTTTACCACAGTGTACCATTTACCAGCAGGCTTAGCCCAGAACAAAGCATTGTTCCACTCTCTCGATTGGTTAGAAAGGCGGCTGATAGCCTCATTCATGTTTTCAAGATTGTTTGTTGTCTCACTTGAAGGATAGACGATGCGATCCATCGGAAGTGGAATAACAAAGTTGGCGTCGCCAGAGAAGTCACGGAACTCAAGTTTCGGGAAACCTGTACGGCGGACATCAGCATACGCCTGCTCCTGATGCAGCATTGAGAAGTGCAGCCAGCGCTGTTCGCAAATAGTCTCAAGCTTGTCATTTGCATTGGTCCACAGGTTTTCGATGTAAGAAGTTGCATCGGGCTGATCTACGGCAGTACGGAACACCGACTTGGCGTTTTCTGCATAGTAGAGGTCAACAGATGCCTGTACGCCCTGCTTGAAATAGTTCTCTGCAGATCCGCTGATGATGCCACGCTGAGCAGCTTCTGCAAGTGTCAGCAACATTTCTGCCTTGGTCATGATAGGATGCATGAAGTAAGCATTGTTGATGAATGTTGCAGAGTCAACAGTTGCGTAATAGCGATAGGTAGCTTCTTTGAGCCATCCGTTGTAATACTGATCGTTGAATGTCTGGTGATAGTCAAAGATGTGAACCGTACCATTGTCAGATGCGTCAAACATTACAGCTGCGCGTGGGTCTGCACCGTCAACATGTATGTTGCTATTATGGTTCATGGTTGCACCTTCTGGAAGGTTCAGGATTTCTGCCATCTTATATGACAGACGTGAAAACTGGCGAGTCCACTCGTTCCAGCCACCGCCCCAGTTCATACCATTACCATCGTTGTAGCAGAATGCTACGATAGACGGATCAGCAAAACCAGTTACGCAGTCCTGAGCATCAGCAGCAACATTGCTGGCAATCTCTTTCAGTACAGACTGTCCTGTAGATGTCAGAGAGCCTTGTGTTGATACGCGGAGAGCCATGCGGGCACGGAGACCGATAGCATAAGAAGCCCACTTAGAAACATCACCGGCAAAAAGCATATCCTGACCAGCGAATGTTGAAGGAGCAGTAGCATTCTTAATGCGACTGTAAATAGTACCCAGACCTTCGTATGTCTGATCAACTCCGTTCACGTCTGTGATGGTTGCACCGTTTAGCATCAACTCATAAAGCGTTTTTGCATCGTCGTAAGATGCTTTACTATCGGCGATATTTGCTGATACTTGGATGTTACATGCATTGATGAAAGGAATGTCGCCCCAAAGGTCGATAGCCTTTTGTACCTGATCATAAATCCATACCGTAGCACAGTCCATGTAAAGCTGGTTGTCCGCTTTTTCGTCTGCAGAGAGGTTGTTGAATGTGTGGCGCATCAGTTTGTACTGGGCAAGGTCTTCATAGAAGTTTGACCAACGGTCGTTTCCGTAGCTAATGTAACTGCCAGTACCTTCGTAGTCAGCATCATTTGTAAAGTGACTAGATACTTGTGCATATACACCAATTTGTGGGAGTTCGAATGTACACAATCCCCAATAGGTGTGCATGCCGTAAGTACGACCTGTCCATACAACTCCAGTAAACAACTTATCGCAAGATACAGATGTCGTCTTTGAAGGATTGTTGTATTTTGATGTATAGTCATCATCAGCGCATGATGTGATAGACATGGCTACTACAACACCTATTACGAAAAATAATATTTTTTTCATAGTTGTATCAATTATATTAATTAATGATTATAATTAAAATTTAGCACGCAGTGAGAAACCAAACGTACGGCTTGCTGCTGAAGAGTTACCAGCAACTGCCTGGCCAATCCAGTTCGTACCGTCACCAGATTCAGCATCCATATCTTTGAGATTTTTGAAGATGTAGAACAGGTTACGTCCGTAGAATGAAAGTGTCAAGCTTTCGCATCCGAAAGTCTTTGTGATACTTGTCGGGAATTGATAGCCAATTGACAGCTCACGGAGTTTCATGTAAGAGTTATCTTGTATAGCATCCTCATATGAGCGGTGAATATTACCAGTTCCCCAACCATAAAGAGCACTATAATACTGTCCTGCAGGAACAATCACATCGTTAGGTGTTCCGTCTGCACGAACGCCGTCAACTAAGATACCATCATTGAATTGCAGATATCCAGCAGGAGCTGTTCCTGCAATTATCGTTCCATCAGAAGATACATTGTTGTCCTTGTAGTAGTATGCCAAACCACCATGTCCTTCACGTCCATCGAGAGTCTTTTCAAGAATACCGGTGTTCATCGCATACTGCCAGTACTGGTTCAATACTTTGCCACCAAAACGGAAGTCGAAAGTAGCATCTAAGAATACTTGCTTGTAGCGAAGGCTTGCAGAAACACCACCTACGCCCTTCGGCATAGCGTTACCAGCTTTGCTCAAAGTATTCTCACGGAGAGGCAGACCCTGTTCGTCAACAATCAGCTTGCCATTGTCATCGCGTTGCCATTTATATACATACCAGTCACCCATTGGCTGATCTACGTATGAATACAGATTGGCTGCGTTGTTGTCAAATGATTTGTGCAGAATGTTGTCAAGACCATCCATCAGTTTGGTTACCTTGTTCTTGTTGAACGCAATATTTGCGCGCAAGTCCAATTGCCAATCTTTTGTCAGGATAGGAGTTCCATAAACAGCAAATTCAAGACCGCTGTTCTTCAACTCACCAATGTTCAGGAGGATAGAGCTACCACCAGCTGTCTTAGCGAGTGAAATAGGAAGAATCTGGTCTTTAACGGTGTTGTTATAGTATGACAACTCGAAACCGAGGCGGTTGTTCAAGAACTTCGATTCGATACCGAGCTCAAATTCATGTTTCTTCTCAGGTTTCAGAGATAGGTTTCCAAGATTGCCACCGATAGTGTTGTAAAGGTATGAACCAACAATAGATTGGTTGTAAAGAACGTTTGCTCTATACACTTCAGGAGCATTACCTACGATACCATAAGATGCACGAATCTTTCCATAATTCCACCAAGTTGGTTTTTTATCTTTCAGCAATTCAGTGATGATAACACTGGCATTGATTGAAGGATATGTGAAACTGTTGTAGTCAGGAGCGAGGGTAGAGATTTTCTCATTACGCAGAGTTGCCTCCAAGTAACCCCAGTTGTCATAACCATAACTTACGGTTCCAAAGATTGCGGTACGCAGCGTATTGATGTCTTCCATACCTGCACCGGGCGTTAAGTTAGATGCTGCAAGGTTAAACCAGTTGGTAATAGAGAGACCACCGTTTGTCCAAACATTTGTAGAGAATGTCTTTTCGCGACGACCAGAAACACCGAAGTTAGCAGTCACATTGTGCTTCTCAGCAAAGGTGCGGTCGAACATCAACATAATGTCACCATAATATGTCTCAAATTTACGATTCATCAGAGAATAACCTCCCAGGTCGCCTGCGTTAGAAGTGTAACCGATAGCGCGTTTAGCACGGCTACGACCTTCAATATCCTCAGCTGTCAAGTCTGTAGCAACACGTCCACGAAGGGTAAGTCCAGGAATGATTTCCCAAGAAGGAGTGATACCTGCGATGAAGCGGTTGTGCTTTTCTTCCTGCATGTTACCAATGATGTTCCACATGTATTCAGTCATCAAAGCAGAAGTTCCTGGCTCATACGCAAGGTTCTCCTCAGGAGTTTCAGAAAGACCATCGCTAGTACTGAAGATGAAGCCTTGTGATGTGGTAGTTTTGTTAACCATCAAATCAATATCGTCGAATGAACCAACCATACCGCCGAAGTTGAGTGTAATACGGCTAACACGATAAGCACGGTTCTTGATGTTTTGGCGCAGATATTGTGCCGTGAAATCAAGTTTCAAGTTCTTAAGAATATTAATCGTACCATTCAGTGAGAAGTTGTGCTTATTGTTATTTGAGTTGTACTGCATTGCTTTTACATTATTATATGTATAAGCGAAACGTACGTTACCCCAGTCGCCAGCTTTTGTGATGGCAGCGTTGTATTGCTGGTTAAATCCTGTACGGAAGATGTTCTTCCAAGGGTTACCCATACTGCTGAATTTACGGGTTTTTCCGTCCCAATAGAGTACATCACTACCGTCGTAGCGAGGTCCCCAATAGCTATTGGTTGCCTGAACAGATCTATAAGTTTGACCATTGTACTCTCTCTCAACGAAACCGCCAGTTCGCAATGCATAAGGAGAAACTTCTCCACGTGTTCCAAAGGTACCAGGACCAAATTCCTCCTGAATTTCAGGAAGGTATGCAGCGTTTTCAATACTGAGGTTTGCACCAAATTCAACACCTACACCTTGTTGTCCGCGACCGCTCTTAGTTGTGATAACCACAACACCGTTGGCGGCTTCAGAACCATACAATGCAGATGCAGCAGCACCCTTCAAAATAGAAATGCTTTCAATGTCCTCAGGGTTGATGTCAACCAAACCGTTTGAGTTGATTCGGGTGTTCTGCCAGTAATCAACTTCTGTGTTTGCATCACCGTTACGAATGGGCACACCGTCCATCACGATGAGAGGCTGGGTTGTACCTGTAATTGATGACAAGCCACGGACGTTGATAGAAACAGAAGATGTTCCACCACCAGGAGCTGCTTGGATACGTACACCCGCAGCCTTACCATACATGGCTGTTGCGAAAGTAGGTGCTCCTACGCGGGTTATTTCTTCGGCACCGACGGTAGATACGGCATATCCCAACTTACGGGAATCCTTCTTAATACCAAGTGCAGTTACAACGACTTCACCAAGGCTGGTTGTCGTTTCATACATTACCACATCAACGGTTGTACGACCATTGACGGGCACCGTTTGAGTCTCGAAACCAATGTAAGATACTTCCAAATTTGCATTTGGAGCACAGTTGATGGTGTAAAAACCATCTACATTGGTTGCAGCTCCTAGTGTGGTTCCTGCAACTTTTACAGAAGCTCCGATTACCGGTTCTCCCTTTTCGTCAGTTACAGAACCCCTGACAGTGATGTCTTGCGCGTACATCAATGTAGCGCAGAGCATAAATAATCCTGTCAAGCACGCTCTCAGAGAGCGATGAAAATTGTTTTCTTTCTTTTTCATTTGCTTCTAAATTAAGGATTCATAAAAGTTAATAATTTAATATGTTAATAGGTTGAAATTTTCCCATATAGTTTTTGTCTTTTCGTTAAAATTCGACCCAAAATTAGCGCTTTTTCTATTACCCTCCAAATTTTTTAAAAAGTTTTTTTTATAAGTGTAAAAAGAGCTTTAAAGGGTGGGTTTGCTGATTTGAAAGTGATTTCGTGGAATTTATTTGAAATTGAAAGGCGAAACTGCGAAAAGGTTATATTTATACAGAAATTGAGGTTCGATTTTGAGAAATATTATGACAACGAAAATTTTGAAAATAGAAACGTAAATTCATATTGTTTGTATAAATAAACGTATTTTGAGGTCTGAAATCGCAAAAGTTGCACTCTTGAATTCTAAAAGTTGAACTTTCAGGAGCCAAAAGTTGTACTTTTAGGGTGTAAAAGTTGCACTTTTGCAAGCCGATTTTGCCCGTTTTTGGCCCATTTTTCTGCTATTTTGGTTAACTTTTCCTCAGCTGTTTTCTTGTTGCCCTTGGTTTTCAGAGGGTTACGCCGATGCGCGTGCTTGCGATATTTGCGACCGACCGAAACTTTGGTCGAAAATATTGCAAGCAGGAGCGTTATAACGGCATTTTCGATGTGTATATTCATACGGAAAGAGCGTATAAATATGTAATGGGAGCACTGGGAATTCTGGGAATTCTGGGAATTCTGGGAGTTCTGGGAGCACTGGGAGCCCCTCCCTGACCCTCCCCCAAATGGGGAGGGAATGCCTGACGGGGGAGGGAATCTGTGAAAAGCGCTTAGTTCTTTGGTGTGATGCGAATGGCGTATCCGCCGCCGGCAACGGCTTTGAGCTTGAGTCGGGTCTTGCTGGTGACGGTGGTGGTGCGTATGTCGTAGGAGGCGTTGTTGGTGAGGCAGTTGGCGTCTTTCCCGTCGCTGTAGATGGTGGCGGTGTATCGCCTGTTCTTGTCGAGGAACGAGAGGGTGATGTCGGAGTGGTGGGGCTGTTCGCCTGCCACGCATCCGATGAACCAGTCGTCGCTGCCTTTCGCCTGTCGGGCTACGGTGATATATGCTGCCGGCTCAGCTTCGAGGTAGATGGATTTGTCCCAATCGACGGCTACGTCTTTGATGAACTGGAAGGCATCGGCATAGCGCTCATAGCTCTCCGGCACGTCGGCTGCCATCTGTAGCGGACTGTACATCGTGACGTAGAGGGCGAGTTGGTTGCAGATGGTGGCTTTCATGTGTGCCGGGTTGTTGGGGTTGACTTTCGAGATGTCTGCCTCGAGGATGCCGGGTGTATAGTCCATCGGTCCGCCTTGCAGACGTGTGAAGGGGAGTATGCAGACGTGTTTGGGTTCGCATCCGCTCATGGCTTGGAACTCCGTTCCCCGCGCGCTTTCGTTGCCGATGAGGTTGGGGTAGGTGCGGCAGAGCCCGGTGGGGCGCACGGCTTCGTGTGCATTAATCATGAGGCGGTATTTGGCTGCTTCGGTCACGCAATACAGGTAGTGGTTGTTCATCCACTGGTCGTAGTGGTGTCCGCCGTAGGGGAATATGTTTCCGACGTATCCGCTCTTGATGACGTCGTAGCCGTTGTCGTGTGCGAACTTGTAGGCTTCCTGCAGCTGTCGCTCGTAGTTGATAATCGACGATGATGTCTCGTGGTGCATCATCAGTTTGATGCCTTTCTCGTTGGCGTATGCCTGCAACGCTTTGACATCGAAGTCGGGATAGGATTGTGTGAAACTGAAGTTGTGGTATTTCTGCCACAGGTCTTCCCATCCTTGGTTCCATCCTTCTACGAGGAGCTGGTCGAACCCGTGCCGGGCTGCAAAGTCGATGTAGCGTCTGACGTTGTCGTTGTTGGCGGCATGTCTGCCTGTGGGCTTGAGTTTCGTGTAGTCGGTCTCTCCGAGTCTTATCGCCTGGTAGTCGGCATAGTTCCATGTGGCTGCTCCGGTCATCATTTCCCACCATACGCCCATGTATTTGACGGGATGAATCCACGATGTGTCTTCCAGTTTGCATGGTTCGTTGAGGTTGAGTATCAGGTTGGATGCGAGCATCTTCCGCGCATCATCCACCACCATGACGGTTCTCCATGGCGTGGTATAGGGGCAGCGTATGAATCCTTTCCTGCCTTTGGAGTCAGGTGTGAGGATGGATTTGAGCACCATCCGTCGGTCGTCGAGTGTGAGGTGCATGGCGGAGTAGTCGATGAGTGCTGCCTCGTGGATATTGATGTAGAGTCCGTCGTCGGTCTTCATCAGCAGGGAGGTCTGTGTGCTGGGTGCGGGAATGGCTGACTGTGATGCGTTTTCCGTACGTGCCTTGTCTTCGAGCGACCGTATTTCCGACAGTCGCGAGATGGTGTATTCATACTCGTCGGTGTCGTAGTCGCCGGGAATCCAGTAGGCGGTATGGTCGGCTGTCATGGCAAACTCGGTGTGTTCCTCCTTGATGATGACGTTGTCGAGGTTGTCGTGTCGCGGCAGTTCGTAGCGGAAGCCGATGCCTTCGTCATAGACACGGAAGCGGATGATGATGTGTCGTTTGAGTGCCGGCTGGCTGACGGTGACAGCCATCTCGTTGTAGTGGTTGCGGATGTCTTTGTTCTCGCCCCATACGGGTTGCCATGTCTCGTCGAACGAGCTCTTCTGCACACGTTCCATCCGGAATCCTTCCATCAGGCTGGGCCAGTTGATGAGTTCCAGACCGAGCGAGGAGGGGAGGACGACCTGCCGGTTTTTGTAGAGCAGTTCGTATTTGAGTACGCCATTGTCAACGTGGAACTTTAGCAGCATATTCCCGTCGGGAGAAGTGATTTCTTCTGCGGCGAGGAGAAACGGGAAAACCAATAATGTGAGGAGGATGTTTTTTCTCATTTGCTTTTTTCTTTTTAGGGTCTTTAAGGACTTTAAGGTCCTTAGGGTCTTTTATGACTTTGCAAAGGTAGTGGTTTTCTTTCGTTTTGCAAAAGAAACGCGGCTTTTTGTTGGCTTTTTGATGGGTTATTTGTAAAAAATCATGTCAAAAAGAGAATGTGCGTCTCGATTTTTTGTGAAAAATATTTGGAGGGTATTGAAATAATCCATATCTTTGTAGCGTGAATTTGGTTCACGGATGGAAACAGACGTGATGAAAAGGGAATCAGGTGTGAAACCTGAACAGTGCCCGCTGCTGTAAGCTCATTGTGTCATCGACTGAAAAGCCACTGTCCAACTGACGGGAAGGTGCCGGTGATTGAGTAAGTCAGAAGACCTGCCGGTTCATTTGTTTTGGAAATCCCCGGGGCTTGGGATGGATGAAAGAGTTCAGTAGTCTTGGCTTGGAAAACGGTAGAAGAACGGTGTATGCTGTTTGACGGTTGTCTATGGTATAAGATGAAAATCTTTCGGAATTTATTAACACATTATTTATATTATAGTATTATGGAAATGAAGACAGCTTTTGCCGGTACACTTGAATCCGGTGATGTTCTGATTCAGATTGTGCCCACCGAAGAGGCTGGGTTGAAAATCAATCTTGACAGTACGGTTGCCTATCAGTTTGGCGACCAAATTAAGAAAGTCATTGCCGATACCCTCAAGGATTTAGGCATAGAAAACGCCATGGTCAATGCGACGGACAAGGGTGCACTCGACTGCACGATACGTGCCCGTGTGACTGCGGCTGCCGTTCGTGCGACGGGTAAGGATGTTTGGAAAGATTAAAAATAAAAAACAAAATAAGATTATGCAAAGGTTAAGAAGAACAATGATGTTTGTTCCAGGTAACAACCCCGCCATGATGCAGGATGCCTTTATCTATGCACCCGACTCCATCATGCTCGACCTGGAAGACTCAGTGACCATGGCAGAGAAAGATGCTGCCCGTCTGCTGGTGTACAATGCGCTGAAAACCATCGACTACGGAGACACGGAGATGGTGGTGCGTATCAATCCACTGAACACTCCGTACGGAAAGAAAGACGTTGAGGCGATGGTGAAAGCCGGTGTTCACGTCATCCGTATGCCGAAAACCGAAACGGCAGACGAGGTGCGCGAGGTGGAACAGGAGATTGAAAAAATCGAAACCGAACTGGGATGTGTGGGCAGAACAAAGATTATGGCTGCCATTGAGAGCGCTCTGGGTATCGTCAATGCCTACGATATCGCCATCGCTTCAAAGCGTATGATGGGTATTGCGCTCGGTGCGGAAGACTACTGCGCCAACCTGAAGACGCAGCGCACACCGGGCGGTGCGGAGCTGCTGCTGGCACGCGAGACCATCGTTGTGGCGGCAAGGGCTGCCGGAATCGACGCACTGGATACCGTCTATTCGAATCTCAACGATATGGAAACCTTCCGTAAGGAGGTGGAACTGATTAAGACGTTGGGCTTTGACGGTAAGTCGATCATCAATCCACGTCAGATAGAAATCGTAAACGAAGTGTTTGCACCGAAAGAGAAGGATATTGAGAAAGCACAAACTATACTCGCTGCCATCAAGGAGGCAGAGAAGCGCGGTTCGGGCGTGATTGCCGTGAACGGAAAGATGGTCGATCGGCCTGTGGTGCTCAGGGCACAACGCACGATAGACCTTGCCATTGCATCGGGTATTTTATCAAAGGAGGACGTAGAATGAATAGCATAAAAGACAGGGCAGCGCTTATTGAGGCAGCAGCTGCAAAGATGGGAAAACAAACCTATCAGGACGGTGTACACGTGAAAGTGGCAACGCCGCGAAGTGAGTATCAGAAAGAGAGTTCGAAAGTGGTGACGCTGGAGGAAGCCATCCGCAAGACCGGTCTCAAGGACGGAATGACGATTTCGTTCCACCACCATTTCCGCAGTGGCGATAAAGTCATCAATATGGTTGTGGATAAACTGGCGGAGATGGGATTCAAGGATTTGCATATCGCTTCGTCCAGTCTGATTGACGTGCACGAACCGCTTATCGAACATGTGCGCAATGGCGTGATTACCCGCATTTCCACATCAGGACTGCGCGGCAAACTCGCGAAGGAAATTTCGCACGGACTGATGAAAGAGCCTGTGGTGTTCCGCTCGCATGGTGGTCGTGGTAGTGCGATTGCCAATGGCGACCTGCATATTGATGTCGCTTTCTTAGGCACATCATCGAGCGACCCGCTCGGAAATTCCTGCGGCTATTCGCGTTCAGAAAACGCCAAGTCTATCTGCGGTTCGCTGGGATATGCACTGCCCGATGCGCAGTATGCAGACAAAGTGGTGATTCTGACCGACGACCTCGTGTCGTACCCGAACACGCCGAATTCCATCTCAGAACGCAATGTGGATTATGTTGTTGTGGTAGATTCCGTCGGCGACTCTTCGAAGATTTCGTCAGGAGCTATTCGTGACACGAAGAATCCACGCGACATCCTGCTCGCACAGCAGGCTGCCAAAGTGATTATCAACAGCGGCTACTTCAAAGAGGGATTTTCTATCCAGACAGGTTCTGGAGGAGCTTCGCTGGCTGCCGTGAAATTCATCCGTGAGAGCATGATAGAAAAGGGCATCAAAGCCAGCTTTGCTTTGGGAGGAATCACTGCCCACATGGTGAAGATGCGCGAGGAAGGACTCATCGAGCGCCTGATAGACGTGCAGTCGTTTGACAAGGTTGCAGCCGAATCGCTGAAGAGCGACCCGATGCACAAGGAAGTTTCGTCCAACGAATATGCCAGTGCTGATGAGCCCGGTTCGGCTACGCACTATCTGGATATGGTGATACTCTCGGCATTGGAAGTGGATGTCAACTTCAACGTCAACGTACTTGTCGGCAGCGACGGCATCATTCGTGGTGCTGTTGGTGGTCACCCGGATACATCAGCCGATTCAGCGCTTTCAATTATTGTCTGCCCGCTCTTGCGTGGCCGCATCCCTTGTGTGGTGGAAGAAGTGACGACACTCATCACTCCGGGTTCGACGGTTGATGTGGTGGTGACCGAATATGGTATTGCCGTGAACCCACGTCGTCCGGAAATCGCTGAGCGACTGACGAAAGCCGGACTGAAGGTGGTGGACATCCATTCGCTGAAAGAGCGGGCTGAGAAAATCATCGGAACACCGGCACCGTTGCCGTTCGGCGACAAGGTGGTGGGTATCGTGATGAATCGCGATGGTTCCGTACAGGATGTGATTAAGAATATCATCGACTAAGCACACATTATTTAATATATGGAGATTACGCTTGACCAGTTGTTGGAAAGCCGAGACAACCGATCTGCCATGCAAAAGGATTTGATGTCAAAGAATCCTGAGCAGACGTTGGTGTGTTTCACGGTGGTAATGCCAGGACAGGTCAAGCGTAACCGTTTGTCTGCCGTTATCGCGGAGGCAGGAATGGAAGCCCTGCGAGAGCGGTTTGGCGGAGACATCTTCCAGTGTATCGAGCGTGACCTTGAAACGGGCTTTGAGGCATATCTCCTGCTCTCCGTTCCAAAGATAGAAGCGAAGCAGACGCTATGTGAGATAGAAGACCGTCACCCGTTGGGCAGGCTTTTTGATATGGATGTCATTGACGCGACGGGTGTCCCTATATCTCGCAGCGATGCGCAGCGTCCGGCAAGAAAATGCCTGATGTGTGACAACGAAGCGCGCGTTTGCATGAGGAATAACACGCATACACAAAGTGAATTGCATGAGTGCATCCATCAAATGGTAGAGCAGTATGTACGACGAGTTTGAAATACGCCAAGTGCCACTTTCGCTGAAAACCAGTCGGCAAAAAGTAGAGCGATTCTTGTCTGAGAATAATCTGAGATTGGACGAGCTCGACTATTATGCTGGCATCTTTCCGTTCCGAGAGGAGCAGTTGCTTGGTGGTGGCGGCTTGCAGCGCAATGTTATCAAATGTATTGCCGTCAATGAGACGCTGCGTGAACACCAGATGGGACTTAAGTTGATTTCGCATCTGATTAATGTAGCAGTCAATAGCGGATATGAAACGGTGCGTGTTTTCACGAAACCAGAGAACAAATACATCTTTGAAAGTATTGGCTTTTCTCTTGTAGGAACAGCACCAAAGGCGATTTTCATGGAAATCGGTCAGAACGGTATCAGCGCCTATTGCAAATATCTTTCCGTTCTCAAACGCGAGGGACGGAATGGTGTAATTGTAATGAATGCCAATCCTTTCACCAAAGGACACCGTTTCCTCATAGAGAAGGCATCGAAAGAGGTTGACAACCTGTATGTCATCGTTGTAAAAGAAGACCTTTCGCTCTTTTCTTATATGGAGCGAAAAGCGATGGTGGAGGCAGGTTGTAAGGACCTCGGCAATGTGGTCGTTTGTGACGGGAGTGACTACATTATCTCAGCACAGACGTTTCCGACCTACTTTTTGAAAGAATTGTCAGACGCATCCGACACTCAGATGAGTTTGGACCTGAATATTTTCGCTCACCATATTGCACACGCTTTGGATGCAAAGGTTCGTTTCGTGGGAACTGAACCGACCGACCGATTGACGGGCAGATACAACGAACTGATGCGCGAAATTCTTCCGAACTATGAAATAGAGGTGATAGAGATTGACCGCATGTGCCAAGACGGTGGCGATATCGTCAGCGCTTCGGCCCTTAGACAGCATCTGGACAGCGGTTCTTTCTCGAAAGCAAAGGAGTTGGTTCCTCCCTCGACTGTTCCTTACCTGATTTCACGGCTGGCTTTGGATGCGCTGGAAGCAGAACTCTCCCTGACTCCCAAACCCGGACTTGTTGACAGAAAAGACAGTGGTGCTCATCAAGATATGGACTACGAGCTCATGATGCGCAGTATTGCTGCACTCCGTCCTTATTTCAATCAACTGGCGTTGATGGGTTATAACGAAAAGATGCCAGAGGTGGAAGAAGTGATAAGTGTCGGACTGGCTGCTGAACAGGCGATGCTGAAAGCAACGTCGGGAGTGAACACCCATAAGGGAGCGCTGTTTGCATTGGGACTGACGATTGTGGCAGCTGCCCATCTTGCATTCCAGAGAGGTGAGTTGGATTCCAAGCTGCTGCAGAAACACATATCGGAAATCGCCGAGCAGATACCATCAGCCAAGGAGACGCATGGAGCTGCTGTCGTTGAGCGTTATCAAATAGGCGGAGCACTTGCGGCAGCTCGCGATGGCTACCGGCAGTTGTTTGATGATTGGCTGCCATGTCTGCAGGCGTTGAAAGACGCTCCGGATGGTCTGCACAAAACACTTTTGCGAGTGATGATGACCCTCGATGATACTAATGTATATTATCGCAAAGGAGCAGCAGCCGTCAAGATGATGAGGACAGCGGCAGGACAACTGCTGGAGGATTTCTCAATCGAAAAACTTGGAGAACTGAATGAAGGGTTTATTCATGAAAACATCTCACCTGGAGGTTCGGCAGACATGCTTGCATTGACTATTTTCGTAAATTCAATATTATCTTAATACAAAATATTAACTTTTTAATCTTAAAATCATGGTTGAACTAATCAAACAAGGAGTTTATCTACTCAACGGTTCAGAAATCGCAACGAATGCTGCGAATGTTCCTTCTCCAGACGACGCTCGGGAGAACACCATCACTTATCAGATTCTCCGCGCACACGACGTGGAAGGCGGTAAGGGTAAGAAAATGCGTATCAAATTCGATGCGATGATGTCACACGACATCACTTATGTGGGCATTATCCAGACGGCTCGCGCAAGCGGCTTGAAGAAATTCCCCATTCCTTACGCAATGACCAACTGTCATAACTCTCTCTGCGCCGTTGGTGGTACCATCAACGAGGATGACCACGTGTTCGGTCTCTCCGCAGCAAAGAAATATGGCGGTATCTATGTGCCAGCCAATCAGGCAGTCATCCATCAGTATGCCCGTGAGGCAATGGTGAAGTGTGGTAACATGATTCTCGGTTCCGACAGCCATACGCGTTATGGTTCACTCGGAAACATGGGTGTCGGAGAAGGTGGTGGCGAGCTCGTTAAGCAGCTGTTGGAGAACACTTGGGACATCAATGCGCCTGAAGTGGTTCTCGTTTGGCTCGAGGGTGCGCCTCGCAAGGGTGTCGGTCCTCACGACGTAGCTATCTCGCTCGTGAAGGCAGTCTTCGACAATGGTTTCGTGAAGAACAAAGTGTTGGAGTTTGCCGGTCCCGGCGTGAAAAATCTTCCGATTGACTTCCGTAACGGTATCGATATCATGACGACGGAAACAACCTGCTTGAGCTCTATCTGGGTGACCGATGAGGAGGTGAAGCATCATTACGATATTCACTGCCGTCCCGAAGACTACAAAGAGTTGCAGCCGGGTGCGGTGGCTTACTATGACGGAATGATTCGCATCGACCTCTCTAAGCAGGAGTCAATGATTGCATTGCCGTTCCATCCGTCAAATGCCTATACCATTCACGAGTTGCAGGCAGATCCTGAGCGCATTCTCCGTGAAGTGGAAGAGGATGCTAAGAAGCGCTTCGGTGATAAGATTTCTGTTGATTTGGTCAGCAAGGTTCAGAATGGTAAGGTGATGGCAGATCAGGGAATCATCGCCGGCTGTTCAGGAGGAACCTACGACAACCTCAGTGCTGCAGCTGCGATATTGAACGGCAAGTCTGTCGGCAATGATTATTTCACCATTTCTGCTTATCCGCAGTCAGTGCCAGTATATATGGCTACAACTCGAAATAAGATTGCCGAAGAACTGCTTGAGGCTGGTGTCGTGATTAAGCCGGCATTCTGCGGACCTTGCTTCGGTGCAGGTGATGTGCCGTCGAATAACGGTCTGAGTATCCGTCACACCACACGTAACTTCCCCAACCGTGAAGGTTCAAAACCTGGTCAGGGACAGATTTCGCTCGTGGCATTGATGGACGCACGTTCAATTGCTGCAACAGCAGCTAACGGTGGCATTATCACAGCAGCTACTGATATTGATTTCGAGGATACACACAAGCCCTACGACTTCGATGCGAAGATTTATGAGCGCCGTGTTTATAATGGCTATGCGAAAGCAGATGACAGCCAGGAACTCAAATACGGTCCGAACATCAAAGACTGGCCTAAGATGTATCCGATGGAGGAGAACATGTTGCTCGAGTTGGCAGCAGTCATCCACGATCCGGTGACGACGACCGACGAGTTGATTCCTTCCGGTGAGACGTCAAGCTACCGCTCTAATCCGCTGAAACTTTCCGAGTTTGCACTGTCGCGCCGTGTACCGGAGTATGTTGGCATCAGCAAGCGCATACAGTCGGAAGACCTGGAGCGTCGTGCAGGTAATGTGCCTCAGAATGTCTGTGATGCGCTGGCGAAAGTTGGTGCTGATGCGAAGAATACTTCATTCGGTTCTTGCGTCTTCGCCAATCGTCCTGGTGACGGTTCTGCACGCGAGCAGGCAGCATCTTGCCAGAAAGTGCTTGGCGGTGATGCCAACATCTGCTATGAATATGCGACAAAACGCTATCGCAGCAACTGTATCAACTGGGGTATCGTGCCGTTCACCATTGCACAGGAGACACCGTTCGACTATACCGCTGGTGATTTCGTGTTTATTCCCGGTATTCGCGAGGCAATTCTCGGAGGCAAAGAGGAAATTGATGCGAAGGTTATCACAGCCAATGGCGTGAAAGACATCCACCTCTTCTTCCAGAACCTGACTGCCGACGAGCGTCAGATTCTTGCCGACGGCTGTCTGATGAACTACTATGCTGCACAGCGCAAATAAAAGAAACAATCAATTATCAACAAATAACAATTAAAGAAAATGGATACAAAGAAAATTCAAATGACCACTCCATTGGTAGAGATGGATGGTGACGAGATGACCAGAATCCTCTGGAAAATGATTAAGGACGAGCTGATTCTCCCGTTCGTGGATCTGAAAACAGAATACTACGACCTCGGTCTTCCTAAGCGTGACGAGACACGCGACCAGATTACTGTTGACTCGGCTGAGGCAACGAAGAAGTATGGTGTGGCTGTGAAGTGTGCGACCATTACGCCGAACCATCAGCGTATGGACGAATACAAGCTCCATGAAATGTGGAAGAGCCCTAACGGAACGATTCGTTCGATTCTCGACGGTACTGTTTTCCGTACACCAATCACCATTCCTTCCATCAAACCGGCAGTGAAAAACTGGGAAAAGCCGATTACCATTGCCCGTCATGCTTACGGTGACGTTTACAAGAGCGTAGAAATTCGCGTGACAGAACCGGGTACTGCCAAGATGGTTTTCGAAGGTGAGAGTGGCAAGAAAGAAGAAGTGGTTATCCACAATTTCAAGGGCGAAGGTGTGCTTCAGGGCATGCACAACACCGACAAGTCTATCCGCTCGTTTGCACATAGCTGCTTCAAGTTCGCGCTCGACACAAACCAAGACGTTTGGTTCTCAACAAAAGACACGATATCAAAGAAATACGATGCACAGTTCAAGATTATCTTTGAGGAAGTGTTTGAGGAATATAAAGCTGAATTTGAGAAGAAAGGACTCGAGTATTTCTATACGCTTATCGACGATGCTGTGGCACGTGTTATCCGTTCTAAGGGTGGTTACATCTGGGCATGTAAGAACTATGACGGTGACGTGATGAGCGATATGGTTTCTACCGCATTCGGTTCACTCGCCATGATGACGAGCGTCCTCGTAAGCCCGGACGGAAAATACGAGTATGAGGCTGCGCACGGAACCGTTACGCGCCACTACTACAAATATCTCAAGGGTGAAGAGACATCGACCAACCCGATGGCTACCATCTTCGCATGGACAGGTGCCTTGCGCAAGCGTGGTGAACTGGATGGCATCAACGAGCTCGTGAACTTCGCCAATCAGTTGGAAGGCGCATGTTTCGACACACTCAACGAGGGAATCGTGACCAAAGACCTTGTGAACCTGATGGAAGGAATTACTCCGACAGCAGTCAACTCTGCTGGCTTCATCGGTGCTATCCGCGAGCGTCTTGAGAAGCGTCTGGCAAACTAAAGTAATGACTGGAAAGACTGCCAAAGGGTGCAAGTCCTTGGCAGTTTTTCTTGTTTTGTTTACGCTCATTACTAAAAAAGTGCTACCTTTGCACGTCGTTTAGTAAATAAGTAACATGGCATTATGAATAAGATTGTACGAAAGGAGCAATTCTCTGAGAAAGTTTTTTTGCTTGAAGTGGAGGCTCCGCTGATTGCGAAAAGTAGGAAAGCCGGTAATTTTGTCATCGTGCGCGTTGGTAAAAAGGGTGAGCGGGTGCCGCTGACCATAGCCGATGCCGACATCAACAAAGGCACCATCACGTTGGTAGTGCAGGCGGTCGGGCTTTCTACCACCAAACTCTGTGCACTGAACGAGGGCGACTTGATTGATGATGTCGTAGGACCGTTGGGTAATCCGACACATATCGAGAAGTTCGGAACCGTGCTTTGTGCAGGCGGTGGAGTAGGTGTAGCCCCGATGCTGCCGATTATCAAGGCGCTGAAAGAGGCGGGCAACCGCGTGCTTTCCGTCTTGGCAGGAAGAAGTAAAGACCTCATTATCCTCGAAAACGAAGTACGTAAGTATAGCGACAAGGTGGTCATCATGACCGACGACGGCTCGTATGGCGAGAAAGGTGTCGTGACAGTAGGAATGGAAAAGCTCATTAATGAAGAGCATGTCGATAAGGCGTTCGCCATTGGACCGGCCATCATGATGAAGTTCTGCTGTCTGCTTACGCAGAAATACAACATCCCCACCGACGTTTCGCTCAATACCATCATGGTTGACGGAACGGGAATGTGCGGCGCGTGCCGACTGACTATCGGCGGAAAGACAAAGTTTGTCTGCATCGACGGACCTGAGTTTGATGGATTCCAGGTTGATTGGGACGAGATGTTCAAGCGCATGGGCACCTTCAAGCGGGTGGAAGCCGAAGACATGAAAAACCTTCAGGCGCATATTGACAGCGTCCAACCGCAAGCCGCTGCCGAAAAGACTTCCCATGGAGTGGAGGAGAGCACGGCAGCCTGTGGCGGTCAATGCACTATTGAGGAGCTGACCGACCGCGACGCCGCATGGCGAAAGGAATTGCGCGCATCGATGAAACCGAAAGAGCGCACGCAGATTGCGCGTGTCATCATGCCCGAACTTGACCCGGAATATCGTTCGAAGACACGTCTGGAAGAGGTGAACACCGGTCTGACCAAAGAGATGGCGATGACCGAAGCCAAGCGCTGTCTCGACTGTGCAAAGCCGACGTGCGTGGAAGGCTGTCCTGTCAATATCAACATCCCATCGTTCATTAAGAATATAGAGCGCGGAGACTTCCTCTCGGCAGCCAAGGTGCTCAAAAACACATCCGCACTTCCAGCAGTCTGCGGTCGCGTTTGCCCGCAGGAGAAGCAGTGCGAGAGCAAGTGTATTCATCTGAAGATGAACGAACCAGCTGTCGCTATCGGGTATCTGGAGCGTTTCGCTGCCGACTATGAGCGCGAAAGCGGACAGATGTCTGTTCCCGAGATTGCCCCGGCAAACGGCATGAAGATTGCTGTCGTGGGTTCAGGACCAGCAGGACTTTCATTCGCCGGCGATATGATTAAGAAGGGATATGACGTGTATGTGTTTGAAGCATTGCACGAAATCGGCGGTGTCTTGAAATACGGAATTCCCGAATTCCGTCTGCCGAACGCTATCGTTGACGTGGAAATAGAAAACCTCAAGAAGATGGGTGTGCATTTCCAGACCGACGTGATTGTCGGAAAGACCATCAGCGTCAGCGAACTCGAGGCTGAAGGATTCAAAGGAATCTTCGTGGGTTCGGGCGCCGGACTGCCCAATTTCATGAACATTCCCGGCGAGAACGCCATCAACATCATGTCGTCAAATGAGTATCTCACGCGTGTCAACCTGATGGATGCAGCAAGCGAGACCACCGATACGCCCATCAACAAAGCCAAGCACGTGCTCGTGGTGGGTGGCGGAAACACGGCGATGGACTCCTGTCGCACGGCGAAACGGCTCGGTGCTGACGTGACACTCGTTTACCGGCGCTCTGAAGAAGAGATGCCCGCACGCCTCGAGGAGGTGAAACATGCGAAAGAAGAGGGCATCGACTTCCTCACGTTGCATAATCCCATCGAATACATTGCCGACGAGAACGGAGCCGTAAAAGCTGCCGTGCTGCAGGTGATGGAGTTGGGAGAGCCTGACGAGAGCGGTCGCCGGAGCCCCGTTCCTGTGGAAGGGAAGACGGTCACGCTGGATGTTGACCAGGTGGTAGTTGCCGTAGGCGTGTCGCCGAACCCGTTGGTTCCGAAGTCAATCGAAGGACTTGAACTCGGCAGGAAGAACACGATTGCCGTGAACGACGAGATGCGGAGCTCGATTCCGACCATCTATGCCGGCGGCGATATCGTGCGCGGCGGTGCAACGGTCATCCTCGCCATGGGTGACGGACGACGGGCGGCACTCAATATGGACCGTCAGCTGAGCGGAAAATAAACGATATAACATCGTTACACTGAAACGACCTGCATCGCTTTTTTATGGAGCGGTGCAGGTTTTTTCGTGATATTGGCAGAAAAAACACTGTTTGCAGTGGTGGCAAAAATGGAAAACAGGACTGCAAAAAGGTCGCAAGACGGAGTGCAAAATGTCATTTTCTTTTTACAAAAATCAGGGTCTGGAATGCTGAAATTTCCGGAGTAATATTTATGCGTAGAACTGTATAAAAATACAGGTTAAACTTTCGTTTTCCAAAAGTTCAACTTTTGGAAACGACTTTCCAATATTTTGATTATCAGTTGTTTACGAAAGCGAATATGAAACGTGATGCACTGCATAAAAATACAAAAGTGCATGTTGCTTAATAGGGCAATTATTCTCATTTCTTTACAAAACAAACAGGATGTTACTTCATCGGGTTAATTTCTTTGTCAGGCGGACTTATAATTCGGATATTTTGCCTAACTTTGTGGGCGAAAAGATTGTTTAGCGTATGGAAAATAATGATTTGAAGAAAATTGTGGGCATGTTCGATGTCAAAGGAACGCTTGACACGATAGCGCCTTTGGGTAACGGACTGATTAACGATACCTATAAAGTGTGTACGTCGGAGCCGGATGCTCCCGACTATGTCTTGCAGCGCATCAATCATCAGATTTTTCAGGATGTGGAATTGTTGCAGCACAACATTGAGGCAGTCACACGTCATATCCGTGAAAAACTCTCTGCCAGAGGCGTGGCGGACTTGGACCGTCGCGTGTTGCGCTTCATCCCGACTTCTGAAGGGAAGACGTATGCTCACGTGGGCGACGAATATTGGCGCTTGTCGGTGTTCATTCCTCGCACGAAGACCTACGAGGCGGTGACGCCAGCCCATGCCGAGAAGGCAGGGGAGAAGTTCGGTGAGTTTGAGGCAATGCTGATAGATTTGCCGGAGCAGCTTGGCGAGGTCATTCCCGATTTTCACAATATGGAACTGCGTCTCTCACAGTTGCGCGAGGCTGTGGCGAACGATGCCGTAGGGCGCGTGTCTGGAATTCGCGACATGCTTGCAGAACTTGAGGCAAGTGCCGACGACATGTGTCTTGCCGAACAGTTGGGACGTGCGGGCAAATTGAAGAAACGCATCTGCCACTGCGACACGAAGGTGAACAACATGCTCTATGATGGCGACGGCGAGGATGTGCTATGCGTGATAGACCTCGACACGGTGATGCCGTCGTATGTCTTTTCCGACTATGGTGACTTCCTGCGTACGGGTGCCAACTTCGTCGCAGAAGACTGCCCTGAGTTGGAAAAGGTAGGATTCAACATGGAAATCTTCAAATCGTTTACCCGCGGTTATCTCCGCTCGGCAGGCACGTTCCTCGAACCCGTGGAAACGGAGCATCTCCCTTACGGTGCCGCCCTGTTTCCGTTCATGCAGTGTGTGCGCTTTTTGGCGGACTATATCAACGGCGATACTTATTATAAAATCAATTATCCGGAGCACAACCTTGTGCGTGCTGAAAACCAGTTGCGCTTGTTCAGAAGCGTGAAGGCACATGAGGAGGAGATGAAACAATTCATCCGTGAATTGGGATTTTGAACACATCAATTAAAAATAAAGCAAAAACGAAAATCATGTTGACGGTCAGTAAGATAGAACGATTTGAAGGAGGAGCGAAACTTGTCGGTTCAGTGATGGATGCCCACGGAATAGCGTGGCAGCAAATAGGGAATGTGAATTGGGAAGAAACCTATCCTTATGCGCCGGATGTAAAGTTTCGGATAGCCCATACGGGAGATGCCATTTTGGTGGAATATCAAGTGGAAGAAGAGTATGTCCGTGCGGTGGCTGATGACGGCGGGAGCGTCTGGGAAGACTCTTGCTGCGAGATGTTTCTGGCGCTTCCGGATAGCGATACCTACTATAACTTCGAATGCAACTGCGCAGGAAAATTGCTGATTGAGACAGGTAAGGGGCGCGGTGAGCGCGAACGGGCTTCGCAGGCGGTGCTCAATCAAGTGGAGCGATGGTCGTCGAACGGCAATGAACTTTTCGCTGAAAAGCCTTCGAAGGGTGTCTGGAAAATGTCGCTCGTGATACCCGTCAGCAGTTTTTTCCGACATCAGGTGAACGATTTGTCGGGTATGCGCTTGCGGGGCAATTTCTACAAGTGTGGCGATAAGCTGCCGAAACCCCATTTCCTTTCCTGGCAGAGAATACAGACGGAGCATCCCGACTTCCACCGTCCGGAGTATTTCGGGGAGATAAGTTTTGAGTGAAAACGCACTTTTGGGGATGCCAGTTCAGGCGGAAGGGTAGATATTTTATGCAAAAAAGGATTTTTTTTATAAAAAAAAGTAATGTTCGCAATAAAATTACTACCTTTGCACCCCGATAAGGTTTTGGCAGAACAAACTGATAAACACACATTAATAATTTAAACATATATGTATTTTACTTTGTTTGTTACCGTTATCTTAACGGCTATTGTCTTGGTAGCAGCAGCTTATGTCATAGCAAAGCTGTTGGGACCTCGTTCCTACAACAAGGTGAAAGGAGAGCCATACGAGTGTGGTATTCCGACTCGCGGCAGTTCATGGCTGCCCGTGAGCATCGGATATTACCTCTTTGCAATCCTTTTCCTGATGTTTGACGTGGAGACCGTTTTCCTTTATCCTTGGGCAGTGGTCGTTAAACAGATGGGTGCGATGGCACTATTCACCGTCGGCTTCTTTCTGTTGGTACTTGTATTTGGCTTGGCTTATGCCTGGCGGAAAGGAGCGTTGGAATGGAAGTAAGAAAGCCGAAGATTAAGAGTGTTCCCTACGAGGAGTGGAAAGACAATTCCTCATTGGAGAAACTGGTTGATGAACTCCATGAAGGAGGCGTCAATGTCGTGACAGGCTCTCTCGACCAGTTGATTAACTGGGGACGTGCCAACTCTCTGTGGTCGCTGACTTTTGCAACTTCGTGTTGCGGTATTGAGTTCATGGCGTGTGGTTGTGCCCGTTACGACTTTGCTCGCTTTGGTTTCGAGGTGACGAGAAACTCACCTCGTCAGGCAGACTTAATCATGTGTGCCGGTACCATTACACACAAGATGGCACCCGCGCTCAAGCGTCTGTACGACGAGATGGCAGAACCCAAATACGTCATTGCCGTGGGCGGTTGCGCCATCAGTGGCGGTCCGTTCAAATCGAGCTACCACGTAGTAAAAGGTATTGAAGAAATTGTTCCCGTAGATGTATTCATCCCTGGTTGTCCTCCACGTCCGGAAGCAATCCTGTATGGTATGATGCAGCTGCAGCGGAAAGTGAAAATAGAAAAGTTCTTCGGCGGTGCTAACCATAAGCAGAACCGGGATGAGCGTGAGTTGGGTATCTCTAACGAGGAGCTCCGTGCACGTCAGCTCGGCGATCATCGTCGTGAACCGATTGTGGTGACTGATGTTCCCAAAGACTTCGTAGAAAAAGTGAAAGCCGAACAAACAGAAAACCTTCAATCACAAAATCAAGAAAAGGAGGAAAACGCATGAAACTGGAGCATTTAGTATTCGATTTCGATAAGTTTGCCTCTGAGATGGCAGATTTGAAAGACAAGAAACATTTCGATTATCTTGTCACGATAGTAGGCGAGGACTTCGGAGCAGAAGAAGGACTCGGTTGCGTTTATATATTGGAAAACACAGAGACCCATGAGCGTTGCAGCGTGAAGATGCTGGCAAAGGTGGTAGATGGTGAAAGCGTCATCCCTTCAGTCATCAACATCTGGAAGGTGGCAGACCTGCTTGAGCGCGAGGTTTATGATTTCTATGGAATCCTCTTCCTCGGACATCCTGACATGCGCCGCCTCTTCCTGCGTTCCGACTTCAAGGGCTTCCCCTTCCGTAAGGACTGGGAATTCACCGACAAATACACATTGGAAGACGATGTGGAGCCAGATTTCGGAATGGAATATTGGCTCGACAACAACGGTCGTCTCTGTTCAAAGCAAAACCGTCTGTTTGCTGACGATGAATATGTGATGAACATCGGTCCGCAGCACCCGTCAACACACGGCGTGCTCCGTCTGCAGACAGTCGTTGATGGAGAGACCGTGAAGCGCGTCTATCCGCATCTTGGATATATCCACCGCGGTATTGAGAAGATGTGCGAATCCATGACCTATCCCCAGACATTGGCATTGACCGATCGTCTGAACTACCTCTCAGCCATGATGCATCGTCATGCGTTGGTAGGAGTCATAGAGGAAGGAATGGGCGTGGAGCTGACTGACCGCATCAAGTACATTCGTACGATTATGGACGAGCTGCAGCGACTCGATTCACACTTGCTCTATTGCGGTTGTTGCGCGCAAGACCTCGGAGCTCTGACGGCATTCCTCTATTGCATGCGTGACCGTGAACATGTGCTCAACGTCATGGAGGAAACGACAGGCGGCCGCTTGATTCAGAACTATTATCGCATCGGCGGACTCCAGGATGATATCGACCCGAACTTCGTTAAGAACACGAAAGACCTCGTGAAATACATGAAACCTATCATTAAGGAATACATGGACGTGTTTGGTGATAACATCATCACGCATAAGCGTTTCGAGAAGGTAGGTGTGATGAATATGGAGGATTGCATCAGCTATGCAGTGACAGGTCCTGCCGGCAGGGCATCCGGATGGAAGAACGACGTTCGCAAGACCCATCCTTATGACATGTATGACAAAGTGGAGTGGGAGCAGGTTACAATGACAGGCTGCGACACGATGGACCGCTATCTGATTCATGTCAATGAGATGTATCAGAGTCTGCATATCATCGAGCAACTCATAGATAATATCCCCGAAGGCGATTTCTATGTGAAGCAGAAACCCATCATCAAGGTTCCAGAAGGTCAGTGGTATTTCTCTGTAGAGGGAGCCAGTGGCGAGTTCGGAGTATATCTTGACTCTCGTGGCGACAAGAGCCCTTATCGTCTGAAGATGCGTCCGATGGGACTTTCATTGACAGGTGCACTTGATCCGATGTTGCGTGGTCAGAAGATTGCCGACCTTGTAGCTACAGGTGCTGCGATAGACTTCGTAATACCAGATATTGACCGATAATTAATTGAGATGAGAAGAGCACGTGAAATGGATGAAAAAAGTCGGACACGCAATCTTTGATTCTCGCATTTATTAAGTAACAGTATTATGTTTGATTTTTCAATAGTAACAACATGGTTCGACCAGCTGCTTCGCCAGACACTTGGGTTAGGCGATTTCTGGTCGGTTCTGATAGAGTGCATTGTGGTAGGTGTGCTGATATTGACAGGCTATGCCCTGATGGCTGTAGCGTTGATATTTATGGAGCGTAAAGTCTGCGCCTACTTCCAATGTCGTTTAGGTCCGATGCGTGTAGGTCCCTGGGGATTGCTGCAGGTGTTTGCTGACGTGCTGAAGATGCTTATCAAGGAAATTTTCTTTGTGGAAAAGGCTGATAAGTTTCTCTATATCCTGGCGCCGTTCTTGGTGCTGATAGGTTCTGTAGGCGCATTTGCTTTCCTTCCATGGAATAAAGGAGCGGTGATACTCGACTTCAACGTGGGTATTTTCTTGTTGACGGCAATCTCATCAATCGGCGTTGTCGGAATATTCCTTGCCGGTTGGGGTTCTAACAACAAGTATTCTGTAGTTTCCGCGATGCGTGGTGCCGTTCAGATGATTTCCTATGAGATGTCGCTTTGTCTGTGCCTGATTACGGCAGTCATTCTGACAGGTACGATGCAGATCAGCGGAATCGTGGAAGCACAAAGCAAGGCGTGGCTGATATTCAATGGCGTAGCAGCGATTCCTGCAATTATCGCATTCTTGATTTTCCTCGTTGCCGGTAATGCGGAAGCCAACCGCGGTCCGTTCGATATGGCAGAGGCTGAAAGTGAGTTGACGGCTGGACACCACACCGAATATTCAGGTATGGGATTCGGCTTCTTCTATTTGGCGGAGTTCCTTAACCTCTTCATCATTTCCGGTATTGCAGCAACCGTCTTCCTCGGAGGATGGATGCCCTTGCATATTGGAAGTTGGGACGGCTTCAATCAGGTAATGGACTATATTCCCGGAGCTGTTTGGTTCTTTGGAAAGACATTCCTCATTGTCTGGCTGCTGATGTGGGTGCGTTGGACATTCCCGCGTCTGCGCATCGACCAGATTCTGAAGTTGGAGTGGAAATATCTGATGCCGTTGTCATTGATCAATCTTGTCTTGATGACGATTGTTGTGGCATTAGGATTATATATTAAATAAGGTATAAGGCTATGGAAGAGAATAAATCATATTTTAGTGAGGTTTTTCACGGAATAAAGACACTCTGTGTCGGTTTGAAGACCACGTTGAAGGAATATTTCATACCGAAGTCAACCGAGCAATATCCGGAAAACCGTAAAACAACCCTCCACGTAGCGAAGCGTCACCGCGGTCGTCTGGTTTTCAAGCGCGACGAGAACGGTGATTATAGATGTACGGCTTGTACACTGTGCGAGAAGGCTTGTCCGAATGGAAGTATCAAAATTGTGTCTCAGATGGTTGAAGAGCCCGAGACAGGGAAAAAGAAAAAGCAACTGGTTGATTATCAGTATAACCTCGGTGACTGTATGTTCTGTCAGCTGTGCACAAATTCCTGCAATTTTGACGCGATAGAGTTTACGAATGATTTTGAGAATGCGGTATTTGACCGCAGTCAGCTTGTGCTGCATCTGGACAAAGAAAAATACGAGGGCGGTTCGTTGCCGCAACTCATAGATGGCGGTGCACCTCTTGAAATCGGTAAGTTTAATACCAAAACGAAATAAGGAATTATGGCTAATATAGTAGTATTTATCATTTTGGCTGTTGTCATTCTTGGTTCTGCGGTAATGTGCGTGATGACCAAGCGAATCATGCGGGCAGCAACCTTCCTGCTATTTGTCCTTTTTGGTGTGGCAGGCATCTATTTCCTGCTTGACTACACCTTCTTGGGTGCCGCTCAGATTGCCGTATATGCAGGTGGTGTGACAATGATCTATATCTTTGCAATCCAGCTTGTTTCAAAGCATGCGCTGCAAGGTCTTCATGAGAAACTGAGAGGCAAGCAGGTCATTGTAGGTATTCTTGCGGCTTTGGCAGGCTTTGCCACTGTTGCATTCATACTATTAAAGAACAAGATATTCGATATGTGCCTCACGGCTGACCAGTCAGCCAATCAGGTTGTTGGAAAACTCCAGGACGATGGCGTTTCGATGGAAACTATCGGAACAGCATTGATGGGTTCGGAGAAGTACCAGTACGTGCTTCCTTTTGAGTTCATCTCCATTTTCCTTCTGGCATGTATCATTGGTGGAATCGTAATTTCAAGAAAGGATAAGTAATATGGTACCAGTAGTATGTTATTTAGCGCTTAGTACGCTTTTGTTTTTCATTGGCGTTTTCGGTTTCGTAACCCGTCGCAATCTGATAGCAATGCTGATTTCAGTGGAACTTATCCTGAATGCGGTAGATATCAACTTTGCGGTATTCAATCGTATTCTTTTCCCTGGTCAGCTTGAAGGATTCTTCTTCACGCTGTTTGCCATCGGAGTAGCAGCAGCAGAGACAGCTGTTGCCGTTGCAATTATTATTAATGTTTACCGTCGATTCCATAGTGATCAGGTGACAAGTATTGAAAACATGAAACTTTAAGAATGATGGAATATAGTTATGTATTTTTGATACTTCTGCTGCCACTTCTGTCCTTTCTTGTGTTAGGACTGGCAGGCATGAAGATGTCACATAAGACCGCAGGACTTATCGGGACAACCTCGTTGGGAATAGTGACTGCACTCTCTTATATGACAGCATTCAGCTATTTTACTGCGGACAGAGTGGATGGTGTTTTCCAGACACTGGTTCCTTACAACTTTACCTGGTTGCCGTTAGGGAAGTTGCATTTTGACATAGGAATCCTGTTGGATCCTATTTCAGTCATGATGCTCATTGTCATCTCAACGGTATCACTCATGGTGCATATCTATTCGTTTGGATATATGCATGGAGAGAAGGGATTCCAGCGCTATTACGCATTCCTTTCGCTGTTCACCATGTCAATGCTCGGATTGGTTGTCGCAACCAATATTTTCCAGATGTATCTCTTCTGGGAGTTGGTAGGTGTTTCTTCCTATCTGCTGATTGGCTTCTATTACAAGACCCATGAAGCTGTTGCTGCTTCCAAGAAGGCGTTTATCGTGACCCGTTTCGCAGATATGTTCTTCTTGATAGGTATCCTTATCTTCGGATACTATACCGAGTCGTTCAGCTTCTCTTTTGCCGGCGATGTGGTGATGGGCGAGGGCGCTGCTCCGTTCATTGAGGCAAATGCGGCAAAGGCGATGGCGGCAGGAGCCATGATTCTTCCGACAGCTTTGGTGCTCATGTTCATCGGTGGTGCCGGTAAGAGTGCAATGTTCCCGCTTCATATCTGGTTGCCCGATGCAATGGAAGGTCCGACACCTGTCAGTGCTTTGATTCACGCAGCCACGATGGTCGTTGCCGGTGTATTCCAGATTGCCCGTATGTTCCCGCTGTGGATTGAATACGCTCCACAGGCAATGAGCATTGTTGTCTGGGTAGGTGTGTTTACGGCATTCTATGCAGCGGCTGTTGCTTGCGCGCAGAGTGATATTAAGCGCGTGCTTGCTTTCTCAACGATTTCTCAGATTGCATTTATGATGGTGGCACTTGGCGTCTGCCTGCCCGGTCATCATGGTGCGGTGCTTGACAATCACGCTCAGTTGGGTTACATGGCTTCCATGTTCCATCTGTTTACACATGCTATGTTCAAAGCATGTCTGTTCCTCGGAGCTGGTTGTATCATTCATGCCGTTCATTCTAATGAGATGGCAATGATGGGTGGCTTGCGCAAGTATATGCCTATTACCCACATCACGTTCCTCATCAGCTGTTTGGCGATTGCGGGCATTCCTCCGTTCTCAGGCTTCTTCTCAAAGGATGAAATCCTGACGGCATCGATGCAGTATAGCCCTGTTGTGGGATGGATTATGACAGGAGTAGCCGCCATGACAGCGTTCTACATGTTCCGTCTGTATTACGGCATTTTCTGGGGAACAGAAAACAAGGAAGCGCATGCTCACCACACGCCCCACGAAGCACCGCTCACCATGACCATTCCATTGATATTCCTGTCTTTGGTGACAATTGGTGCCGGATTCATTCCTTTCGGTCATTTCGTGAGCGCCAGCGGTGAGGCATATGATATACATCTTGATTGGACCGTTGCAGGAACGAGCATTGTCGTTGCTGTTTGCAGTATTTTGCTTGCCACTTATATCTATAAAGGCGAGAAGCAGCCTGTTGCAGACAAGCTCTACAAGGCGTTCCCCAAACTCCATCGCGCGGCTTATAAGCGTTTCTATATGGATGAGGTTTATCAGTTCGTTACTCACAAGATTATTTTTAATCTCGTTTCAAAACCCATCGCGTGGTTTGACCGTCGCGTCATTGACGGAACATTCAACTTCATGGCATGGGGAACGAACGAAGCAGGAGAGAGTATTCGTGGTTGGCAGAGCGGCGATGTGCGCCACTATGCGGTATGGATTCTTACCGGTGCGGTAGCTCTGACACTCATCTTATTAGCGTTTGCAGTTTGATTATAATGTGTAATGAAATAACAAATAATTAGAAAATGAGTATACTGACATTATTTGTAGTGATTCCCGTCCTGATGTTGCTGGGTCTTTGGTTGGCTCGCAACCTGAATCAGGTGCGTGGTGTGATGGTAGTAGGTTCAACGCTGTTGCTTGCTTTTTCCATCTATTTGACAATAGCATTTATCCAAGCGCGCAATGCCGGCAACCACGATGTGATGCTTTTCACAGCCAGCCACATGTGGTTTGCTCCGCTCAACATTGCCTATTCGGTGGGAGTTGACGGTATATCGGTAGTGATGCTGCTGCTTTCAAGTGTGATTGTCTTTACAGGAACTTTTGCCTCATGGCAGTTGAAGCCGTTGACGAAAGAATATTTCCTTTGGTTCACCTTACTTTCAACGGGTGTTTACGGATTCTTTATCTGCACAGACATGTTCACCATGTTTATGTTCTATGAGGTAGCGCTTATCCCAATGTACTTATTGATAGGTGTGTGGGGTAGTGGTGCCAAGGAATATGCCGCCATGAAGCTCACCTTGATGCTGATGGGAGGTTCGGCGTTGCTGATACTTGGTATTCTTGGAATCTACTTCTTCAGCGGTGCACAGACGATGAATGTGATTGAGATAGCCGCTCTCCACAATATCCCGATGGAAGTCCAGAAGATATTCTTCCCGTTCGTTTTCATTGGTTTCGGTGTTCTTGGTGCACTTTTCCCATTCCATACATGGTCTCCCGACGGTCATGCTTCAGCGCCGACAGCAGTGTCTATGCTCCATGCCGGTGTGCTGATGAAGTTGGGAGGTTACGGCTGTTTCCGCATCGCCATGTATCTGTTGCCTGAGGCAGCGCAGGAATTGTCTTGGATATTCCTTATCTTGACGACCATCTCTGTGGTCTATGGTGCACTGTCAGCTTGTGTGCAGACCGACTTGAAGTATATCAATGCCTATTCATCGGTTTCTCACTGCGGCTTGGTGTTGTTTGCCTTGCTGATGATGACCCGGACATCGTGCACGGGAGCTATCCTTCAGATGCTCTCACATGGTCTGATGACAGCCCTCTTCTTTGCACTTATCGGTATGATTTACGGCAGGACGCATACCCGTGACGTCCGCAAACTTGGCGGATTGATGAAAATCATGCCATTCCTTTCAGTGGGATATGTCATTGCCGGTTTGGCAAACTTAGGACTTCCGGGCTTCTCGGGCTTCATTGCCGAGATGACCATCTTTGTGGGTTCATTTGCCAATGCCGATACGTTCCACCGCGTAGCCACGATCATCGCTTGCGGTTCGATTGTGGTAACAGCTGTTTACATCTTGCGTGTCGTAGGAAAAATCCTCTTCCAGAAGGTGGCAGATCCGCATTATGAGACACTGACCGATGCGACGTGGGACGAGCGTTTCGCCGTAGGATGTCTGATTTTCTGTGTAGCAGGTCTTGGCGTAGCTCCGCTGTGGGCAAGTAACGTCATCAGCGATGCCGTCGGACCGATATTGAGTTTGGTTAATCCAGCGTTTGCTAATATCTAAAAAGGAGGCAGGAATATGAATTACAATCAATTTTTTAATATGATTCCAGAAGCCATTCTCGTGGCTATTCTGATAATAGTCTTCATAGCAGACTTTGCATCTTCCAAGAAAGAAGAGCGTAAATGGTTCAATCCGTTGGTTTGTCTGTTGATGTTAGCACAGCTTGCGGTGAGCTTCATACCTCAAGAACCCGTTACGGCATTCGGCGGCATGTACGTCACATCAGCTGCCGTCAACGTGATGAAGACCATCCTCTCAGCAGGAACCTTAATTGTTCTCATCATGAGTCGCCAGTGGATTTCACGTCCAGACAGCCGCGCTCGCGAAGGAGAGTTCTACATGCTTGTCATATCCACCTTGCTGGGTATGTTCGTAATGATGTCGTCAGGACACTTCTTGCTGTTCTTCCTCGGATTGGAAATGGCATCCGTGCCGATGGCATGCCTCGTGGCACTCGACAAATACCGCAATAATTCAGCAGAGGGAGCAGCGAAGTTCATCCTGACAGCCACCTTCTCGAGTGGAGTGATGCTGTTCGGTATATCATTCCTTTATGGCATTTGCGGCACGCTCTATTTTGCTGATATGACAGGAAAACTGGTACTTAGCCCGTTGGCTTTGATGGGACTCGTGTTCTTCTTCAGCGGACTTGGCTTCAAAATCTCTCTGGTACCATTCCATTTCTGGACGGCAGACACCTATCAAGGTGCTCCGACTATCGTGACAGGATACCTGAGCGTGGTTTCGAAAGGAGCTGCAGCCTTCACACTGATGACCATCCTCATGAAGGTCTTTGTGAATATGGTGGCAGAATGGCAGATGATGCTCTACGTTGTCATTGTCCTTTCCATCACGATAGCTAACCTCTTTGCGATGCGCCAGAAAGACTTGAAGCGCTTCATGGCGTTCAGCTCCATCTCACAAGCCGGCTACATCATGCTGGCTGTGGTTGGAAACAGCCAGACGGGTGTGACGGCTTTGTCGTTCTACGTACTTGTCTATGTGGTTGCCAACCTGAGCGTATTCTCCGTAATCAGTGCAGTTGAGCAAAACAATAACGGGACAACCGACATGGATGATTACAACGGTTTCTATCGCACGAATCCGAAATTGGCATTCCTCATGACCGTTGCACTCTTCTCCCTGGCAGGTATTCCTCCGTTTGCCGGCATGTTCAGCAAGTTCTTTGTGTTCATGGCAGCAGCCGAGACGATGTCCACATTCGCATACGTTGTGGTCTTCATCGCTTTGCTCAACACGGTAGTCAGCCTTTATTACTATCTGCTCATCGTGAAAGCGATGTTCATCAAGGGCTCTGACAATCCGCTGCCGACATTCAAGAGCGATTGCAACACAAAACTGGCGCTTGCCGTTTGTACATTGGGCATCGCAGCGTTTGGTATCTTCAGCTGCATCTATCAGTGGATTTATGCTGCAACGTTATAAGTACTAAACATCTGTTCAATCAATATAAAAAGCCGGAAGATGTTGCGTCTTCCGGCTTTTTTGTTTATATTTGCAACACGAACAAATCAATCTAACAACTTATGAAAAAACAATTGAATACAGAAAAGGCTCCGGCAGCGATCGGACCTTACAGTCAGGCGATTGAAGCCAATGGAACAATATTCCTTTCAGGTCAGTTGCCCATTGATCCGGCAACAGGTTCATTCCCCGAAGGCGGAATCAAAGAGCAGACTCGCCAGTCACTCCTCAACGCTCAAGCCATCCTTCGCTCGGCAGAACTTGATTTGAGCAATGTCGTGAAGACAACGGTTCTCCTTTCCGACATCAGCAATTTTGCAGCGATGAACGAGGTGTATGCCGAGTTTTTCTCTGCACCTTATCCCGGCCGTTCGGCATTTGCGGTGAAAGATTTACCCAAAGGCGCTTTGGTCGAAATCGAGATGATTGCCGTCAGATAGTTGCGTTCTTTCTATCCAGAGCAGTTTTTTTGAAAGAAGAAAGTAATCCTTTCAAAAACCAAATTCAGTGGATTTGCTAATCAAATTCACTGAATTTGGTCTTCAATTTCACTGAATTTGCTTGGAGGAAGTTCTATTTCTGCGTGTCGGTTGGCAGCAGAATAGAATCAATAAGGTGCGGTGTTGCTTGCGGTTGCTGGAGCGAATCGGTCAAATGCAAGATAGAATCGCCAGGCATTTGAATGGAATCGCCGGGCAGGTCAGTGCTGTCCGGCATGATATAGCCTTCGCATCCCTTAATCATGTTTTGTATCTGTGCAACGCGCGGTTGCAGTTCTGACGTGTCGCGGTGGGCTTTGTAGGAAGAAAGCGCATTGCGGAAATTCTCAAGTGCGTCCTCCCAGTTTTCCCGGAACATGTGGCAGAAGCCCATCCTGTAGAAGATGTCTCCCTTTTCGCGGTCGTAGCAGAGCGCCAGCGCCTGTTCATAATAGGGGATGGCTTTCTCGTATTGGTGGAGCTGGAAATGGCTTTCGCCCGCCGTGTAATAATATACAGAGCGTTCGTGAGGATTGAAAAGGTGCAGTTGCGGGATGGCTGATTCGAGATATTGGCACGCCTTTTCGTATTGCCACTCATGATAATAGCATACCCCCATGTAGGCATGGAAGCGCGGATTGAGTTCGTATTGTTTGTCTAATTGTTCGAAAAGCAGGAGTGCCTCATGGTATTTGGCAGCGGTGAAATATTCAAGCGCCATCCCCAGTTTCTCGCTGTCACGAGGCTTTTGCGCATGGAAGGGCAGCACGCAGAGCGCAACGATAATCAGTATGTAGAAACTA
Source organism: Prevotella sp. Rep29 (assembly GCF_019551475.1). NCBI lineage: Bacteria > Pseudomonadati > Bacteroidota > Bacteroidia > Bacteroidales > Prevotellaceae > Prevotella > Prevotella sp. Rep29. The sequence continues at coordinate 1,255,432 of NZ_CP047159.1, forward strand.
CGTTTCATTGCAGGTGTTTACAACGTGCTTGCAGCGTTCTCTATCGGGTATAGAAGTCTATCAGTCGTGTGAGTCCTAATTGACATGCCGGGCAGAAGTCTTCCACCTCGTTCGACCTCATTCTGCAGTCCTGACATGCCCGATAGACCCCTTTCAGGCTGTAGCCCGCTCCTTCGAAGAGCCCCACACGCTGCACGATGGTCTTTGGATTCTTTGAGAGTGGGGTGGGAACGGGTGTCCCTTTTTCGATGAGATGTTCCCATTTCCCGTTGAAATCTTTCAGTGTCGTCAGGTTGGGCTCCCACGGTTCAATGTCGGCGGGATACATGGGAATCTGTTCTTCTTCGTAGGCATACTCATCGCCCAGTCCGCCGAAACTGTGTCCGAACTCGTGAACCACCACTTGTTTGAACATCGGGTGGTGTGTCATGGAGAGGTTGTATGAATTGAGGATGCCTCCTCCGCCGTACTGTTCCGTGTTGACCAGCACGATGATGTGCTCGTATGGCGTGCCAGCCAGCAGGTTGTGAAGGTCTTTCAGGTGCAGCGTCGTCAGATAGCGGCTGCTGTAGAACGTGTCAAAATGCGAGCTGAGGGCGGTGTTTTTCCATATATTCCTGCGGGGAATGCTCGTTCCGCTTTCTTCCGAAGCGGCTTTTACGGCAATGACATGGAAGCGTTCTTTCATCGACTTGAAGGGCTCGTGCTCGAAAAGCGCATCGTTGGCAGTCTTCACGTCTTTAAGAAACACGGGCATCTCCGCCTCCGTATATCCCTCAGCGATATAGGCTATGTGTATGCAGCGCGTCGTGTCCTTGGCTTCCTGGATGACGTCATACGGTGTGACGTTTTGTTCTCCGATGCTGTGAATGAGGATATCGTCGGGCACGACGGTGTGTGTCATTTCTGCAATCGTTTCGCGCCGGTTGTTTTTCAGTACGACGGTCACGTCGGCAGTATCGATGGGCATGGGCACCAGGAAGACATTTTGGAAGGCTTTTCTGATGGTTTTCGCTTCGTCATAGGACAGCCATTCCTGGAAGAGGGTAGAGAACGACTGTCGGTAGATGACGTCTTTCGTGCGATGTGAGCGGACGATAATCTGTCCGTTTCCCTCTACGGGGACTTCAGCAAGTCGTTGCCGCTTGCCATACCAGCCGGGAATCTTGTTCAGTTCATCGACCGAAATCTCCTGACGCTCTGCGTTACCGGAGAAAATATAGTCTATGCGCAACGTCTGGTTGGTGAAATACTGCTCAAACTCTTGCGCATGGATGGTGGTTACCCAGCATAGTAACATCATGCAGCCAACCAACTTTCTTACCTGTCTCATCATCGGTGGTGGTGTGTGTTTTTTACTTAAAAATCATGAACCTTACAGTTCTTTTTCCTGTCGCTTCATTTCGTTGATTTCCCTCATCAGTGCCCTGATGTATCCGCGCTGCCAGTCTTCCTTGTGGAAAATCTCGTCGTCGTATTTGAGAATGTCAATATCAACCGTGATGGTACCCTTTGAGCGCTTGCCTTTCGTGTCGCCACATTTGCGCTCAATCTGCTTGAAAGCCCTGACGATTTGCTTGGCACCGTGTCTCGTCGTTGCCAATGCCAGGCAGTTCAGGAATTTGTCTGATTCGGCATCCACGGGGTTGGTCCATTTCTCTGTCGTAAAGGTCATGTCAGGCAGTAGCGTCAACAATGCTCTTTTTGCAAGGGTCATGTTCAGATCGTGGTCAACGTTTGTTCCGATCGAGATAATTAATTCATGCGTCTTGTTCATTTCAATATTCCTTATTATATATACCTTGTTCTATTCTTTCGACTTGCAAAAATAGTAATAATTTTCTTTATATGCTAATATTTCACTTTTTTTAACCCAAATCAGTCGTTAGACTTTGTGTTCAGAGTGTTGTTTGCTTTGTGCAGATGTCTTCAACCTTTCTCGACGGCGTAGCGGGCTACGGCGAGAGGAAGATTGGAGGCAGATGCCGAAGCAAATGATGCTATGACACGAAGAGCAGAACATCACTACAAAAATATTTAATGGCGTTCTAATGACCGATTCGGGTTTTATAATAATACAGCGAAAGGCGCCTGTGCTTTCGTCTTTCGCTGTTTGAAGTGGATATTTGCGCAAAGAAATTTCGTTTCTTTCTCCCAACCTTATGTCGGATTCGAGAATTTTGTTTATATTTGCAACATCATCAAAGAATCCAGAGACCAATGAGCATACAGTCAGTCAAAAAATACGTGTCAGTGCTTTTCCTGTTCGCCATCGCCGTGGCAACAAGTGCGCAGGTGAAGTGGAACCAGACTTTTCAGAACTATATCGACCAATATAAAGACCTTGCCATCGAGCAGATGCTGAAACATCGCATCCCTGCCAGCATTACCCTGGCGCAGGGACTGCTAGAGAGTGGGGCAGGGCGGAGCGAACTCGCACGCAAAGGCAACAACCATTTCGGCATCAAGTGTCACGACTGGAAGGGGCGCACCACCTATCATGACGACGACCTGAACCAAGAATGCTTCCGGGCATACGACAATGTCTATGAGAGCTATGAGGACCATAGCAAGTTTCTCTGTACGAAACCGCGCTACAGTTCGCTTTTCAAACTCAAGATAACCGACTACAAAGGCTGGGCGCACGGGCTCAAGGCGGCAGGCTATGCCACCAATCCCGTCTATGCAAAGAAGTTGATAGAGATTATAGAGGTCTATCGCCTGCACGACTACGACTATGCGACAACTTACGACAAGTTCGTCATGACCCACAACGCCAAGGATCATCCGGCAGAGACGGGCGGCACCCTGCACACCATCAACATCTGCAACCGCAATTATTTCCTGAAAGCGCGGCGTGGCGACACCTTCAAGTCCATCGCAAAAGAAGTGGGCATCTCAGCGCGCAAACTTGCCAGATACAACGAGCGCCACCACAAAGAGCCATTGGCAGAGGGTGACGTCATCTTCCTGAAGAAAAAGCGCACGAAGGCAGACAAAGCCTTCAAGAACCGTCCGCACCGCGTGGCAGCAGGAGAGAGCATGTATTCCATCGCCCAGAAATATGGCATACAGTTGAAGAGCCTTTACAAGAAAAACCGGCTCGCCCCGGCGACATACGTCATCAGGCAAGGCGACCTGCTGAGAGTCTATTGACCCCTGGCGCGCAGCGAAGCCCTCCCTCGTCACGTCATCGTTCAGCGAACGTCACGTCAGAATTCCCTGTTGTTGGGGATTTGCAATCCTCAACTGTCAATTATCAGGATTTATAATCCGCTATTTACGATGGAGATAATTGCAGTCCGCAATCTTTTGTGGATTGTAAATCCACTGTTTATATGCGGGCGGATTGCAAATCCACCCGAACGAAGAAGCGTTCGTCACGTCATCGTTCAGCGAACGTCACGTCAGAATTCCCTGTTGTTGGGGATTTGCAATCCTCAACTGTCAATTATCAGGATTTATAATCCGCTATTTACGATGGAGATAATTGCAGTCCGCAATCTTTTGTGGATTGTAAATCCACTGTTTATATGCGGGCGGATTGCAAATCCACCCGAACGAAGAAGCGTTCGTCACGTCATCGTTCAGCGAACGTCACGTCAGAATTCTCGTTTAGTTATCAGAGAGTTGAACCATCGTCAACCAATCTCGTACGAGTTTGGTATGCAACTTCGTACGAGTTTGGTATGCAATTTCGTACGAGTTTGGTGTGCAATTTCGTACGAGTTTGGTTAATGAAAGTGTCATTTTCAGTTAACGGGAGTTGCGTGGGAGGGTCATGAACAGGGAACTTCCATCCAACATGTACGCATATTTTATGCTCAAAGATTTGGAGAAATGGCGAAAGTTTTATATATTTGCACATGGTTACGGAGTAAAAGCCGTAGCACATTGCAATTGCTTATTATTTCGCACTTAACCGAAAAGACCTAGGAAATCTATTTGGAATAGTTCGATTTAAGAAGCAAGGGAAGACTGGAAACGGTTTTCTTGACAACGAATGTAGCAATGCTTACGTTTAGGCGTAGCGCATTCTTATATGTTGTCAGGGGTTCCAATTCCTAGGTCTGCCCCTCAGGTTAAGTGCATAAGAGTGGCTGCGCCTTTCTTTGTGTATTTATCCGTTTGCACCAAAGCGAATATTCACTTTTTTAGTATATAAAGTATGAATGCTTCAACAACAATCGGACTTTACGACTTTCTTAATATGGTCGTTATGGGATTTATTATATTGTTCCCTATAATATCCTCCCCAAATGAATTTCATTTCTTTGTTTCGTGTTTCATTGTGGGATTAATCTATCATAAACTGATGGAGAATACTTTGGGAATATGCATGAGAAATAAAGACTGTATGATTTTAAAAGCTTATGAATCTGTAAATGGTAAAGAAAACGAAAAGGATTCTTCAAAAGAAAACTACTACATAGCATATTATTTCCTCATAAAAAAAGGACTGCTTGGAAATATTCCCATATTAGAGGCACAAGCAGCATTTCTGAGAAACCTTTTGCCGATACCTTTTTATTATTATTGTTGTTGTCATTACGATAAATTGTCTCTAATATCAGGAAAAAAAGACACAATGGTGTTTTTTGCAATGTTTTTTGTGACTTATATAATAATAATGATAATGCGATTTGCGGGTAAAATAATCAAAAAAGTTAGGAATGCTATAGGTCGGAAATTTTGGAAATGTTTTGAGAATGTAATTAATGGTTGTAAACATTTTTGGCATAAAATTAAAAACAAATTATTGAAATGTCTAAAGTACGCTAAAGCTTTTTTGTTCCTGATCCCGATTCTCTTATCCATTGTTTTGACACCTTTATTATTCTGTATATATAAATCTATACAATTTAATTGTGATAAGTTATATTTAGTGATATTGATAACTGTTTTTATCATCCCATACCTTTGGTATCAAACTCAGATGAAAATACACGAGTTAGTTTGGGAGGGAAAGAAGTATCTAGGAGAGGATGAGCAAGAAAAAAAAGAACAAAACAAACCAAACTCGAATAATCTTTAATATTAAAATTTATAACAATGAAAACAATCAAATTCAAAAAAAATCATGAAGTAAGAAAAGGTTTTATCTTTTTAGTTTTTGCGGTATTGTGTAATCTGGCTGTTTCAGCTCAAACAACATTTACTATTGGGAATTTAAAATATACTACGACGACAGACTCAACGGTAAGTGTAGGTAAAAATGGAACTCCTACAGGTGATTTGGTTATTCCTGAGAGCGTGGAACATGAAGGAACACAATATTCTGTGACGAGCATTGGAAGTTCTGCGTTCCAAAGTTGCAAAAGTCTGACTTCCGTTACTATTCCCAACTCTGTGACGAGCATTGGAAACCAAGCGTTCTGGTTTTGCGAAGGTCTATCTTCCGTCACTATTCCCAATTCCGTGACAAGCATTGGAAACTATGCGTTCTCTAGTTGCAGCGGTCTGACCTCCATCACCATCCCCAACTCCGTGACGAGCATTGGAGAGAATGCGTTCTCGGGTTGCAGCGGTCTGACCTCCATCACCATCCCCAACTCCGTGACGAGCATTGAAGAGTCAGCGTTCTCGTATTGCAGCGGTCTGACCTCCATCACCATCCCCAACTCCGTGACGAGCATTGGACAGTCCGCGTTCTCTGGTTGCAGCAGTCTGACCTCCGTGACCATACCCAACTCCGTGACGAGCATTGGACAGTCTGCGTTCTCTGGTTGCAGCAGCCTGGCAGAAATCAATGTAGATGAGAATAATACAGCCTATTCTTCTATTGATGGCGTTTTGTTTAATAAATCGCAAACAGAACTAATTCTATATCCAAGGAGGAAACAAGGAACATATACCATCCCCAACTCCGTGACGAGCATTGGACAGTCCGCGTTCTCTGGTTGCAGCAGTCTGACCTCCGTCACCATCCCCAACTCCGTGACGAGCATTGGACAGTCTGCGTTCTCTGGTTGCAGCAGCCTGGCAGAAATCAATGTAGATGAGAATAATACAGCCTATTCTTCTATTGATGGCGTTTTGTTTAATAAATCGCAAACAGAACTAATTCTATATCCAAGGAGGAAACAAGGAACATATACCATTCCCAACTCCGTGACGAGCATTGGAGATGGTGCGTTCTCTGGTTGCAGCAGTCTGACCTCCGTCACCATCCCCAACTCCGTGACGAGCATTGGAGTTTCTGCGTTCTCTAATTGCACCGGTCTGACCTCCGTCATCATTGGTAACTCTGTGACGAGCATTGGGTGGCGTGCGTTCTCTGGTTGCCGCGGTCTGACCTCCGTCATCATTGGTAACTCTGTAACGAGCATTGGAGAGGTTGCGTTCTCGGGTTGCACCGGTCTGACCTCCGTCACTATTCCCAACTCCGTGACGAGCATTGGTCTTGGTGCGTTCTGGCAATGCACCGGTCTGACCTCCGTCACTATTCCCAACTCCGTGACGAGCATTGGTCTTGGTGCGTTCCAAGAATGCACAGGTCTGACCTCCGTCACCATCCCCAACTCCGTGACGAGCATTGGAGAGGTTGCATTCTATAAATGCAGCGGTCTGACGGATATTTATTGCCATATAGAAGAACCGTTATGGATAGATTGGTCTTCTTTTTATCATGTTCCTACACACACCTGCACGCTTCATGTGCCTATCGGAAGCAAGGTGAAATACCAAGCAGCGGATGTTTGGAAGAGTTTCCTGAATATCGTTGAAGACTTGCCGACGGGCATTGTTTCAATTGATAATTCACAATCGACAATTGATAATGACGTTTGGTACACACTCAACGGCGTGCGGCTCAACGGCAAACCGACAATCCCGGGCATCTACATCGTTAACGGAAAACGAGTCGTGGTGAAATAACCCAGTCGCTTGAAATCGAATATAAAAATGGAGGCACTTCATCCCGAAGGTGCCTCCATTTGGTTATTAATTTTAGTTCCGTCGGCATGCGAGATAATCAATATTAGTCGCCTGTGGCGAGAATTGTAAATCGCCACCTATGGGAAAAGGCAAATCTTTCAAATCTGTAATCAAACAAATCTGTTGGTTTGGAGTAAGCGGTCATGGAATCAATAAAAAAAGGTGGCGAAAACCACCGCCCGATTGTAAAAAACGGAAAATAGTTTGTTTGTTCAGGAATAAATTCCTACCTTTGCAGCCGCAGAACAAGAAAGGCTGCACAGACGAAGGAAGGTTGGCAGAGTGATCGATCGCGCTGGACTCGAAATCCGGTATACTCTTTTAGGGTATCGGGGGTTTGAATCCCTCACCTTCCGCAACAAGGTAATAGGAGAGTGGCGTCAGGCTGCTCTTTTTTTTCTTCCCTATGTTGATGCAATAATATCGCGGATTGTTCGTTATTATTGCGTGCTACGATACAGATTTGTTATCATATTGTCGTTGATGATGTTGTTTGTGCAAAGTGCTTTTGCGCAATACGACCCGAACTTCAGTCACTATTTTGACATGGAGCCTTCGTATAACCCCGCTTCGGTAGGCAAGGAGGCGAAAATCAACGTGACGGCTGCCTATGCGTTGAATTTTGCGGGTTTTGAGAACAATCCCCGCACGATGTATTTCGGAGCCGACATCCCGTTCTATGCGATGAAGTCGTATCACGGCGTGGGTGGTCAGTTCATGAACGACCAGATTGGCGCGTTCAAGCATCAGCGACTGACGGTGCAATATGCCAATAAGCAGCGCCTTTTTGGCGGGACGTTGGGCATCGGTATTCAGGCAGGGCTCCTGTTGGAGACGTTCGACGGCAGTAAGATTGACGTGGTAGATACGGATGACCCGGTGTTCACGTCCGGCAAGCTTGACGGCAATGCAGTTGACCTCGGCGCCGGTCTCTATTATATGCGCGGCAGATGGTATGTCGGTGCGTCGGTATTGCATATCACAGCCCCGCTGATTCAGTTGGGTGAGCGGAATGAGTTGCAGGTGGACAGGACATATTATTTGACGGGTGGATACAATATTAAGCTGAGAAATCCGTTTCTTACAATACATCCGTCCGCTTTGTTGCGCACCGACGGTTCGAATTTCCGGGCAGATGTGACCGCCCGCTTGGTCTATACCCACGAGAAGCGTTTCATGTATGCCGGCGTGAGTTACAGTCCGACCAATTCGGTGACAGCGATGATTGGCGGTTCGCTGTATGGAGTGAATCTCGGTTACAGCTATGAGATGTACACGGGTGGAATCAGTCTCGGACACGGTTCACACGAGCTGGTCGTCAGCTATAAGGTTGACATCAACCTGGTGAAAAAGGGCAGGAACCTTCACAAAAGTGTACGAATACTTTGAAAATTAAAGATTGAAGAATAAAGATATGAAAAAGAGAACGATTTTAATGGCTCTAAGTCTTGTTTCAGTCATTGTGTTGACAGGCTGCTTCGGCGGCAGGGCTGCATCGTCGTCAGGTCGTGGCGGCGAGGTGGTCGGTGTCGGCGGCGGAAAAGCCTTTTCCGAACCCTCTCCCTATGGTATGATCATGGTGAAGAGAGGCAGCTTGAAGATGGGTGTCGAGAAGCAGGATACCCTTTGGGGCAAGCAGACGCCGGTGAAAGAAATCTCCGTAGATGGATTCTGGATGGATGATACGGAGGTGACCAATTCGAAGTACAAGCAATTTGTCTATTGGGTGCGCGACTCTATCCTCCGCGAGCGTTTGGCTGACCCGGCTTATGGCGGTGACGAAACCTATAAGATTACGGAAGACAAGAACGGTGACCCTATCAAGCCATATCTGAACTGGAAGAAGCCACTGCCCCGCAAGCCCAACGAGGACGAGCAGCGTGCATTTGAAAGTTTGTATGTGACGAATCCCGTGACGGGAGAGAAACTGCTTGATTGGCGCCAACTGAACTACCGCTATGAGATTTACGACTATACGGCAGCAGCACTGCGGCGCAACCGCCTGAATCCGGAAGAGCGCACGCTGAATACAGACATCGTGGTGGATGCCGAGGAAGTGGTTATGATATCGAAAGATACGGCGTATGTGGATGACGAGGGACGCATCGTGCGCGAGACCATCAACCGCCCGTTGAGCGGTCCCTGGGACTTCCTGCATACGTATATCGTGAATGTATATCCCGATACGACCTGCTGGGTGAACGATTTCCGCAATTCAGACAATGAAATGTATCTCCGCAACTATTTCAGCAATCCGGCTTACAACAATTATCCTGTCGTGGGCGTGACGTGGGAGCAGGCAAATGCTTTCTGTGCATGGCGAACGGAATATCTGCTGAAAGGCTTGGGAGCGGAGGCACGCTATGTGCAGCGTTATCGTCTTCCGACCGAGGCGGAATGGGAGTATGCTGCCCGCGGTAAGGAAGGCAACGAGTTTCCGTGGGACAATGAACTGGTCAAGAGCGGCGAAGGCTGCTTCTATGCCAACTTCAAGCCTGACCGTGGAAACTACACGATGGACGGAAACCTGATTACCAGCAAGGTGGGTATCTATGGCGCCAACTCAAACGGACTGTATGACATGGCTGGCAATGTGGCGGAATGGACCAGTACAATCTATACGGAGGCTGGTGTCGATGCAATGAACGACCTCAACCCGCAGCTGAAATACAATGCGGCAAAGGAAGACCCTTACCGCCTGAAGAAAAAGAGCGTGCGCGGTGGCTCATGGAAAGACCCGGAGTCGTATATTCGCTCGGCATGGCGTACATGGGAGTACCAGAACCAGCCACGTTCGTATATAGGCTTCCGCTGTGTGCGCAGCCTTGCGACATCAGCCAGCACAAAACAAAAGGCAAGTAAAATCAAAAGCAAAAGGAGTAGAAAATGACAGAGTATAGTAAATATAATTTCGTCTATCGTATGCAGAAATGGATGGACAGCGTTCCTGGACAGACATTCTTGAACTATGCATACAGTTGGGGTGCCGCCGTCGTAATCCTCGGAACCCTTTTCAAACTGACTCACCTGCCGGGAGCTAACCTAATGCTGTTCCTGGGTATGGGCACGGAAGTCGTGGTGTTCTTCCTCTCAGCGTTCGACCGTCCGTTTGACAAGACATCCATCGGGCGTGAGCTTGCAACAAGTTCGAGCGTCAAGCAAGAGATGGAAGAGGAACTCACTGAAAAGCCGGAAATGAAACAGACATCTGTCGGTGGAACAATCGTTATCGGTGGCGGCTCACAGCAGGTGGCATTTGCTGAAAACGTTGCAGCCGGCAGTGATATGCCGCTCGAGGAACATGTTACTTCAGGTGCGACGGCATCGGGTGGCGCATGGATTGCCGACCAGCAGCAGATGACACCGGAAATGGCAATGGCAACAGGCAATTACGTGGAGGAACTCAAGAAACTCACGGAAATGCTCACGAAAGTGAATGAGCAGAGTGCGCGCCTCACCAGAGATTCGGAAGAGATGGAAAATCTCAACCGCACGCTCACCGGCATCAGCAAAGTATATGAATTGCAGTTGAAGGGTGCCAGTCAGCAGATTGGAACAATCGACCAAATAAACGAGCAGACGCAGAAGATGGCTCAGCAGATAGAGCAACTGAACAAGATTTATGCACGCATGATTGAGGCGATGACCGTAAACATGAAAGTTGCCGCACCCGTGACGAAGTCGCTCGACGATAATGATTAAGACAGATAACACCTACATATATATAATATAAGGTATGGCAATTAAGAAAAGACCGTTATCTCCACGCCAAAAGATGATCAACCTCATGTATGTCGTCTTGATGGCAATGCTTGCGTTGAATATTTCAACGGAGGTGCTCAACGGTTTCTCGATTGTGGAAGAAAGCCTTAACCGGACGACGGAGAACTCTGCAAAGGAAAATCTGGCGGTGTTCAGTGACCTTGAGACACAGATGAAACACAATCCGGAGAAAGTGAAAGCGTGGTTCGATAAGGCAACGGCAGTGAAGAACATGAGTGATTCGCTGTACAACTTCGCACAGCAGCTGAAAGAAGCGATAGTGAAAGAGGCTGATGGCAAAAAGGGAGATATCAAGAATATTAAGAATAAAGACGATTTGGAAGCCGCAAGCCATGTGATGCTGGCACCAGGCTCGGGAAAAGGAAAGGCGCTGTATGATGCAATCAATTCGTACAGAACGAAAATCCTTTCGATGATAACCGACTCCATGCAGCGACAGATTATAGCAAGCAACCTTTCCACGGAATTGCCGAAAAATGCGATGACGATGGGGAAGAACTGGCAGGAATATCATTTTGAGGATATGCCTGTGGCGGCTGCTGTCACCTTGCTCTCAAAACTGCAAAGCGATATCCGCTATGCTGAGGGAGAAGTGCTCCACACATTGGTGTCGAGTGTGGATGTGAAAGACATCAGGGTCAATCAGGTGGATGCTTTCGTCATACCCGAAAAGACCACTTTATATCCAGGCGAGCGTTTTTCTGCAAATATCGTGATGGCAGCGGTGGACACCACCCAGCATCCTGAAATCTATGTCAACGGAGTGAAAGTCAATTCTTCAACGGGAACCTATTCGTTCACAGCCGGTGGAATCGGGCAGCACTCATTCAGCGGATATATCACGATGCGAAATGGTTCCGGCGAGATTCTTCGTCGCGATTTCACACAAAAGTATGAAGTGATATCAGCTCCTACAGGCGCTGCTGTCGCTGCCGACCTAATGAATGTGCTCTATGCGGGCTATTCCAATCCGATGACCGTTAGTGTGTCGGGCATTCCTCAGAATGCAGTGTCGATGACGATGAGCGGCGGTACCTTGACTTCAAAGGGTAGCGGACGCTATGTGGCAGTTCCCACAGCCGTAGGAAAAGACGCTGTCTTTACCGTGACGGCAAACGATAAGGGTAAGGTTCGCACGATGGGAACGTTCACCTTCAAAGTGCGCAAGCTGCCAGATCCGACTCCCTACATAGCGATAGGCAATGACCGCTTCAAAGGTGGCGGCTTGGCAAAGGCATCGCTGATGAATGTGAACACGCTGAGCGCGGCAATCGACGACGGCTTGCTGGACATTCCGTTCAAGGTGGTCAGCTTCCATACCGTGTTCTACGATAATATGGGTAATGCCGTTCCGATGGCGTCGGCAGGAGCATCATTCTCGCAACAGCAGAAAGAAGCCTACAGGAAACTTTCTCGAAACCGAAGATTCTATCTCACGAATATAACGGCAATAGGTCCCGACGGCATCACTCGCAAGCTTCCGGGAGCAATGGAAATAATAGTGAAATAACAATTCTATGAAGATGAAACGAATATTGTATATATTATTTGTAGCATGTCTGGCACAGAGCGTTTCAGCTCAGCCGGCAGTCCGCAGGAATGCTCAACAGCAGCAACCCAGATCGAATGCGGACAACATGACAACCCGTGCACGGATAGACTTCCCGACAGCAGCTCCCATGTCTGAAGATGTTGTGTGGAGGCGCGATATCTATCGTCATCTCAATCTTGAGGATGATGCCAATGCCGGCTTGTATTATCCGGTTGAGCCGTTAGGTTCACAGATGAACCTTTTCACCTACATCTTCAAGCAAGTGATGAGAGGTAGCCGCAATGGAGGTATCGATGCCTATGAGTATCGCATGGACGGGAATGAAGTCTTTACGGACTCTGCGCGCATTAAACCGCTGAATTTCCTCGACAACTATCATATTTATTATGAGCGTGTGAATGGACGGGGAATACGTATCGACAACAGCGACATACCATCGCGAGAGGTGAAGGGCTATTATCTGAAGGAAAGTGCGTATTATGATCAAGGGACTTCCACTTTCCATCGGAAGGTTGTCGCTATCTGTCCAATCATGACACGCGAAGACGATTTCGGTGATGTGGGAACGCCATATCCCTTGTTCTGGATACGCTATGACGATATCGCTCCGTTCCTCAGCAAGCAGATGATCATGACCAGCAATCTGAATAATGCTGCAACCATGAGTATCGACGACTACTTTACCCGCAACATGTATAAGGGTAAAATCTACAAGACGACCAACATGCTCGGACGCACGCTTGCACAATATTGTCCGACAGATTCGGCAATGGCACGTGAGCAGCGGCGAATTGAGAAAGAATTGCAGGATTTCGAGAAGACGATATACGGCGACCCAGCCTTGAAAGATTCTCTCGACAGCATAGCAAAAGTGAATGTCGATGGCGATAAGAAAGTGAAAACAAAGGCAACGCGTCGAAGCAGAAATACTGTAAAGACACGTCGCTCGCAAGGCTCTTCAGGCAGTTCGGCTCCACGCGTTTCCGTACGCCGCGAGCGTCATTAAAACGAAGTTGATTAACAAATTAAAATAACAGAAACGATGAAAAAGTCTTATATCATTGCACTGGTGGCATTTTTGTTCATTTCCGTGCCGGCGAAATCGCAAATCGAGTTTGGTGTTAAGGGTGGTCTTAACATTTCCAACTTTTCGTTTGATAAAAAAGTCTTTGACAAATCCAATCAGACGGGTTTCTTCATCGGTCCGACCGTAAAGTTTTCACTCCCTGTCGTTGGATTTGACATCTCCGCACTTTATGACCAGCGTTCGGCTGACTTGTCGGTTTATATGATGTCAGAGACTCTGGCAAAGGAGACCATCAAGCAACAGCAAATCGTTATCCCTGTAAATGCACGATTCAGTTTTGGGTTAGGAGAGACAGCCAGTATTTTCTTCTTCGCAGGTCCGCAATTTGGCTTTAATCTCGGTGACAAGAGCAAGAAATTGTTCGATGAGGTGGCGGAGTGGAAGTTGAAAACCGCGAACTTCAGTATCAATGCGGGACTCGGTGCGATGTTGTTAGGTCATTTGCAAGTTTCTGCAAACTACAATATTGCTTGCGGAAAGACAGGCGAAATAGAACTCATTGATGGAATTAAAGACAAGGCAAATGCAAATGTATGGCAAATTTCACTGGCTTATTACTTCTAAGCAGTTGATAAGCAGATAAAAAAGAAGCGCCATTCTCGTCTGACACACGAGAGTGGCGCTTCTCTATATAGCGAAGTGTTAAGCAAATTTAGTGAATGTTCGGAATAACGACTCCGAGTTCTTCAATAACTGCTTTCTTAGGTGTTCCTTCCTTGATGACCAGTATGATTGTGTCATCACCCGCAATTGTTCCGAGAATGTAGGGGATATGACAGTTGTCAATGTTATAAGCGATGCTGCTCGCATATCCTGGTCGTGTTTTGATTACACAAATGTTACCGGCGAAATTGACTGAGATGAAACCAGAGTGTTGCAACATCTCTTTTGCAGTACGCGGTGTTGTCACACGCTTATACATCGTCTCATTGGGTAGCACATAGACGTATGCACCGTTCATGCTTGCAGCCTTCGCAACTTTAAGCTGCTTCAAATCACGGCTTAATGTCGCCTGGGTCACTTTGTACCCCTCATCCTTCAATGCCTTCAAGACTTCCTCTTGACTTCCAAGCTCTTTGCTGGAAATAAGCATCTTGATCGTTTCTATTCTCTCATTTTTCGTTTTCATCTCAATACTTTCTATTAGTTATTCGGTACAAATATATAATTTTTTTTACAAAACCAAGAAAAAAACAAAAAAAATCGTCTTTAAAATCGCGTTTTTTTGTTCATTTTTTGGAAAATAAGTGTTTTTTTTGTGTCTTTTTGATTGCTTTGAAGTATAATTGTAATGATTTTGTCTTATAAATATAAAATAAGCGGACAGGAATTTTGTTCCATGAAAAATTCCTGTTCGCTTCGAATATGCTCATGCTCTTTTCTACTCTCTGCTTCCGAATATGCGCAGTAGATAGATGAACAAGTTGATAAAGTCCAGATATAATGACAAAGAACCGAGGAGAGCTATCTTTTGCGCCTCTTCGTTGGGTTCTTCACATTCGAGTAGCATGTTCTTGATTTCCTGGGTGTCCCATGCTGTGAGTCCGACAAAAATCAGCACGCCGAGATAGCTGAGAATCATGTCCAGACCACTGCTTTTCAGGAATATATTCACGATAGTGGCAATGATAAGACCGATGAGTGCCATGAACAGGATTCTTCCCATAGACGACAGGTCGCGTTTGGTGGTATAGCCGATGAGCGACATCGCGGCAAATGTTCCTGCGGTAATAAAGAACACTTTGCTGATAGATGCGTCTGTATAGACGAGGAAGATACTCGAAAAGACCACGCCGTTGAGGAGTGAGTAGATGATGAAAAGGATGGTTGCCGTAGTGAGAGACAATTTTTTTATCATCCCGCTAATGACAAAAACCAATGCCAGTTCCACAATGAGCAGTCCCCACAGCATCCATGAATTTTCCATTAAAGTCCAGATGAGACTTGAATTGTTGGCTACTCCATAGGCGGTGATGCCGGTAATTGCCAAAGCCAGCGTCATCCACAAATATACTTTTCGCATCAAAGCCGGAAAAGCCAAGGAAGCCATTTCCATCTTGTCGTAACCGACGCGTTCTTTCTCTCTGACCATTTGTTCCCAATTCTTTTCGTTCATTTTTCTACTATTTATTAAAGTAAAAGATATTCAGTGATGTTCTCTGTTGTCTGCAAAGATACGATATGTTATTTGATTGTCCAAAACATTTTTCGGAATATTTACTGTACGATTTCCCTGCCGTCTTTTTCCCATTGCAAGAATCCGCCGTTCAGGTTGTAAACATGATAGCCTTCTTCTGAAAGAAGTTTGGCTGCTTGTGCACTGCGTCTTCCGCTCCGGCAGTACACCGCCAACGGACGCCCTTTCCCGTAGAGCTGCTTTATTGTCTCAATAAACTTGTCATCCATCACGTTGACGAGTCGTGCCTTGGGCAGATGGCCTTCATCAAATTCAGCTTCAGTGCGCACGTCAATCAATGCAGCCACATCTGCTGCCAACAGCCGTTGGAACGCTTGCGTGTCGAAAGTGGTGTATGCTGTGCTGTCGAGTATCTGATTGATGGTCTCAACAAGCGACTGGAACTCATTTTCTTCATAAAGTCTTGTGCGCTTGATGACAATTCCGTTCTTGTCGATGAGCACGTTGCGGGTCACTCCCGACTCGCGCTGCGCGTATCGTGCAAATATATCTGCACCGGGGTCGAGCGCCAGAGGGTAGGTGACCTTTGTCGTTTCAGCGAATTTCACGACCTTTTCAAGTGGTTCGTCGCGGTCGATTCCAATGAGTGCAAAGTTGTTGTTCTGCTGATGCACTTGCCAGATGTCGCTTTCGATGAACGGCATTTCTTTTCTGCATACGCCACACCAGCTGGCTGTGAACTGAAGCATCACAAGCTTTCCGCGCAAGTCAGAAAGGCGCACGCGCTGTCCGTTCGTGAGAGTTGTTTCAAAGTCGGGTGCCTTCTCGCCTTCATAGACGATATATCCATTGGCGTCCGGCTGCACATTTTCCTGTGCACTTGCTACCTGAAATGTCAGGATGGCAATGAAGAAAAGGATTTTCTTTTTCATGTCGTTATACATTATTATATATAAGTCCGTCGATGGAATTGAGCGGGCGCATCGTTGATTCTCCGATGGGTGGATTGATTTGTTTCTTCTGATTGTTTTCCGTGTCCCGGGCAGAAGTCTGCGTCAATCCTTGGATAGGGTAGAGAGCCGTGCAATATACTTGCCCAGGATGTCGAACTCCAGATTCACTGCCGTTCCGAGCCGAATGTCACAGAAGTTGGTGTGCTCCATCGTGTAGGGAATGATGGCAACCTGGAACGTGTCTTCCGTCGGATTGCATACCGTCAGTGACACGCCGTTCACCGTCACGCTGCCTTTATCCACCGTGAAATAACCGCGCCCGACCATCTCTCGGCTCGTTTCATACTTAAACGTGAAGTAGGTGCTGCCATCGGCATCGGTCATATCCGTGCAAAGTGCCGTACAGTCCACATGTCCCTGCACGATATGCCCGTCCAGCCTGCCGTTCATCAGCATCGACCGTTCCACATTCACGCGGCTGCCCACTTCGAGCTGTCCCAGGTTGGAACGTTCGAGCGTCTCCCGCATGGCAGTGACTGTATATGTGTTGTCCACGATTTTCACTACAGTCAGGCAGACGCCGTTGTGCGACACGCTCTGGTCTATCTTCAGTTCGTCAACGAACGAGCAGTTTAGCGTGAAATCCACATTCCCGCCGGTGCGCTCAATTGCCACGACGGTAGCCATTTCTTCAACAATTCCCGAAAACATGTTTGGTCTTATTATTCTATTTGAAGGTTAAACATAAGAAAGGTCGTACTGATGATGTGATGAAAACTCCTTATTCATAAGTTTTGAGAGCTCTCCACCTTTGTAATCCACCGGCTTTACAGCTATTCCGAAAGGAAATGTGGCCCGCCATTAGCAAGAGAAGTCATCTCGGTTTTCAGTTTCTATTGATGAGTATCCCGATCTGAATCAGCACGACCTCTGTTTTTTACAACTGCGCCTGTCAATCTTTGCTTCTGATTGTCGAGGCGTGTTTTGCATTTGCAAAGATAATAAAAATTCTGATATGTGCAAAATCAACCCGACTTTTTCAGAAGAAGCGATATACAATCTTTACGTTTTCTCGTCTGGACAGCTCTCCGGGGTTGGTGCCGGGTTCTCCTTCCGGCACATCCATGTTGAAACGGCGGTAGAATGTTTTCCAGTAATCTGTCACATTGCCGGACGCATCATGAAAAGACATGGGGATGGGCGAGAATATCAGTCTGTTCTTCTTGTCAACATAGCTTTTTTGGACCAGTTCGCTGCAATAAATTGCGTTGTTGTCGGGCAGGAAGAGCGAGTCGTAGGGGAGTCCGAGAAACCTTTTCGCCCTCTTTATGGTCTTCCGCAAATGATAGTCGGAAGTGATGCGACCGACGAGCACCCGCACCTCTCCACTGTCCTGTGTATTGCGTTCGATGAATTGTTCTAAACTACTAATAGCCACGCCTTTCACTCTTGTTGCTTCAATCACATGTTTATTCCAATAAATCGCCACGTGGTCGATTTTCATTCTGTCAAATCCTTGCGTAACATCCGTGATGGCATTGTCTGACGGAGACACTTCAAACAGCAAGTCGCCATCTTTCAGAAGTGAGACATCGCAGATTCTGTCCGGCTGTTGCGCAAACGAGTAACAACTAAAGATGGAACACAGAAAAATAATAATCCATTTCATTTCTATATGTTTTTATTTGATGGTGTAATTCACTCCTAAACGCCATTCCCATGTGTGGGAATGGCAGTTTTGTTGATAGCGATAACGCGTATGCCGGTTGTAATAGTTACCAGACATGCGAAGTCCTAGATTTTTATGTATTCGAATTTCAATGTGTGGTGAGAATAACCATAACCCTGCCACACTTGCATCCCCCTGAGTACTCCAGTCAACAGGATCTTTGTTCGTGTTAATATCACGGAAATCAAGCCATGTAAAAAGGCGGAAATACGACAACTCAACTCCTGCATGAAGCCAATCGTAGATTCCAAAATTAGTATAGGATTTCAGTGAAAAGCCACTGCCAATATTATAGTTGCGATCAATTAAATTGCCGGAATAATCACTCATCACACCGCCCAAAATAATACCATTCACATATAATTCTTGGCGGAAATAACCGTTTTCATCATGTTCTCGTTCACAAACTATACCAGGTCCGAGACATCCAGCTTCAGATAGTTTATATGGTACCTCGCCACCATTGACACCGTCACTATAAAGATATGTAAAGTGTTGATAAAAACCACATTCTACTTTCCATGAATCTGTCAATAAAGGTAGTGCAAAAAGTCGTCCACGCAACTTGAGATGGTTCAGGAGTTGTTGATGTCTTCCTGGTGCAAAACCTAATGAAAGGACAAAATGCTCAAAAGGTTTATTTCGCCTCTCTTCAACAACAGCATCTCCATAGTTGATATCAATGTCTAAATATGCAGTGTTCAAGTTTCCCTGTTCTTTTCCAGATACGGATAAGTGGCGAAAACCTGTATTGACAGCCATTTCAAATTTTGTAGGAACAAAAGTTGTACGGCGAGTGTTTCGGCGCCAAGCTTCACCTGTTAGTAGGCGAGTAAGTCCACGCATAGGATTGATGGCAGCTCCTGCTAATTCACTCACAATGCGATTCCCTCCTGTTTGAGTGTCGTCAATTACTAAATCACTTAATCTTTGGGACACTTCACCTATTGCAATACCGCCAAATGTGGTTGAAAGAAAATCGTTGACGGATGGTAATTCCATCTCACCAATCAGTTCCCACAGTAAGCTTCCTGCGGTAGCATATAGAGATGATTGCCAGAAATTCATACCATTGGAACGTGCAGCATTATAATTTAGCATTCCATGGTAGGGATGATTGAAGAGATTAGTACGCATTAGGTCACTATCCCAATACCATTTGTTCATTTTAAGGTTACGCCTAATTGTTTTCATGGTAACATGTGCATATGCACCATCTAAGACGAAACGGTCAAATGCCAATAATCCAAAATGGAAGCCTACAGTCTCTGCAGCAGCCAGCCATGGTCGCTGTTTCACTGGTTGTATAAAAACCAGGGAATCAAATGGAGACGACAGAAGTATGTTCGTATATTTTTTATTGAAGTCATTTCTTTCTTCTTCGATGTAGTCAGTAATATTAGAGTTTGATTCACAGTGTACGTATGTGATAGTGTCTCCCTCTTGTATTATGACTCTTGCGAGGCAGATAGGATTACCTAAAAGTATCAAACTTCCCCAAATAATGAATAATCTTTTCATATTGTTGATATATTTATTTTTGCTACAAAGGATTAGAGTCAAGTCATAGATCTCTATCCTGATATTAGCGTGGCAAAGATAAGCATTTTATTTTGTATTCCAGCTTTATTAAAAACATTCGGTACGACAGCGATTGGGGTAACAACGTCTGGAAAGGGGGCGTGTGGAACGAGTAACTTAAGATAAGTTTCTCCATCTCGGCATATCGCATAGTTCAAGGTGACTTCTTTATCTCGGCAGAAGAAATAAATGAATTTATTTCGTTTTGCCGAGATTTTTCGTAACTTTGGATAAGTTTTTCGCTCGATAATCCCTGCATTATAGCCGTCCCTTACCAAGGGACTCTAAATGTATTGTTCTCACTTAATCGTAACTTTGGCTGATGCCCAAATTACTAACGCTCGGAAAAATGCAAATAAATTTGCTTTTTCACTCGCTTAATCGTAACTTTGCCGAGTCTTTGGCGGCATGCGGTTTTACTGATGAAGCCGGAGATGGGTAAAAATGAAATATGATTTGATTATCTATATAATATAATAATGTATAAGTCGAAGTACAACATGCGCGAGTGCCCTGTTAGGTTCAAGTGCTTTCAGCGCAAGGGCTATTCGCTGTTCAACTGCTTGGGACGTGAGGTGCTGATTGGTGCACTCAGTGTCGCAACGCTGACTCATGCCTCGGCAAGCGGAATGAGCACGATGCAGTTGAAGAGCGATACCGTTCGCCAAGCCACTTGGGAAATCAGCCTTGAGGATATTGACGTGAAGGGCTCGCGTGCTCCGCTGTCCACAGGACAGGCGGCGCGCATCGTAACTGTGCTGGACAGGGAACAGATTAACTGTGCCCCAGTGCAAAGTGTTAATGATTTGCTGAAATATGTGTCAGGAATAGATGTCCGTCAGAGAGGTGCTATCGGCTCTCAGACGGACATCAGCATTCGTGGAGGTACGCAGGAGCAGATAGCTATTTTTCTCAATGGCATCAATATCTGCGATCCGCAGACGGGACACAACGCTTTCGACCTGCCCGTTGATTTGAGCGAGATAGAGCGGATTGAGGTCTTGGAAGGACCGGCTGGCAGGGTTTATGGCGCTTCGTCGCTGCTCGGAGCCATCAATGTGGTGACGAGGATGCCGGAGAAGGGGAGTGTGGATTTGCATGCGGAGGGTGGCAGTTACGGCTACTTGTCGGCAGGCGGCCGCATCAATCTGACCGCGGACGCCAAGTGGAACAATCAGTTCAGCGGAAACGTGACGCGCAGCGACGGTTATAGCCGTTCGAAAGCCGGAAGCCTGAATGCTGACTATGCGGGCGGAAAGCTGTTTTATCAGGGGCGTTACGATGCTGGTCGGATGCGGCTGAACTGGCATGCCGGCATGAGCGTGAAAGGTTTCGGAGCCAACACGTTCTACAGTGCCCGCTTCGATGAGCAATATGAAAAGACCACCAAACTCTATACGGCGCTGAAGGGTGAGTTTGATTGGGGGAGGTTCCATGTGCAGCCGTCGGTATATTGGAACAGGAACCACGACCGCTTTGAGTTGATACGAGGCTCTGAAGATAACGTCCCGTTCAATTATCACCGCACGGACGTGCTGGGTGCCCATCTGAACGCCTATTTCGACTGGCAATTCGGGCGCACGGCTGTCGGTGCGGAGTTTCGGAACGAAGACATTGTGAGCGGAAACATGGGCGAACCGCTCGACAAGCCGGTTCACATTCATGGCACCGGGCGCGACTATCTCTTCGGACTGAACCGCTCGAACATCAGTTTCAGTGCCGAGCACAACCTGCTGCTACGCTCTTTCACGTTGTCGGCAGGGTTTGTGTTGGTGAAGAACACATGGAACAAGATGCCCTTCACGTTCTATCCAGGCATCGATGCCTCCGTACGGATTGAGGACAACTGGAAGCTGTATGCCTCCTACAACACCTCGCTCCGCATGCCGTCGTTCACGGAACTCTACTACAGCGTGGGCGGACATAAGGCGGATAAATATCTGAAGGCGGAAGAACTGAATGCCTACGAGGCGGGCGTGAAGTATCTCTCGCCCTTCCTGACGGCATCAGCCAGCCTCTTCCATCACCGTTGCAGGAACATGATTGACTGGGTGATGGACACGTCTGCCGACGACCCTGTGTGGGAGAGCGTCAACTATACGAAAGTGAACACGGTGGGATTCGAGACGACGTTTCATTTCGATTTCCGCCATATCCTTTCCGGACGGGCGGTGCTGAGAAACCTGACCGTTGCCTATACCTACCTGAATGAGGACAAAGACGATGTGCGGGAGAATGTGAAGACGCAATCAACGCTCGAGTATCTGCGCCACAAACTGGTGGCAAACGTCAGCCTGAACCCCTTCAGGTCGTTCACCGTCGAAGTGAACTACCGCTTTCAGGACCGTGCCGGAACCTATACCGATGTCAATGGCGTGGTGCAGGAATACAAGGGCTATTCGGTGGTCGATTGCCGGATGGCGTGGGAGAAGCCGACCTACAGTTTCTTCATAGAGGCGAACAACCTCTTTGGTGCGAAGTATGTGGACTACGGGAATGTGCCCCAGCCGGGTGCATGGTTCATTGCCGGCGTGAAATATCGCTTTGACTTATAGCACCGAAGAATAGGGCAGGGGCAACCCCGATTGCATTTTTTCTTCACAATTATTTGTGCGTATTAATAGAAAGGTGTACCTTTGCGGGCGAACACATGATTTAAACAAGATGATGACGAGAGATGGAAATATAGTTAACACTGTGGAAAAGAATGACCGAAATCCTTGGTTATTCCAATCTTTCTGTTACTCTCTCTCTCTCTCTCTCTCTCTCTACAATTAGCCAATAATAGCATATTTGAGGGTGCGCACTTCCGCACGCCTCAACACTTACGGCTTCCTGTGAGCATGCCTCACGGGAAGCTGCATCGTATTGTATAGTTAAACATTTATTTACTAATTAAAAACAAAAAGCTTATGAAAACAAAACTACTTTCTATTTTTGCCCTGCTGATGACAGCTACGGGCGCAGTGGCACAGACGGAAACGCTGCTGACCACGATTACGGCAACAGGCAAAGAGCAAGCAAACTACAGTACGGCGAATGTGGCAACCGTTTCATTCAGTTATACTGCAGGAGGGAGCTCAGCATACCTCGCTAACTGGGGATGGTGGGGATACGGTTGGTCGGCCACCGTCAATGCTGCCGAAGGATATACCATCACCAAATGTATATTCTATGACGACGCCAATCGTACTGCTACAGACAGCGAAGCTCCCTTTGTAGTAGAAACCACAGAAGAGGATAAGACACCGAAAGTAAATGGCACCCCCATTCTGGCATACACGTCTAAAGGTATAAAAAAGATTGAGGTGTATGGCTATGCTACGTCGACAGGCATCAGCGGTATTAAGACTGCCGATGATAGTGCGAATGGCATCTACTACGACCTGCAGGGTCGCCGTGTAGAGAAGCCTACAAAGGGCATCTACATCGTGAACGGTAAGAAGGTCGTTCTGAAGTGAGCAGAACCCCTTGGCTTGCCTGATGTCTTCCAGGCGTGAGCAAGCCTAAGGATTTACTTCAATCACAACCTCTGCATAAACAAGAAAGGAGCCTGAAAGCCTCATGGGAAGCAACATCTCTCATGGCTTTCAGGCTCTTTTTGTGTTGTTGGACGGACAAGAACCACTGTAAAACTTCGGTTGCTTGCCTAAACAAGAAACTAGGCCAGTCAGAAGGAAAAGCGATTTTTCTGATAAAGATTTTATCGCCGAAGACATCCGAATCTCACAAAATTTGATTATATTTGCAGACGTAATCACAAAACAATGAAAATTATGGATGCAAAGACGCCAAAAACACGCAACGCCTCTCACCCCATTAGTCATTATTGGGGTTTGGTGAAGGATATGGACGACAGCCAGAAGTTGGAGCTCGTCACGATGCTTGTCAGTAGCGTGAAGACTGTCAAGGCTAAGCCGAAGAAGAAGCTTGATGCCTGCGACTATGCCGGCATCTGGAGTGACGAGGAATATATGGATGCTGATGAAATGGTGAAAGGAATGCACAGCGCACGCCATTTCAAAGACCGCACAAAATTCTGGGATGAACTATGAAACGGCAAAAGTATCTGCTCGACACCAATATCTGTGCATACTGGTTGCGCGATAAGTTCGATGTGAAGCATCGCATCAATACCGTGGGCATGGAGAACTGCTACATCTCCGAAGTCACCGTTGCTGAACTGAAGTTTGGCAAGGCGTATGGCAGGTTGAAAGGCGGTCCGAAGTATAAGGACCAGCATCTGGAGCAATTTTTCGAGGACATTAATGTCTTGAAAATTGAGCCTTACTTCGATTTTTATGCTGACGAGAAGGCACGGCTCGAACTGGCAGGCACTCCTGCACACGACGACTTCGACCTTCTCATCGGTTGTACTGCTGTTGCCGAGGACATGGTAATGGTGACACAAAACGTGACAGATTTCAAGAATATCAATGGCATACAGATAGAAAACTGGATTCCTGACTTGCAAAAATAGTACAATCTTTTACCGAAAGACCTGATTAAAAAGATATCCGCCGGGATTCTCTTTCCAAGAGTCTCGGCGGATTCTTGCTTTTGTATATTTATGCAATAGCAGAGCTCTAAAAAGTCATTTTGTAAACTCTTGAATTCCAGTGCGTTAGGAATGGCTTTCCAAAAGGGGAACTTTTGCACTCCAAAAGGGGAACTTTTAGGAGCTAAAAGGGGAACTTTTGCAAGCTAAAAGTGGCACTTTTGGAAAACGAAAGTTCAACTGCATATTTATACGCCCATTTCTGTATGTTTATGCGCTTCCGCAAAATGAAAAATAATAAAGGATAAATGATACAACAAGAGGGCGCTTTTTTTCGTCGGATAATTTTCTTTCAACGAGGTGGGAAAATGCGAAAAAACACGCTTTTATTTTGTTATCTCCCGTTTTTAGTCTAACTTTGCATTGTTTTTCAAGTAAGTGTAGATATGTATAGAACAAATACGTGCGGTGAAATCCGCATTTCAGACGTAGGCAAGCAAGTGACGCTTGCAGGATGGGTTCAGCGTGTCAGAAAGATGGGAGGAATGACTTTCGTTGACCTCCGCGACCGCTATGGCTTGACGCAATTGGTATTCAATGAGGCGACGGACAAGGAACTTTGTGACAGCGCCAACAAGCTGGGACGCGAATTTTGCGTGCAGGTTTGTGGCGAAGTTTCCGAGCGCGAAAACAAGAACAAGAATATTCCGACGGGCGACATCGAGATAAAGGTGGCGAAACTGAACGTGCTCAGCGAGAGCATGACACCGCCGTTCACCATCGAGGATCAGACGGATGGCGGCGATGACATACGCATGAAATATCGCTATCTGGATTTGCGGCGTACTCCCGTCCGTTCCAATCTGGAACTGCGCCACCGCATGACGATTCTCATCCGCAACTTCCTGGATGCGCAAAACTTCATTGAGGTGGAAACACCTATCCTGATAGGTTCCACGCCCGAGGGAGCAAGAGACTTTGTCGTTCCTTCGCGCATGAATCCCGGACAGTTCTATGCCTTGCCGCAAAGTCCGCAGACACTCAAGCAGTTGCTGATGGTCAGCGGTTTCGACCGCTACTTCCAGATAGCCAAGTGTTTCCGTGACGAAGACCTGCGTGCCGACCGTCAGCCGGAGTTCACACAGATTGACTGTGAGATGAGTTTCGTTGACCAGGAAGACGTGCTCGACATCTTTGAAGGCATGTCTCGCCACCTGTTCAAGGAGGTGTTGGGCGTGGAACTTCCCGAGAAACTTCCGCAGATGACATGGCACGATGCCATGCGGCTTTATGGAAGCGACAAGCCTGACCTGCGCTTCGGCATGGAGTTCGTGGAACTTGACGACGTGCTGAAAGGAACAGGCACGTTCCCCGTATTCAATGATGCCGCATATATTGGCGGTATCTGTGTGCCGGGATGTGCCAATTACAGCCGCAAGCAGCTGGACGAACTGACCGACTTCGTGAAGCGTCCGCAGGTAGGAGCAAAGGGATTGGTCTATGTGAAGTACAATGAAGACGGCACCGTCAAGACAAGCATCGACAAGTTCTATACTCCCGACGTCTGGGCAAATCTAAAAACCAAAGTGGGCGCCAAAGACGGTGACCTCGTGCTGGTGATGAGTGGCGAGAATGCCAATAAGACACGCGTCCAGCTCAGCACGCTCCGTCTGGAAATGGGCGACAGGCTTGGCTTGCGCGACAAGAACAAGTTTGAATGCCTGTGGATTGTTGACTTCCCGCTGTTTGAATGGAGCGATGAAGAGCAGCGCCTGATGTCAACCCACCATCCGTTCACAATGCCCAACCCGGATGATATTCCCTTGCTGGAGGACCATCCCGAGAAAGTCAGGGCAAAGGCATACGACTTCGTGTGCAACGGTGTCGAACTCGGTGGAGGAAGTCTGCGTATCCACGACGGCAAGTTGCAAGAGAAGATGTTCCGCATACTCGGATTCACTCCCGAAAAGGCAATGGCACAATTCGGATTCCTCATAAACGCCTTTAAGTATGGCGCGCCCCCACATGGCGGCATCGCTTTCGGACTGGACCGTTTCGTGTCGATTTTGGCTGGGCTTGATTCGATTCGCGACTGCATAGCCTTCCCGAAGAATAATTCGGGGCGCGACGTGATGCTCGATGCACCTTCAGAACTCGACGACAAGCAGTTGGACGAGTTGATGCTGAAAGTTGATATACATCAAGAAAAGTAACGAAATCGGAAATAAATGGTCGGGAAGAATAGCTATTATCGTGAGAATCACTAACTTTGCAGCGGTTAGAATATGATTTTTGACCATTGATGATTTAATGTAATAACAAGATTATGGCAGAAAAGAAAGCAACAAAAAAGGCTACCGTAAAGAAGGCTCCGGCTAAAACTGCCGCTGCACCTAAGAAAGCAGCTGTGAAGAAGGTAGCAGAAAAGAAAGCCGTGAAGACTGTAATCAACTCAGAGAATGTCGGATTCAAGGCAGGTGACGTGTATCAGGCACTGGCTACCGCAAAGAAAGCTCTGACAGTCAGCGAAATCGCTAAAGCCGCAAACATCACGAAAGAAGAAGTCCTCCTCGGAACAGGATGGCTCCTGAAAGAAGGAAAAGTGAAGGACGAGGCAGGCAAGATTACATTGGCTTAAGCAAAAAATGAATGATAAAAGGACGGTATCATAGTGGTACCGCCCTTTTATTTATTAAAAGAGGCAAGTGGTTTGACGACCTACGAGAAAGAAATATTGAAAGTATTGGCTGAGGCTGGCGAACAAGGGCTTCCGCTACACAAGATAGCGAAACACGTGCACAACTCGTGTAA
This sequence comes from Prevotella sp. Rep29, assembly GCF_019551475.1. Taxonomy (NCBI): domain Bacteria; kingdom Pseudomonadati; phylum Bacteroidota; class Bacteroidia; order Bacteroidales; family Prevotellaceae; genus Prevotella; species Prevotella sp. Rep29. The sequence continues at coordinate 1,282,499 of NZ_CP047159.1, forward strand.
CTCGCTCTTTGAAGCGTCTGACTACACGCAGGTGTATAACAAAGTCAGGGCGTACATCAGGCGGAATGTGAAAAATAAAAACTCGCTTGTCGAAATGTATAGGCGCGGTGTTTACCGTCTGAATCCGTCGTCGTCGGCAACCGCTCAGCTGAAAATAGACTTCGACGCGCAGGACACTCTGGCGGAATAGATGCGGTGAGTCTGTTAACGAACACTATTTTTATGTTGATTTATTAACCTTTTTGCAAATAAAGTTACTTATTTCAAGAAATATTATTATCTTTGCAAAAAAATCACATCATCTGTTATTTGAACAATCATGGCATTATCAAACAATCACCTTGTTATTATGGCAGGAGGCGTCGGCAGCCGCTTCTGGCCAATGAGTACAGAAGACTATCCCAAACAGTTTATTGATGTGCTGGGCGTGGGGCGCTCTTTGCTCCAATTGACGTTTGACAGGTTTTCCGGCATCTGTGCACCGGAGCACATCTGGATATTGACCAATCAGAAATATGCCGACATCGTTCGCCGGCAACTGCCCGAAGTTCCCGCAGAGAACGTGCTCTGCGAGCCTTGCAGAAGAAACACGGCACCCTGTATCGCCTATGCCAGCTGGCGCATCAAGGCTTCCGACCCGCATGCAAATATCGTGGTAGCTCCGAGTGACCACATCGTGATGGATGTTCCTGAGTTCAAGCGCGTCATCACCCAATGTCTGGCATTTTGCAGTGAGAGCGATGCCATGCTGACACTGGGAATGAAGCCGACGCGCCCGGAAACAGGGTACGGATACATACAAGCCGACCTCGGTTCAAGCTCAGTGCGCAACAAGGAGATATTCCGGGTGGATTCTTTCAGGGAAAAGCCTGATTTGGAAACAGCCCAGCAATACATACAGAACAGGAATTATTTCTGGAATGCCGGTATTTTCATCTGGAACGTGCGGACAATCGTCAATGCCTATCGCATGTATCAGCCGACATTGGCAAAACTTTTCGAAGATATCTCCGGTGTCTATGGAACTCCGGAGGAACAAGCCGTCTTGGACAGCCGCTATCCCGAATGCGAGAATATCAGTGTCGATTACGCTATCATGGAAAAGGCAGAAGAGATGTTCGTTTGTCCGGCAGACTTCGGTTGGAGCGATTTAGGCACGTGGGGCTCACTGCTCGCGCAGACCAAGCACGACATGCATGGCAACAGCGTCATCGGACCAAACATTTCAGTTTTCGATACCAAGAACTGTATCATACATGCTACGGAAGAAAAAAAGGTGGTTGTGCAGGGACTGGACGGCTATATCGTTGCGGAAAAGGACAATGCGCTTCTGATTTGCAAATTGTCGGAAGAGCAGAAAATCAAACAATATTCAGAAGAAACAAAATAAACAAGATATAACTATGGAAAGAAAAGTAGCACTGATCAGCGGTATCACGGGACAAGACGGTTCCTATCTTGCTGAGTTTTTGTTGGAAAAAGGGTATGAAGTACACGGTTTGCTTAGACGCTCATCGTCGTTTAACACCGCCCGCATAGAGCATCTCTATCTGGATGAGTGGGTGCGCGACATGAAGCAGAAGCGCCTGGTGGACCTTCATTGGGCAGACATTACCGATTCCTCGTCGCTTATCCGGATTATCGGTGAGACCAAGCCGACGGAAATCTACAACCTGGCAGCGCAGAGCCATGTGAAAGTCTCTTTCGATGTGCCTGAATATACCGCCGATGCCGATGCAGTAGGCGTGTTGCGACTGCTGGAGGCTGTCAGAATCTGCGGATTGGAGAAAGAGTGCCGCATCTACCAGGCCTCGACATCGGAGTTGTACGGAAAGGTGCAGGAAGTGCCACAGAAAGAGACAACGCCTTTCTATCCGCGCTCTCCCTATGCCGTAGCCAAACTCTATGGCTATTGGATCATGAAAAACTATCGTGAGTCATACGATATGTATTGCTGTAACGGCATCCTCTTCAATCACGAGAGTGAGCGCCGTGGCGAGACGTTCGTGACCCGTAAGATTACACTTGCTGCTGCCCGCATCGCACAAGGATATCAGGACAAGCTCTATCTGGGTAATCTCAACTCATTGCGCGACTGGGGATATGCGAAGGATTACGTGGAGTGTATGTGGCTGATATTGCAGCAACCGCAACCCGATGATTTCGTCATTGCAACGGGCGAATATCACACGGTGCGCGAGTTCGCAACACTGGCGTTCCATGAAGTGGGTATCGAACTGGAATGGAAAGGTGAGGGCGTTGATGAAAAAGGATACGACAAGGCTACGGGAAAAGCACTGGTAGAGGTCGATCCGAAATATTTCCGTCCGGCAGAGGTTGACCAATTGCTCGGTGATCCGACGAAGGCAAAAGAAGTGTTGGGATGGAATCCGCGCAAGACCACATTCCCCGAATTGGTGAAAATCATGGTCGAACACGACATGCGGTTTGTGAAGAAATTGCACTTGAAAGCACAAATTGAAGACTGATGTTAGACACGAATAGTAAAATCTATGTGGCAGGACACCGCGGACTTGTCGGCTCTGCCATCTGGAAGAATCTCCAAAAGCGGGGATATCACAATCTCGTGGGCAAGACCCATGCGGAACTGGATTTGACAAATGCCGATGCCGTGCGGAAGTTCTTCGATGAGGAAAAGCCCGATGCTGTCGTCTTGGCAGCAGCTTTCGTGGGAGGCATTATGGCAAACTGGCTCTATCGTGCAGATTTCATCATGCAGAACATGAAAATGCAATGCAATGTCATCAGCGAAGCCTATGCCCATGGCGTGAAAAAATTACTTTTCCTAGGCAGTACCTGCATCTATCCGAAGAGTGCACAGCAGCCGATGAGTGAAGACGCGCTACTGACTTCGCCGTTGGAATACAGCAACGAACCGTATGCCATTGCAAAGATTGCCGGTTTGAAGATGTGCGAAAGCTACAATCTGCAATACGGAACGAACTACATCGCCGTGATGCCGACCAATCTTTACGGTCCGAACGACAACTTCCATCTGGAAAACAGTCACGTCATGCCTGCCATGATGCGAAAGATTTATCTCGCAAAACTTATACATGACGGCAACTGGGATGCTATCCGACGCGACCTGAACAAGCGCCCAGTGGAAGGTGTTACGGGCGAGCAGGATGAGCAAGCAATCTTAGATGTGCTGGCGAAATACGGCATATATAATAATAAGGTGGTCTTGTGGGGCACGGGCAGTCCTCTTCGTGAGTTCCTCTGGAGCGAGGACATGGCAGACGCAAGCGTCCATGTGTTGCTGAACGTGAACTTCAGTGACATCATCGGAATCGAAAAGTATTCCTCCGTCTTTTACGGAACGGCAGCCGATGGCGCTGTCGATCGTGACAATTCGGCGGGCAGGGGAGGAGCTATCCCTGCCTTGGGGGAGATTCGCAACTGCCACATCAACGTGGGAACGGGAAAAGAACTCACCATCCGCCAACTCTCCGAACTGGTCGTCAAGGCTGTCGGGTTTGAAGGTGAGGTGGAGTTTGATGCGAGCAAGCCTGATGGTACGCCCCGGAAGTTGATAGATGTCTCTCAACTTCATCGTCTCGGATGGAAGCATCAGGTGGAAATCGAAGATGGAGTTGTGAAACTTTTTGAGTGGTATCGCGACAGCATCAACGCATGACGACGTGGTGCTTGCTTGGCATTTCGATTTAGGAATCAGTCATGAAAGAAACATTCGAGACCTATATCTTCGACTTGGACGGCACGCTGCTCAACACGTTGGACGATTTAGCTGCAAGTGTCAACCATGCTCTGCGGGAACTGAACCTGAAGACGCATTCTACGGACGACATCCGCCGGTTTTTGGGTAACGGTGCCCGCAAGTTGATAGAGCGTGCCGTGGAAGGCGGTGCGCAAAACCCTTTGGTGGATGAGGTGGAGCAGAAATTCCGTGCACATTATCTGGAGCACAGCCTTGATACCACCCAGCCATATCCGGGTGTCATCCAGATGTTGGATGAACTGAGACGCAGAAACAAGAAAATTGCCGTTGTCAGCAATAAATTCTATGCTGCCACGCAGCAGTTATGCCGTCATTTTTTCGCACAGCAAGTAGAGGTAGCCATCGGTGAGCGGGCAGACATTCGTAAGAAGCCTGCACCAGACACCGTGCTTGAAGCCCTCTCACAGTTGCGTGCCGACAAAAGTTCGGCTGTGTATGTGGGCGACAGCGAGGTGGATATCGAAACCGCTCGAAATGCCGGACTTCCCTGTATCAGTGTGCTATGGGGATTCCGCGACCGTCCTTTCCTGGAAGAGCATGGAGCAACATGCTTTGTAGAGCGCCCGGAACAGATTTTAGGGTAGTTTGCGAGAAATCTATAATAAAAAACTCTGCGATGATTGAAGTCGCAGAGTTTTTTATTTCAAGACCATTGCCTTATGGGACAATGACTTTCTTCTTGTTCTGGATATAAATTCCTTTTGGCAGATTCTCCAGTTTTGTTCCGACGAATCGCCCGTCAATGGTATAGATGCGCCCGTCGGAAACAGTCGCTTGAGTCGTGATGGTGTTGATGCCTGTCACATGATCATCGAAATCGTGAATATACTTGAAACTGATGACACCCCTGTTTTCCTGGATGTTTGCCAGTGCCTTGTTAAGCTTGGTTCCTTTGTAAACCTTGAAGTTAGTGAAGTTGAGTGTGTCATTAAGTTCAGTCGTGTTAGTCGTTCCAGGGAACGGGTCGCCAGCATGCTGGTTCCTGTAATCGGCTTGAGTGGCTTTGCCGTCTGCAGCTGTTGCCCATGAAGCAGCCTCACCAATCTTATAGGATGAGCCGAGAATACCATCGGCAGGTACAATTGTCATCTTTGGCTTTCCAACAACGTCGTTCACGGAATTGGACGCAAGCGAGAATGCGTTGCTGTCGTAGCTTACATGGTTCACCACCAGTCCTTTGCCGAAATGTCCGCCATTCCATTGATAATATTGAATGTTTTCAAGAATGAAATACTCCTTTCCAGAAGCGTCATTGTCGTTCATGATCCGATATGCTTTTCCTCCAGCGTCAATGGGAATCATCTCGATGTCGGCATCCGACTGGAGCGTATCGATAGTGAACCATCCCATCGCTTCGCGCTCCCAGGCTGTATATGCTGGCGGATAGTAACCATTGCGGAGGTATTCGCCGTTGTCCATCAGGCTCCAGTATTCCATTCCCTGATTATCTGTTTGTGCGTTGGTGTTGTGAGCTGGATAGAAGTCGGGGAGTCCCAGACAGTGTGAGAACTCGTGGCAGAAAATACCGATAGAGTTGATGCGCTTGTATGGAGGTTCGGAAAATGCAGTCGGGTTACCTATCAGTTCGCAGTTTACACCATACCTGTAAATCTTTTTCCCGTCATAAGTTCCAGAAAAAGTTTGTCCTCCTGATTTCGGCCAGATACAACTTTCTGAATTGCCTCCAGTGTTGGCACCATAGCCTGCATAGATGACATAGATAAGGTCAACATAGCCGTCACCGTTTTGGTCGTAATCAGCGAAGTTGACACTGTCGTTAATAGCGTTGCAGACGTCGCGAATGAAGAGATCCATCCGGTCGTTTCTTCCTGCTCCGTAAGTCGCCATACCTTCTGGCAGTTTTACCGGTCCGTAAATGTCGAATTGTGGCGAGAAGTTTCCGAAGCTGACATCGGTGAAATATTGCTTTACGCTTCCCATGTTCCTGTGTTCGCTGTTTCCATAGTCTTCATGTGAGCGACTTGAACTGTTCAGGTATTGGTTGAAAGACTTTTTAGGGTTGGGAAGTGAGAATGTCGTGTCGCTGAACTCAGCCAATACAACAAGTACACGTGGTGTGCCGGTGTGTGGGAATAGCCTTGTCCCAGAGACAGGCTCACGGCGCATGGCGTTTTTCTTTTTAGTCTTCGCCACTCCGCTCATAAACAGTTCTTTGTTCTGCGCATTGGCAGCGAAGTGTTCAGCTTGGCTGCGCTTGTCAGCGTTATGGGCAAGAATGTTCGTGGAAGCGAGTTCGCCATTAGACTCAACTCTTGCAACATAGTAATCTGTTCCGTCTTGGTAGAGGAGCACTCCGTCAAGTGTCGTAAACCAGTGGCAGTCCACATCTCCATGACCGATAATCGTAAGTTGTGTCCCGTCTTTCTGAGTAACAGTGACAGGAAACGGATATACCTTTGAGGCATAGTTGCTGATTGCAATCGTCAGCAAGCACAAAATCATGAATACCTTTTTCATCGCGTTCATTTGTTTGCGTTTTTATAATAATATTGTCCTTTTTTCTTTGTTTGTCTGCCAAATTCGATAGCGTGTTGCGGGCAGTGATGGTAACATGCGAAACACGTCAGGCAGTCGCCGGTATGTTTCCATGTAGGGAGGTGTCCTTTCCCGCCGTCCATGTTCCTGACAGGGCAGACGGAGACACATGTACCACATTTCGTGCAGCGCTGCTCCTCCACACGGAACTTCTTGTCCGTGATGAGATGTTTAATGAAAAATCCTCCCAGCACACGGCTGTTGATGCGAGGCCAATTGCCAATGACAAGCCGCTCTGCACTTCTCTTTCTTCCGATAATCTCTTGGATACATCTCTCCAGTTCAACACTGGCTGTAGCTTTCTTCGCTGCTTCTTTTTGCGGTGTGTCCACATCCATGAATGGCAGTCCCACGTATGACTCTGGCATGATGAGTGAGAACTTGGCATCTAAATGGATGTTCCGCTCAGCCAGATCCTGTTCGAAAATCCGCATTGTCTCCCCGATGTTGTCGCCGGCGGTGCATAGTGCATAGCAGTAATGCTTGTCGGCATGCTCAATCGTCAGTCTCTCAATGAAACTGCGGACATTTTTCGGCGGTCGCCATCCGTGTACGGGAAAGCAAAAGCCGATGCGTTCATCCTTCTCGGGCGACCATACACAACTTTCCTTTTCCATATCAGGTATGAAAAACAGTCTTTCGCCGGTTGCCTCGCTGATTTTCTGCGCAGCCCAACGTGTATTTCCCGTTCCGGAGAAATAGAATATCATGCTGCAAAATTAATACAATTTTTCTATTTACCAAACTTTTCCAGTTATCGTGGGATAAAAAACAGGGAAAATGTTGTCAATGTCAAAGAAAATGGTTAATATTGCATGGAAAAAGAGAGTAACATGACCAGACGATATATATTAATAATGTTATGCCTGCTGTCGGGCATGATGAGTCTTTACGCACAAAAGACCATGCGTGACGTGTGGCTGTCCATGCCAGAGCAATATGCTCCCTACCTGACCGAAAGCATGCGTGTCAGGATGTTGGAAGCAGTAGAGGAAGGATTGCCCGAGAAGACGGACAACCTGCTGAAGGGAACTTGCCAATTGGAAAGAATCACGGATGACTATTTGCGGGCGGTCATGGGGAAGACGACGCGCGTGGAGTTGAAACTTTTCAAGACCGATGCGGGTGAAACGCGATTGTGTGCCGTCAAAACTTTGGTGGCAGGTGTCTCTGAAAGCATTGTACAGATAGGTCTTCCCAACTGGACAGAGATGAAGACACTGACATTGACAGATAACCTCCAGGCTTTTCTGCCAGATACGTTGTCACAAGAGATGCAGGAGAAGGCTGCCCTTCTCGCGTTTCCCATAGCGACCACAGTCAATCTGTCAGAACAGGATTCTGTGTTTGTGGAGCAGGTGAGTCTGCCGGAAATGTCCAAGGAAGACAAGCAGTGGCTGACCAACCTGCTGACAACGCGGAGGCGGACGCTTTCGGAGTTGCTTCCTTCAGAAAAATGATGGTATTCCTGCCATTTTCCATATTTGATTTCTAATAAACTTTAAATTTTCGAATATTTTCTCTGTTTTGCTTTTAGGAATCGATTTTTTGTTGTAATTTTGACCCTTGAAATCAGACCTAAAATCGCTCAGAATGAAAATAAATGGCATTTCTGGCGATTTTCCTGAAAAACGAATGTATTAAACAATAAAAAAATAATGGACGAAAATCAGACATTTGATCAAGATCGAATTATTAAGATCAACATCGAGGAAGAAATGAAGTCGTCATACATCGACTATAGTATGTCGGTGATTGTGGCTCGTGCACTTCCTGATGTGCGTGACGGATTCAAGCCGGTTCACCGCCGTATTCTTTACGGAATGAACGGTTTGGGCAATACGAGCGACAAGCCTTATAAGAAGTGTGCACGTGTCGTTGGTGATGTGTTAGGTAAGTATCACCCACACGGCGATTCATCGGTGTATGGAGCACTGGTGCGTATGGCACAAGAGTGGAATATGCGCTACACACTGGTTGACGGACAAGGAAACTTTGGTTCAGTCGATGGTGACTCACCTGCAGCTATGCGTTACACAGAGTGCCGCTTGTCGAGAATGGGTGAGCATATCATGGACGACTTGGAGAAAGACACCGTCGATATGGTGAGCAACTTCGACGACACGTTGACGGAGCCGAGCGTGATGCCCACAAAAGTGCCAAATCTGCTGGTGAATGGCGGTAATGGTATTGCCGTCGGAATGGCAACCAACATTCCCACTCACAATTTGGGCGAAGTGATTGACGGTTGCTGTGCTTATATTGACAATCCCGACATTGATACAGACGGACTGATGCAATACATCCCTGCTCCGGATTTCCCGACAGGTGCATATATCTATGGAATACAGGGCGTAAAAGACGCTTATGAGACAGGTCGTGGCAGGATTGTAATGCGTGCCAAGGCTGAAATTGAAAGTCATGAGACACACGACAAGATTGTTGTTACGGAAATTCCTTATGGAGTCAACAAACAGCAGTTGATAGAATATATCGCCGAACTTGTGAAAGATGGCAAGATTGACGGTATTTCCAATGTGAACGATGAAACAGGGCGTCAGGGTATGCGAATCGTTGTGGACGTGAAACGCGACGCCAACGCCAACGTAATCCTGAACAAACTCTTCAAGATGACCGCCCTACAAAGCTCGTTCTCAGTGAATTGCATTGCTTTGGTAAAAGGTCGTCCGCGCCTTCTTACATTGAAAGAATGTGTTAAATATTTCGTTGAACATCGTCATGATGTAACCATCCGTCGTACCAAGTTCGACCTGAAGAAAGCGCAGGAGCGTGCACATATTCTGGAAGGTCTGATTATTGCTTGCGACAATATTGACGAAGTGGTGCGCATCATTCGTGCGTCGAAGACACCGTCCGATGCCCAGCGCAATCTGGAAAAACGTTTCGACCTTGACGAATTGCAGTCGAAAGCTATCGTTGACATGCGCCTTGCGCAGTTGACAGGACTCCGCATCGATCAGTTGCATGAGGAATTTGAGGAACTGGAGAAGTTGATAGCTTACTTGCAGTCGATTCTTGACGATCCGGAACTTTGCAAGAAAGTGATGAAAGACGAATTGCAGGAGGTGAAGGAGAAATATGGAGATCCCCGTCGCACGGAAATCAAATATTCGAGCGAGGAATTCAATCCTGAGGACTTCTATCCCAATGATCCTGTCGTTATCACGGTGAGTCATCTCGGATATATCAAGCGTACACCGCTGAGCGAGTTCCGTGAGCAGGCACGTGGTGGTGTCGGTTCTACTGGAGCTAAGACGCGTGACCAGGATTTCACGGAATATATCTATCCGGCAACGATGCATCAGACGATGCTGTTCTTCACGAAAAAGGGACGTTGCTATTGGCTCAAGTGCTATGAAATCCCTGAAGGCGACAAGTCATCGAAAGGCCGTGCGATACAGAATCTGCTCAACATCGCACCGGACGATGCCGTGAATGCCTTCCTCCGTCTGCGTGGATTGAACGATAAGGAATTCCTCAACACCCATTACGTGGTATTCGCAACCAAGAAAGGTGTTGTGAAGAAGACCTGTCTGGAAGCATATAGCCGTCCGCGCACGAATGGTGTAAACGCCATTAACGTGCTGGAAGGAGACGAAGTTGTTGATGTTCGCCTCACCAATGGTAAGAATGAACTGATTCTTGCCAACCGTAACGGTCGTGCCGTTCGTTTCGACGAGAATGCCGTTCGCACGATGGGACGCGCGTCAACAGGTGTCCGCGGTATGAAGATTGACGGAGGCGACGATGAGGTGGTAGGCATGATTGTAGCCGGAAACACGGAGAATGAAACCATCATGGTAGTCAGTGAGAACGGTTATGGTAAACGCTCTCAGGTTGAGGATTACCGGAAGACCAACCGTGGAGCTAAGGGTGTGAAGACATTGAACATCACCGAAAAGACCGGACGACTCGTTTCTATCAAGAACGTGACAGACGACAATGACTTGATGATTATCAACAAGAGTGGTATCACCATCCGTCTTGCCGTCTCCGACTGTCGTGTGATGGGACGTGCCACGCAAGGTGTGCGCCTGATTAATCTTTCTAAGAAAAACGACGTCATAGCTAGTGTATGCAAGGTGATGAGTTCCGAGCTGGAAGCGATGGTCGAGGAAGAGAGCCGTGCACAATGGACTCAAAAGAAAGAAGATATCCAGCGCGACACGACCGCTACACCGGCAACGGATGAATCAGACACCGAAAATAATGATAGTGAAATATCAGAAAAAGAATAAGTGTTCGTTAATTAGATTATAAACCTTTTAAAAATAATGATTATGAAAAAATTACTGATGATGCTCTTGATGGCGGTAACCGCCTCAACAGCCTTTGCACAAGACGATGTAGTAAAGCAGATTCTCAAGCTGAAAGACTACAAGCAGGCTCTTAATCTTCTGAATTCAAACCTGAACGGAATGGATGCTGAGCAGAAAGCGAAATGTTACAACAAGGTGGTTGACCTTGCTCTTGAGAAGATTCAGGAAGAGCAAAACATTATGGCATCTAACGATGTGAAGAAGGAAAATGTTCCTTTCGACACGTTGGGACTCTATGATGCAACCAACGCTGCAATCGAAGCAGGTTTGCTCTGCAACCAATTCGACAACATGCCAAACGCTAAGGGAAAGATTAAGCCTAAGTTCGATGCCAATAAGGACAGACTCTATCCGCAGCGAATGAACCTCATCAATGGTGGAATCTATTATCAGGAAAAAGATGATTTGAAGAAAGGATTTGAGTATCTCGCACGTTATGTGGATTCTGCAGATGCACCCCTGTTCAAGTCATTCGACAAGGCTCAGGACGCCAACCTGACACAGATTGCATTCTACGCAGCCGTGTTCGCTTATCAGCTCAAGGATATGGCAAACGTGGACAAATATGCGACTATCGCACTTAATGACCCTGAGCGCGGTAAGGATGCTCTGAACCTGAAGATTGCTGTGGCACAGGAGAATCTGAAGACAAAGGAAGACTCTCTGAACTATATCAATACATTGGAAGGACTCTACGCAACCGACAAAAACAACGATATCGTTTTCGAGAGCCTCGCCATTATGTATTCGCAGATGGGTATGAACGATAAGCAGGATGCTATTTTCGCTGAGAAACTTGCAGCAGATCCTGACAACTTCACCGTATGGGCGATGCGTGGTCAGAGTGCCATGATTGACCAGAAACTGGACGAAGCTATCGGTCACTTCCACAAGGCGCTGAAGAAGCAGCCGGAGAACGCACAGATTCTTACTTGGATTGGTGCTTGTCTCCTTGACCGTGCCACACAGGCAGAGGAGCGCGCTTTGGGCAAGACCGGTCGTCTGGCTCCTGCAGCTGAAGCACAGATTCTTCCTCTCTTCGAAGAGGCTAAGACGCATTTGGAAAATGCACGTCGCGTAGATCCTGCACGCGAGAAGTCAAAGTGGGCTTATCCGCTCTACAGATGCTACTATCGTCTGTATGGTGCAAATGATGAGCGCACGAAAGAAGCAGAGACATATACTAAATAAAAACTATTTTGAACAGATGATAGGGGAGTCTCTTGCAACAGGATTCCCCTATCATTTATAGGTAGAGACAATGAGACGGATCATACTTTTTCTCTGTTTGGGCTTACTTTTTCCTACGTGTCTGTCGGCACAGAAAAAAGTGATGGCACAGGCACGCACCTACCTTAAAAGTGGAAAAGATTTCGACAAGGCGGAAAAACTGATGAACGACCTGTTGGCTGATTCTGCCAACCGTGGCAACATGAAGATTCGTCTGATACAGTTTGAGGCGGTGAAAAAACAGTATGAACAAGGAAACGAAAAACTCTATCTCAAACAGAAATACGATACGGCGGCGTTGTTCACCCATACCTACAAAATGTTTCACATCTTGGAGGCAATAGACAGTTTGGACATGCTGCCTGACAAGAAAGGGGAGGTCAAGCCGAAATATCGTGCCAAACATGCAGAATTCCTCAATATCTATCGCCCGAATTTGTATAATGGCGGTGGATATTACATCCAGAAACAGGACTTTTCGCGGGCTTATCAGTTCTATAAAACCTACCTCGATTGTGCCACGCAGCCGCTATTTGAGGGCTATGATTATCAAAATAGCGACAGCATCATGCCCAAAGCAGCTTATGGGGCACTGTATTGTGGATACAAACTGGAGAAACCGGAACTCGTCTTTGCACACGAGGAACTCGCTTTGCAAGATACGGTGCACATCGATTTCGTCTATCAATACGTTGCCGAGACTTATCTCTCACAGAAAGATACAGCCAACTATGTCGCCACCTTGCTGAAGGGTTTTGAGCACAGCCCTGAATTCCCCTATTTCTTCCCCCGTCTGACAGATTATTACAACAGGAGAGGGGAAATGGATGAGGCAATGAAAATCATCGACAAGGCGCTGTCCATAGACAGCCTGAACTCCATCTATCGTTTTGCCAAGAGCACGGTGCTGCTCAATACGGGAAAATTCAATGAGTGCATCGCTATCTGCAAGGAGTTGATAGCTGAGAACGACAGTCTTGCCGACGCCTATTACAATCTGGGATTGGCATATTTCACACAGGCAATCGAGCTGGACAAGAAGTCCCAACACTCCCGTGCCGTGCATCGAAAGATACGTGAACTCTACGAAAAGAGCCGCCCTTACATGGAGCGCTACCGCACTTTGGCGCCTCAGCGACAGAGAAAGTGGCGCCCGGTGCTATATACGATATACCTGAACCTGAACATGGGTGAGGAGTTTGATGAAATCAACAAGCTGCGGATGCGCTGACCGACACGCTGTGCGGAATGTTTCCACACGTCTTTTTAACAAATGCGTGACAAAATGTAAGTAGGAGACACGGGCAAAGGCGTTTTTTGCGGTGAATCGATAAAATAACCGCTAAATATTTGTGGGTTTGGAAATAAAAATGTAATTTCGCAGCGTTTTAGAAGAGTATGAAAACACATTATTAATAAAATCTTAATTTAGTTTTATGAAAAAGTACAATTTTACAGCAGGACCTTGCATCTTGAATCGCACGGTCATTGAGAAAACAGCTGAGGCAATTCTCGATTTCAACGGTATGGGATTGTCAATTGCAGAAATCAGCCATCGTTCAAAAGACTTTCAGGCTGTTATTGACGAAGCAGAAGCTTTGGTAAAAGAGCTGCTCGAAGTTCCTGAAGGATACTCTGTACTCTTCCTGGGTGGTGGTGCCTCTCTGGAATTCTGCATGATTCCTTACAACTTCCTCATCAAGAAAGCCGCTTATCTCAACACGGGTGTGTGGGCTAAGAAAGCCATGAAAGAGGCAAAACTCTTCGGCGAGGTAGTGGAAGTCGCTTCTTCAGCTGACGCCAACTACACATTCATCCCGAAGGATTGGACATGCCCGACAGACGTTGACTATCTGCACATCACAACCAACAACACCATCTACGGAACTGAAATCCGCAAAGACCTCGACGTTCCCGTGCGTCTCATCGCCGATATGTCGTCAGACATCTTCAGCCGTCCGGTTGACGTGTCTAAGTATGACGCTATCTATGCAGGTGCACAGAAGAACCTCTCTATGGCAGGTGTGACTGTTGTCATCGTGAAGAACGATGTTCTCGGACGTGCTCCGCGTGAGATTCCTACGATGCTCGACTACCGCACACATGTAGATAAAGGCTCTATGTTCAACACACCTCCTGTTGTTCCTATCTATTGCGCTATGCAGAACCTGCGCTGGATCAAGGAGCAGGGTGGCTTGAAGGCTATGGACAAGCTGGCTCAGCAGCGTGCAGAAATCGTTTACAACGAAATCGACCGCAACAAACTCTTCCGCGGAACAGTTGAGAAGGAAGACCGTTCACTGATGAACATCTGCTTCGTGATGAACGACGAATATGCTGAACTCGAGAAACCGTTCTTCGACTTCGCTACAGAGCGTGGCATGGTTGGTATCAAGGGACACCGCAGCGTAGGCGGATTCCGTGCAAGTACCTACAACGCCATGACCATCGAAGGCTGCGAGGCACTCGTTCAGTGCATGAAAGACTTCGAAGCTCAGCACTAAAATTGCTGTCAGCTGATTGACTAACCGTCCGATTTAAGACGCTGCTTGCAGGTTTTCACTTGCGCAGAGGTCTTAAATCGGATTTTTTTTGTCCTCTCAAAATATCAAAAAAACGGTTTTCACATTTAGCCGGCAATTAAGTTAAAAGGAAAAGAATTTTAAGGCAGAAAACTTTACAAAGGTCGTGTTCGTTCAGGAAGCGTCTTGTCGGATAAATCGAATGAGTATGAGAAAAATATACGTTTGTTGCCCAAAAGTTGCATTTTTAACCGACGAATATTCCGCATCCTTCTAAAAAACTTGCACTTTTGCCCGATAAAAGTGGTACTTTTGGACTCCAAAAGTGCCACTTTCAGCATGCAAAAGTTCCCCTTTTGGAAAACGGAAAAACAGGAACTTTTTCTAAATACTTCATTTTCAATGTTTTAAAATTTTGCTCAAAAAACTCATTTTTTTCACTCGGAGACTCAAATTTGGTAAGTTTGGCGAAATTTTCGTTCAACTCACATTTCCCAAACATCCGTTTTAGTTGTCGTCATGCAACTAAAATGATGCGAAATGTTAAAACCGTTTGCTCTGGAAATGGATAGGGGAGTGACTCAAAAAAGCCCGATACGGGTCATTCTGATGCGAGGTGCTTCGCCACGACGTATGCCGTTGTCCATGCCGCCTGGAAGTTGAAGCCGCCAGTGATACCGTCGATGTCGAGCACCTCTCCTGCGAAATACAGGTGTGGACGCACGCGGCTTTCGAGCGTATTCGGGTGAACAGCCGACAGGGCAATTCCTCCGCAGGTCACGAATTCGTCTTTGTGTGTGCCTCTCCCTGTCACCTGATAGTGGTCGTTCGTCAGCGTGTTGACAAGTCGGGATAAATCTTTCTTCCCGATGTCGCACCACCTGCGGTCGCTGTCGTTCAATGTCTTTCCCACTAAATATCGCCAGAGGCGCTGCGGAATGTTGATGGGGCAGAATGACGCGATGCTCTTCTTCGGATTTTGCGCAGCCGTTTCCTTTAACAGGCGCATCACTTCCATGTCTGGCAGGTTGCACCAATTGACTCCGAGTGGGGATTGAAAATTCCTGCTATGAAGGAGTGGGGCGGCATGGCTTGACAGTTTGAGGATGGCAGGTCCGCTCATTCCCCAGTGCGTGATGAGGAGTGTGTCTTCCGACTTGATGCGCGTTCCGGGAATGAATGCAGTCACACTGTTTGCGACCGTTCCCATCAGCTCGTGTAGGGCGTCATCGTCGATTTTCAGTGTGTAGAGTGATGGGAGTGACGGTTGTGTCTCAATTCCCTCTCTTTGCAGCCATTCAAGGCTTTTTGGCTGTGCCGCACCGCCCGTCGTGACAAGCACATCGTCGAACCCGTCCAGCTCGTCGAGTGAAGAAATCTTGCTGTTGCAGACGATGTTGATGTCGTGTTGGCGTGCCAGGCGGAGAAAGCAATCGATGATGGTGTGCGCGTCTTGCGAGGCAGGAAACACACAGTCGTCAGGCTGTATGGTCAGTTTCACGCCGTGTCTCTCGAACCACTGCATAGCATCGTGTTGATTAAAGACGTTAAACAGGCGTTTCATGAGGCGGTGTCCACGTGGATAAACGGCAGAGAGGTCTTTCACGTGTGCGAATGTGTTGGTGCAGTTGCAGCGTCCGCCGCCGGAAATCTCCACTTTTCTCAAGACCCGTTTACCCTTCTCAAAGATGGTGACGTGGGCGTCAGGAGCCATTTCCTTGAGGTTGATGGCAAAGAAGAAGCCTGCTGCTCCGCCTCCGATGACAGCTATCCGTTTCATGCTACACTCAAACTTTTATATCTACCACCGTGATGCCAGCGCCTCCGAACTGCACATGCTCGTCGCGGAAGCCGGAAACGTTGGGCACCGTGGCAAGATAGTCGCGAATCAGTTGCCGCAAGATACCATTGCCCGTTCCATGCAGGATACGCACGCGTGGCATCCCGATGATGATGGCATCGTCTATGAAATAGGTGACAGCCGTGACGGCTTCCTCGCCGCGCATGCCCCGCACATCGATGTCTTGCTTGAAATTCAGTTTCCGTTTGTTGATATCTTCCAGCGTCTTCCGAATCGTTTGCGGCGCTGTGCTGAGCTGTTGCTGCTTGTTCTCCTTTGCAAGTTCCAGTCGCCCGACCTCCATCTTTGTGCGCATGTTGCCAAAAACAATCACCGCCATGTTGCGGTCCATACTTTCGATGATGCCGACCGTCTGATTTCCTTTGATACGAACGTAGTCGCCGACCGCCAGTTCCCGTTTTTCCGCATTCTCTTTCGGTGCTTTCTGCGACATTGCCGCTTGCTCCTTTTTCTTGTTTTCTTTCCGTTTGCTGCGTCGTTCCTGACGCTCAACAATCTGCCGCATCTTACGCTCGATGGACTTGTCGCCATCGTCTTTCTCGAAAGAAGCCACTTCCTGTTTGAACGTCTCAAGCTCCTGTCTCAGCCGTTGCGTGTTTTCCTTTTCCGCTTGCTTTTCGCGTATCTCACGAATGGTGTTCTCTATCTTTCGGTTGCTTTCAGTAAGCAGTTCTTCCGCCTGTTCCTTGGCTTTTCTCAACACGTCCTTTCGGTTTTCTTTCAGCTCAGTCATCGCTTTCTCATACTGGCTGATGATGCCCTCAAGTTCCTTTTCGCGCAGATGGATGTTCTTTCGCTTGTTTTCCCAATAGCGCTTGTCACGAACGATGTCCTGAAGATATTTGTCGCTTTGGATATATTCCGACCCGACGATGTCCGAAGCATCTTTGATGACCTCTTCCGGAATGCCAATCTTTCGGGCTATCTCGACGGCGAACGAACTTCCTGGTTTTCCGATTTCAAGTTGGAACAAGGGGCGCATCTCGTGTCGGTCGTAGAGCATGGCGCCGTTCGTAACACCATCCTGAATATCAGCGTATTGCTTAAGGTTCTGGTAGTGGGTCGTTATCACGGCAAAGACTTTTTTCAGGCAGAACTGCTTCAATATACTTTCCGCTATAGCCGCTCCGATGCGCGGCTCAGTGCCACCGCCAAACTCGTCAATCAGCAAGAGCGTGCGACTGTTGCCACGCTTGAGCATGTTTTTCATGTTGAGCAAATGGCTGGAATAGGTACTCAGGTCGTTTTCGATATTCTGTTCGTCGCCAATGTCAATCATGATCTCGTCGAACACGCCCGTCTTTGAGCGATAGCTGACAGGAATGGACAATCCGCATTGCAGCATGTATTGCAGCAGTCCGACCGTCTTCAGGCAAACAGATTTTCCTCCGGCGTTAGGACCGCTTATGATAAGGATATGCTGTTCTTTCTTTAGAGTGATTTCGAGTGGAACTATCTTTTTGTTTTGCCTTTTCAGCGAGCGTTCGAGGAGCGGGTGGCGAGCCTCTATCCAGTCAATCTCCGGAGTCTGTCCCACAGTGGGTTCGTAAGCATCCATCGCCGAAGCCAAATGCGCTTTCGCCCGTATAAAATCAATCGCAGCAAGGAAGTGGTAGGCAGACAGGATTTCATCAACATGCGGGCGTATGTCTGAAGAGAACTCAATCAATATGCGCATGATTTCGCGACGCTCCTCATTCTCTAACTCCCGTATGCGGTTGTTTGCCTCCACCACTTCGGTCGGCTCCACATAAACGGTCTTTCCCGTTGCCGACTCGTCGTAAACAATACCGCCGATTTTCCGCTTCAAAGCAGAGGCAACGGGAATAACCAGGCGACCGTCACGAAGGGTGGGAGAGACATCTTTCTCCACGACACCCTCACTCTGCGCGGCATGTAATATCTTATATAATGTACGTGCGACGGAACTTTCAGCCTTAGACAGATTTCTCCGAATCGTCAATAGTTCGGGAGATGCGTTGTCGTGAATCTTTCCAAATCTGTCCACAATCTGGTCGCATCGCTTCACGATGCCCGAGAAGGAACGGATGCCCTCTGTGAGCCGTTGCAGCGTAGGATAGGAAAAGGGACCGTCGTCAGCATCTTCGCGCCGGTTCAGAAAAGTAACACATTGATTGATCGTATCTAATGAGCGCCGGAGGTTAAAAACTTCTTCGGCTTCCATGTAAGTGCCTTCCACGCGCAGTCGGCTGACACCCTCACGAACATCAAAAAGATACTGCAACGGGAAACTGTCCATGCCCGCTTCGATGCGCCGGAACTCGACAATCTGACTCAACTGCTCGTTGATCATGCGCTCATCTTTCGACATCGCTATGCTGTCAACCAATTCACTCCCTAACGAAGAGAGGCAATTCTCTTTCAGCAGGAGCTTAATCTCCCTAAAGCCTATCTTTTCCTCGAAATCATGCGGATAAATCATGTTGCGAAATTAAACTAAAATCAGCAAACAAGCAAAAAAATAAAAGAAAAATTTGCGGGATAACAAAAAAGACATTAACTTTGCAACCGCTTTTAGACCATTTAAGCAAGGAGAGATGGTAGAGTGGTCGATTACAACGGTCTTGAAAACCGTCGTGCTGAGAGGCACCGGGGGTTCGAATCCCTCTCTCTCCGCTAAAAAAGAGAAATCCTGCTTGGGATTTCTCTTTTTTTGTGCCTATTTTTTCGGCTCTTGCCTTTTGAATGACAAGGTGCCTGGCATCTTATTCCACTTCTTGTTGATGACAAATTTCATGGGACTGCCTGATTGGTGCTTCCACGTGTAAGAGCCGTCGGGGTTGAAAGTAAGAAGGGCAACGAAATCTTCGCTTCCATAGTCGTTGACAACCGAAAGCTGGGCAGTGTTGGGACGAATCATTTCTGCATCAATGACAATCCACTTGCGGAAATCTTTCTTTATGGAAATATATCCTGCAACCTCACCAAGCACTTCCTGCTGAGGCACAAGAATGTTCTTTTTCACTAAATCAATTTCCATGCTAATCTCATTTTGCTCATTGTAAAGAGATGCCTGGAACGGATTCTGATCATGCTGCGCATGCACGCAACATGCTACTAACACTGCAATCAGTAGGGTATGAAGTCTTTTCATGGGTGTCAAGCTAAAACGTATTTATGTCTGCAAAGATAAGTAAAAGATAGGTAATTAGCATTCAGAATATAGATTTTTTTGTAACTTTGCATCGTTTTAACAACGTGAGGGAAAAGAATTGGGCACAGATTTGTGTGAGAGAATTCTTTCCGATATATAAACATAGGTAATAGATTGTTATGAAAATTAAGACAGATTGCAGTAATTTGCCTCAATGGAAGGAGCTGACAGTGAAGTCGCGTCTTCCTGAGGAGTTGAAGTGCCTGGATGAGTTGGCGCATAATGTGTGGTGGGCTTGGAACTATGAAGCTCGTAATTTGTGGAAGAGCCTTGATGAAAAGCTATACGAAGAGGTGAATCATAATCCCGTGTTGTTGCTGGAGCGTTTGAACTACGACCGTAAGGAAGCAATCGTTAAGGATAAGGCTATCATGAAAAAGGTGAAAGACGTATATGGACGATTTGAGAAATATATGTCCGTGAAGCCTAACAAGAAACGTCCGTCGGTAGCTTATTTCAGCATGGAATATGGACTTAATCATGTTTTGAAGATATACTCTGGCGGCTTAGGTATGCTGGCAGGCGACTATCTGAAGGAAGCATCCGACAGCAATGTGGATATGTGTGCCGTCGGCTTTATGTATCGCTTCGGCTATTTCAAGCAATCGTTGAGCATGGATGGCGAACAGATAGCAAACTACGAGGCACAGCATTTCAACTCTTTGCCCATCGTCCGACAGATGGATTCTGACGGTAATCCGATGGTGGTGGACGTGCCTTACATGAACTATTATGTACACGCCAACGTGTGGAGGGTGAATGTCGGACGCATCTCGCTCTATCTGCTCGATACTGACAACGAGATGAATTCTGAATATGACCGTCCTATCACGCACACACTTTACGGAGGTGACTGGGAGAACCGGTTGAAGCAGGAGATTCTTTTAGGCATAGGAGGTATGCTGACACTGAAGAAACTCGGTATTGAAAAAGAAATATATCATTGCAATGAGGGACATGCTGCGTTATGCAATCTGCAGCGCCTCTGTGATTATGTGAAGGAGGGGCTTACGTTCAATCAGGCAATGGAGCTCGTACGTGCCTCTTCGCTTTACACCTGTCACACGCCGGTTCCTGCCGGTCATGACTATTTTGACGAATCACTCTTTGGGAAATACATGGGTGGTTATCCGGCAATGCTCGGCATTACTTGGGATGAGTTTGTCGGTATGGGACGCGAGAATCCTGAAGACAAGACAGAGCGCTTCTGTATGTCAACCTTCGCATGCAACACCTGTCAGGAAGTGAACGGTGTGAGCAAGCTGCATGGGTGGGTCAGCCAGAAGATGTTTGCCCCCATTTGGAGTGGATATTATCCGGAGGAGAATCATGTGGGATATGTGACCAACGGCGTGCATTTCCCCAGTTGGGCAGCAACAGAATGGCGACAGCTGTATGGTAAATACTTCGATGAGAACTTCATGAATGACCAAAGTAATGAGAAGATTTGGCATGCCATCTATGAAGTTCCTGACGAAGAGATATGGGCTACGCGCATGACGCTAAAAGAGAAGCTCGTCAAATACATACGTGACAAGTTCCGTGAGACATGGCTGAAGAATCAGGGCGACCCGTCGCGAGTGGTTTCGCTCTTGGAAAAGATAAATCCGAATGCGTTGATGATAGGCTTCTGCCGTCGTTTTGCCACCTATAAGCGTGCGCACCTTCTGTTTACCGACCTTGAACGCTTGTCAAGGATAGTCAACAACCCGGAGCATCCCGTACAGTTTATATTCTCAGGGAAAGCGCATCCTGCCGACGGGGCTGGACAGGGATTGATTAAGAAAATATTCGAAATAAGCCAGCGCCCGGAGTTCTTGGGCAAAATCATTTTCCTCGAAGATTATGATTTCCTCTTGGCGCGCAGGTTGGTTTCCGGAGTTGATATCTGGATGAACACTCCGACTCGCCCGCTTGAAGCATCAGGAACGTCAGGCGAGAAGGCAGAGATGAACGGAGTGGTGAACCTCTCGGTGCTCGACGGTTGGTGGCTGGAAGGCTATCGTGAAGGTGCCGGCTGGGCTTTGACGGAAAAGCGTACCTATGAAAACCAAGGATATCAAGACCAGTTAGACGCTGCGACCATCTATGGACTGCTCGAAAACGAGATAATCCCGCTTTACTATGCCCAAAACAAAAAAGGCTACAGTGAAGGATGGATTCAAGTCATCAAGAACTCAATAGCAACGATTGCCCCGCATTATACCATGAAACGCCAACTGGATGACTATTTCTCCAAGTTCTATGTAAAAGAAGCTGCACGTTTCAAGGAACTTTCTGCAAACAACAATCAGCTGGCAAAAGAAATTGCAGCATGGAAAGAGAGCGTGGCAGAAAAGTGGGATGGCATACATGTGGTGTCGAAAGAAACTACTATACCCGAAACCGGAGCAGAAATGGGAATCCAATATGTCCTAAGATATGTGATAGACGAACAGGGACTGGATGATGCTATCGGTTTGGAATATGTCGTGTTGCATACCGATAATGACGGTACGAATCACATCTATAGCGTTCATCCGTTCAAGAAGATTGGGAAGAACGGAAATCTCTATACGTTTGAATGTAAGATAGAACCAGACGATGCCGGAACATTCAAGACTGCTGTGCGCATGTATCCGAAGAATGAAAAACTGCCACATCGCCAGGATTTCTGTTACGTGAAATGGCTTGACTAAGAAAAAATGGAGTATGTCTTCAAAAGGGCATACTCCATTTTCATTTATAATACAATATGCTTTTACAAAAAATTGCTACGTTCAAATCGCCTTTCAGTTCAAAGTTTGGAATACCAAAGCAGAGTGGGGTGGTTGAGAATTTGCCCGGACAAATAGTATTTGAGGATAAGTTTCGGAATGCCGACTATATTCGTGGCTTGGAAGATTTCGACTATCTTTGGCTGATATGGGGATTTTCTGCCAATCCTCATGAAGTGAGCAGTCCTGTTGTCCGCCCACCTCGGTTGGGAGGCAATAAGCGGCTTGGTGTCTTTGCCACGCGTTCCCCTTTCCGTCCGAATGCTTTAGGCTTGTCTTCCGTTCGCATAGAGAAGATTGTGCTCGACGGAAAGAACGCTCCCGTCATCTATGTGAAGGGTGCCGACCTGATGGATGGGACGCCGATTTACGACATCAAACCCTATATCGCCTACACAGATTGTCACGACGGAGTGCGCAGTGGCTTCGTTGACACGCATGAATGGAAAGAAGTGGAAGTGGATTTTCCCGAATCATTGCGGCGTTTTTTCACGCCCGATGAACTGGATGTCGTGATTCAGGTTCTCGCACAAGATCCGCGTCCGACTTACCAACATGACTTGAAAAAGAACTATGGCATGCCCATATTCGGCTATGACGTGCGTTTTTATGTTGAAGACGGAACCCTGCATGTTGTAGATGTGGTAAAAAATGACAGTGCGCGTTCGTCATAAAGCACTGTCAACGCAAGTGTTTTCGGATGAAAGGATTTAGTGCAATCAAGGTTCTTGAAACAACGAGAAATCACTTGCATAAACATACAGAAACGGGCGTATAAATATGCAGTTGAACTTTCGTTTTCCAAAAGTGCCACTTTTGCAAGCTAAAAGTGGCACTTTTGGAAAGCCTATTCTAACGTATTGAAATTCAGGAGTTTATAAAACACACTAAAGACAACCTGCTATTGCATAAATATACAGTCACGACGAGATGACAGGTGGGGTGTCAAGGTGGAAAAAAGTCAGCACCACGTTGATGTTGTTCATGAACATAAAAAACGGGAGACTTCTTATATTGAAGCCTCCCGTTCATCTCGTTCATATTGTCATTGCAATGGATTCCATCCTTGCGCTTTCAGTTCAAACTCATTACCGTCTCTGGCTATGAGCATTGCGCCTAATTCCTTTTTGGTGATGTGTCCGATAACCCTGACGTCGTTCATGCCCTCTACCTTCTCGTAATCGCCGATAGGAACGGTGAAAAGCAACTCGTAGTCTTCGCCGCCATTCAGTGCGCAGGTCGTAACGTTCAGGTTGAGTTCTTCAGCCATGGCAGCAGCCTGATAATCGATGGGGAGATTCTTTTCATAGAGACGACAGCCGCATCCGCTCTGTTTGCAGATGTGTAGAATCTCACTGCTCAGTCCGTCGCTGATGTCAATCATTGAAGTCGGTACGATTTCAGCATCGCGCAGCTGTTGGATGATGTCGCCACGCGCTTCAGGTTTCAGCTGGCGCTGAAGAAGATATTCCTTTCCTGCAAAGTCAGGCTGGAAGTTTTCTAACAGCTTCAATGCCTTTTCGTCATTCTTTTGCTTTGCCTCATCCACTTGCATGTAGTACACTCTTTTCTCTCGTTCAAGCAGTTGAAGTCCGAGATACGATGCACCGAGATCACCGGAAACGCAAATCAGGTCAGTATCTTTTGCGCCATTCCGATAGACGATGGCATCTTTTTCTGCGTGTCCGATGCAGGTGATGCTGATTGTCATGCCTGTCAAGGAGCTTGTCGTGTCTCCTCCAACCAAGTCAACGTTCCATTTGTCGCATGCAAGTTTAATTCCCGCATAAAACATTTCCATGTCTTCAACAGTGAAACGTTTCCCCAAGGCAATGCTGACGAGCATCTGACTTGGTGTCCCATTCATGGCAAAGATATCGCTGATATTCACCATGGCAGCTTTATAGCCGAGGTGCTGAAGACCGATATATGTCAAGTCAAAATGAATGCCTTCGACAAGCATGTCTGAAGTAACGAGAACCTGCCTGTCGGGGAAGTGCATTACAGCACAATCATCGCCGACACCATACACCGTCTCCTGATTCTTTGGTTTTATGTCTTTGGTCAGGTGCTCAATCAGTCCGAATTCGCCGAGTTTTGCAATCTCCATATCTTACATTTAATTATTTAAGAGGTGTATCATGCAAACTGCGATTATGTGCGCTGAACCAGCTCACGAATGAGTTCAGCCATAATGGGTTGTGCCTTGTTGGCAGCAATCTGCACCTCTTCATGGCTTACCTCTACAGGAGGATCGAAACCGCCCAAGTCGGTAATGACGCTAATGCCGAAAGTCTTGATTCCGCAGTGATGTGCAACAATGACCTCCGGTACGGTACTCATTCCGATGGCATCTCCACCAAGTATGCGATACATCCTGTATTCGGCAGGTGTCTCAAACGTTGGTCCCTGTACTCCCACATATACGCCTTGAACCACCCGTATGCCTTTTTCTTTCGCAACCTCTTTAGCCTTTTCAATCAGTTGCTTGTCGTAAGTCTCGTGCATATCGGGGAAACGCGGGCCTGTCGGGAAATTCTTTCCTGTCAGTGGGTGTTCCGGGAATAAGTTGATATGGTCTTCAATAATCATGATGTCGCCAATCTTGAAATTGGGATTCATACCTCCGGCTGCATTGGAAACGAACAATGTGTCTATGCCCAGCTCATACATTACGCGTACGGGGAATGTCACGGTTCGCATTCCATACCCTTCATAGAAATGGAAACGTCCCTGCATGGCAAGTACATCGACATCGCCGAGCTTTCCAAAAATAAGCTTTCCCGCATGTCCCTCTACCGTGGAGAGTGGGAAGTTGGGGATTTCTTCGTATGCAAACTCATAGGTATCAGTTATTTCTGAAGCTAATTGTCCGAGTCCCGTCCCCAGAATGATTCCTATTTTTGGGTTTGTGGTCATCCTTTGCTTTAACCAGGATGCTGTGTCTTGAATTTTTGTGTACATAACTTGTAATTTTATTGTTAAATGTTTCTTCTTGTTCCAATAAGAATTTCACGCGCACCGGCAATGTGTAGATGTGGTGGCGAACTTGGTCGCTTAATCCTTCCATGCCCAAGAGCCTTGCCGAGTCTTTCTCCGTTGTGATAATGAGTTTCGGAGAAGGCAGTTCGTCGAATTGTTGATTGATTTTTTCGATGTCCTTTGGCGTGAACTGATGGTGGTCTCCAAACGAGAGGGGAGTGATATGGTTGCTGTATTTCTCCAAATCACTCATAAGATGTTGTGGAGATGCAATACCTGTGAGCAAAAGAACGTGTTCGTTTCGTTCAATGCCATCCAACGGACGGCTTTCTCCGCAATACATCGGTTGAAGGTTGTCGTATTCAATGGTCGTAAACAGTAGTGTCTGATACGGATAAAGGTTCATCGCCTTTGTGATGACTCTGAAATCCATGGGGCGAAGGCTTTCCGGGCATTTTGTGATAATCACGATGTCTGCACGGTTTTTCCCTTCCTTGTGTTCCCGCATGCTGCCAGCAGGCAAGAGTTTGTCGTGAATAAGTTGACGATGGTAGTCAACAAGCAGAATATTGATTCCTGGTTTTACATACCGATGTTGGAAAGCATCATCAAGCAATATCACGTCAGTTTCTTTCGTCTGCTCGTCAGTAATCAATCGTTCAATGCCGTCACATCTTTTTTCATCAACAGCCACATAAATGTCCGGGAATTTCCGCTTCATCTGAAAAGGTTCATCCCCGATATCTCTGACTGTAGAATTCTCGTCGGCAAGCACAAACCCTTTCGTCTTGCGCTTGTATCCCCGACTAAGAACAGCAACCTTGGCTTGGCTTTTTAATAATCGTATGAGGTATTCGACATGAGGGGTTTTTCCTGTTCCACCAACCGAAATGTTTCCGACAGCAATGACGGGTATGTCGTAAACCTTGCTCTTCAAGATATTGAAATCGAAAAGCTTGTTTCGGATACGCACACCGACTCCGTAAAGCCAGCTGAACGGCAATAGCCATTTGTTGATTTTAACGAACCCCTCGTTCATTGTTGTCTTGTTACATTGTTGTCTATTTGACACTTATATTAAAAGGCAAGCGTGCTTGGATGGCATTCTGGCGATTCATCGTCTTGAGCAGCATGAAAGTCTTGTAATATTCGCCTAGGAACATGGTCATTTGCTCGTCAAGGTAATTGCCTCCAGCCATTTCGGCAGTCAGCTGTTCCCACCAGCCTTTAACGGCAGGATAGCTATAGGTGTAATACTCGTCAAGTTTTGCCAGCTGTGCAGCCTTCTTTACAGCGTCGTCCAATCCGCCCAACTGGTCAACGAGCTTGTGCTTCAGGGCATCCTGGCCTAACCAAACGTGTCCTTGGGCAATCTTTTCAACATCGTCCTCAGACATTTTACGCCCCATGGCAACCCGGCTGCGGAAGAGCTTATATCCTCTGTCGATGTATTTCTCGAGGTAAGCCATTTCTTCCGAGCTGAACGGACGTGCGTTCGTTCCGAATGTTCCATGTTTATTGGTCTTGACTTCATCGAATTTCACGCCGAGTTTCTCTGTCAAGAGTCCACTCATGTCAGGAAACATGCCAAAGATTCCGATACTTCCGGTCAGTGTTGTCGGTTCTGCAACAATCCAGTTGGCTATGCAACTGATGTAATAGCCTCCCGATGCTGCCGCTCCACCCATAGAGACAACGACAGGCTTCTTCCTTTTCAGCATTTCTATTTGATGCCAAATCTGCTCCGATGCATAGGCGCTACCACCGCCAGAATTAACACGCAGAACGACCGCCTTGACATCATCATCATTCATGAGTCTTTCTATATCCTTGCAGACTGTTTGCGCATCAATGACATGTCCGTCACTAAGCATCCCCTGGGCATCTCCATCAACGATGTCCCCGTATGCATAATAGATAGCAATTTCCTCACCTTTGTGTTTTTTGCCTTTTACGTTTTCCATATCAGCGATGCTCAGCTGATTGATGCGCTCGTCTTCATCAATCTTCAACAGCTTCTTTACTTCTTTCTTGACTTCGTCAGTATATAGTAACCCATCAACCAACTTGTACTTTTTATAGTTTTCAGTCGCATCAAAAGTGATGAGATTGTCAGCATATGCGTTTAGCGAATCCACGCTGATCTTTCTGCTTGAAGCAACGTCCTTGCACACATTTTCCCAGATGCCATTGATATATGCAGTCATTTGCTCGCGATTGGGATCACTCATCTTGTCAGCCGTGAATATTTCCGGTGCACTCTTATAGGCTCCGACTTTTGCCAACTGCATTTTCACACCAAACTTCGCCATAAGGTCTTTCAGGTAGAATGTCTGGGCAGCAACGCCATGCCAGTCGATTTGTCCCTGTGGGTTCAAATAAATCTTGTCGGCAACGGAAGCTAAATAGTAAGTGCCCTGCGTGTACGTATCGCCATAGGCAATAATCCACTTTCCTGTTTTTTTGAAATCAGTCAAAGCACGGCGTATGGCTTGCAGCGAGGCATATGAATTGGGAACAAACATTCCCGCCTCAATATAAATACCTTTTATGTTCTCGTTCTCTTCTGCTTTCTTTATTGCATTCAGGATGTCGTCCAATCCTATAATGTTGCCAGCAGTGCCCTTGAACTTGTCCATGACACTTGTCTCGCAGCGCTCTTCAAGGCTTCCCGACAAATTAAGAACGAGGACAGAATTGTCTTTTACATTTTTTGTTGAACTCGATGAGGCAACCATTCCAACGACACACATGATTCCGATAAAGCATGCAAGAATGCTGAACAAAATCATTCCTACCATGGTTGCTAACACTGTTTTAAAGAAACTTTTCATGTTTGGAATATTATTTATTTATGTTGCAAATATAAAGAAAAAAGGGATAAATACCAAAGATTTGAGTTTTTTTCTTGTTTTTCTTTCTCACGTCTGAAAAAATAAGTAAATTTGCAGCCTAAACTTGAAAAACAAAAAGCATGGGAATTGTAATAGGCATTGATGTTGGTATCAGCACGACTAAGATTGTCGGCATCAGGGAAATGAAGGTGTTCTCGCCTTTGCGTATATCCGCAATAGACCCCGTTACGTCACTTTATGGGGCATTCGGGAAATATCTTCACGACAACAAGATTGACTTAAAGGACATTGATTGTGTGATGCTGACGGGAGTAGGCAGTGCATATATTGACAAACCTATTTACGGTCTTCCTACGCATAAGGCGGATGAGTTTGTTGCTGATGGTTTGGGAGCAAGGTTTGAATCAAAATTAGACCACATCATTGTTGTCAGCATGGGGACGGGTACTTCATTGGTCCGTTGTGATGGTGATGATATTCGACACATCGGAGGTATTGGAATTGGGGGAGGCACGTTGGCAGGTCTCTCCCGTGTCCTGTTGAAAACATCTGATATCAAACAAGTTGCAGCACTTGCCATGAATGGAGATATCAAGAATATCAATTTGCTTATCGGTGACATCAGCGCTAATCCCTTACCAGGACTCCCGATGAATGCGACTGCCTCGCTATTCGGAAATGCAGCGGCTGATGCCTCGAAAGAGGATATTGCGCTGGGACTGATACACATGGTGCTTCAAAGCATAGGAAGTGCGTCTGTTCTCTCCGCGCTTAACAGTGACGTCCGAGAGTTTGTGTTGATTGGCAATATGACATTATTACCGCAATGCCGTGATGTCTTTCCGCTGTTGGAAAGGCTATATAATGTTCATTTCCGCATACCGAAATATTCGGAGTTCTGCACGGCAATAGGTGCGGCGCTGTTCCATCTGAAGTCGAAGCAATAAGTTATTCTTCAATAATTCCTGCTTCAAGCCATTGTTGGATGAGCACCTGAGCATCGTTAAAGGCGGTTTCTTCATCGACGTCATATTGTTCGGTCAAAAGCACGACAAGATCATTTGCGGAGAACTCCTTTCCCACGACATTTGTCCACAAATAAGCAGAACTTTCGTTCATGCTGATGATGTTGCTGAAGTCGATATTCTCTCTTCCTTCTGCAACAATGATTGATTCGCCGCAAACGGAGCGAAGATTAAATCCTTCTTTTGTTTTCATAAGTTATATTGGTTTAAAATATTTCAGCCAAATGCGTCGATAGAAGCCAAGCAGATAGCGGCGAATGGGAGAGAGGCGCATCCAAATCCAGGAATAAAGACGCCATTTCCATCCGTCTGTGCGGTCTAATGTTTTCCTGCCTTTTCGATAAAATCCGATAACGGCACCTTGCACGTCTTTCAACTTGCAATGTTCTACCCCCAGATTACCATCTCCTTTGAGCGTCACGTTTTCTCCTTCTATCCTGATGATGCGGTGGAGCACAAAATGCTTGGGCTCTATTTCAGCAAGGACTGGGTCTCCAACTTTTGGATTGACTGGTTTCGTTAATAGAGCCTTGTCCCGATTGTCTTCAAGGAATGGACGCATACTGAATCCTCGTAGCCGCAGCGTTACAGTATGTCCTTCCTCCAGTAGTTTTACAACCTCTGGAAGGAAAACAGCATTCTCTAATTTGATTTCTTTTAGATACTGTCTTTTTTCGCTACTTTTCTCACGGACTTGACTCAATTTTATTCTTTATTATTAACAGTAATATGGTTTTTACACAATAAGGCAGATTCCTTGTTGGGAAGACAATGCAGGGTATAGATGTTTGTCGTCTCAACAATCTTTGTGACGGAATCGCAAATGTGCTCGAAAATATCTACATCCCATTTCATCGACGAGCAGGCAGGCAATACTGACGCAAAGGCTTCAATAGCCGAAAGTTTTTCTATGCTGTTGCTCTTTGCCCGGTCGATTCGGGTAATTGCTCCCAAAGGAGCTTTCACGTTGCGATAGCATGGCGTCTTTCCACTCCAAGGACCACCATAAATGTATGGTTTACCATCGATAATTCGTATGATGGGATTGTCGTCATTCATCAGGTCGCAGTTCGGAATATGTCTCAACCACATTGACACCTGGGTGGATTTTCCCGTTCCACTTTTTGCAATAAAGGCATAGCCATATCCGTTGTGACGGACAAGTGAGGCATGGATAAGTAGTGTGTCATGAGTACATCCTGCAAATGCAAATGTCAACATAAGTGCACTGTTAAGTCCATAGCGGCGCATGTTCATTGTTCCGTTCAAAGCACATCGGCATGTTGAAAAATCCTTGTCTGTTATCAGGAGGCAACATTCTGCGTTTGTGATGTCTTTTATGATAAACTGATAACCGCCATCAGACAAGAGATCAACAATCGTCTCGCCATTCCCTGTGTCAAATTTGCGAATGCGTTCGCGCTGGTCTTTTGGAACAGGGGAGAGGGTGTCGTCCACCGTCATCTGAAAGAAAAGGTTTTCGCTTGTTTCGTTTGAGATGAATGGGATGAACGAGGGAATAAGGCTGATGTTATTGACATGCGCATCCTCAAAAATGATTCGTATGTCAAAATCAGCAATGCGAAAATTGCTGATATGGGCTTTACTCTGCTCTTGCATGAATGATGTATCAGTGTTTGTAATGCAGCTGTTTATTCCTTTGATTTCTCAGAAGACTGCTTTTTCTTCTTTTTTGCAGCGGCTTTTAACGCTTTCCGTTCCGCTTTCGTCAATTCGGGTTGTTCTATCAAACTTTCCGGATCCGGGATCTCTGTCTTAAATCTAAATTCAGCATCAGGAATCTGCTTGATTTCAACATTACCTTTCTTTGAAAACCTTTTCATCATCTTGACGTATTTTTTGTTCAAGTCTTTACGCTTTTGAGCAAAAAACACGGTGCAAACGCGCTTGTCTTCACCTTTTTTGATGAAATAGTCTTTCAGTTGATAGCTGTAATAATTGCGATCGGACAGGAAATCTGTTTTTGCATCTACCCATGCACTGTCTATTTCCTGAACAGAGGTGATATACACGACTGTATCCGTGAATGAATAGGACACGCCACAAATGTACATCTTACCGACGCATTTCTTCTTCGCATGAATCTGTGTTGTCCCCATGAAGGCAAACAAAGATGCAAGGAGTAATATCTGATATAACCGTTTCATTTCTTTTTCTTTGTTTATTTACATATATAATTATTGTCCCAAATAGGATTTCAGCAATTTGTTTTTCGTGCTGTTTCGCAGACGGCGGATTGCTTTTTCTTTGATCTGCCGCACTCTCTCTCTCGTCAATCCAAATTTCTCTCCGATTTCTTCCAATGTCATCTCTGGCTGGTTGATTCCGAAGAATGCCTCAATAATATGGCGTTCCCTGTCATTCAACACTTGAAGCGTGCGGGTGATTTCATTGCGTAAAGATTCCGCAACGAGCTCGTTGTCCGCCATTGGCGAATCGTCATTAGGGAGGATGTCCAGCAAGCTGCTTTCATCACTTTCGGAGAATGGTGCATCGATTGATGTGTGACGATTGGGAACCTTAAGAACTTCCTTGATTTTATCCTCAGGAATATCGACCCTGTCTGCTATCTCGTTGACACTTGGTCGCCGTTCGTTCTCTTGTTCGAAGCGATGCAATTCCCTGTTGATTTTGTTGACGGAACCCACTTGGTTAAGCGGGAGGCGTACGATGCGGCTTTGTTCTGCTATCGCTTGCAATATGCTTTGCCTGATCCACCAAACTGCGTAGGAAATAAATTTAAAACCGCGTGTCTCGTCAAATTTCTCGGCTGCCTTAATCAGTCCCAAATTCCCTTCATTAATCAGGTCTGCAAGGCTTAATCCTTGATTTTGATATTGTTTGGCAACTGACACGACAAAACGTAAGTTGGCTTTGGTCAGACGTTCTAATGCTTCATGGTCACCACGGCGGATGCGCTGAGCCAGCTCCACTTCCTCTTCAACAGTGAGAAGTTCTTCGTGGCCGATTTCCTGGAGATACTTCTCCAGTGCTGCGCTGTCGCGGTTTGTAATCGACTTTGTTATTTTCAGTTGTCTCATGCACGATTATTTTTTAGCAAATGCAAAAATACGATATTTTTAGTGTATTCACAAATAAAATAGAATTTATTTCGCCACTGATAATGGTAGAGGTCGAAAAAAGGCTGGGGGACAAAACCCTCAGCCTTTATCTTGATTAACCGACAGGTTGGACTAATTTTCCAAAGAAACGGCAAAGTAAGCCTTCTTTCCCGTAGGATAAATACCCTGTATATAGAGCACGGGCTCTTTGCTTACCGAAGCCTCTTTGACGGCTTTCTGCAGTTCTTCTATCGTACGTACAGCCTGATTGTTCACGGTCTGGATAATGAAGCCCTTGGTAATTCCGGCATTTTTCATGGCACCGTTGTTCACCTTGATAACTTCAAGTCCATGTCTGATGTCGAGCTGTTCTTTCTGGGCGTTGGTAATCTCACGGAAGTTTGCACCCAGCAAGTCGAGGTCGGCACCTTTCACTACCTTCGTATTGCCTTGCGTATTCTTGAGTGTGACGGTCTTTTCTGTCTTTTTCTTGTTGTGCAGGAAGGTTACCGTAACCTTGTCTCCAGGACGTTTTCCTGCGATGGCTTCAGTAAGTTCTGCCCATTTTGATATCTTTTTGCCGTCGAGGGCGATTATCACGTCACCTTTTTCAATTCCGGCATCAGCAGCAGCGCTGTTGTCTTCCACTTTGTCCACGTATGCACCTTCATGCGTGCCCAGATCAACTTCTTTTCCTTCTTCCTTTTGTCTGTCGATGTAGGCGTGAACATCATTACCCATGATACCGAGAATGGCACGTTGCACGGTTCCATATTTCTTCAAGTCATCTACCACCTTATTCATAATAGTGGTCGGAATGGCAAAACCGTATCCGGCGTATGAACCTGTCTGCGAATAGATCATGGCATTGATACCGACGAGTTCACCACGTGTATTCACCAACGCACCTCCCGAATTTCCTTGGTTGATGGCAGCGTCTGTCTGAATAAACGACTCGACGCCGTTCGCTCCGATAGAACGGGCCTTTGCACTGACGATGCCTGCAGTGACGGTGTTGTTCAAACCGAAGGGGTTACCTACGGCAATGACCCATTCTCCGACCTTCAACTTGTCAGAGTCTCCAACGGGAAGGGTGGGGAGGTTTTTGCCGTCAATCTTAATCAGGGCAAGGTCGGTCGTCTCATCGTTGCCTATGATACGTGCCGAGAACTCGCGGTTGTCATTTAGCGTGACGGTCAGTTCGTCTGCTCCTGCAACGACATGGTTGTTTGTAACAATGTAGCCGTCAGAAGAGATGATGACACCTGAACCCATGGCTGTGCGCTTCGGTGTTTGAATCTGGCGTTTTTGTGTACCTCCATTCCCTCGCGGATTACCGAAAAATCCAAACGGGTCGAAGAAATCGCTGAACGGATCACTTTGCACTTCTACAGTCTGAGTTTTCGAGTTCTGTACATATTTAATATGAACAACGGCGGGCAATGATTTCTCCGCAGCATAAGTTAAATCAACAGGCTGACCGGCAACCACCGGAGAAGATGCGTTTGCTTTAATGAAGGCTCCTGTTGCAACTGCAATGGCAATAACGCTCAATGCAATTCCCAAATACTTTGAAATTCTTTTCATTTTCGTTCTTATTTAAAAGTTCAACTTTGTTTTGTTCTTGAAAACCTCTGCAAATATAAGGTCAAAAATCATTATTATGACATTTTGTCGGTCATCTTTATTCCATTTTAACACTCGATTTTAACATATTAACGGCTCTTAAACCATAGACGAGACAAATTTACATTCGTTTATTTTTCAGCTGTTTTCGTTGAAATCATAAAAAAGTAGATATTTTCTTTTGCCGTTTATGGAAAACTTCTTATCTTTGCAAACGAATCAAATAAACAAAATAGAAAATTTTATTTCCGGAAATATTAGTCGAGGTTGTCCAAAATGGAAAACTTTTACAAACTATTTCTTGAAAAAGTTTTCCCAAAAAGAAATATTATTATGATGAAAAACTTCTCCATTACGAAGCGTGACGGTTCGCGCGACCAGTTCTCTCTGGACAAAATTATGAATGCCATCCTGAAGGCATTCAAGTCTGTTGACGTGCCCATTGATTTGGGTTCTATATCTAAGATAATCAGTCATTTGGATATTTTCAATGACATAAAGGTTGAAGATATACAGAACCAAGTCGAAGTGGCTTTGATGAAGGAAGGCTATTATGACGTAGCCAAGTCATTCATGCTCTATCGTCAGCGCCACACGGAGGACAGGGAGACGATGGAGAAGTTGAACTTTTTGGCAGACTATTGCGATGCAAAGAATGCAGCCTCCGGTTCGAAGTATGATGCGAATGCAAATGTCGAACATAAAAATATTGCAACACTGATAGGTGAGTTACCCAAGTCAAACTTCATCAGATTGAATCGTCGGCTTCTGACCAATAGAATCAAGAAAATGTATGGAAAGGCACTTGCCGATGAGTATATTGACATGCTTACACATCATTTTATATATAAGAACGACGAGACGAGTCTTGCCAATTATTGCGCTTCCATCACCATGTATCCGTGGCTCATTGGCGGAACGACTTCGATTGGTGGCAATTCCACGGCACCCACTAACCTGAAGAGTTTCTGTGGTGGCTTTGTCAATATGGTGTTCATGGTTTCGAGCATGTTGAGCGGAGCTTGTGCCACACCTGAATTCCTGATGTATCTGAACTATTTCATCGGAATGGAATATGGCAAGGATTATTGGAAAGAACCCGATAAGGTTGTCGATCTGTCGGTAAAACAGCGGACGATAGACAAAATGATTACCGACTGTTTCGAGCAAATCGTCTATACGCTGAATCAACCGACCGGTGCGCGCAATTACCAGGCTGTATTCTGGAACGTGGCTTACTATGACCGCTATTATTTCGAGAGCATCTTCGGAAGTTTCTATTTCCCCGACGGCTCACAACCCGATTGGGAGGGACTTTCCTGGTTGCAGAAGCGGTTTATGAAGTGGTTTAACGCCGAGCGCACCAAGACGGTGCTCACTTTCCCAGTGGAAACAATGGCACTGCTGACGAAAAATGGCGACGTGATGGATAAAGAGTGGGGCGATTTCACGGCGGAGATGTACGCCGAAGGTCATTCGTTCTTCACTTATATGAGCGACAATGCCGATTCGCTTTCAAGCTGCTGCCGCCTGAGAAACGAGATTCAAGACAACGGATTCAGCTATACGCTCGGTGCGGGAGGCGTGTCAACGGGCTCGAAGAGCGTGCTGACCATCAACCTGAACCGCTGCATTCAATATGCAGTCAACAAAGGACAGGACTACAAGGAATACCTCTCACACGTCATCGACTTGTGCCACAAGGTGCAACTTGCATACAACGAAAACCTGAAAGAGTTGCAGAAGAACGGCATGTTGCCACTG
Source organism: Prevotella sp. Rep29 (assembly GCF_019551475.1). NCBI lineage: Bacteria > Pseudomonadati > Bacteroidota > Bacteroidia > Bacteroidales > Prevotellaceae > Prevotella > Prevotella sp. Rep29. The sequence goes on from NZ_CP047159.1 coordinate 1,318,037, forward strand.
TTCGATGCCGGATATATCAACATCGGCAGACAATATCTGACCATCGGTGTGAACGGAATGGTGGAAGCCGCAGAGTTTATGGGGCTGAAAATCAACGACAATCCCGAATACCTCGCATTCGTACAGGAGATTTTGGGACTTATCGAGAAATATAATAAGGAGTACAGGACAAAGGATGTGTTGTTCAACTGTGAGATGATTCCTGCAGAGAACGTAGGCGTGAAGCATGCGAAGTGGGACAGGGAAGATGGCTATTTCGTGCCACGCGACTGCTATAACAGCTATTTCTATGTCGTGGAGGACGATTCGCTGAACATTATCGACAAGTTCAAGTTGCATGGCGCGCCCTATATCGAGCACCTGACGGGCGGCTCGGCGCTCCACATGAACCTTGAGGAGCATCTTTCGAAGGAGCAATACCGCCAGTTGCTGAGAGTGGCAGCTCAGGAAGGGTGCAACTACTTCACGTTCAACATCCCGAACACCATCTGCAACGACTGCGGACACATCGACAAGCGCTATCTGAAAGAGTGTCCCCATTGCCATTCAAAAAACATCGACTATATGACGCGTATTATCGGCTACCTGAAACGTGTCAGCAACTTCTCCGAAGCCCGTCAGCAAGAGGAGCATCGCCGCTATTACGCTGAATCAACGCGACTGACGGAGTAGGGCACGGGATATGCTGAAATACGTAAACACGGGCATCGTCTTTCAGGAAATACCCGATGAAGTGACGCTTGCCATCAACATATCCGGCTGTCCGTGTCGCTGCCCGGGTTGCCACAGCCAGTTTCTCTGGGGAGATATCGGTGAACCGCTGACGGAAGATGCGCTCACACACTTCATTGACGAATATGGTGACGACATGACCTGCATCGCTTTCATGGGAGGCGATGCAGAACCGGAGCGCGTGGACGAATTGGCACGATTTCTGCACGATGCCTTTCCCAAGTACAAAGTGGCGTGGTATAGCGGGCGCATCCGCATTCCGAAAGAGGTGAAAAAGGCTGATTTCGACTACATCAAGGTGGGACCATACCTACGACATCTTGGCAGTTTGCGGGAGCCCACAACCAACCAACGTCTATACCGCAGGAAGGCAGACAATACATTTGAAGACATCACCTCTCGTTTTTGGAAATGAAGATGGGGTGATTCGTGTTCATCTTTTTGTAAAGATAATTAACAAGCGGGCAGTTACTGGCGCTTCGGAAACTGTATATTTATACCATTCCTGCCGTTTTTCTTCATTGTTTGTAAACAGTTGAATATTAGCGTGTTAAGTACGACTTTCCAAAAGTGCCACTTTTAGCTTGCAAAAGGGGAACTTTTAGGAGCTGAAAGGGCAACTTTTGGAACGCAAAAGTGGCACTTTTGAAAAACGATAGTTGGGCTTTCATTTTTATGCATCAATATGCGCATATTTATGCAGTACTATTTTGGCATCTTTTTCGCCCCTTTTCCGACATCTTTTTTTATCGAAAAAAGCTTTTTTTCATCAATTTGTTTCACATATCAGAAAAAAGAAGTATCTTTGCACGTCAAAAGATGTTTAAACAACTTATATAATAAAGCGTAACAAAACTATGTCAAACAAAAGAGAAAAGCTCCTTACCGAGTTTCAGGCACCAACCACACAAGAATGGCTTGACAAGATTCAGGTTGACTTGAAAGGTGCCGACTTTGAGAAACGACTCGTATGGAGAACAAATGAAGGTTTTACGGTTCAGCCTTTCTATCGTAGGGAAGACGTGCTGAAACTGAAGACTCCAGAAGCACTTCCGGGTGAATTCCCCTTCGTGCGTGGTAACAAAAAAGACAACAACATCTGGTATATCCGCCAGGACATTGTTGCTGATGATGCCAAGGCTGCCAATGCCAAGGCAAAAGACGTGTTGAACAAGGGTATCGACTCGCTGGGATTCCGCATCCCGGGCGACAAGGTCAATGCTGAATTCGTTGAGACACTGCTCGACGGAATCTGCTGCGACATCGTCGAAGTCAACTTCAACACCTGCAAGCGCCACACCCTCGAACTCGCACAACTGCTTGTTGCTTATTTCGAGAAGAAAGGCTATGACAAAGAAAAGGTCGTAGGCTCTGTTGACTTCGACCCGATGGAGAAGATGGTGATGAAGGGCAAAGACGTGACACCGATTCTTGCCACCGCACCGCAACTCATCGAGACACTGAAAGATTATCCTAACTTCCGTTGCATCACGGTCAACAGCGAGGCGCTCAACAACGCCGGCGCATACATCGTGCAGGAACTCGGATATGCACTTGCATGGGGTAACGAATACCTGCAGCAACTTGTAGATGCTGGCGTGGACGTTGACCTTGCAGCAAAGAAAATCAAATTTAACATGGGTGTGTCTGAGAACTACTTCATGGAGCTCGCCAAGTTCCGTGCAGCACGTATGCTCTGGGCACAAATCGTTAAGCAATACGAACCGAAGTGCGACTGTGCATGTCAAATGATTGTCAATGCAACAACCTCATGCTACAACCAGACACTCTTCGACAGCTATGTCAACCTTCTGCGTTCACAGACCGAAGCAATGAGTGCAGCCCTTGGCGGAGTTCACTCGATGGTAGTCGTTCCGTTCGATGCGACCTATGAAGTTCCGACCGACTTCTCTGAGCGTATCGCCCGCAACCAGCAGCTCCTCCTCAAGGAAGAGTGCCATTTCGGACAGATTGTTGACCCGGGAGCAGGTTCATATTATATTGAATATCTCACTGACAGTCTGGCAGTTGAAGCCTGGAAGATATTCCTCAAGGTGGAAGATGAGGGTGGATTCCTCGCAGCTGTCAAGGCAGGAAGCATTCAGGATGATATCAACGCCACCAATGCCAAGCGTCATGGCGATGCTGCCAAGCGCAAAGAGTTCCTTCTCGGAACCAACCAGTTCCCCAACTTCACGGAAGTGTCGGAAGGAAAGAAACCTCTCACATGCGCATGTGGCTGTGGACAGGCTGAAGCTGCTGAATTCAAAGCCATCAACAGCACACGTCTGGCTGCCGACTTTGAAGACCTTCGCATCCACACAGAAGGTGCAAAGACACCTACTGCTTTCATGCTGACCATCGGCAATCTGGCTATGCGCCAGGCACGTGCACAGTTCTCTTGCAACTTCCTCGCATGTGCAGGCTATAAGGTAATCGACAATCTCGGTTTCAAAACAGTGGAAGAGGGTGTAGATGCTGCTCTGAAAGCTGGAGCCGACATCGTCGTTCTCTGCTCAAGCGATGACGAATATGCAGAATATGCCGTTCCTGCATTCAAGTACCTTGACAACCGCGCAATGTTTGTTGTGGCAGGTGCTCCGGCATGCATGGACGACCTGAAAGCTGCAGGCATTGAGAACTTCATCCACGTGAAGTGCAATGTGCTTGAGACTTTGAAAGAATACAATCAGAAACTTGGTATCTAAACAAAGGAGGACTTGAATTATGCGTAAACAATTTAAGAATATTGACATCTATGCAGGCATCAAGGCTCAAGATGGTGCTAAGTGGATTAAAGACAATCACATAGAGAACAACTGGAAGACACCCGAGCAAATCGACGTGCGTCCGGTATATACAAAAGAAGACCTCGAGGGAATGGAACATCTCGACTTTGCAGCAGGTATTCCTCCTTTCCTTCGTGGCCCGTACTCAATGATGTACCCCTTCCGTCCGTGGACTATCCGTCAGTATGCCGGATTCTCTACCGCAGAAGAGTCAAACGCGTTCTATCGTCGTAACCTCGCCAGCGGACAGAAAGGTCTTTCCGTAGCGTTCGACCTTCCCACACACCGCGGCTATGACCCGGACAATGCACGTGTGGTAGGCGATGTGGGTAAGGCTGGCGTTTCCATCTGCTCACTTGAAAACATGAAAGTGCTCTTCGCAGGTATTCCTTTGAACAAGATGTCGGTGTCGATGACCATGAACGGCGGCGTACTCCCTGTACTCGCATTCTACATCAACGCCGGACTTGAGCAGGGTGCCAAACTCGAAGAGATGGCAGGAACCATTCAGAACGACATTCTGAAAGAGTTCATGGTGCGCAACACCTATATCTATCCGCCAGCATTCTCAATGAAGATTATTGCTGACATCTTCGAATATACATCGCAGTTCATGCCGAAATTCAACTCTATCTCCATCTCCGGCTACCACATGCAGGAAGCAGGAGCAACGGCAGACATCGAGTTGGCATACACACTTGCCGATGGTATGGACTATCTCCGCACGGGTGTTGACGCAGGAATCCCTGTCGATAAATTCGCGCCGCGCCTCTCATTCTTCTGGGCAATCGGCATGAACCACTTCATGGAGATTGCGAAGATGCGTGCCGGACGTCTGCTCTGGGCGAAGATTGTCAAGAGTTTCGGTGCAAAAGACCCGAAATCACTCGCTCTGCGTACCCACTCACAGACATCAGGATGGTCGCTCACAGAGCAAGACCCGTTCAACAACGTCGGACGTACATGTATCGAAGCAATGGCAGCCGTACTCGGTCACACACAGTCATTGCACACCAATGCGCTTGACGAAGCAATTGCTTTGCCGACCGATTTCTCTGCACGTATCGCACGTAACACGCAGATTTACATCCAGAACGAGACAAAAGTCTGCAAGGAAATCGACCCATGGGCAGGTTCTTACTACGTGGAGACACTGACCAATGAACTCATGCACAAGGCGTGGGAGCACATTCAGGAAATCGAGAAGCTCGGCGGTATGGCTAAAGCTATCGAGACTGGACTTCCAAAGATGCGTATCGAAGAGGCAGCAGCCCGCACTCAGGCACGTATTGACTCTGGCGTACAGACCATCGTCGGTACAAACAAATACCGCCTCGAGCATGAAGATCCTATCGATATCCTCGAAGTGGACAACACAGCCGTACGTCTGCAGCAGGAAGAAAGCCTCAAAGAACTTCGCGCTAACCGCGATGAAGCCGCATGCAAGGCTGCATTGGCAGAAATCACAGAATGCGTACGTGAGTTCAACGAGGGTAAGAAATCGAAGAACAACCTCTTGGCACTTGCCGTTAAAGCAGCAGGACTCCGCTGTACGTTAGGTGAAATCAGTGATGCCTGCGAAGAAATCGTAGGACGTTACAAAGCAGTAATCAGAACAATTTCAGGCGTGTATTCATCAGAAAGTAAAAACGACAACGAATTCGAATTGGCTTGCAAGCTGACCGACGAATTTGCAAAGAAAGAAGGTCGCCGCCCACGTATCTTCGTTGCGAAGATGGGACAGGACGGACATGACCGCGGTGCAAAAGTAGTAGCGACCGGCTACGCCGATTGCGGTTTCGACGTGGATATGGGACCATTGTTCCAGACTCCTGAAGAAGCAGCACGCGAGGCTGTGGAGAACGACGTGCACATCGTCGGAGCATCTTCACTTGCAGCTGGACACAAGACGTTGATTCCACAACTGATTGAGGAATTGAAGAAACTTGGACGTGAAGACATCATGGTCATTGCCGGTGGTGTGATTCCCGCACAAGACTACGACTTCCTCTATAAAGCAGGTGTGGCTGCAATCTTCGGTCCTGGAACCAGCGTTGCTAAAGCAGCCGTTGAAATGATGAACATCCTTTTGGATAAATAATATATCCAAAACTTCAGTAAGAAAACCCTTTATGACAGTGTTCCTGTCGTGAAGGGTTTTTTGTTGACAGGCAGACTAAGTCCATCTAATGACCAATTCAAGTTAAATGGAGAGAGAAAATTTGCCAGTTGCCAGTTTATTTGTATCTTTGTAGCACGATGAAACAACGCTATTTTATCACATTCGCTTACGACGGCACTGCCTATCATGGTTGGCAGGTTCAACCCAACGCCAATACGGTTCAGGAAGAGCTGCAAAAAGCCCTTTCAACCATACTCCGACAGGAAGTATCGGTGGTAGGTGCCGGAAGAACGGATACGGGAGTACATGCCAGAAAGATGGTTGCTCACTTCGAAATAGAGGGCCCGCTGGACGGAGAGCAACTGACATACAAGCTCAACCGACTGTTGCCGCGTGACATCTCTGTATTTCAAGTGGAACCGGTAGAGGAAGATATGCATGCACGATTCAGCGCCCTCGCGCGCACGTACCATTATTATATACATACGCGCAAAGACCCATTCCGGGATAAGTATTCGTTCGAGATACACTACGACCTTGATTACGAACTGATGAACGAAGCCTGTAAACTACTCATGGAATATGAGGATTTCGGTGCATTCTGCAAAAGCGGTTCTGACGTGGCGACGACCCTCTGCCGTATTACGGAAGCCTATTGGTCGAAAGATGGCGACACGACATATCATTTCCGCATCACGGCAAACCGCTTCCTTCGTAACATGGTACGCGCGATAGTCGGAACACTTGTTGAGGTAGGGCGCCATCGCATCACGTTGGAAGAGTTTTGCCAGGTTATAGAAGGCGGACGGCGCACAGATGCAGGGGAAAGTATGCCGGCACACGCACTCTTTTTGGAAGACGTCAGATATTGACTCTATTTCAATATTTTTTTGTGCATTGCCCAAAAACAATTATATTTGCAAAACAAAGATCTACAGATATGGCAAACAACATCTTTAAGGGAATGGGCGTCGCCCTTGCTACACCATTCAAGAAAGACGGAACAATAGACGAGAATGCCTTGCGACGCTTGGTATGTTATCAGCAAGACAATGGAGCGGATTTTTTCTGCATTCTTGCAACGACAGGCGAAACTCCATGCCTTTCGTCCGAAGAAAAAAACTACATCAAGAACACGGTCGTTGAATTGACAAAAGGCCGTATCCCCATATTGATGGGACTGGGGGGGAACAATACCGCGACTGTCGTTGAAGAACTGAAAACTACCGACTTGGAGGGAATTGACGGGATATTAAGCGTTTGTCCATATTACAACAAACCATCACAGGAAGGATTGTATCAGCACTTCAAGACCATTGCCGCAGCGACAGAATTGCCTGTAGTGTTGTATAACGTGCCGGGACGTACGGGCGTAAACATGCTCCCTGCAACGGTAGTGCGACTGGCAAATGATTGCGAAAACATCGTTGCCATAAAAGAGGCAAGTGGCATGTTGGAACAAGTGGATGAGATTATCAAACACAAGCCCGATACGTTTGATGTCCTTAGCGGTGACGACAGTCTGACCTATCAGATACTTGCCAATGGTGGGGTAGGAGTCATTTCGGTGATAGGCAATGCCTTGCCGAAGGAATTTTCACGCATGGTGCATCTTGAACTGGATGGCGATTACGAAAGTGCCCGCAAGCTCCATCACCGTTTTACCGATTTATACGATTTGCTCTTTGTGGACGGAAACCCGGCAGGTGTGAAAGCCTTGCTTCACGAAATGGGATATATTGAGAATGTACTTCGCCTCCCATTAGTGTCAACCCGTTTGACAACAATAGAACGGATATCGCTTGCACTACGAAAATTAAGGTTATCCCTTGATAACAATTAAATAAAAAGGACGTGGTTTAAGAGCAAACCACGTCCTTTTTTCGTCATATAAGCACCAGGCAATCAATAGTTCTCTGCATGGAGTTCGAAATAACTCTGCGGATGATCGCATACAGGGCATACTTCGGGAGCATTTTTGCCAACAACAATATGTCCGCAGTTGCGACACTGCCAAACGCAGTCGCCATCACGTGAGAACACGACTTTGTCTTCAATGTTCTTCAACAATTTGCGATAACGTTTCTCATGTTCTTTTTCGATAGCACCGACGCCACGGAATTTCGCCGCGATTTCAGGAAATCCTTCTTCGTCAGCCTCACGTGCCATGCGCTCATACATGTCTGTCCATTCAAAGTTTTCACCGGCAGCTGCATCTGCAAGATTCTCTGTCGTTGTCTTTATGCTACCGCCTTGCAAAAGTTTGAACCATAGTTTTGCATGTTCCTTCTCGTTGTTAGCCGTTTCCTCGAAAAGGGCTGCAATCTGTACATAACCGTCTTTCTTTGCTTTTGACGCATAATAAGTGTATTTATTACGCGCCATGGATTCTCCTGCAAATGCTTCCTGCAGGTTTTTCTCCGTCTTAGTTCCTTTCAGTGATTTCATAATGCTAATGTTTTAAATGTATGATTAAATAGTAATTTCCCCACAAAGTGGACGTTTCATATATTCTCTGATGATTTCCGGATTGTCATATTTCGCTTGCAAGAACATCAGTTTGGTAACAGCACATTCCGCAGTGCTGTCATATCCGCTCAAGATACCAGTCTCTTTCATCTGGTAGCCAGCATCATAACGGCTCATCTCCACAGTACCTGCCATACATTGACTGATGTTGACGATAACCACGCCACGTTCACATGCCTCTTTCAAATGCTTGACCAACCACGGCGCATGAGGAGCATTGCCGCTTCCATAAGAACGCATGACGACAGAACGCACATCAGGCATTTGCAACATGTGGCGAACGATATTCTCTTCAATTCCCGGGAATAGTGAAAATACAAAAACACTCGGGTCAATTTCCAGATGCGGAATCATCGGTTTACTGAAATCGGGCTTAAGGATGTTGTGCTCATGGAAAACAAAATTGACACCGGCATCACACAGACAGGGATAATTGAATGAGTTGAACGCATTGAACATCTCAGCATTCTGCTTTGTTGCCCGATTGCCTCTCAACAGCTTTCCGCTAAAATAGATACACACTTCAGGAACCATTGCCGTTCCGTCCTCATGATGTGCTGCGGCAAGTTCTATGCTGGTAACCAGATTTTCTTTCCCGTCGGTGCGTGGTTGTCCAATAGGCAACTGACTTCCTGTCAATATCACAGGCTTTGTAAGATTTTCAAGCATAAATGACAAGGCAGACGCCGTATATGCCATAGTGTCCGTTCCATGAAGGACAACAAATCCATCATATTGATCGTATCGCTCAGAAATAAGTTTGACAATCTTTACCCACATCTCCGGAGACATGTCGCTCGAATCTATCGGCGGGCTAAACTGGTAAGTATCTACTTCTGTTTTCAGATACGCAAATTCCGGAACATTATCAATCAGGTGGATGAAATCCAGCGGTTCAAGCGCTCCTGTCATAGGATTACATCCCATACCTATAGTTCCGCCCGTATAAATAAGAAGTACCTTGTCGGTTCGTTTCATTATAGTATCTTTCAAATAGTGAATGATAATTCTAAATAACATTGCAAATATACTTTATTTTTTGCTTTTGACAAAATAAATGCATGAAAGTATCAGTTTCGATGCAATTATTTTCCTAAATATTTGTCAAATTAAAAAAATAGACTTAATTTTGCAGAAGATTAAAATAAAATGTATAAAATGAGAAAATTATTTATCCCCTTTATTGTTAGTGTAGTGCTTATTGCTTTTACCGGTTGTACAGCATATAAGCAGGTTCCTTATTGGCAGAACATTGATACTGTTGATTTGTCACAGTCAAAAGGACATTATGAAGTACACATTATGCCGAAAGACCTTCTGACCATCACGGTTAGTACAAGTGATCCCAAAGCGGCACAGCCATTCAACCTTTCTGTTTCGAACACAACAGGAACTGCAGGAAATCTGTCCACTGGTTCCAGTCTGCTGACGTATTTGGTCGATAATAGTGGAAATATAGACTTCCCGATAATTGGAAAGATTCATGTTCAAGGTTTGACAAAAAGCGAATGTCAAGATTTGATACGCGAGAAAGTGAAACCATACATGTCAGCTACGGAGAATCCCGTTGTTTCTGTGCGAATGGCTAGCTTCCGTGTGACGGTAATCGGTGAAGTTGGTGGGTCAAAGGTTATTCCTGTGGCAACAGAACAAATGAGTGTCGTAGAGGCATTGGCTTCAGCCGGTGACTTGGGTATTCATGGTAAGCGTAAGAACATTCTTCTTATCCGTGAGGATGCGAGTGGTCAGAAACACCATGTTCGTCTTGACATGACAGATGCTAACCTGTTCAATTCACCTTATTACTACCTCCAGCAGAACGATATTATCTACGTTGAGCCCAGTGTTGTTAAAACAAAAGGTGCTGACTTGGGAGCTTCTACTTCTTTGTGGTTCTCATTCATTGGAATCGTAACGTCAGTAGCATCATTGCTCGTTAGTGTTTTGCGCAACTAAGATTACAGACACTATGCAGCAATTATCTAACATACGACAAGCATGATATCAAAGGGATGTGCATGAAAGCACGTCCCTATTTTTTTGTACAAAAATAAATTTATGGAACCATTAAAGCATGAATGCGGAGTAGCGATGATCAGGCTGCTCAAACCATTGGAGTATTACCAGCAGAAGTATGGTACATGGATGTATGGGCTGAACAAACTCTATCTGATGATGGAGAAAGAGCATAATCGCGGACAGGAGGGTGCTGGACTTGCCTGCGTGAAGTCAATGACTGAACCGGGAACCGAATACATGTTTCGTGAGAGGGCAGAAGGGAAGTCAGCCATCACAGAGATATTCAGCAATGTTCAGAAAAACTTCAAGGGTGTTTCGCCAGAGCAACTTGCCGACGTGTCATACGCACGAAAGCACCTGCCCTTTGCCGGAGAACTATATATGGGGCACCTCCGCTATTCTACAACTGGGAAACAAGGCATATCCTACGTTCATCCCTTCTTGCGCCGCAACAACTGGAAGGCAAAGAACCTATGCCTATGTGGCAATTTCAACATGACTAACATTGATGAGATTTTCCAAAAGCTCACTCTGCAAGGACAGGTTCCGAGAGCATACAGCGACAGTTATATCATGTTGGAATTTATGGGGCATCGGCTTGACCGCGAAGTGGAACGGAACTTTAGGGATGCTCAGGCATTAGGATTGACAAATCAAGCTATCACAGAGTACATTGAAGAGCACGTTCTCATGAGTAATGTCTTGAAGACGACAATGACAGATTTCGATGGAGGCTACGTGGTTTGTGGCATTACAGGAAGCGGCGAGATGTTCTCCATGCGCGACCCGTGGGGTATCCGCCCTGCGTTTTGGTATCAGAACGAGGAAATCGTCGTGTTGGCAAGTGAACGTCCTGTCTTGCAGACGACATTCGACTTGAGCAGCGATGATGTTCAGGAACTGCAGCCGGGACATGCCTTGATTGTAAAAAAGGATGGAACAATCAGTATTGATAAAATCATAGAGCAGCGTGGCGATGCCCCATGTGTGTTTGAACGTATCTATTTCAGCCGTGGAAATGACCGAGACATCTATAAAGAGCGGAAAAAACTTGGTGAACAATTGGTTGAAAGCATCTTAAAAACAGTTGACAACGATGTTGAACATACCGTGTTCTCTTTCATCCCGAACACCTCCGAAGTCGCATTCTATGGCATGTTGGAAGGATTTAAGGACTATATCAACAAGAAGAAGATTCGCGATATTGAGCAGTTAGGACATACGCCGACGCATGAAGATTTGCAACGCATACTTTCCCAGCATATCCGGTGTGAGAAGGTGGCATGGAAGGATATCAAGCTCAGGACATTCATAACAGAGGGAAATTCCAGAAATGATTTGGCATCCCACGTATATGATATTACATATGAGAGTATCAGACCTCATGTGGATAATCTGGTTGTGATTGATGACAGCATTGTTCGCGGAACCACTTTAAAGGAAAGTATCCTTAAAATATTGGATAGGCTCCACCCGAAGAAGATTGTCATTGTGAGCAGTGCACCGCAGATACGCTATCCCGATTATTATGGTATTGATATGCCGCGTTTGGAAGAGTTTTGCGTGTTCCGTGCAGCCATTGAACTACTGAAAGACCGTGGTCTGCACCACGTCATAGACGACGTCTATCACCATTGCAAACAGGAGTTATTGAAACCTAACGCAGAGATTAGTAATGCCGTTCGGGAGTTATATAAGCATTTTACAATCAGTGAGATAAACGAAAAGATTGTAGAAATGCTTCGACCAGAAGGTGTGAAGACGCCAATAGAGTTGGTATTCCAATCCATTGAAGGTCTTCATGAAGCTATTCCCAACCATCAGGGGGACTGGTACTTTACTGGTAATTTCCCCACCCCTGGAGGAACGCGTCTCTGTAATCAGGCTTTCATCAACTACGTGGAGACCTACTATCAGCACGAGCGGAAATTTTAGGAAAGAAGCTTTCTGCGACGTATTCAGATTTCTTGCCGATACGTTTTGGGGGATACGCCCTTCAGTCGGGAAAAGAATTTACTGAACGACGGAGTGTCTGCAAAATGCAAACGGTCTGCAATCTGACTGATGCTAAGCTGTGAGGTACGCAACAGGAACGATGCCTCCATCAGCAACATCTGGTTGATGTAATCGACCACTGTTCTTCCTGTGACCTAGCGCACGATACGGGAGAGATAGACAGGACTGATGTTCAGGGAGGATGCGTAGAAAGAAATGTCGTGGTGTTCGGTAAAATATTGCGGTAACAAGCGAATGAATCCCATAAATATCTCTTCTACACGCTGGGGTACTTGCCGGTGTGTGATAGCTTGGTTTTGAGCATTCTGCAGGTCAAGTAGAAATACTGCGTAAAGCATGTGCAGGATTTGTTCTTTATAAATATGGTCAGAGTGAAGATATCCGATAATTTCACGCATTTTCTCAGCAAGCTGCAAGGCTGTATCGTGTGGCAGCGCTTGTTTCGGTGCGTGCAGTTGAACAATTGGCAGGTAAGCGATGTACACGAGGTCGTGAACGACAGGCGATTCGATAGTCACATTCTCGTCAGCCAGCAGGCAGAGTCCCCGATAATTTTCGGACGCAGCAATAATCGTGACAGCGAGTCCGGGCGAATAAATATATAGGTCGTTGGGGTGGAGGGTCATCTCTTCTCCATTATAAACAATGGTCACCCAGCCTTCTGTAACCAGTGTAAACGCATAGACTGCCATGAAGCCATGCGTCTCATTGGAGCGTAAAGTCATTGCAGCGTCAGTCTCCGTGCAATATATCTTTCCGTTCCAACCTTTGTCAGGCAAGTCTCCATGCATGACCATCCATGCTTCTGTCATATTGTACATAACGGGACAAAGATACATATTTTATTTCACACCTGTATCGTTTCAGACAAGTTTTGTGTCGTTTGAGATTTTATGGAATTGTCGGTTTTTCGTATTTTTGCAGTGTCAAAAGCAAAATAGGTTATTAGAATCAACCTTTAATTGTAAAAAGTTAATTATCAAATTCAGAAATTATGGACACAAAAAAATCAATCGAAGCGTTGCAGTTCTTTGCAACAGGACTGACTGAAGGTGCATTGGTTCACAAAATGCAAGGTCAGATTTTCAAATCACAAGGTTTCACAAAACTCGGCGAGAAGTACATCAACCATTTCACTGAAGAAATGGAATGGGTAGAGAAATTCGTTGAGCGCATTCTTGATCTCGGTGGAGAGGTGAAGTTCGACGGAGCGAAGAGCCGCGAACTCATCAGCAACCCCATTGACTATATCAAGGCTGACCTCGACATCCAGAAGGCTGGTGTTGACCTTCTGTACAAGTGCTGCGAGAGTCTTATCAACGATCCTACCACTTACGACATCATGAAGGCTTATCTGGCTGACGAGGAAGAAGACCTCTACTGGAGTCAGGGCGCACTGGATATGATTGAGTGCATCGGTGCTCAGAACTGGTTGTTTACACAGGTATAAAAAACTAAGACTACAATGGAAAACGTAAAAAAAGTATATGATTTCCTGGAGAAAGCAGGAACATTCTATCTGGCAACAGTAGAAGGCGATCAGCCACGTGTACGTCCCTACGGAGCTATGCTCTATTTCGAGGACAAAATCTATATCATGGCATTTGGCAAGACTAATGCCACCCGCCAGATTGCAGCCAATCAGAAAGCGGAGATTTGCGCCTTCAAGGGCCAGACGCTACGCATTGCGTGCACACTCGTGGAGGACAACCGTCCCGAGGTGGGCAAGGCGCTGGTGGACAAGATGCCCGTACTGAAGAATCTCGGTCTCGGCGAGAACGGCGAGAACGGCGTGATGTATTATCTGAAGGATGCCAAGGCTGACTTCTTCAAGATGATGGAACTGGTAGAGACAATAACATTTTAAAAACAGAAAGATTTATGAAAGAACAAGTATTAAAGGCAATGAAAGAGGCAGGAAAGCCTGTTTCGGCTGGTGACGTGACGAAAGCACTGGGTGCCGACCGCAAGGAAGTAGATAAGGCATTCGCCGAATTGAAGAAGGAAGGCGCCATTGTCTCTCCTGTTCGCTGCAAGTGGGAACCCGCCAAGTAACATTAAGTTCCCACTGAGTATGGCACACAACTGTGAGAACTGCAGATTTCGTGCGCACTATGATGCGAAGCCTCACTCCGTGTTAGGTCGCTTCTGGCGGTGGCACATCAACTTCTGCCCAGGTTGGAAAGCATATTTCACTTCGCAGTCAGAAGAAAAGAAAACTGAACTGAGAGAGAAATATCAATTTGCGAAATATTAATAAAATATCATCGAAAAAGTCCCAGACAATCTGCTCATTGTCTGGGATTTTTCATATCTTTGCAAACACATTATTAACGAAAACGACTATGAAAAAGAGAATGACAGTAGCATTGCTCGCCATGATGATGGCAGTAATGGCAAACGCCCAAGAAGCGTTGAAGAAAGTGTATGATGCCAATATCAATCCCATGACACAGATTGACGAGGCATTGGCAAAGGCTAAGGCTGAAGACAAATTTGTCATCGCACAGGTGGGAGGCAATTGGTGCCCGTGGTGTCTCCGCTTTGCCGATTACATCACAAAGGACGACGAAATCATGCAACTCATCAACGACAACTTCGTCTATATCCACGTCAACTACAATCCGCGCCGCTCAGCCAACCCGGAGAAAGCCAAGCTCGCGAAAGAAATGATGGCACGCATCGGCAATCCCGCACGATTCGGCTTCCCCGTTTTCGTCGTGCTCGATGCTGACGGCAAAGTTGTTCACACGCAGGATTCCGGTTATCTGGAAGAAGGGCAGAGTTATAACAAGAAAAAAGTGCTCAGCTTCTTCCGCAACTGGACACCCAAGGCGGTGAATGGGGCGAAATAGCATTTGTCAGGAAAAGTGGAATACAAGTAATTTAATAAAAAATGTTCACACTCAACTATAAAGTAACGACAAGTACATGTGACAGTGAAGGACGGCTGAAGCTCTATTCCGCATTGCAGATGATGCAAGACTGTTCGGAAATGTGGATAGACAGCGAGCCATGCGTAAAAGCCTATTTCGAAGAGCAAAACATGGCGCAGCTGTTGGCGTCGCGACAAGTGGAGATTATACGGGTGCCCACCTTCAAAGAGGAGCTGACCGTGACGACCTCCGTTTATGGCATGAAACCCATGTTCGGATTCCGTAACACGTTCATCTATGATGCGGAGGGACGTCCGTGCTATAAGACGTGGAGCATGGGAGCCTTCGTCGATAAGGCAACGGGCAAGTTGAAGCGGGTAGAGGAGCCTGTCATCGCCTCCATGAAGATTGAACCACAGCTTGAAATGGTTTATGGCGACCGCCGCATCATCCTGCCGAAGGAGGGTGGAGTGGCGGCAGAACCCGTGAAGGTGCAGCGCAGCGACATCGACTACAACCGACATGTGAACAATGCCAACTACATCCGCATGGCAACAGAATTACTGCCCGACACATTTGAGCCCCATCATTTGCGCATGGAGTATCGCGTGCCAGCAAGATATGGCGACACACTCATGCCTACGCTCTACCATCAGGGGAACACTTTTCTTGTAGCATTGTCGGTCGGCAACGACATCGCCATGCTTGTAGAGTTCACGGAATAGTGGGTGGTCCATCTGCCTGTCACATCCAAATAAAGACTTTATAAAAAACGAATGTAATGGACTACTTTCTCTGCAAATTTTTCGTAATCGTTATGAATGACAGCGGAGGAAAAATCACCATATTCAGTTATAGATTCACACACTTGGAAGTCTTTCTGTTCTTCATAATACTGTGCGTATTCATGTTTGTCGTGAACTTTTTTTTCAATATCAGGTAAATGCACGACAAATAATAATGTTTTAGTAGGGGTATGTATTGACGTTTGGATATCATCTTTGGAGAGCATTAGGTACTTTTCCGAATTATGAGCCGTAAATTCCTCCCACTTTTGGAAAGTCCCGTCATTTTTATAATATGGGAGTTTGTCGGGGATGATAAATATTTGGAAATACGGTATATTTGCACAACGTATATTCGCAGTTTCTCCCAACATGTTTTCAAAATAATTATTAGAGTTTTGGGAGTAATTTTGCATGACGAATTTTACGCCGATACCTGCGATAGGCTTATAATTGTGCAAGATAGTAATATCAACGGCTTTATCAATATAGCGCCCGTCTAATTTCATCTCCTTGCCATTTCCAATACCTAATGATTGTACTTGATAGTGATCTCCCAATCGTTCTTTCATGTCTTTAGCAATTGCTCCATGCAGGATTTTTAACTTTTCATTGCTCCGTGAGCCTGTTTCTAGGAACTTCTTAAAAGAGTTCCCTACTACTGTTAGGAAGTCTTGATTGTCCATATTTTTTGCTTAATTTATAATTTAAGTATTGTTCTATATCTTTGGATGAAAATGTATAATACCCACCGCTTTTATAGTTTCTCAACAATTTGATATAGTTGATGAAATCTTCTGAAACAATTAGCTTTTGTATTTCTTCAAATTCTATTTCTGTGAGTATATATAATCCACTATACAAACCTTTACCTTCAGGTACTATTTCGAGTTTGATGCTGTCCTTGTCTTTAATAATTGTATTGATAGCATATTTCTTTTTTGAAACATCATTCAATGCTTGTGTTCTGCCGAACAAATACCATCCTTTATTGTTTTCTATATTTCTGTTGTTGGCTAATTTATCTACATGCGCTAACAGATGTTTATATGCAGATTTATTTCGCATAAACATATCAAATGGTATGGGTTTTCCATTAGAGTCATAGGGATATATGCACTTGCTCCATTTCCCAGTTGAGGCTTTCAAAATGTCTATTGTACCACTCTTGAAATGAAAGTCACCAATAAAGACTTTATCAGCTAAAGTTGCAAAGCCATTTTTTACAGATACATAAGGATGTGAACGTTCTGTTTTTATTGCCCTTAAATCATTAAGCTTCTTACTGCTTGCCAAATAGAAGTTATCCCTAATACTCATTTCTTTTAACGAAAGAGAATGTTTGAATACTTTTGTCTGTATTTCTTTGTCAAAATTGCAATATTCTATTTTATTAAGGGATTTTGTTTTTTGAAATCTGGAAATCAGAGTATATGTCGTTGCAGAAAAAGGTTGAAAATGTTCAAGATCTATTATGCCTGACAAATTGTTATATATTCTAATATACTTCCGAAGTTTACTTCCTGCTTTACTACATAACCAAGAGTTTGGCGTTATAAGACACATTGTTCCATTCTCGGATAGCATGTTAAAACCAATCTCAAAAAATACAATAAACAAATCGGTCATACCACTCTCTGCGAATGAAAACTTTTTAACTGCTTCATAATTGTCTTCAAGATTATGTACACGGACATACGGAGGATTTCCAAAAACATAGTCCATCTTTCCATCGAAGTAGTTTATCTTCAGAGTGTCAGCGTTAATGATGTCCCATTGAATATCTGTAATTCCATGCATCTCTGCTATGGCGTTTAGATTACTGATGCATGACTTACACTCACAAGTATCTAATTCAACTCCATGTATAAATGTTTCCAATTCATGCTTTAAGTCATGCAGATTCTTTTTTACTTTAAGGTACTGTAAACAATAACGCCGTACAATTTCTTTAAGGAAAGCACCATCACCACAACTATTGTCAATGACATGCTTTCGTAAAATGTTCGGGTTATCATATCCTCCAAAATCAAGAATAAGTTTTACTAAATAATCGGGGGTGTAAACCCGTCCATGCTGTTTGCGTGCCTTTTCCATATTTTAGTGCTTTTGTTTCCTCAAAAACACCTATGGCAAGACTGCCGATATGACAGACACAATGGCTCTGGTAAACCGCGTACAACTGACAAACCGAACAGCCCACGCCAATAGGTGCGAACTTTTTTTGGTCTATCTCCTTGTACATATTTGTTTACCAGACTTTATGTGTGGAGACTTTCCGGTATTTAGTAATCGTTGGAAAAAAATTAAGCGCAAGTCTTAACTTTTGCCAGAGGCTGTGAGAAGTGCCAATACACCGAAGTCAGACCCACGCTTAAACGTGGCATCTGCTAACTTCTTTCGGTGTATATTGTTTAGAAACTTCTCACATTCCTGACAGATCCGAACGATAGCAAACGCAAAAATATATTTGTGTTCATAACTAAACACAAATGCAAAAATAATAATAATTTGCTTATTCAGAATATTTTTTGGTAGAAAAATGAGGGTAGAACAAAAAATGGACATCCTTTTTCATGTAAATATCCTTAAAATATCAGAATATAAAAAAGCATTTTTTATGAATCCTATGACTGTTTTTTTACAGCAAATGCACCAATCAATGAGAACCGCATGAATGAATATTTATTCAACACTATAGGTTTTGTTCGTCAATTCGTAAATGTTTGTTTTTCAACCCTTTACATGTACCATTCTAAAAGTTCAACTTTTGGCTTGCAAAAGTTGAACTTTTAGGAGGTGAAAGTTGAACTTTTAGAGCGCAAAAGTTCAACTTTTGGAAAACGAAAGTTCAACGGTATATTTATGCGCCCCTTACTGTATGTTTATGCAACTCTTTCGTTGGTGATTCCGGGGCGGATTTTTGGTGCGTTGACTGTCGTCTTTTTTCCCGATGTCTTACTTGGATTTAATCTCTCTCAGCGAGATGGCAAATCCGCCGGCACGTGCCATGCGCAGTTTCAAGACGCTTTTCGAGTTAACGGTTTTCCGCGTGATGGTATATGCCTGCGGATTGGTTTCGTAATCGGCGTCGGGCGCATCGGCATAAATCGTGGCTTCGTATTTGATGCCCGGCTTGAGGAAATCGAGCTTGACTGACACGTTACGGGCGTTCTTTCCCGTGACACCACCGACATACCACACATCGCGCGGCGTTGCCTTTGCAAGGTCGCTGGCGGTCGCATCGTCAGGCAGGGCATAGACAAATTTCGTGGCATTGTTCACCACGCCTTTCTTGCCGTCTTTCAGAGTCCCGGTGCTCTCCGATGCTTTGTTCAGCGTCGAGAGTTTCGGTTTGCGTGCCGTGATGATATGCGAGTTGGGCTCGGCATCGATGTAGATGGTCTTCTCCCAGTCAACAGCCACGTCCTTGATGAATTGGAAGGCATCCATGAAGCGCGCGTAGTTCTCGGGGAGGTCGGCAGCCATCTGCAGCGGTGAGTAGAATGTGACGTAGAGTCCAAGCTGATTGCATATTGTGTGGTTCATCTTTCCCGATGAGCCCGGCGCTGTGACTGACATGTCCTGCTCGAAGATACCCGGCGTGTAGTCCATCGGTCCTCCTTGCAGGCGCGTGAATGGGAATATGGTGGTGTGTCCGGGCTTGATGGTCTCCCTGAATTCTGTACCCATCGCACTCTCGTTGCCAATCATGTTGGGCCAAGTGCGGCACAAACCTGTCGGGCGTACCGCCTCGTGTGCGTTGACCATGATGCGGTGTTTGGCAGCCTCGGTGATGGCGTAATGGTAGTGATTGATGAGCGGCTGGCTGTAGTGGTATTCCCCGTAAGGAATAATCTTTCCCACATATCCGCTCTTCACGGCGTTGTACCCATATTGGTTCATCAGGTCGTAAGCCTGTTTCATCCACCGCTCGTAATTGACGGTTGACGAAGAGGTCTCGTGGTGCATGATGATCCGGATGCCTTTCTCGTGAGCATATTTGTTGAGTGCGGGCAGGTCGAAGTCGGGGTAGGGAGTGATGAAGTCAAAAACGAAGTCTTTCTGCTTGCCGTACCAGTCTTCCCATCCTTCGTTCCATCCCTCCACGAGGATGGCATCGAAGCCGTTTTCGGCGGCAAAGTCAATGTATCGGCGCACATTCTCATTGTTCGCTCCATGCTGTCCGTGTGGCTTGGAGTGCGCATAGTCGGTCACGCCCAGTTGCACGGAAGGATATTCATTCGTATATGACCATTGGCTCTTTCCGGAAATCATTTCCCACCACACGCCCATATACTTGACGGGATGAATCCATGAGGTGTCTTCAATCTTGCAGGGGTCGTTGAGATTGAGCACAAGTCGTGATGCGAGCACGTCGGTAGCGCTCTTACATACCATGACCGTGCGCCAAGGTGTCTTGCAAGGTGCCTGCATGCGTCCCTTGAAGCCCTCCGCGTCAGGAGTGAGCCATGTGCGGAAGACGAAAGTGCGGTCGTTAAGATTGAGGTTGGTCGTCGGATAATCCAAGACGGCTGCCTCGTGGATGTTGATGTAAAGTCCGTCTGCCGTCTTCATCTGCAGGGCTGTCTGAACACCAGTAGGCGAGAAGCCCTGGTGAGGCCATCCGCCACGCTTTCTCGGAGCATCCGACAGATGGCGTATTTCCGACAAGTGCGACTCCGTAGGATTGAACTCCTGCGTGCTGTAATCACCTGGAATCCACCATGCCGTATGGTCGCCTGTCATGGCAAATTCGGTCAGTTCTTCCTTGATTTTGAAGTAGGTCAGCTTGTTCTCCAAAGGAAATTCATAGCGGAATCCCAAGCCGTCGTCGTAGAGACGGAAACGGATATGCATCACGGCACTCTTGTGCTGGTCGTCGGAGGGTTGCTGACGGAGCTGCACGAGCAGTTCGTTGTAATGGTTCCGGATGCTGGATTCCTCTCCCCAAACGGGTTGCCAGGTCTCATCAAACGTGTCGGTCTGAGTGCCTGCCAGCACGAATCCTGTGTCAAGATCGTCCATCTCGGCAAGTTCAAAGCCCAGTCGTGAAGGAAGGACGGCGTATTTACCCGAACACTTCAGCTCATAATAGGGGTAGCCGTGAATGAGTGCAAACCTCATTTCCATGGTCTTGTCAGGACTTTGCAGCACGATGGCATCTTCCGGCATCACGACAATCCTCTCTTTCGTCTCTATTGAAAGCATTGAAGCATGACTGCCAACACACATCAGCAATGCGGTAATTGTTGTCAGGATTGATTTTTTCTTGTTCATGTTACTTTGATTTATGGTTTATAATTGTTTGTGAATACTCAGTCTCTTTCACCCAAATCCTTACAGGCCCCATCAATCCTGCAGGCAGGAGAGCGTCGTCTGCCTTGTAGAATTTGACGGGTGTGTAGGTATATTGCTTCTTACAATCAGGCTGTTGGTCGCCAATAATGCGGTTTGCCCATTGGTTGGTGACACGTATTTCCAATTCATTCCGTCCTTTTCTCATTGCGTCGGTGACGTCTATTTTATAAGGTGTCTTCCAAAGCGTGCCCACCTGTTTGCCATTGACTGTCACTTCGGCAATACATCCCACGGCGCCTAAATCAAGCAAGAAGCGTTCTTGCTGAGGATTGATTTGGTCAATGGTCACGTGGTTTGTGTAGCAAGCGGTTCCCGAATAGTACTTGATGCCGTTGTCAGCCGATTCCGTGTAGGAGATGAGTTGCGGGAAAACCGCCTCTTTCGGTCCTCCCCATTCTTCATCGAACGCCACCGTCCATGGGGTATTGATGGTGCACAGAAGGGATTCTTTCTGCTTCTCTAACGTCACTTTGGGTGATTCTGCCTCCCCCTTAAACACGACGAAGACGGCGTCATTTTCAAGCAATGGCAAGACAACGTGCGTTTCGTCCGCGCTAATGTCGTAGGATACGTCTTCTATTTGTGCCGTTTCCGCCCTCCAAAGCATAGGTTTCTTTCCGCTGACACGGAAGGTTGCGTTCAGTGTGCGGGGAGCATTTTCCCGATTGTTCACCCAATAGATTTCCGTATCGTCCGTTTGCCGGTGCACAAATCGCAGATTTCGCGCATCGTCGGCACGAAAGTCTGGCTGGATTTGAGCCGTCATTTGCGCTATAGGTTGCCTCTCTTCGTAAAAGACGGGAGCGCCTTGTTCCTTCAAAGCCTTGAGCTTTTGCTCGACGGCAGGGCTGAAGTGTTGGCAGCCTTTGCCGATAATGAGTATTTTATATTGGTTTCCCGAAGGCGTGACAAAATGTTTTCCGTCAAAAGTAATCAAGTCGAGCAATGCCTTCTTATTCAGATAGTCAAACTGAAAACCGAAAGGAATATCGGGATGCTGCCGCCCGTAGAGGCTTGTCACAACATCGTCCTCGCCATAATAGAACAGGATGTCGGCAACATTCCGTCCCTGCTGCATCATATAACTGCTCCGTGCGAGATAGTCAAGCCATGGCTTAGCCTGTTCCGCCCACGTCTCGTGTCGGTTAAACCACTGCCCGTAGATGCCCAGTCCTAAGCCAGGCCGCTTGTCGTCAACCGGCTGGTGTGAGCTCTCATGTATCACAAACCGATTGGCTCCGCACGCCAATTCCATGTCGGCAGTAGGCTTCAGGCTGCCTGGATAGTAAGAGTATGCGCCCCCGGCTTGCCCGTTGACAGTCATCGATTCAACGGCAACGAATTTCTTTCCGTACAGATGAGCGACGGATGCCGACTCGCGGATATCGCTCTCAGCCATAGTTGCCGATGAGTTGTCGAGTTTTTTGTCTGTAATAATCGTCCACATGGCAGCCATGGGAATGTCCGAATGACTTTTCGCTGCCATCCCGTCAACCAAATAAAGTCTGCCGTTTTCATGGGCTTCGAAATAGGTTTCCAACCCTTTTTTATGAGCTATGTCAGCAGCATTCTCATACATACACTCGTCTATGAGTTCGCCAATAGTCGTCCGCCAGTCAAAGAGAAAATTCTCGCTCCGCTCAGCGCTCCCGATGATTTGCCCCGTGAGTACAGGCATCCACGGCAGTAACGGATAGCCACGTCGGCGCTCAAACTCTTCTGCCATGCGTGGAGTCCATGTCTCCCAACCAGCTTCGTAACTGTCGATGAGCAGCGCACGAATACCTTTCTTCCCGATATTGTCAGCAGTAGCGTCCCTATACATATTTAAATAATGTTCCAGGAATGCGGTGAACGCATCTTTGTCAATCTTCGACACCTCCAGTCCCGTTGCCTCGCGAGGCGCAGGATGATTTTCCTTTCCCGTCAGGGTATAGCCGAAACGCAGAATCAGCCAATCTCCTTCAGGCGCATTCCATGTGAGTTTTCCGTCAGGTCCCATCTTGTCCGTCAGGTCAACGACATCTGTCAGTGGCACGGCATCTTCCATAGAAGCCATCGTCGGATGGTCCATCATGTCCGATGGTGTAGCGAAACCGGCTTTCTCCTCTACATGATTGATGCGTGCGGCGGTAAAAAGCCTTATCTGTGGAGTGCGTGGCGGCTGCTTGTCATATACAATCCGAAAGTAGGTTGCCGTCGTTGTCGGTATATTGATGGTCTGCCATGATATACTCCCATGAGGAATGTCGCAGATTCGGCGGTAAGTTTTGCCGTCATCGCTGCCCTCAAGCCATTTGCTGACAGGGGCTGGCTGCGCTGCCCAGATGCTGCGGTAAAACCCGTCGTTAATGGAAAGCGCTTTGATACCGCTTGGATAAGAAGAGGGAATGGGAAAAACCACATGAGAAGATTCCCCGTTTTTCTCGGCAGTAAGACTCATCGCAGTTCCCTTTTCTGCATTTTTCATCGCTACCACACAAATATCCTGATACCATGGTTTCCCACCTTTCGCAGGATAGGTGGTTGCATCGGGGTGGGGAAGTTTGAGCGACACCTTGCGATTGCCTTTCACGGCATGCGTTGTCCAGACAAGTTTCTTCATGGCTTGCTCGGGTTTCACCCACGGACCACCGGTGTTGCTCCAACCGGGACAACTGGCTATTGCCATATCCATTCCCAGAGAATCGGCGAGTTGGACAGCATAATGGAAGGCATCTTTCCATTTCGGCGACATGTAAACAAGACGTTCTTTCACGACGGATGTGGTGTCAAGGGCAGCATCGAAATGATGGAATCCGCCAATGCCGACCCGCTTCATCCATTCAAGGTCTTTGCGGATACCATCTTTAGTGATGTTACCATTCATCCAGTGCCACCACACCCGAGGACGAGCCTCCTCGGGTGGATTCAAAAAAAACTTTCCAGCCTAGTATCTTTTGTTACCGTGTATGTGCCGCTTCCATATTCCTTCGACACTTTCTCGCCTGGCAACGTGACGGAAGCCTTTGCCCCTTCAGGGATTGTAAACTCCCATATCCACTTGTCACCCTCATACTTCCAAGAGCTCTTGATTATTCCTGCTGCAGAAGGGTATTCTGCACTCACCGAACCGAGTCGCTTGTCGGGTATCGGGCGCATGATAATATGGCGGAAACCGGGCGCAGAAGTATCGGAAGCGATGCCGGCAACAGTCCTCCATATCCATGCACAGACGGAACCATACGCATAATGGTTGAAGCTGTTCATGTCAACAGGACCTAACCCTTTTTCTTTGGTGTAGCTGTTCCAGCGTTCCCAGATGGTCGTGGCACCGTTGTCGATAGAGTAGAGCCAACTGGGGTCTTTGCGCTGGAAGAGCAATTCGTAAGCAAGGTCAACCATTCCGTTTTCGGTCAATGTCGTCATCAGGATGGATGTTCCCAAGAATCCCGTTTGCAGGCAGTTGCCGTGGTCGGCAAAGTTCTGCTTGAGGCGGGCAATCAGATTTTCCCGTGCTGCCCCTTCCGTCAGGTTGTTCTTCAAGGCAAACAGGGCAGGGGTCTGCATTGTGTTGAGCACCTCGTTCTTAAACCTTCCGTTCTCGTCTATGAAATTCTCCTTCAAGTGTGCTATTGCATTTGCTGCCATTGCCCGATATGGAGCGGCATCACGACCTGTTGCTGCAGCCATGTCTGCCATCATCTGTGCATCTATCGCCCAATAAGACGCTCCCAGATAATTCCAATAATGGGCAGCATCTTTGCGCGACTGAGCATCTTTGAAAGCCAAATTGATACAACTCTCAAGTGCCTCATAGCTCAGCCAGTCCGCCCATTGGTAATTGCCGTTTTCTGCATGCAAGGAGTCATGGCAGTATTTCGTCTCGTTGACGTGCTGGATAAAACGGTCCATCGCCTCCCAGTTCTCATTTATAATCCCCTTGTCGTCATAGTGTTTCCAAATGGTCCACGGAACAATGATACCGGCATCCGACCATCCCAAACGCATCATGGAGTTTGGCTCCGAACCGTATTCTGCTTCTGGAGCGACACCGGGGAATCCTTTATGCTCGCCTTGCGTGTCACGCACATCCCGCATCCATTTGTGGAAAAAGCTACGCGTATTGGCAAAGAACGCTCCCGTCTCGGCAAACACCTGCGTGTCTGCCATCCATCCAAGTCGTTCGTCGCGCTGCGGGCAGTCGGTCGGAACGGATAGATAGTTGGAGCGCTGTCCCCATATCGTATTCGAAATAAGCTGATTGATCGACGCGTTGCCGGTAGTAATCTTTCCCGCATCCATTTGCTTTGTAATCGATGTGATGGGGATAGATGTTATCTCACGTATAGTCACCTCGTCGGTTGCAGTAATCGATGCAAATCTGTATCCAAAGAATGTGGTGCGCGGGGTGTAAGAAACAAACTTATTGCTGTTTCCGAAGGTATAGTGCATTTGAAAGCAATTGGCTGCGCGAAGGTTTCTCCGATGCACACTGCCTTCGGGACCGTCCATTCCCCTGCGCTCCGCACCGTTGCCGTCGTTCAGTATCTCACCTGGAAGGCATGACAGTTTGGTGCCTTCCTTGGCATTGAACACGAAAGACGGAACGGCAGAACAGTTCTGACCGAAATCCACAACCAACGTCTCGCCGGCATGCAGCACGATGGGTTCTCCCGATTGATATTCGCGTTTGATGACAACCGTTCCATATTCCACATCCTTCTTCTCCGCAGCACTCTTTGCTCCTTTCACCTCTTCCCAGACATATGCCTTAACGGGATGCAGCGTCAAGTCGGTACGCTGATATATTTCAGCGCCCTCAGACGGAAGGATTTCGCCGTTGAATTCTTTGTTGATTTCCGGTCTTGAAAGGCGTTCTATGCAGTTGTGTCCCAATGGTTCACGCGCATCATATTCTTCACCGTCGAAGATGCCGGCGTGTTTCACTGGACCTGCAATGCCAGCCTTCCAGTCATCGCAGTTGGTACCGTAAAGTCGTTTCGTTCCGTCCGAGAACGTCAACTCAAGTACGGCACGGAAAGCGCATTTCTTTCCGCGTGTTCCTTCATAGTGACCTGGTGTGACAATCTTGTCTGCCCACCAGCCCGGAGTCACTTGTGCGGAAAGAATATTCTCCTTGCCTTTCTTCTTGTTGAAAGCATCCGTAACGTCGTATGTGAACGAGCGCTTTGTTTTCGCAGGATGTGTGAATCCGGGCTTGAGCACTTCTTCACCGACACGCTGCCCATTCACATACAATTCATACACCCCCAAGCCAGCAGTCATCCATTTTGCAGACTTCACCTTCTTCTCATTCTTCAAAGAGAGTACAAACCAACTTGAACCGTCAGCTGCACGTTTCACCTGATCGGCACGACCTTTGGCTATCGGTGCATTCACAACCGAAATCCATTCCGACACGCTCCATGCTGACGACTCCAACGCCTGTACACGTGTTCCCACACTTACCTGAGCCAATGTTCCTACGCTACCGAACAGCAAGGTGGCAATAACCAAACCAAAATACTTCCAATATCTCCTCATATACTTATCAATTATTATTTGTCTTTTCCTTTCTCCGTCCAGCTTTCTCCAGATACCTAATCAGGAATTCAGGGCGGTCAGTCTGTATGATTGACGTTCCGAGTGCAAGAATCCTGCCATATACTGTCGCAGCATCCGTATCGAAGGCACGGTCATCGTCATAGCCTCCGCAGAGAGACGCCCAGATGGTATTCACCCACAGTTTCGAGCCAGCAGCATTCACGTCCCACGCCATCGATTCCACGCGTTCGTCCAACGTGTCGAAACAGATTTCAAACGCCAATGGAGGTGCAGTCAGATATTCCTTAAACAACTGCCACCCGTTACTACTCCCGACGCTGATGATAGGCATATACATCATGTTGCGTGCATGCTCCGAAAAGTTCTTCCGCACCTCGCTCAGTGGCTTACCACTTTTAATCAACACTTGGTCGGTCATATCCAATTCCTCCGTCATGGCAAGCACCTCGTCGTAATAGCCATACCCATGGTCAACATTCACCACAATGCGGTCCTTACACACCTCAAGCGCTTGACGCAAGGTGGGAATCTTCATGCCGGGAATGGCAATGCCGTGCCCTCGCTTCAGGTCGAAAGCGAGCAGTTCCTCATACGTGTAATCACGTATATACCCACTTCCTGTAGTTGTGCGGTCAATCGTCTGGTCATGGCAAAGCACCAACACGCTGTCTTTCGTCATCTTTACGTCCAACTCCACCACATCGACACCCATGCGAATAACCGATTCAATGGCGGGGAGGGAATTCTCTGGGTAGTTGCGCCAGTCACCACGATGAGCTACAACCACGACATAATCCGAACGAGGGTCGTGCAACTCCCTTACCACACGCTTAGCCCTGTTCAATGCGCCACTTGCATATTGACCGTAAGCCGGCAGCAACAGCACGGACAACACTGCCAACAGAAGCAATCTCCTTATCGTGTTATCTGAATACTTCATATATAGAAATGTCTAGTGATGTTAGCTTGATTTTTGCAAAGTTACGAAAAAAAGTCGTATCTTTGCAGAAGATATCAAAAAAATGAAATGTATGATGAGAAAAATCTATTCATCCACCACCTTATTATTAATGTTAGTCATGCTCGCCATGCATTCGTCATGTAGTCAGAAACAAGAGACAGAGGGAGGGCAGATGACAGAAATCCGCGTGGGTGTGTTCAACGGCAACGGAGGAGCACAGACGTGCATCTGGGAAGCCTATGCAGCATGCACGCTCGACCGCGATATGCGTGTCAGGTATATTACGACATCAGACATTGCGGCTGGCGTTCTCGACTCCCTCGATGTCATTGTGGTTCCAGGCGGAGGGGGAACACGTCAGTATCAGAACCTCGGGCAGGAAAATCTGCAGCGAATCAAGGAATTCATAGCTCGGGGAGGCGGTGCCGTCGGCATCTGTGCAGGAGCCTACCTCTTCTCCAACACGCCCGAATATTCCTGCATGGCAATCAACGGTGCCCAAGCGATAGACATTGAGCATGACAACCGCGGACATGGAGTGGTAGGCTTCTCATTGACGGAAGAAGGAAAGAAAGTCTTCGGAGAGTATGCCGACCAAGACACACTCTTTTGTATGTATTACGAAGGTCCCGTCTTTGTGCCTGCTGCAGACGACAGCATTAAATATGTGGAGTTTGCCACCATGCTCAGCGACGTACACGAGGAGGGTGGGGCGCCCGCCAATATGACCAACAACAAGCCCTTCGCCATCGGCAATCGTTACGGAAAGGGTAAAGTGTTTTCCGTTATAGCCCATCCGGAATCCACGCCCGGCAAGATGTGGATGATAGCACGGATGGTGCGTTGGACCGTGACCGACGACAGCGACGCCGAACAGCAACGCCTCGTAAAGAATCAACGCTTCAGCGAAAGCCCTGATGTGAAGAACGCAGCACTGGCTGACAGGGAAATCCTGATGAGCACCGACGACCTGAAAGTTGAGTCCGACTGCTTCAAGAAGCTGGTCTATGGAACAGACGACGAGAAGCTGAAA
This sequence comes from Prevotella sp. Rep29, assembly GCF_019551475.1. Lineage (NCBI taxonomy): Bacteria > Pseudomonadati > Bacteroidota > Bacteroidia > Bacteroidales > Prevotellaceae > Prevotella > Prevotella sp. Rep29. The sequence goes on from NZ_CP047159.1 coordinate 1,346,807, forward strand.
GCACTTGACTGGCTCAAGCAACACCACTCATGGGATGCCAAACGCTGGATACAAGGTGCGCTCTTCGATGCCAGTCCCGCAGTGCGGGCTGCTGCCGCTGAATACATCGCAGACATCCATTACCTCACGTTCCTCAAAGACATGCGTGCCGCACTCCAACAAGAGACCGACGAGAAGGCACAGCAGCGCATCAAAGCGAGTGTTGAACGGCTGGAGAACTTGCGATAGATGAATATGTCAATATACTACGATTTTCAATAAAATGCTATAACATCCAAGAAGGGGATGTACCATCGTGAGTACATCCCCTTCTTTTATTATTGAGTCTCTGTTATTTGGCAATCACTTTCTTTACAAATTGTTGCCCTGCATACGTAATTTCCACGATGACTATGTGAGAAGTTTTCGGCACTTGAATGCTAATTCTTTGCTGGTTGTCAGGTGTCTGCGTTGTAAGGATGCGCCCCATAGCGTCATAAACTTTAACGTCAGTCATACCTTTTCCTGTACTTGTTGTACATGTGACATTAAGTATGCCATTGTGAAGCGATACCTTCAGAAGTGAATCCGTCTGAAGAGTTTTTATGTCATTGTATAAATCCTGCGACATGACATAGAGTTGTCCAAATCCTCTAATACGACTACCTTCATAATAGCTCATATAGAGTGTGTCTGTAACAATAGGAGAGGGAGCTGTATAATGCAGAATTCCCCCTTCCTCTTTCACCGTTCCATGTAAAGCACGAAGGTAACCAATGCGATAACTCCCTGGTAGTTTCGTGTCAATTGCAATTTCATCACCACTATCTGCAATCAATGTTGTGGGCGGTATAACGTATGTTGTATCGCCATATTCTCCGTTTGAAAGAATCGCCAGTGATGTTTCAATCGGGTTTTCTGCAATTCTCACTGTGTTATGGTTTCCATCTAGCACAGCATTAACATGCGTACCAGCACAATTCAAAGAAGCACTTTCTGTAGAGTCAGAATAACCACGATAATTAATAACATTTTGTCCATTTTCCACATCTGCATACAACAGATAAATGTCCATGTATCTGACATCTTTGGATTTCTGAACAGGCATACCAATCATGCGAATATTGCAATTTGAAGGAAGATAAAATCGACTAAAATCCGTGATATAGTTGTAGGCTATATTCACTATCATGCTATCCGAGCTTGCAAAAGAAAGTTCACTGACATCTTCCAACATATTGTTACGTAGGTCAACATTGTGCAAAGAGTCTAATGACAGTAGCGGGCTCACATCACTGATTTCATTGAAGCTCAAATCCAATGTCCTGACATTGGGAAGATAAATAACATCACGAATATCTTTGATACCTAACCCTGAGAGGTCCACATCGGTTATTGTATCAGTTTGCAGTTGTATCACGGGAGTATTCTCGTCTATACATAGATGTCGTTTTATTCCTTCCTCAAATTCTGGTGAGAAAAAAGTTACGTTCTGTGCCGATATTGGTATTGTTATCAGCAACAATGTTATTATTTGTATTATCCGTTTCATAATATTAATCATCTAAGAAAATAATGTCTGCCATGTGTTCTGTCTCACATGTTGCTGATTGGAATGTGATTGTGTAATGGTTCTTGTCATGCTTCACTCCATTTCCTTTCATGTCTTTACCGTTCCTGATGGGAACGTGTGACACACGTCCATTAGACCACCAGATAGTCATCCACATATCTTCAATAGGCACTACACCACCGACATTAGAGGATTCTCCTATTATTTTGGTACGTCGCAGCCTCAGCGTTTTATTTTCGACTTCAGGTATATAAGTTGCTGTACATTTTAAAGGTGCATTACCAGTAATGTGTCCAATACAATTAATTTCTACAGACGAGATACGTTCTTTTATATCTTCTGCAGAAAAATAGGTTGTTATCCATGTCTTCTTTTTTACCTTAATGTCAAATTTAAAGTCGCTTCCCGCATAGATTTCGCCACGTCCATTGAAGAACGTATCGTAATCATGGTTTGCGTACCATTTTTCAGCCAGGTTGTTGATGTTATGGATGGTGGTCCTTGTTACATCAAGGTACATTTTAAGTATCTTAGCAAACGGGAATTGATTTAATTGATTTTCATACAAGTTGATAATTTTCTCTGCTATTGCTCCTGTGCGTTCCAATTCAGTCATGTCCGCCCACTGATTATATGATTTTACCATGTCGATACATTCCTGGACTTTCTTGAGATAAGTCAGGGTGTTTTTACAAGCACGGACTTCTTTTGAGATGTTGTCACGTACGGAATTAACCATGCCAAGATAACGGCGGTCTTCTCCATAAAGATTTCTCATAAATCGCCAAGACGGTACCCTATCTCGTATATAAACATAACTACCGCTGCGTTGTATCACTCCTGCCAAGTCATCGTATGTCAGAGCATCGCCCAGTGACTCTTGCAACTCTTCCATACATCTGGACATGTCGCCCAGTCTGCCGTCAAACTCTTTGACTGTGCTACATAATCCCATGATCATCGCAATACATGTCTCCACATCTTCTTCGCCTTGTTTTTCGGCATCATATTGTCCATTATTAACCAATTGAACCAAAGGATTTTCCTTAATGTTATAGTCATCATTGGTAGCTACCAGCTTGGTACCATACTCATCTTGGCTTTCTACAAAGAAGTAGTAAAGTTCATCTTTAACCGTCGGTGGAGAGGTCAGGGGAATATTGTGCTTAATATACACTTCTTTTGATTCGTCTGCCAATAGATGAATTTCCTCAGAATAATCGTATTGAAGGTAATCATTGATTGCAAACGGTGCCACGCTACCAGCCAGTTGTTGAGCCCCTTGCGTCCAATTCGTCTGTTCAAGTGGGTTTTGTGGAGGATTGTCCACATAATCTTTTCTACCGGTAACGATGCGTAGCTTTCCTCTCCATGGCAGACGAGTTCGGTTTCTTACCTTAAACTTCATATGTGACCTTGGTTCAAACTCCACATGTGAGTCGAATACTAAATCATTGGTATAACGCGATTTTACCAGTTCTTTATCGAAAATGCCTCTGTGTCGCACTGTGTTTGTTCCCTCTTTGATAGTCACGGTAACAGGATCACAGTGATAGTCTCGTGCTTGAGCTCTAATTTCCAAAACTGTACCTACGGGTATCTTATCACGATAGTATAAGCCATAACCGTCAGATTTGAGGGTGTCTCCATCTGAGAATATTACAATCCACCTTTCTCCCCAAAGAGGATTTCCACCAACGCGTATGTCGCCACAGATTTTTCCAAACGGACCATTCTTGGAAGTTGCCACGTTGACTTTTACTTCATTAGAAGTTACAGACTTTCTTTCACCATTGGCATCTATATAGTAACCACGTGCTTTATATGTGTACGAACCTGCCGGTGGGTTGTCTATAGAGGTAATCTCTGAAGGATAGCAACTTTGCTCTTTTCCGTCAATTTTGACATTAACACCATTTGCATCTGTCCTCGCTATTTTCCAATTCACATCATTAGGGATGGAGTTGAATTTCAATCTCACTTGACCATCGTTTTCCTGAGCAGAGAGGGTGATAGAAGGTGTTGTTGATGGGCTGACTGTGAACGCTTGCTCCAGTGCTACACCAGCATTGGCTGTATTCCAAAAGTGTGCTTTCAAAGTATGGTTACCAGCTTTCAGGTCACGCAGATTCAATGTGTAAGGATTCAGAATCACTTCGTCTTCCTTGTTCACTTGGATAGTTAGTGGCTCCTCGTTATCTACGGCTATCGTAAATGCTTTCATCTTCACATTTTCAGGGGCGATGTTGTATTGTGACTTCACTATCACAGCTTCGCTCAAGACTGCAGAGCTCAGTTGTCCGTCGTCGCTTACGGCGCGATAATACAGACGGTGATGCCCGGGCGACAGGCTGTCAATATCCAGCTCACTCACAAAAACATAGTCGTTGCCAGTAGATGCCTTTGTCCCGGCAATTCGTTTACTGTTCTGAATGTTGCCGTCAAACCAGTATTCCAGCCATTTGGCTTCGCCGGAGAAAAGTTTTATGAAATGCGACATGGTGACAGCAGAATATTTTCCGTCGGACTGTAGCACGCGCAGGTTCAGCCTGTGCATCCCCAGTTCCAACGATTCCGTTTCGATACTGGTGTCTATCGTGGCAACTTTACCGCTCAGGCTTCCTGTCTTCCGATTGGCGAAATCGTCGTCGAACCAGTATTCATATCGGCTCAGCGACTGTGCGAACAACGTCGGAGGAAGCAGAAACAGCAACCCGAGCAATAGACCATATAAATATTTCCTACTCATAGTTTTTGTTCCTAATATATTAATAATGTGTATTCTGAAAGATTACTCGCTGGCTTTCACACGCACTTTGATATTCAACTTGCCTGCAGCGTCGGTCTTGTCATCTATTTTTTTCGCAACGATATAAGGCACAGGAGGTAATGCACCATCGCTAAAGCCATCACCGGCATAGATGCCGACTTGGTTTTCATATTCCTTGTATTCGTCTTTGAAATGGAAATTAGATGCGGTAGAGACGGCTCCTCCGTTATAATTCACAAAAACATCATCCCAACCTTTTTCTGGCTGAATAACTATTGCATCTTCTCCGAGTGCTATAGTGCCCATATTTCCAGAAGAGATTATAGTGCTGCTCCAATTGCTCAAACCGTCCGACGCCGTAATAACATTGTTTGTGACTGTCGCATTAACGTTAATAAGAGAATGGGTGCCATGTAAAAGCATATTATGTTGGATTACGCCAGAGCCTACATCTACTATACATGGTCCATATCCTGTATTTGTAAATCTCACAATATTATTTTTTATAATGACATCACTATTGCCCATTCGCAACTGATCAACAACATAATTTTGGTTCACAACAGTTTCGACACAATTACTATTCCTAACATCAACACCATTAAGAAAACATAATTTTACCAAAACATTATCAACGATTCCATTTTCTCCAATTATCACTCGTCCAGTGAGATAACATCCCATCACAGCGCTACCACTACTTCCTTCGTTAAACCAAAGGTTACCATTAATTATGGTATTTCCATCCACATTGTCGTTCTTAGCCTTATGTCCAATGCCGATGATAGTGAGTTTCTTAGTGATTTTCACGCTGTCGGGAATGGAGAAACCTCCTCCCGGAAGATAGACCACACTTCCAGCCGTTGCACCCTTAATGGCATCTGGGAGCGTGCGATAAAGGGTTGTTGCACCATTCGGTGCTACTACAGAAATTTGCTGTGCATGAACACTCGCTACTGTTGCCATCAGGGCAACCAATAAGGTAATTATTTTCTTTTTCATGTTTATAAAGTTAATAAATTAATATTCTATTCCGTTTGAGAATATCCGCACTAACCTATATAAACAGAAAAAGTGCAGACTGTCGCCATACACTTCTCAGGCCTACCACAGCCTAAACACCTTATGGGAAGCCTGCACAAATAAATTGTGCACGATTCTTATAGGTGCTTAATACTGCTCTTTCTTTTTTTCGAGGTGGTAGTTCGAGAAGTGATTGAGCAAAATTCCATGCTTTGAAAAGCACGCTACAAAGATATGAATATTTTTTGTAATCCGCAAAAAGTGGTAACAATTCTTTGCACTGACAAGTACAAAAGACAATACTTGCACAGATAAGAATAAAGTCGTATCTTTGCAGAAGATTCTGGAAGCAGAAAGGTTCATGCAAAATGAACATCATCTTGGGCTTTAAACATTTTCACAACGCGTACATTATTATATATATAACGGAAGGACTATGAATTTCAGGGAAATGAGACGGCGGCGACAGCAACTTTCAGACGAGGAGAGTATCGCCATACTGCGGAACGGCACTTCGGGAACGTTGGGACTGTTGGGAGACAACGGCTATCCATACACCGTGCCACTCAGTTATGTCTATGCCGACGGGTGTATCTATTTTCATAGCGCACTGGCAGGGCATAAGGTCGATGCCATCAGGGCATGCGACAAGGCTTCGTTTTGCGTGGTAGCCCAAGATGCCGTGCAACCGAAGGAGTACACGACGTATTTCCGCAGCGTGATTGCTTTCGGACGGATTCACATCATTGACGACGAGCAGGAGAAGTTGAAAACAGCCCGCATGCTTGGCAATCGGTATAATCCCGGCGATGATGAAAGCTTGCAGAAAGAACTGGAAAAAGGTCTGTCGCGCATGCAGATGCTCCGTTTCGACATCGAGCATCTGACGGGAAAGGAAGCCATCGAACTGGTAAGACACAACGAATCAAAAGAATAAAAGAAGATGACGATACAAGAGTTTAGGGAGTACATGGCATCGGGCAAGCCCGTCATCGGCGACTCGGATGTCCACCTGATGTTTCATCAGCTGTCGCAGGAAGCGCTGCGCATCACGGCTGAAATCAACGGCAAGTATCATACGCCTGAGGAGCTTCACGGTTTGTTGGAAGAACTCTGGGGGCGTGAGGTGCCGAAGAGCGTGGGACTGTTTCCACCGTTCCATACCGACTGCGGAAAGAATACGGTCGTCGGCGGCATACCGGCAAAGGTCATCAGAGAGGTTGACAAATAAGCCACACAAGGCACTAAATATGAACAACAAGGACACCTAACCGCATGACGGACAAATATATCACGCAACCGACGGCATTCCCGTTGAATGGCGAACTGCCGTGGAATCAGATTAAGTGTCTCCAGGAGACGATTGAGAAACTGATTCTTGCCCTAGATGATGATTATGACATACGCGATGGCGTGGCTATCCACAAGACGGCGGTGAGAAGGCTGGAACTCGTAGAACAAGACCCACTATAAACACAATGACATGTTACATCTGAACAAGGTACACCATATCGCAGTCATCTGCTCTGACTACCAGCGAAGTCTCGACTTCTATACCCAAGTGCTCGGTTTCCGCATCCTCGCAGAACACTATCGGAAGGAGCGTCAGTCGTACAAGACCGACCTTGCCCTGGGCGATGAGTATGTGATAGAATTATTCTCCTTCCCGTCGTCGCCTCGGCGAGCAACTCACCCCGAAGCAACCGGACTTCGCCACCTTGCCTTTGAGGTGGAAAACCTGGAAGGGGAGGTGCGCGAACTTAACCGACTGGGTATTGCCCACGAAGAGGTGAGGACCGACGAATTCACCGGCAAGCGATTCCTCTTCCTGCAAGATCCCGACGGACTGCCCATCGAGTTGTATGAACGATAACAGCCTACACCCACATTCTCGGATTGTATATTTATGCAATAGCAGGCTGTCTTTAGCAGGTCTTGTAAACTATTGAATTTCAATGCGTTAGAATTGGCTTTCCAAAAGTGGCACTTTCGCACTCCAAAAGTGGCACTTTCAGGAGCTGAAAGGGGAACTTTTGCAAGCTAAAAGTGGCACTTTTGGAAAGTGAAAGTTCAACTGCATATTTATACGCCCTTTTCCGTATGTTTATACGCTTGCGAAAACGCTTCGATAAATGACAAATGAAAAATGATAAATATAATTACGATAAACAATCTCTAATCATAATTCTTAACTCTTAATTTTTAATTCTTAATTATTCCAAGGTGTGATTCGGGCAAATAATTTCTGCTATTTAGTCGCCCTTATCATTTTTTTTGCTATCTTTGCAAAGAAAAAATCGGGGCAGGAGACGCCTTGACAAAAAGTATAAAAGCGTTATGGGATTATTTGGTTTATTCAATAAAAAGAAGCAAGAGACACTCGACAAAGGTTTGGAAAAAACCAAACAAAGTGTATTCGACAAGCTGACACGCGCCGTCGCCGGTAAATCCAAGGTGGACGACGAGGTGCTGGACGACCTGGAGGAGGTGCTTATCACATCGGATGTCGGTGTGGATACGACCGTGAAAATCATCCGGCGCATAGAGGAGCGTGTAGCGCGCGATAAATATGTTTCCACTTCAGAGCTGAACGGCATCCTGCGCGACGAGATTGCCACGCTGCTCTCCGAGAACAATACGGAAGACAACGAGGACTGGGACTTGCCAACCGACCACCGTCCGTATGTCATCCTGATAGTCGGTGTCAACGGCGTGGGCAAGACCACCACCATCGGCAAACTGGCATACCAGTTCAAGAACGCAGGAAAGAAAGTGTATCTCGGAGCTGCCGACACGTTCCGCGCAGCAGCCATTGAGCAACTGAGCATCTGGGGCGAGCGGGTAGGAGTGCCCGTCATCAAGCAGCAGATGGGCTCCGACCCGGCATCGGTGGCATTCGACACACTGAGTTCGGCAAAAGCCAACGGAGCGGATGTCGTCATCATCGATACTGCCGGACGTCTGCATAACAAAGTGGGACTCATGAATGAATTGAAGAAAATCAAGGATGTCATGAAGAAAGTGCTGCCCGATGCGCCCGACGAGGTGATGCTCGTGCTGGACGGAAGTACGGGACAGAACGCTTTTGAACAGGCACGGCAGTTTGCTGCCGTCACACAGATAACAAGTCTCGCCATCACCAAGCTCGACGGCACGGCAAAAGGCGGTGTCGTCATCGGCATCAGCGACCAGCTGAAAGTGCCCGTGAAATACATCGGGCTGGGCGAGGGGATGGAAGACCTGCAGCTCTTCAACAAACGCCGATTCGTGGACTCTCTTTTCGACCATTAAGCCTTGATACGCAACCAGATAGACATCATCAGCCTGGGGTGTTCGAAAAACCTCGTTGACAGCGAACTGATTATGAAACAGCTCGAAGCCAACGGATATACATGCACCCACGACAGCAGTCAGCCGCAAGGGGAGATTGTTGTGGTGAACACCTGTGGATTCATCTCCGATGCAAAGGAGGAGAGCATCAACACCATTCTCGAGCTGGCACAGGCTAAGGAGGAAGGACGAATCGCACGGCTCTATGTAATGGGATGCCTTTCGCAACGCTATCGCGAAGAGTTGCAGAAAGAAATTCCACAAGTCGATAAGTATTATGGCAAGTTCGACTACAAACAACTGCTGACAGACTTGGGAAAGGCGGAAGTGGCTGCCTGTGCGGGCCAGCGCCACCTGACGACTCCTCCGCACTATGCCTACCTGAAAATAGCAGAGGGGTGCGACCGCCACTGTGCCTATTGTGCCATCCCGCTGATTACCGGCAACCATGTGAGCCGCCCAATGGAAGAAATCCTGAGTGAGGTGCGATGGCTCGTGTCGGAAGGCGTGAAGGAGTTTCAGGTGATTGCGCAGGAACTGACGTATTACGGCATTGACATCGACGGCAAGCGACACATCGCCGAGCTCATTTCGCGCATGGCAGACATCGAGGGTGTGGAATGGATACGTCTGCATTATGCCTATCCGACGCAATTCCCCAAAGACCTGCTGGAGGTAATCAAGAACAAACCGAACGTCTGCAAATATCTGGACATCGCGTTGCAGCACATATCTGACAACATTCTTCAACGAATGCGCAGAAACTTCAGTAAATCAGAAACATATCAATTCATTGAAAACTTAAGAAAAACTGTTCCCGGCATTACACTCCGCACCACACTCATGGTGGGATTCCCTGGCGAGACGGATGACGATTTTGAAGAACTGGTTGAGTTCGTGAAGTGGGCACGCTTTGAGCGGATGGGAGCATTTGCCTACTCTGAGGAAGACGGAACGTATGCAGCCCTGCATTACGCGGACGACGTGCCCGACGATGTGAAGCAGTCACGACTCGACCGCCTGATGGCTGTTCAGCAGGAAATCAGTGAGCAGCTGGCTGCCAAAGAGGTCGGAAAGACAGTGCGGGTAATGGTCGATAGAAAAGAAGGCGACTTCTACGTAGGACGCACGGAAAGCAGTTCGCCGGAAGTAGATCCCGAAGTGTTGATTCCTGCAGGAGACAAGACGCTCGACATAGGAGCATTCTGCCAGGTTCAAATCACCGCTTCAGATGAGTTTGATTTATATGGTAAAGCAATATGATGAACAACAAGAATTTTATTCAAGAATTAGCTCGTCGCACCGGCTACACCAATGCGGAAACACAGCGGATGGTGTCGTCGTTTGTCAGTGCGATGGGAGACAGCTTCCAGGAAGGAGAGTCTGTTGTAATCAACAACCTCGGCACCTTTGAGGTGAAGAAACGACTTGAGCGCATCATCGTAAATCCGACAACACATCAGCGCCTGTTGGTTCCCCCAAAACTCGTATTGGGCTTCAAACCTATTGCTGCTATCAAAGAGAAGCTGAAGAAAGGAGGGAAGAAGAATGATTAAGATTCAGGATTTGGCAAAGATTGTTGCTGAGCGCCACAATAAGTCTGAAGAGGAAGTGACGACGTTCCTGGATGCGCTGGTTGATGTGCTGCTCGACGGACTTCATCAAGAAAAGGTCGTGAAAATCAAGGGACTTGGAACGTTCAAGGTGACTACGGTCAAAGAGCGTGCAAGCATCAATGTGAACAGCGGAGAGCCGGTCGTGATAGAAGGACACGACAAAATCTCCTTCCTCCCAGACACATCCATGCGCGACTTGGTCAATAAACCTTTCTCTCAGTTCGAGACCGTGCCCGTGAACGACGGCGTAGAGTTTGAGGACATCGAAACAAGCGTTGACGTGGAAGACACGCAGAATGTTGAGGAAACGGGCGAGGCAATCATAGACGTAGAAACGCACGAAGCTCCGCAAGCCGTTGCATTAGTCGGGCTTTCAGAAAACGAACCGGCAGCTCAACCTGAGAGCGAGAATGAGAATGAGGTTCCTGTGGCTGAAAACGAGCCGGACGATGTTGACGTAACAACGGAAGAGGATGTAACGGAAACCGAGAACGTAACAGAGACGGAGAGTGTAACAGAAACCGTGACAGAGGAGGCTGATTCTCAAGAGGAGGCGCTCGCTGAAACACGTCAAGAAGAGAGTGAACCGCTTCCGCAGGTTACAGAAGAAGAACAGACAGAAAATGAATTAGATACAGAAGAAAACGAAGAGGATATGAAAAAGATTAGTTGGACAAAACTATTGCTGTCAGCCCTATTGATAGCAGCGGCAGCTTTTGCATTGGGATATGCCGTAGGTCAGAAAGCCGGTACTTCCACCTTAACGGAGACTCCAAAAGCGAAAACGGTCGTGGAGGAAACACCGGATTCATTGAAAGAAGGACAAACAACAACCAATCAGACAGAAGCAAAAGAAGAAACGCAAAAAGCAAAGGTTTCTGATGACATGTCGCAGGTTACAAGCGAAGAATTGGAACGTGCCAACGAGAAAGTTGCTTATGGCGCCTATCGAATTGTGGGAGTAGAGAGGGTTGTTACCGCACGCGCCGGACAAACCCTGAAAGCTATCTCGGATGCTAACCTCGGTCCTGGTGCAGAAGCCTATGTCAAGGCGCTAAACGATGGCGTATCAACCGTTTCGGAAGGACAGAAAATACGCATTCCGAAGGTGGAATTGAAAAAGAAATCTGCGAAATAAGAAAAACTGTTTTGTAGCATTGCGCCGGATGCGGCATAATGCTATTCGTCTTTGCTGTCGGGGCTATGAAGTATGATGCTTGTAGCCCCGATAGTAAATAAGGTGCCATCGGAGATGATGCGGCGTTCTCTGTCACCAAGAATCTGATTATCTACAAACGTACCCGTATTGCTCGGTCCGTCCCTTAAAATATATTTCAGACTTCCATCTTTCTGCTTTTCAACGGTGATGACGCAATGGGTCATGTCAATGCTTGGGTCAACAGTCTCAATGGGGGTGTTGATTTTACTTCCCTTCATATATCTGCCAATCACATTCTCACCCAGTCGCAATGGTATGAGCTGCTTGTAATGGAACACATTTTCGATGACAACCAGATGTCCGTAGGTATTTTCTGACTGATCGATAGTCTGTTGCTCTTCTTTTCTCAGGTTGTGGAGTTTAGACGCTCCGATTCTTATCCCAAACTGCTTGTTGCATTGCGGACATTGGAATATGAGCGACTGCCCAGAAGTGTATTTCTGTTCATCAAACGTAATGAAATAATCGCATTTCGGACATCTTACTCTTTTCATGTGGCAATTATTTCAAAAAAAAGAAAAATGATTTAATCGCTAACCTTCATGACCCACGCCTGCTTGAAGTTCTTGTCGGAACGAAGCTGTTTCAATGCCGCATAGGCATCACTGTCGGTTTTATAACTGCCGTAAACCACCTTCAAGTCTTTTTTGTCTTGCAGAAGGCGGGTTTCCTTAAAACCATTCTTGTGCATGTGGTCCTTAAAATATTCCGCATTTTTCCGTTGGGTTCCACTGGCAAGAACAATACAATAGGCAGGTTCTTCGCTCTTGGCAACAACCTGCTGCTGAGCTTGAGTGTGACTTACCGTGGCAACGGTCTTGGAAGATACGAGTTTTGGCTCGCCCGTTGTTATGTTCTTGGGCATCATGTTCTGGATGCCTCCTGACATCAAGACTTCCTGTTTAGTAGTATCTATCGGGTTGAGGAATAAGATGAGTGCCAATAATGCCACGGCAGCCACTGCCGCTTTTCTCAGCGTGCTGAGTTTTATCGTAATGGTTTTTGCCACAACTTTTTCATCACCCATATCTTCGGTCAGATTTTGTTCTTCCTTCTTATCCGGAGCAACAGGGCTCATTCTGAAGCTGTCCAAAGCATATAGGCAAGGGGAGAGGATTCCCGCATCATTGGGCGCAAACTCCATCTTTCCATCGGCGTTGACTGAAAGAAGTCCGACGTGGTGAATCTCATATCTGCCCTCATTATTCAACTGACTCTTGATACATTGCACGGTTTTCTCAATGCGCTCTGTCGCCTCAGTCATGCTGATATTATAAACCTTCGCATAGGATTGTGCCAAAAGAGAATCGTTGATGGTCAGTTGCGGGTTGAATCCTATCGTTCGCATTGGTGGCAAAAACAAACCGTCGCGCTCGTCGTATTTAGCAGATACATAGTGAGCGACAAAGCCCCCCAACTCAGGAACTATGACGCAATCATTTTCAAGCAGTAATACTTCAATATGTTTTGCTAAATCTTTCATGTTTGCAAAATTACGATTTTTTTCTTAATCCACAAATCTCTTCCAACAAAAAATGAGAAGAAATGTTGAAAAAGTGTGAATTCCCTCGTAATCCCCTTCTTTTTTATTTGTTCAGTTCCGTTTTTATCATTACTTTTGCAGAAAATCTTAATAAAACGTACGTATGGATTATAGAGAAACTAAAATAAAAGGCGTTTATGTAATTGAGCCAAAGGTCTTTACAGATAATCGCGGTTATTTCATGGAGTCCTTCAAACAACAGGAGTTTGAAGAAAATGTTTGCTCGATTGACTTTATTCAAGAAAACGAGTCGAAGTCTTCAAAAGGTGTTTTGCGAGGGCTTCACTACCAGAAAGGCGAGTTTGCTCAGGCAAAATTGGTGCGTGTCATCAAGGGGCGCGTGCTTGATGTTGCGGTAGATCTTCGCCGAAACTCACCAACTTTCGGTCAGTATGAGATGGTTGAGTTGAGTGAAGACAACAAACTTCAATTCTTTATTCCGCGAGGCTTTGCGCATGGTTTCCTCGTATTGAGCGACGAAGCCATTTTCACCTATAAAGTAGATAATGTGTATGCTCCCCAACATGAGGCGTCAGTGAAATGGAATGATTCGGCGATTGGCATTGAATGGCCGATAGACGAAGATCAACTGATTTTGAGCGAGAAGGACAAGAACGCCAAACCATTGAGTGAGGCGGTTCTTTTTGACGACTGAGACCGTCTGTCAACATCTGGATTCGAAAAATCCTAAGAAATGAGGATGGCGGATTCTGATGATTCTGCTTACATTTGCAGACGATTACACATTATTATATTTATTATGAATAGACGATCATTACTCTTAGTGTCAGCTGTTGTCATGACGCTGTCAGCTTTTGGCGTGGATGATGAGGGCGCGCGTCCGATTCTTCCTGACACATCACGCGTGTTCGACCTGGACGAGGTCACTGTGATATCACAGCCGAAAGAAAGTTACCGCATGCGAATGCAACCGTTAAGTTCGTCAATGTATGATGAAGAGCAACTTAACAGCCTGAGCATCGGCGACCTACGCGAACTTTCATCCTATGTTCCTTCTTTCGCTATGCCTAATTACGGCTCGCGCCTCACATCTTCGATGTATATTCGTGGCATAGGCTCGCGCGTCAACAATCCTGCGGTCGGTATTTACGTAGATGGCGTGCCAATAATCAGTAAAAGCGCCTTCAATTTCCATTTGTATGACATTGAGCGCGTCGATGTCCTGCGAGGTCCGCAAGGAACATTGTACGGACAGAACACAGAGGGTGGATTGGTGCGTATCTATACCAAGAATCCTATGACCTATCAGGGAACCGATGTGCGGTTAGGGCTGGGCTCCCATTTCTATCGCAATGCAGAGGTAGCACATTATAATAAGGTGAACGAGCGGTTGGCTTTCTCGTTGGCAGGTTTCTATAATGGTCAGAACGGATTCTTCCGCAATCAACAAACAGGCGAGCGAGCGGATTGTTTCAACGAAGCAGGCGGAAGGCTGCGTATGGTGTATCAGCCGTCCGACGTTTTCCGGATGGACTATCTGGCAGACTACCAATATGTTCGCCAGAATGCGTTCCCATACGGAGTGATGGACGCTAACGGAACAATTGAGAGTCCTTCGACAACCTATCAGAACAACTATCGCCGCAACATTTTCCACAACGCACTCAACATGAAAGTGGCTGGACGCGGATTTGACTTTTATTCCACGACCAGTTATCAACTGCTCAGAGACTACATGCTGATGGACCAGGACTATTTGCCTGAAGACTATATGCACCTGTCACAGCGCCAGCTTCAGAACGCACTGACACAGGAATTTGTGTTCAAGAACAACAGCTCGGGCATTTGGCATTGGACGGCAGGCGCATACGGGTCTTACCAGTGGCTGAAGACTGAAGCGCCAATATATTTCGGAGACGGCATTACCGGTCCTATCGGAAAAGGTATTCATTCTGCGATGTACAACGCTATGATTGGCTCTTTCATGGGAAGATTCATCGCTCAGGGTATGACGCCCGAGCAGGCGAGGGAAGCAGCGGCGGCATTTATTGCCCAACGTGGCGGCATAACGATGGACGTGAAGATGGAAGTGCCGGGAATATTCCGCACACCGCAGTTCAACTTGGGACTTTTTCATGAATCAAATATTGAGATTACACCCAACCTGATTGCCACGCTCGGTTTGCGCTATGACTACATGCAGACGAAAATCGATTATGATACGGAAGCCCGCATGGCCATGACTGCAAACGTGATGGGAACGGAAGCAACATACATACTGACATCCGTCTTGAAGAACACGGAAAAAGAACACTACAATCAGTTACTTCCGAAAATGGGGTTGACCTATCGTTTTAACAACGGCAACAATATTTATGCCCTTGTGAGCAAAGGCTATCGTGCCGGCGGTTTCAACATGCAGATGTTCTCGGACATTCTCCAAACGGAGCTGAACGCCAACTCACGGAATGCGATGAGCGGAGATTACGACGTTCCCCATACAGACGAAGACTATGAGCGTATCGCAAAGACGATATCCTACAAACCGGAAGTCAGTTGGAACTATGAGTTCGGTACCCATCTGAATCTTTTCGGAGATGCCGTAAAACTTGATTTCTCAGGATTCTATGTGCAGATACGCAACCAGCAGTTGTCTGTCATGGCAGACAATTATGGCTATGGCCGCATGATGGTAAACGCAGGAAAGAGCTATTCCTGCGGTGTTGAACTTGCATTGCGCGGCAAAGCCTTCGACAATCATCTGTCGTGGGGAATGAACTACGCATACACTCACGCGGTCTTTAAGGAATACACAGACACTATAGAAGGAGTATCTTTCACGAAAGAGGTTGTGGACTACAAGGACAAGCGGGTGCCATACGTTCCTGAACACACGTTCAGCGCCAATGCAGACTATCGCTTTGATTTCCTGAGCGGAGCCCTGAAATCACTTACGCTGGGTGCCAATGTCTATGCGCAGGGAAAGATTTACTGGAACGAAATCAACGACTTGTCGCAACCGTTCTATGCGGTTCTCGGTGCGCATGCCGATGCTGACTTTGGGAATATCGTCCTGTCGGCATGGGTCAAGAATCTCACTGACAACAAGTATAGCACATTCGTTGTTCAAAGCGCGATATCGGGAACTGCCTATAGCTTTGCGCAAAGAGGAAATCCAATTCAGTTCGGTGTAGATCTGAAATTGCATTTCTAAGCAAAATCGGTCATTAGACTCCAGCGAAAGTCTAATGACCGATTTTTTTGAATAAAGGAATTATTTCAGATTCTTATTGAAGAACTCTGCCAGTTTGTCCCAAGGGATGAGGTTTTTCGACTCCCCTTTACCTTCAGCTTTTGTCCAGCCACCATCGTAGAGATCGCAATGTGAGGCACCGGGTATGATAATCAGTTGTTTGTTCTCGGGGTTGGGATTAGGTTTGGTCACGAAATGATATCCCTCAGCCTTGCCATCCACCATATAGTGATAGGCAGCTTCGCCGAAGTAGCGTGAGTGAGCCTTCTCTCCATGCATCACGAGGACGGCAGAGCGAATCTCATTGATATAATAGAGGAAACGGGCATTTGCGTATGCCTGTGTTCCTATCACGCGCCAGCCATCATTTGAGTTGCCGCTACGCTTATGGTAGCCACGCGGTGTGATGTAGTAGTCGTAGTAATCTTTCACAAACTGAGGTGCATCCTCTGGCAGCGGATTCACCACACCGCCAGCCATCGCCGCCGGGTCATCCAGTCGCTGCTTGGCGATTGCCTCGCGGGCTGCATGGCGGGCATCCTCCTTGTCGTCAGCATCGTAATAGCCATTGCCACTGACGCGAGTCATGTCGTACATCGTGCTGGCTACGGTAGCCTTGATGCGTGTGTCGGCAGCGGCGGCATTGAGGGCGATGCCTCCCCAGCCACAGATACCGATGATGCCTATCTTTCCGGCATCCACGTTCTCCTGCTTCGAGAGGAAGTCAACAGCTGCCATGAAGTCTTCGGTGTTGATGTCGGGCGAGGCTGTACGCCGGGGCTCTCCGCTGCTCTCTCCGGTGTAGGAAGGGTCGAAAGCCAGCGCCACAAATCCGCGCTCTGCCATCCGCATGGCATAGAGTCCGCTCGACTGTTCCTTGGTGGCTCCAAACGGACCGCTGACGGCAATTGCCGCCATCTTTCCTTGTCCGTCTTTAGGTGTGTAGAGGTCAGCTGCCAACGTCAGACCATACTGTGTTTCAAAGGTCACCTTCTGGTGCTTCACTTTCTCACTCAGCGGGAACACCTTGTCCCACTCCTGTGTTAACTCAATCTTTGCCATACTGTCATTTTCTTTTTTGTTTGTTGCTTTTTCTGTGCAAGCCGTCAGTATTCCGGCGGTAAGCAATGCTGCAAATAATACTTTCTTCATCTTATTATTTTCTTTCCGTTTTGAATGATAATTCCTTTCTGTCTCGCCTGTGCCAATGTGCCTTGCAGGGTATAGGCATTTGAGGAAAGTTTGTCGGCACTCACGTTGTTCTACTCAACGACAAGGTGACGCTGATGTTGTTCTCGCCTGCTTTGAGGAATGTCGTCAGTTCGCTTGCTGTCAGATTGTCAATCTTTCCTAAGCGAGTATAAGTCCATGAGTTTGTGCCATAGAAGATACAGATGTTATCGCCGCTGTAAAGGATGACATCACCTGGCTGGGCATTTATCCGTTCGTTGCTCGTTGGCAACGAGAACCCCAGGGGACCCCAGATTTCAAAGCCACCGCTCGAATTGAGCGTCACCGTGACAGGAGCTTGCTGAAGTTTTTCCACAAGTGCTTGCGTGGCACTGTTGTCGGCAAGCGTCACTGACGCCGTCTTGCCGCCGATTGTAATATACATTTTTTGTGTCATAGTCTCATCGTTTGGGGTCTGCGCCTGTGTCTCGTCACTGCTGCACGAGATGATAACCAGAGCCGTAACCAACATTATCAGGCGATGAATGAATGCTGTTTTCGTCATTTCCTTCGTTTCCATATAAATCAATCTCTGTTACCCGATGCAAAGATACAATTTTTTTTCGACATTTAAGCAGAAATTCCTATATAACGTAGGTTCATATAAGATAAGAATAGGTGAAAGTTTGATGCGACATCTCTCATCTCACTCGTTCAGCGACTTGCAGCTTTTGTATATTTATGCAGAGGGTAGGGTATTAAGGCGCGTTTTGTAAACTCCTGAATTTCAATACATTAAGTAGAGCTTTCCAAAAGTTGAACTT